>NZ_SLWU01000005.1 GCF_004345675.1 Caldanaerobacter subterraneus | reverse complement strand
TACCCCGGGGATAACAGGCTGATCTCCCCCAAGAGTCCACATCGACGGGGAGGTTTGGCACCTCGATGTCGGCTCATCGCATCCTGGGGCTGAAGAAGGTCCCAAGGGTTGGGCTGTTCGCCCATTAAAGCGGTACGTGAGCTGGGTTCAGAACGTCGTGAGACAGTTCGGTCCCTATCCGTCGCGGGCGCAGGAGACTTGAGGGGAGCTGCCCCTAGTACGAGAGGACCGGGGCGGACGAGCCGATGGTGTACCAGTTGCACCGCCAGGTGCACAGCTGGGTAGCCAAGCTCGTATGGGATAAACGCTGAAAGCATCTAAGCGTGAAGCCCACCCCAAGATAAGGTCTCCCACCTCGTAAGAGGGTAAGGCACCTCGAAGAAGACGAGGTAGATAGGCCGGGGGTGCAAGAGCGGAAACGCTCTTAGCTGACCGGTACTAATAAGCCGAGGACTTGACCCTGAAGGCTTTGTGCAGTTTTGAAGGTCCAGATTTCCGGTGGCGATAGCGGAGGGGAAACACCCGTTCCCATTCCGAACACGGAAGTTAAGCCCTCCAGCGCCGATGGTACTGCGTAAGCGGGAGAGTAGGACGCTGCCGGAAAGATTTTAAGAAAAGAGGTAATTTGGTGAAAGCCAAATTACCTCTTTTCTTTTTATGGTATAATTATAGAGTGACATCCGAGCAAATTTCCTGGGAAATAATAACTTTAAAGGAAGGATAGAGGGAAATGAGAGCATTTATTGGAATAGGGATGCAAACAGAAATAATAGAGAAAATCTATGAATTTCAGTCTATGCTTAGAGAATACACTGTAGAAGGAAAGTGGACTAATAAAGAAAATTTTCACATTACATTGAAATTTTTGGGAGAAATACAACCAGAGATTGTCCCTCAAATAGAAGAAGCAGTAAAAAAAGCAACAAAAGGAATAAAGCCTTTCTATCTCCGTTTTTCAGAAGTGGGTTTTTTTAAAGGAAACAAAAATATCAGGGTTTTATGGTTAGGAACTGAGGAAAGTAAACCTTTAAATGTTTTGCATGCTAATATAGAAGATGAGCTTTACAAGATTGGTTTTCCCAAAGAAGAAAGAAAATTCACTTCTCACATTACCATAGCGAGAGATATTAAGCTAAAAATTGGAATTGAAGAGGCAAATAAGCTTTTCAGCCAAATAGAAAAAAAGGATATCCCTGTAAAGGAGATATCTCTTTATGAAAGCGCTGTTATTGAGGGCAAAAGAAAATACATACCAGTTTTCACTGTGCCCCTTAAATGAGCTCACTCAGGATTTACGTAGATGGTTTTGTGGTTAGTGTAAATTACAAACCCCGGTTTTGAACCTGGGGGTTTTTTTACATACTTTTTTAAGGTATAATCCACTGGAACATTGGAAGAGTATTTTGCTTTGCTGTATTTTGCTGCTAATTTTGCTGCTTCAATTAGAGTATTCTCAGGGACTTCTCTATTGTTAGTCTTTATTACTACATGTGCCCCTGGGATGTCTTTTGTGTGAAGCCATATGTCGTTTGGATTAGCCAACTTCAAGGTTAAATAATCATTTTGTCTATTGTTTTTACCTACATATATGTCAAAACCTTCAGAGGATACTATATGAAGTGGCTGAGAAAGAGAATGAGATGCTACTTTTTTCTTTTGATGTTTGTGTATATATCCTTCTTCTATCAGTTCATTTTTTATTTCCTCTAACTCCTCAAGAGTTGTAGAATTTTCTATGTTAATGAGCTGCCCCTCTAAGTAGTTTATCTCTTCTAATGTCTCAGAAATTTGTTTTTTAATTGTGTTAAAAGCGTTTTTCAGTTTGTTGTACTTTTTGTAGTACATTTGAGCATTTTGAGAAGGAGAAAGCCTTTTGTCCAGCGGGATTTCTATTTCTTCACCAGTGTAATAATTAATAGTTCCAAATTTCTCTAATCCTTTCTTGATGGAATGCAGGTTTACAGTAAGAAGCTCACCGTATAATTTGTAAATTTCTGCCTTATCCGCTTCAGCTAATTCTTCCTGCAACTTATTTAATTTGACATAAAGCTTTTCCAGAATATTTTGTACAATTTTTTTCAGGTCAGAGGATTTCATTTGAAAATTTGCCGATTTTATTTTTTCAAAGAAAAACTTATCAGCAGCTTCATTTACTGTGTCAAATAGAAGTCTTTTCTTGTACTGAGTGAGTTCAATACAAGAAAAATCAGCTACTTTGTTTTCTAAAAAAACGACACAGGGCTTAACTTCTAAATTATAGACTTTTTCATATATATCTCTTACTTTCTGATAAATTTGTTCAATTTTTTCTTCTCCCAAAGTTTCTACAAATGAATCTGAAATACTGCACTGAAAAGAAACTTCACTACTTAGCGTGGTGCTGAAGCCCTGCAATATTTCCACTAAAGCCTTTTCTATTTTCTTTGTTTTTTGACGCAACAAGGCTTCTTTAAAAGATTCATAAGTGAGGTCTTTTAAACTCAATTTTTGCTGCAAGGGAGGATAGGTGTATTTTTTGCCGGGCAACACTTCTCTTACCTTGCTCATATCGGGATAAACCCTTTTTATGCTGTCAAGGATTGTTTGGCTTGCCTTATCTATTAGTATCACATTGCTATGCCTTCCCATTATTTCAACGACTAGCGTTTTGATCGCTTGGTTTTGAAGTTCATCTTTTGTTTCTATATCAATTTCTACTATTCTATCAAATTCCACTTGCCTTATTTCCGCTATTCTTCCGTTTTGGAGGTGTTTTCTTAAAAGCATACAAAACATAGGAGGTTCTAGGGGGTTTTCTCTATCTTCTTTTGTAAGGTGAATTCTAGGGTAATTGGCATTGGCAGATAATAGGAGTTTATAGTTTTTGCCTTTTGACCGGATTGTAAAAATCAAGTCTTCTTTTTCAGGCTGATAGATTTTTTCAATTCTGCCTCCCTCAATTTCCTTTTTGAGCTCTTTTACTATTGCATGTAAAGTTACTCCATCAAATGCCATAGGCATACCTCCAGTTTTTCGTCTACACTAAGAGTATAACTTACAAAAAGAAATTGTACAATATTGACTTTAATTGTAACAGCTGTTACAATTAAAATAAATGAAAAGCGGGAGGCTTTTGCGATGAAATGGCTTCTCTTTGTATATAAAGTGCCTAGTGATTCTTCTACTGCTAGAGTCACTATATGGAGAAAAGTAAAAAGAATCGGCGCTTTGTATTTGCAGCAGTCTGTTTGCATTGTACCTTATATGGAAAAGTTTTTAAAAGAAGTAGAGGATTTAAAAAAAGAGGTAAAAGGATTTGGTGGTGATTTTAAATCCTTTGAAGTGGTAGCCCTTGAGGAGGAAGTTGAAAAGGATTTAATTGAACAGTTTAACAGGCAGAGGAGGGAGGAATACAGCGAAGTAATTGAGCAGTGCGAGGAGTTTTTCAAAGAAATCGAAAAAGAGGTAAGCAGAAAGAACTTCACTTTTGCAGAATTAGAAGAAAATGAAGATGAACTCAGTAAGCTTTACAGGTGGTTTAAAAAAGTAGCAGAAAGAGATGTTTTCAATTGTGAAATGAGAGCAAAAGCAGAAGAGCTTTTAAAAAAGGCAAGTGAGGAGTTCGAAAAGTTTTCTGCAATGGTATATGAAAAGAACAAAGAAGAGGAGGAATTTTAATGTTTAATGTGATAATCCTTGGACTGACAAGCCTTTTAACGGATATTTCTACA
Source organism: Caldanaerobacter subterraneus (assembly GCF_004345675.1). Taxonomy (GTDB): domain Bacteria; phylum Bacillota; class Thermoanaerobacteria; order Thermoanaerobacterales; family Thermoanaerobacteraceae; genus Thermoanaerobacter; species Thermoanaerobacter subterraneus. Next base: position 115,188 of record NZ_SLWU01000005.1, on the reverse strand, counting down.
GAGATGGTGTATCCGTTGATTCCTCTTTATTTGACCTCAAAACTTGGAGCAAGTCCTGCTATAGTGGGTTTTATAGAAGGGGTTGCAGAAAGCGTCGCCAGTCTTCTCAAAGTGTTTTCGGGGTACATATCTGACAGGGTAGGAAAAAGAAAGCCTCTTGCTATAATGGGCTACTCTTTTTCTACTGTTGGAAAAGCTTTTTTGTATTTTGCTTCTTCTTGGGGATGGGTGTTTTGGGGAAGGACTTTAGACAGGTTTGGTAAAGGAATAAGAACTGCCCCAAGGGATGCGTTGATCGCAGAGACTGTGGATAACAAAAATATAGGGAGAGCTTATGGCCTTCACAGGGCACTGGACACTCTAGGAGCTACCATAGGGATTATACTAGCGTACTATTTTATTACCACCTACAAAGGAGATTATAAATTGGTATTCTTATTGTCTATTATTCCTGCTCTTTTAGGAGTTATGGTTTTATTCTTTGCAAGAGAGAGTTCAAAAAGGAAAGAAACTTCAAAGAGGATATCCTTTTCGTGGGGAGTTTTAGATAAGAGGTTACAACTTTTTCTTATAGTGATATTTATCTTTGCTTTAGGGAATTCTTCAAATCAGTTTTTGCTCTTGAGGGCTAAAAATGTAGGGTTTAACGATGCTGATGTGATTCTTTTGTATCTTCTGTATAATGTAGTTTACATGGTTTTTTCCTACCCTGCGGGGAGGCTTTCGGATAGGATAGGCAGAAAAAAACTTCTTATACTCGGATATTTATTTTACGGTTTGGTATACCTAGGATTTGGATGGTTTGGGTTTAAATCTGCCATGTGGTGGTTGTTTTCTGTCTACGGGCTCTATATGGCCTTAACAGAAGGAGTTGAAAAAGCTCTGGTGGCAGAAATTTCTCCAGATCATTTGAGGGGAACTGTAATAGGGCTTCATGCCACTTTAACAGGTATTGGCCTTTTGCCTGCATCTTTTATCGCGGGATTACTGTGGGATACCTTTGGAGCCAGTGCACCTTTCTATTTCGGCGGAATTTTAGGAATTTTGGCTTCTATCGGTCTTTTAATTGTTTTATGACCGCTTTCCTCAATTTTTCTTAAAATATCTAACCAAATTGACCTTTTTTATGTTATAATATCTTTGAAGATTAGAAGGAGTGGTATTAAAGTGAGATTTACTAAAATGCACGGTTTGGGCAATGACTTCATAGTGATTGAAGCAGTAGAGGGGGTTGATTACAGCGAACTAGCTGTTAAACTCTGTGACAGGCACTTTGGCATAGGGGCAGATGGGCTTTTAGTGGTGGAGCCTTCACATATTGCTGATATCAAAATGAGGATTTTTAATGCGGATGGAAGCGAAGCTGAAATGTGCGGAAATGGTTCTAGATGTTTTGCGAAGTACGTCTACGAGAAAGGCATAGTCTCTAAACAGAAAATGACTGTAGAAACTCTGGCAGGCGTAATAATGCCAGAACTGTTTGTAGAAAATGGCAAAGTAAAGAGTGTGAAAGTCTACATGGGAAGTCCTATTTTTGAAAGCAGTAAAATACCCGTAAAGAGCGAAAAACAGAAATTCATAGATGAGCCAGTTAAGATAGATGGCAAAACCTATAGATTGTCATCTGTCAGAGTAGGAGTGCCTCACACAATTTTGTTTGTCAGCTCTTTTGAGGAAAGTTTTATGAAAGAGCTGGGACCCAAAATTGAAAAAAGCTCCCTTTTCCCCGAGGGGACGAATGTGGACTTTGTCAAGGTAGAGGATGAGGAAAATATATCTGTAAGGACTTGGGAGAGGGGAGTAGGGCTCACTCTGGCGTGTGGAAGCGGGGCTTCGGCTTCTGCTGTTGTCTCATCTTTATTAGGAAGGACAAGAAGAAGTGTAAATGTGCATTTTAAGGCAGGAGTGCTGCTTGTTGAATGGAAAGAGGACAACAGCATCTATTTAAGCGGAGAAGTAGAAGAAGTCTTCAGGGGAGAAATTGAAATTTGAGTTTTACGTTGTTTGAAATTTGACTATAATAAGAAAAAGGTGGTTTTGATGATAAAGAGCATGACGGGGTATGGACGAAGCGACATTCGAGATAGAGGATATGAAATTTCAGTCGAGATAAGGTCATTAAACCACAGGTTTTTAGACGTAAACATAAAGCTTAATAGACTGTTGAGCGGTTTGGAGGAAAGAGTGAGAGAGTTTGTATCAGAAAAGATAAAAAGGGGGAGGGTAGATTTAAGTATAAGTTTTGACGTATACGATAAGACTTTAAGCTTTATAAAAATTGACGAGCCATTATTAGAAGAATATTTAAAGACTTTTTCTGAAGTAAAAGCAAAATTTGATTTGGAAGGTTCTATAACTGTAAGCGATTTGATTGACCTTCCAGAGGTAATAAAATTAGAAAATGAAGAAGTTAATTTGGAGGAAGTCTGGGAAATTTTAAGGATTGCTTTAGATGATGCTATAGGTAAACTGATTGACATGAGGTTAAAAGAAGGTATAAAATTATACGATGATGTGACGAAGAGGATAGAAAAAGTCTCAGAAATTGTAGGTGAAATAGAAGGTTTAAGTCTGGTGATGGTGGAAGACTACAGAAAAAAGCTTGAACAGAGGATAAAGGAGTTGGGAGTGGAGGTGGACCCAGTAAGAATCTCTATGGAAGTGGCGTTAATTGCCGATAAGTCCTGTATTGCGGAAGAGATTACGAGGTTGAAAAGCCATATTAGTCAGTTTAGGTCATCCCTTAATGAGGAGGGACCTATCGGTAAAAAATTAGATTTTATACTGCAGGAGATGAACAGGGAAGCTAACACAATAGCTTCCAAGGCAATAGACTACAGGATTTCCAGCAAAGTTATCGATTTGAAAGATGAGATTGAAAAAATTAGAGAACAAGTTCAAAATATAGAGTAGGGAGGAAGGAGTATGTCGATTAAATTGATAAATATAGGATTTGGCAACATAATATCGGCTAACCGATTAGTAGCAATTGTAAGCCCAGAATCTGCTCCTATAAAGAGAATAATACAGGAGGCAAAAAATAGGGGAATGTTAATCGATGCTACATACGGAAGAAGGACCAGGGCAGTCATTATAACCGACAGCGACCACATTATCCTTTCAGCAGTTCAGCCAGAGACTGTTGCAAATAGGCTGACTTCTAAGGAAATTATAGAAGACGAGTTTGAAGAAGAAGAGGAAGAAGAAGAGGGAGAAGAGTAGGGGGAATTGAATTTGTCAATAAAAAAGCAAGGGCTTTTAATAGTAATATCTGGTCCTTCTGGGGCAGGAAAAGGCACCATCTGCAAAGCCTTAATAGAAAAAGAAAAAGATTTAAAATTGAGCATATCTGCTACTACGCGTCAGCCGCGGGCAGGAGAAGTTGATGGTAAAAACTACTTTTTCAAGTCAGAAGAAGAGTTCAAAAGGATGATTGAAGAGGACGCCTTTTTGGAATGGGCAAAAGTTTATGACCATTACTACGGCACTCCGAAAGAATTTGTTTTAAAGAATTTAGAAGAAGGAAATGATGTTGTTTTAGAAATTGACATTCAAGGGGCGCTTAAGGTAAAGGAAAAATTTCCTGAAGGAGTCTTTATCTTCATTCTCCCTCCTTCTATGGAAGAATTGAGGAACAGGATAAAGAAAAGAGGCACTGAAAGTGAAGAGGAAATAATAAAGAGATTTAAAAGTGCCTATGAAGAACTTAATTACGTGTCCAAGTACAATTATGTAGTGATAAATGACGATGTGGATAGAGCAGTAGAAAAAATTCGTGCTATAATTATAGCGGAGAAGTGCCGTGTGGACAGAAATAAAGACCTGTACCTAAAGATAAGGGAGGAATCCGTATGATTTTGTATCCGTCCATTGTGGATTTAATGGAAAAAGTGGATAGCAAGTACACTTTGTGCGCTCTGGTTGCAAAAAGGGCAAGGTAGCTGGTGGCCGGGGACAAGAAGCTGGTAGATATAGACTCTGATAAACCTGTCACAATTGCTACGGAGGAAGTGTACAGGGGACTCATCACTTATGAAAGACCTCAAAAGTATGGAATAAAATAGAGGTGTTATGATGAATAACAAGAAAAATGTGGTGCTAGGTGTTACAGGAGGTATAGCAGCATATAAAGCTGCGGACCTCACCTCGAGGCTTGTAAAAAAGGATATAAATGTAGATGTCATTATGACTAAAGAAGCTACAAATTTTATAAATCCTTTGACTTTTGAAGCCTTAACCCACAATAAAGTAACTGTAGATATGTTTACAGATAGGAAGTATTGGGAGATTGAGCATATCTCTCTTGCAGAAAAAGCGGACCTTTTCGCTATAGTTCCAGCAACTGCTAATATAATTGCAAAGATTGCTCATGGAATTGCAGATGACATGCTGACCACCACTTTACTTGCAACAAAAAGCCCAGTTCTAATTGCTCCGGCTATGAATACCAACATGTACACAAATCCTTTAACTCAAAGGAATATTAAGACTTTAAAAGAGATCGGGTTTATTTTTGTTGAACCAGCAGCAGGCAGACTTGCCTGTGGGACATACGGGGCAGGGAAACTGGCTGATGTGGAAGAAATTGAAAAAGCCATACTAGACCTTTTGTACAGAGAAAAAGAGAAAGACTTTGAAGGTAAGAAAGTTTTGATAACAGCGGGTCCTACGAGAGAGCCCCTCGATCCGGTTAGATACATTACAAACCGCTCCTCGGGGAAAATGGGGTATGAGATTGCCAAGGCTTTTGTGGAAAGAGGAGCTCGTGTAGTGCTCGTGTCTGGACCTACTCACATAGATATTCCTAAGGGAGTTACATTTATTCCTGTTGAAACAGCTGCTGATATGTACAACGCTGTGATGATGCACCTTGAGGAAGCTGACATAATAGTTGGAGCAGCTGCTGTTGCTGACTATAGGCCTAAAGAGGTAAAAAAGGAAAAAATAAAAAAAGATGAAGAAACTATGGTGATTGAGCTTGTAAAAAATCCAGACATAATGTATGAAGTAGGACAAAAGAAGGGAAATAAAATTTCAGTCGGCTTTGCAGCTGAAACTGAAAATCTGATAGACTATGCTAAGAAGAAGTTAAAAGAGAAAAATATGGATTTAATAGTGGCAAATAACGTTTCTCAAGAAGGAGCAGGCTTTGAAGTGGACACGAACATAATAAAAGTTATCAACAAAGACCTTGAAGTGAAGGAGTATCCGATGATGACGAAAAGGGAAGCAGCTCATGTCATTTTAGATGAGATAGCAAAGTTGTTGTGAGCCTTTTTCGGCTTTTTTTATTTATCTAAAATTTTATCGGGCGGAGGTTGCCATGTTCGCCGAAGTCATAGTGGAAATAAAAGCTTCGAATACTGACAGGCTTTATACTTACAAAGTGCCAGAAGGAATGGACCTTGAAGTAGGTATGAGGGTTTTAGTGCCTTTCAAAAATAGGCTTGTTGAGGGCTATGTGGTAAGCCTTACGGATAAGCCTTCTTATTCGCTAGAAAAGATAAAGAGCGTGTACAAAATTTTAGATAAATATCCTATTTTTAACGATAAAATGATAAAGTTGGCAAAATGGATGAGAGATTATTATAAATGCTATTTTTCTGAAGTTTTTCAGACGATAATGCCGGCAGGAATAGACAGAGGAGAAAAAAAGGTAAAGCTGGTCAGATTGAAGATAGAAGATGTTTTTGAGGAGGATTTTAAAAAGGCTCCAAGGCAGTATGAAGTCTTGCGGTATCTTAAAAAGAGAAGTCCTATAAAGCTTTCCGAACTTGTAAAGATATTAAATACGGATTATGGTACTATAAGGGCTCTTGAGAAAAAGGGTTATATAGAGGTTTATGAAGAGGAAATATCGAGATTTCAGGTGAGAGATGTAGAAAAGACCTTTCCACCAATTTTGACAGAAGAACAGAAAAGAGCAGTTGAGGAGGTAAAAAAATCTATTTTCTCAGGACAGCCTGATGCATACTTGCTTTTTGGAGTTACTGGCAGTGGAAAGACAGAGGTTTACTTAAAGCTCATAGAAGAAACTGTGAAGATAGGAAAGAGCGCAATAGTCCTTGTGCCAGAAATAGCTTTAACGCCTCAGACAATTGAGAGGTTTGTAAGCCGCTTTGGCAATAGAGTTGCTGTGATTCACAGCGGGCTTTCTCCGGGAGAAAGGTTTGATGAATGGCGAAAAGTAAAAAATAAAGAAGTGGACGTAGTAGTAGGGGTAAGGAGTGCAGTTTTTGCGCCTTTTGACAACCTTGGACTTATAATTATTGATGAGGAACATGAAGCTACTTACAAGCAGTCAGATACAAGGCCCCGGTACAACGCAAAAGAAGTAGCAGAAAAGAGATGTGAAATAGAAAAAGCTGTATTGGTCATGGCAAGCGCTACTCCTTCTTTGGAAACCTATTACAAAGCCATAAAGGGCGATTACAAGCTTTTGAAGCTTACCAGAAGAATAAAAGCCTCTATGCCTGAGATAGAAGTTGTCAATATGAGCGATGAGTTAGCAAAAGGCAACAATTCTATCTTTAGCAGAAAGTTGTTTTCCTATATCAAAGAAAATTTGAAAAAAGGTGAGCAGACAATTTTGTTTTTAAACAGAAGAGGGTATTCCTCTTTTGTGGCTTGCAGAGACTGCGGTTACGTTCCAAAATGCCCTAACTGCGACATATCTTTGACATATCACTTTGAGGATAAGAAACTGGTGTGTCATTACTGCGGCTATGAGGAGCCTATGAGGGAGACATGTCCTAAGTGCGGTAGCAAAAGGATACGGTATATGGGTATCGGCACGGAAAGGGTAGAGATGGATATAAAGAAATTCTTTCCAGAAGCTAGAGTTTTAAGGATGGATGTAGATACTACCAGGAGAAAGGGGTCCCATGAGAAGATATTTTACGAGTTTAAAAATGGGAAAGCAGATATTTTGATAGGGACACAGATGATATCAAAAGGATTTGACATACCTAATGTGACTTTAGTAGGAGTGATACTCGCTGATATAACATTGAACTTGCCAGATTTTAGGTCTAGTGAGAGGACTTTTCAACTGCTAACGCAGGTGGCAGGAAGAGCAGGAAGGGGAGAAAAGCCCGGAAGAGTGGTGATACAGACATATGAGGATAATCATTACAGCATCCTCACGGCAAAAGAACAGGACTATGTAAAATTTTTCAGGGAAGAGATAAAATATAGAGAAATTTTTAAGTACCCTCCTTTTGCACACCTTATGAATATTGTAGTATCAGGGGAAGACGAAGAAAAAGTGAAAAATGCCTCTGCAAACACATATTTAGCATGTCAGAAAGTTATTAACAAACTGCAAGTTAAGAGTTATAATAAAATACTAGGGCCTGCCCCTGCTCCTATAAGCAAGATTAACAACCGATACAGGTGGCAGGTGATTGTTAAAAGTGAGGAGAGAGAGGTGCTAGAAGAAATTGCAGAGTATGTCCAGAATATGAAATATCCAAAAGACATAAGGGTTGCTGTAGACATTGACCCACTTAATATAATGTAATTTAAATTTAAGGAGGTATTTGTTTTGGCAATAAGGTATATTAGAAAAATTGGGGACCCCGTGCTCAGGAAAAAAGCTAAACCCGTTACTGAAATAAATTCTCACATCATTACTATTTTAGAAGATATGGCTGAGACCATGTATTTAAACGATGGGGTGGGCTTGGCAGCCAACCAGGTGGGGATTTTGAGAAGACTAGTCGTGATAGATGTGGGAGAAGGGCTTTTGGAGCTTATAAATCCTGAAATTGTGTACGAAGAGGGAGAGCAGATCGGCCCTGAAGGATGTCTTAGCATTCCCGGAGTATTTGGGGAGGTAAAAAGGCCTCAAAAGGTTAAAGTAAGGTATTTAGATAGAGAAGGAAATGTAAAAGAGATAGTAGGAGAAGACCTTCTGGCAAGGGCTTTATGCCACGAAATAGACCACCTAGAAGGCGTGCTATTTGTTGACAAAGTGATAAGATTCCTAGACAAAGAAGAGTTAGAAGGGGTCAAGGAGGTATGAGGTATTGAGGATTGTGTTCATGGGGACGCCAGAATTTGCCGTCCCCTCTTTAAAAAGGCTTTTTGAAGAAGGTTATGATGTTCTGGCTGTGGTGACTCAGCCGGACAAACAAAGAGGAAGAGGCATGAAAGTGAGTTTTTCTCCTGTAAAGGAATTAGCACTTCAAAAAGGAGTGAAAGTGCTCCAACCTGAAAGCGTAAAAAATAATCCCGAGTTTTTGCAGGAATTAAAGGAATTAAATCCAGAGGTTATTGTAGTAGCGGCTTATGGAAAAATTTTGCCTGAGGAGATTTTGACACTTCCTGAATACGGATGTATAAACGTCCATGCATCGCTTTTGCCCAAGTACAGAGGAGCTGCTCCTATAAACTGGGCGATAATAAACGGAGAAAAAGAAACAGGAATTACCACTATGCTGATGGACAAAGGATTGGACACCGGAGACATGCTTTTAAAAAGGTCTATTGCCATTGAAGAGGATGATGATGCACAAACTTTACACGACAAGCTGGCCAATTTGGGGGCAGAAGTTTTGAGTGAGACCCTAAAGAAGCTAAAAGAAGGGAAGTTGATTCCTGAAAAGCAAAAGGACGAAGAGGCAACTTACGCTCCGATTATAACTAAAGAGATGGGACACATTGACTGGAAGAGCCCTGCTTGTAGGATTCGGAATTTGATAAGAGGGTTAAAACCTTGGCCTGGCTGCTATACTTTTTACGATGGCAAGATGCTAAAAATCTGGAAGGCAGAAGTAGTAGAACATTTTGGGAATGAGCCTCCGGGAAGTGTGTTGAAGTCAAAAGATGAGCTTATTGTAAAGTGCGGGGAAAATGCTCTTAGAATCTTGGAAATCCAGCAAGAAGGTTCGAGAAAAATGGGTATTAGAGAGTATTTAATAGGTCACAATATACCAGAAGGGACAATTTTAAAATAAAAAAGAGGAGAATTTTTCTTGAAGGGGAAGAAGAGGGTTTTTCTGGGGATTTTAAGCTTTAGCTTTGTTTTTTTCGCGGTGTTGCTAATAGCTTTTGTTTACTCTTTAAACAGCGGAAAAACAGAGTTTTACAGATATTTTATGATTGCCACAGCCTTTTTTCTTCTCACTGTTACAGTTTTGGTAGGAATAGCACTAGCCGTGTCCTTCTATGTAATATTAAGCCGTAGAAGTAGTAAATCGGCAATTTCTTTTATATCGAGCTTTGTGGACCTTTTTTATCCGATCGTACTGTTTGCCTCAAGAGTGTTGAGAATTAAGGAAGAAAAAATAGAGCAGTCCTACATAGCTATAAAGGACTTCTTCTTCAATAAGGATTTAAAAAGATACGAGCCAAAAGATATTCTCATATTAGCTCCTCACTGCATACAGTACAGCGGCTGTAAATTCAAAGTCACGTACGATATAGATAACTGCAGGAAGTGCGGAAAATGTCAGATAAATGACCTGGTAAATTTGAAAGAAAAATACGGGATTAATGTGGCTGTGGCTACAGGCGGGACTTTGGCGAGAAAGATAGTGAAGGATTTAAGGCCCAAAGTGATAATAGCTATTGCCTGTGAAAGGGACCTTACAAGCGGGATGCAGGATGTAAAACACATCCCTGTCTATGGTATAATAAATGATAGACCGAACGGTCCCTGTTTTAACACAAGAGTAGATGTTTCTGAGGTTGAGAATATGGTCAAAAAATTGTTGAATGGGGGTTGATATTATGTTCTGGGATAGCACTATAATTCTCCTAATACCTGCTCTGCTTTTTGCCATGTACGCTCAAGCACAAGTTCAGACTACTTTTGGCAGGTATTCTCATGTGAGAAACATGTACGGGTATACTGCTGAACAGGTGGCAAGGAGAATACTTGACAGTATGGGACTTTATGATGTAAGGATTGAAAGGATTCCAGGGAACTTAACGGACCACTATGATCCAAGGGTGAAAGTGTTGAGACTCTCAGATGCAGTGTATGGAAATGACTCCATAGCTGCAATAGGCGTAGCTGCTCATGAGGCAGGTCACGCAGTGCAACACGCTAAAGGCTATATACCGCTTTTACTGAGAAATAGCCTTGTGCCAGTAGCTAATTTAGGAGCAAATTTGGCGTGGCCAATGGTGATCTTGGGCCTTTTCATGGGGTCTGCTGGGATTCACTTTATAAACTTAGGGATAATACTTTTTAGCGCAGCTGTCCTTTTTCAAGTTATAACTTTACCTGTTGAGATAGATGCCAGCAGAAGGGCAATAGCATTACTGCAAGCAAACGGGCTTTTCACGAGAGAAGATTTAGAGCCGGCGAAGAAGGTATTACAGGCTGCGGCTTTAACTTATGTGGCTGCCGCGCTAGTTTCTATAATGCAGCTTTTGAGGCTTTTCATCATAAGGGATAGCAGAGAGTAAAGGAGATAAGAGGGTTAAATGAATGCTAGGGAATTGGCTTACAGAATACTCTACGACGTAGTAGTGAAAAAAGCTTATATAAACATCTCTTTTGCCAAACATTTAAGGAATGATGAGGTAAAAGAGGTTGATGCTGCTTTTGTCAAAGAACTGGTTTACGGGGTTATTGAGAGAAAGTACACCCTGGATTTTATACTTTCTTTTTTTATAAAGAAATCTGCTGACACAAAAGCCCTTTTGCTTTTGGAGATGGGCTTATACCAGCTTTTATACATGGACAAAGTACCGGATTATGCGGCCATAAATGAGACAGTAGAGATAGCAAAGAAATTCCTTAGCAAGAAGGGGGCCAGCTTTTTAAATGCAGTCTTGAGAAGCTACCTCAGGGAGAAGGAAAAGGTTAAGTTCCCTGATAAACAAAATTTTCCATATTATTTAAAGGTTACTTACTCTTATCCTGACTGGATAATTGAACGATTTTTGAAGAATTTTGACGCTGATAAAGCAGAAAAATTGCTTGCGAGCCTCAATGAAAAGCCGGAAATTTCTTATAGAGTTAATACTTTAAAAATTTCTGCAGAGGAACTTCAAGAAAAACTTAAAAGAGAGGACATCTCTTATAAAAAAGGTTATTATCTTGAGGAGGCTCTGTACATCGATTTGAAAAACCCTGAAAGCCATCCCATTTATAAAGATGGATTGATACACCCTCAGGATGAGGCTTCAATGCTGGTTTCAAGGATTTTATCACCTCAAAAAGGGGAAAGGATACTTGATGTGTGCGCTGCTCCGGGAGGAAAGACAACTCATATAAGCCAGATTATGGAAAATACTGGAGAGGTTGTTGCTTTTGATTTACATCCCCACAGGTTGAAGCTTATAGAAGAAAACTGCAGAAGACTAGGGGTTACAAATGTTAAGACAGAAGTGTTTGACGCGACCTTTGTAAATGAAAGCTATCTAGAAAAGGCTGACAGGGTTTTGGCAGATGTTCCCTGTACAGGTATAGGGATAATAAGAAAAAAACCTGACATAAAGCTAAAAAGTTATGATAAAGAAGAGTTGAGAGGTCTCATTGAGAGGCAGTACAGGATTTTAAAGTCAAGCTCTCTCTATGTAAAAAAAGGTGGAGTTTTAGTCTATAGCACCTGCACTATTGGCAGAGAAGAGAATCAGGAAGTCATAGAGAGATTTTTAAAGGAGCATAAGAATTTCGAGCCTGCGGATATTTCAGAAGACCTCCCTTTAAACCTTAAAGTAAAGACTTCTGATTTAGGATATATACAGACGACTCCCTTAGAACACAAGATTGATGGGTTTTTCATAGCTAAATTAAAAAGAATATATTAAACTGGAGGTAATAGAAGTTGTACAACCTGAAGGATATGACTTTGGAGGAGATGGAAGAGTTTTTTGTCAACTTAGGTGAGAGCAAATTTAGGGCAAAACAACTTTACAAGTGGATTTACGACAAAAGGGTCACAGATTTTGATTTGATGACAGACATTTCCAAGAATTTGAGGGCAAAACTTAAAGAAATTGCCTATATTTCAGAGTTAAAGATAATAGAAAGAAGAGTCTCGCAAATAGACGATACAGTAAAATACTTATTTTTGCTTGAAGATAAAAACATAATAGAAGGAGTTGCCATAAAATATAAGTTTGGAAATACAGCTTGTGTATCCACACAGGTTGGCTGTAATATGAAGTGCAAGTTTTGTGCCTCTGCAATAGGAGGAAAAGTCAGAGACCTTAAAGCTTCAGAAATGGTAGATCAGGTAATGGCAATAGATAGCGACTATGGCAAAATCTCTAATATAGTCCTTATGGGGAGTGGAGAGCCTTTTGACAATTACGACGAGGTTATGAAGTTCATAAAAATAGTGAACAATCCTTATGGATTAAAAATTGGGAAAAGGCATATCACTATTTCCACAGTAGGAATTGTCCCCAAAATTTATCAATTTGCTGATGAAGAGCTTCAAGTGAATCTCTCTATATCACTACATGCTCCCAACAACGAGTTGAGGAATGAGCTTATGCCAATAAACAGAGCATATCCCTTAGAAGAGCTAATGAAAGCCTGCAGATATTATATAGAAAAGACTAACAGAAGAATTACTTTTGAATATGCTTTAATTGACGGGGTAAATGACAAAAAGGAACATGCTTATCAGCTGGTGGACCTCTTAAAAGGTATGCTCTGTCATGTAAACTTAATACCAATAAATTACGTTAAGGAGATAGGTTTTAGAAAATCCAACAATGAAAAAGTGATGATGTTTAAGAAAATTATTGAAAACGCCGGCATAACCTGTACTGTGAGAAGAGAGCTGGGAAGCGATATTGAGGCTGCTTGCGGGCAGTTGAGAAGAAAGTATTTGAAAGAGGGGTAAAGTTTTATGATTGTAGCTGCCCTTACTGATATAGGCAATTTTAGGGAGAAAAATGAAGATTACTATTACGCTTCTTTTGACGAAAACTTTCCTCTGTTTATAGTGGCAGATGGAATGGGAGGACATAACGGGGGAGAAATTGCCAGCAAATTAGCTGTCGAATCAGTTGTAGCATATTTTAAAGACAATTATCCCAAGTTAAAAAATAAAGAAGTCAGCACTATAAGGGAATTTATAGAAAGTTCAGTAAAATTTGCTAACAAAGTCGTGTATCAACACGCCTGTGCTGAATGTGACCTGGTAGGCATGGGAACAACGCTTACACTCCTATTTTTTGAGAAAAATCACTTCTTTATAGGCCACATTGGAGACAGCCGGGCTTATCTCATAAGAGACAGCAAAATCGTGCAAATTACTGAGGACCACTCTTTTGTGGAAGAACTGGTAAAGATGGGTAAAATTACTCACGAAGAGGCGAGGATTCATCCACAGAAAAACATTATCACAAGGGCCTTGGGTGTAGACGAAGATGTGGAAGTAGACACTTTCTACGGGGATGTGCTGCCACAGGACATACTGTGCTTGTGCACAGATGGACTTACTAACTTAGTAGCGGATGAAGAAATATTAAAAGAGTTTAGCAAAAACCACGATATAAACAAAGCTTGTGAGAACCTTGTAAACATGGCAAAAGAAAATGGGGGGTATGACAACATAACTATAGTCGCTGTTAAGGAGGTGACATTATGATAGGGCGAATGCTGGGAAATAGATACGAGATACTCGAGAAAATAGGAGAAGGAGGAATGGCAAAAGTATATAAAGCTAAATGTCACCTCCTTAATAGGATTGTCGCTATAAAAATTTTAAGGCCAGAGTTTGCAGCAGATGAAAATTTCGTGAAAAAATTTAAAAGAGAGTCCCAGGCGGCAGCCAGTCTTTCCCACCCGAATATTGTGGGCATATACGATGTAGGGCAGGAAGGGGATATATATTATATAGTTATGGAATATGTGAAAGGTCGCACTTTGAAAGAGCTCATCAGAGAAAATGGGGGGCCTTTGGAAGTAAAAAGGGCTGTTGAAATAGCGAGCCAAGTTTGCAGAGCCTTAGATCATGCTCACAAGAACAAGATAATCCACAGAGATATAAAGCCACAAAACATCTTAGTTACAGATGAGGACGTGGTTAAAGTTACAGATTTTGGAATAGCCAGGGCAGCTAATGGGGCTACCATAACTTATACTGGAGATGTCATTGGAACTGCTTACTATTTTTCTCCTGAACAGGCAAAAGGTAGCATAGTAGATGAGAGGACCGACATATATTCTTTAGGGATTGTGCTCTTTGAGATGCTAACAGGGAAAGTTCCTTTTGAAGGAGATAGCCCTATTTCTGTTGCTTTAAAGCACATACAGGAGGATATACTTCCGCCTTCACGCTTAAATGAAAAGGTTCCGGAAGAACTCGATAAGATAGTGTTAAAAGCTACGCAAAAAGACCCTAACTTGAGATATCAGACGGCATCTGAGTTTTTGAAGGATTTAGATACTTTTCTGAAAAATCCTAAAGACCTCAAATTTGAAGAAAAAGATTTTGAAAAGACGAAAGTGATGCCTTCGAGAGAGGCGGAGGAGTTAAAGAGGGCTGCTTTAAAAAGAGAAAGGGAGAAAAAGAGAAAAGAGATAAGGAAGAAAGTTGGAATTGTTTTGCTTGTTTTGCTATTGTTAGCTTCTCTTTCTTACGGGACGGTGTACGTCCTCAACAACTTCTTTAAAGTCAATGATGTGGTAGTTCCAAATGTTGTAGGGCTTTCACTGAGCCAGGCAAGTAAAGTTTTGTCCGAACATAATTTAAAAATGGAAATAAGCGAAGAGAGGTACAGTGACAAACCAGAAAACACTATACTGGAACAAGACCCGCCTCAAGGGGCTTTGGTAAAACCGGGTACTACAGTTTATGTTGTGATAAGCAAAGGCAGGCAAATGGTCATAGTTCCCAATGTAATAGGGCGGGACTACCTTGAGGCCAAAAATGTTCTGGAAAATGCCGGACTTAAAGTTAACATAATTGAAAACTACAATGAGCAGTATCAAAAGGGCTATGTTTTTGACCAAAATCCTCGATACGGAGTTCAAGTAGAGTACGGGACTACAATTGACGTATATGTAAGCAAAGGGCCTAAACCTTCAATAGTGCCAAATGTCGTAAATATGAACCTCGATGAGGCAAAGGCTTCTCTTGAGAGTGCAGGTCTTACATTGGGAAAAGTGATTTACAAAGAGGCTGACAATGTGCCAGAAAATACTGTGCTGGAACAGAGTGTGCCGCCTGATACTGAAGTGCAAAAAGGAAGCCCGATAGATTTGATTGTCAGCAAATTGCCCCAGAATTCTTTACAACAGCAGACGAAAAATGTTATTATTAATTTGCCGAATAAAGATGGCCCCATGAAAGTGGAAGTTTATGTAATACAAGATGGGCAAAAGAACTTGGTCTATTCCGGCGAGCACACTTCTAGCGATAGCCCTTTGACTGTGCCTGTTACGGCTCATAAAGGGAAAGCTGTCATTGAAGTGGATATTGATGGACAAGTATACAGCAGAGTGGAGGCGAGATTTTAATTGGAGAGGATACAGGGAAGGATTGTAAGAGGGATTGCTGGATTTTATTATGTTGCTACCGAGCGCGGCATTATAGAATGCCGTGCTCGTGGAAAATTTAGAAAAGACAATATAATTCCATTAGTAGGAGATATTGCAGAGGTCCAGCTGGTGAATGAGAAGGAAGGCTATATACTGGAAATTTTACCCAGGAAAAATCAACTGGTAAGGCCGCCTGTTGCCAATGTAGACCAGGCCATAATAGTCTTTGCCATATCTAAGCCAGAGATAAACAGAGTTCTTTTGGACAAGATGATTGTGGTTGCTGAAATTAACAAGATAGAGCCTGTGGTCTGCATAAACAAAGTAGATATGGAAAAAAGAGAGGAAGTAGAAAATTTGATCAATGTTTACAGAAAAATAGGCTATAAAGCTGTCGGTACTTCTGCAGTAACTGGAGAAGGCATGGAAGAATTGAAGAGCTATTTAAAAGATAAAATTTCTTTTTTTGCTGGTCCTTCCGGGGTAGGTAAGTCTTCTCTCATAAATCTCATACAGTCCAACATAAGGTTGAAAACCGGGGAATTGAGTGAAAAGCTCGGGAGAGGAAGGCACACCACAAGAAGTGTAGAATTTTTACCCCTTGATTTTGGAGGATATGTTTTAGATACTCCTGGTTTTACGGCTTTGGAAATTGACATTCCCAAAAAAGAGTTGAGGAATTATTTTAGAGAATTTATAGAATTTCAAGAAAATTGCAGGTTTAATTCCTGTCTCCATGTGAATGAACCTGATTGTGCAGTTACTGAAGCAGTGGATGAGGGCATTATAGACAGGCAAAGGTATATAAGTTATTTGACTCTTTTAAGGGAGGTAAAAGAGAAGGAGAAGAGGAGGTATAAAAATTGAAGATCGCACCTTCTATACTTTCAGCCGATTTTGCAAACCTTTTACAGGATGTAAAGGAAATAGAAGAAGATGCTGACCTTTTGCACATAGATGTGATGGACGGACATTTTGTGCCAAATATAACTATTGGCCCTGTGGTAGTAAAAGCGCTGAGGCAGTACACCTCTTTGCCCTTTGATGTGCATCTGATGATTGAAAATCCAGACTTGTACATAGAGGATTTTGTAAAGGCCGGAGCAGACATAATCACGGTCCATCAAGAGGCTTGTGTGCATTTGCACAGGACAATACAGAGGATAAAAGGCCATGAAGTAAAAGCAGGTGTTGCACTAAATCCTGCCACACCTCTTGAGACTTTGAAGTACATTCTTGAATACGTGGACCTGGTGCTTGTGATGACTGTAAACCCTGGATTTGGGGGTCAAAAGTTTATAGATTCAATGCTTAAAAAGATTAAAGAGTTGGACGAGATGAGAAAAGAAATGAATTTAAGTTTTGAAATTGAGGTTGACGGAGGGATAAATATAAAAAACATAAAACAAGTCGTGGAAGCAGGTGCAGATATAATTGTTGCAGGGTCCGCCATTTTTGAGTCACCAGACCCTTCTTCTACTATAAAAGAGTTCAGAGAGGCTGTAGGAACATGAAAGTGCTGATCATTTCTAATGGAGAAATAAAAGATTATGGATTTTACAAAAACATTGTAGAAGAAGTAGATATGGTCATATGCGCTGACGGAGGAGCTAATCACGCTTATAAGATGAAGATAAGGCCTTTTCTTATAATCGGGGATTTTGATTCTGTAGACAGAGAAGTCCTTGAATTTTATCAAAAGGAAGGAGTTAAAGTAGAGAAGTTTCCTACAATGAAGGATGAGACAGATACACAGCTTGCCTTGAAAAAAGCTATAGAGTTAGGAGCCAAAGACATAACTTTTATAGGAGTTATTGGCGACAGATTTGACCACTCCTATGCTAATCTTTCTCTTCTCCTCTATTCTTTAAAAAGAGGGGTAAAGAGCAGAATTATAAATGAAAAAAATGAAATACACTTAATAGATGATTACATAGAGATTGAAGGGAAAAAAGGGGAATTGCTGTCTTTGCTTCCTTACTCGGGAGAAGTGAAAGGAATATACACAAAAGGGCTTTTTTATCCTCTTTCCGGGCAGAGCATGAGCATGGAAAACCCTTACGGCATAAGCAATGTTTTTACGGAGGAAAAAGCCAGCATAAAAATAGAAGAGGGGTTTTTGCTGGTCATAAAGCCTAAAGATTAGTGTCTTTATCCCCTTCCTGTGAATAGTATGTATTAACTTCGAAAAGGAAGGGGCGTTTTTATGGGAAAACTCTTTCAAAAATTGAAAAAGTTAAACCGACAGACAAATTATTTGTTAGGATATCTTTTGATGGGGCTTGGAATTTTTATTTTTGTCATGTACATTCCTCCGTGGCTGTGGATGGTTTTATTGGGGATTTTTCTTGTAATAGCAGGTTACTATGTGAACATATATTTTAAGTAAAAAAATAAAAGCGTGCAAAAATGCACGTCTTTCTTTATAAAGCCCTTTGAACTTTTCCTGCCTTCAGGCATTTTGCGCAAACATTTAATGTCACATGGGTGCCATCCACAATAGCTCTTACTTTTCTTATGTTGGGCTTCCACCTTCTTATAGTCCTTCTGTTGGAGTGACTGTATTGAAATCCCCTTATAGAGCCTTTGCCGCAGATATCGCATTTGGGCATTGTCGACTACCTCCTTTTAAGATGCGTATTTTTTCGCAACAATACCATTTTATCATCATCTTGCTCAAATGTAAATACCTTCTTTGATAATTTGGTTGATGACAGAGTGAGTTTCAGGTAAAATATAAATTAAGAATCGGAGGGATAGAGAATGGTTCAAATAAAAAACAATTATGGCAGCATCACTATTTCAAATGACGCCATTGCTGCAGTAACCAGCAGGGCTGTGTCGGAATGCTATGGCATAGTGGGATTGGGGAGAAAAGGAGCAAACGGGCTCGTGGAAATATTCAAAACAGAGAACTCTGGCAAAGGCGTCAAGGTTTCTTCTTCAGAAGAGGGGCTTATCTTGGAGGTTTATATAGTGGTACTTTACGGAGTGAATATAAGGACTGTTTCTTTGAATGCAATTGAGAGAGTGAAATACGCTGTTGAAAAATTTACAGGATTGAAAGTGTCAAATGTTACGATAAACGTTCAGGGAATCAAGGTTGACAATTAAGGAGGAAGGTACGTTGAAATATATAGATGGAAAGACGTTAAAAGATATGATAGTAGCGAGTGCCAATTACCTTTATAACAACAGAGGTGAAGTGGATAAATTAAACGTGTTCCCTGTGCCTGACGGGGATACTGGCACAAACATGGCATACACGCTTCTTTATGCAGCAAAAGAGCTGGAAAAAGTACAGGATACTGTAAAAGAGGTACTAGAAGCTACTTCCAAAGGCACTTTGATGGGAGCAAAGGGAAACTCGGGAGTAATTCTGTCGCAGATTTTTAAAGGGTTTGCAAAGCATCTTAAGAACTTGAAGAAAATATCTACCTGTGATTTTGCATTGGGATTAAAAGCCGGTGTAGAAGCTGCTTACAAAGCAGTTATGAGGCCGGTTGAAGGAACTATTCTCACTGTGTCAAGAGAAACAGCGGAAGAAGCTCTGAGGATATGCCGCGAAGTTCAGGAATTTGAAGATTTTCTTGAGAGGTTGATTGGCAAGGCGGAACAATCTTTAGAAAATACTCCTAATCTGCTTCCCATTTTAAAAGAAGCTGGCGTTGTGGATTCAGGTGGAATGGGTTTTGTGTATGTGCTTCGTGGAATGCTCCAGGGGCTTAAGGGGAATAAGATAGAAATCGTGGAAGACTTAGAAGAGAAAAAGGAGTTACAGCTACACAAAGAAGAGCTAAAGTACCTCTACTGCACGGAGATACTGGTAAAGACGAATAAGAAATACTCAGAAGCACTTTTTAAAGAGCGCTTTAAGAATTTTGGTGACAGCCTAGTGGTGGTTGCAGAAGACGACCTCTTGAAGGTACATGTTCACACAAACAATCCGGGGTTGGTGCTGGAAGAAGGAGTAAAAATAGGAGAGCTCATAAAGGTTAAGATTGACAATATGAAGCTTCAGCATGAGACTATAATAGGAGAAAATAAAAAGCCAAAGAAAAAATATGGAATTCTTGTGGTAGCAACGGGAGAAGGGGTAAAAGAGATTTTTGAGAATTTAGGCTGTGATGTCATAGTAGATGGCGGGCAAACGATGAATCCCAGCACCAATGAAATTTTGCAGGGAATAGAAAAAATTAATGCAGAATACATTTTTGTATTTCCAAATAATAAAAACATAGTAATGGCATGTGAGCAAGCGAAAAAACTCACTGATAAAAAAGTAAAAGTAATTTCCACCCGTAACTTTAACGAGGCGGTAACTGCAATTTTAGCTTTGGATTTAGAAAAAGAGTTCGATGAAAATGTAAGAATAATTGAAGAAGTTCTAAAAAATGTAAAAACCATTGAAGTGACCTTTGCTGTCAGGGAGTCTAAAGTCAACGGTTTTGATATCAAAGAAGGAGATGTTTTAGGTTTTATAGATGAAAAACTTGAATTAGTGGGAAAGGACTACAATGAGGTGGCAGAAAAGTTAATCGCCAAAGCTATAAGCCCCGATACCTCACTTATTACTATATACTACGGAAAAGATGTTACGAGAGAAAGAGCTGAAGGCCTTAGAAATTTGATTTCTAAAGATGTAGAAGTAGAAATCCATTACGGGGGTCAGCCTCTTTATTACTATGTCATATCGATTGAATAAAAGGTGAAAAGGCATGTCCTTGGATTTAGATATACAGTACGTCAAAGGTGTGGGACCTAAAAGGGCAAAACTTTTTAAGAAACTGGGCATAGATATGGTAAAGGACTTAATATTTTACTTTCCTAGGGACTATGAAGACAGAAGTGAGATAGTGAAAATTGAAGATTTGATAGTGGGGGAAAAGCAGACTTTTAAGGCCTATATTGCGGGAAGTGCAAGAGAAGTAAAAACTTCCCGCGTTGTCATTACAAAAATTCCCGTAAAAGATGGAACAGGGGCTGTAGAGCTTGTGTGGTACAATCAGCCCTATATGAAAAATAACTTCAAAATCGGGGAAGAGTATATCATAAGCGGAAAATTGCAGTTTAAATACGGCCAGCTTGTAGTGGAAAACCCTGTATTAGAAAAGTCAGAAGAGGATTTGAATTTAAATACTGGGAGAATTGTGCCTGTCTACGGGTTAACTGAGGGTCTTACACAGAACATTTTGAGAAAAGTTATATTTAACGCATTAAGCGAATACCTTGATGAGGTAGAAGAATTTTTTGAGGAAGAGTTTTTACGTGAAAAAGGGCTCATGA
The DNA here is from genome assembly GCF_004345675.1 of Caldanaerobacter subterraneus. Lineage (GTDB taxonomy): Bacteria > Bacillota > Thermoanaerobacteria > Thermoanaerobacterales > Thermoanaerobacteraceae > Thermoanaerobacter > Thermoanaerobacter subterraneus. The sequence goes on along the minus strand of NZ_SLWU01000005.1, from coordinate 94,442 downwards.
ATTTGAAAGAGGCTTTATTGAACATTCACTTTCCGAAGGATGAGGAAAAGCTTGCAAGGGCAAAATACAGGTTGAAGTATCAGGAATTGTTCTTATTGCAGTTGGCACTATTTTTGGTGAAAAAGTCAGTTAAAGAAAAGAGAGGGATAAGGTTTAGAAAGGTAGACATAAAGCCTTTTGTTTCAAACCTCCCGTTTAAGCTTACTTCTGCTCAAATGAAGGTTTTGAAAGAGATAATACTGGACATGGCCTCTGACAAAGTGATGAATAGACTTATACAGGGAGATGTGGGGTCAGGTAAGACAATAGTGGCTGCTTTTGCCATGTACATTGCAGCAAAAAACGGGTATCAGGTAGCCATGATGGCTCCAACAGAAATACTAGCAAAGCAGCATTACAAGACTCTCGAAGAAATTTTTAAAGGAACAGATATCCGCATAGGCCTTTTGTCAGGCAGTCTTTCTCCTTCTGGGAGGAAAGAGGTGCTGGAGAAGATTGAAAAGGGAGAGTACGATGTAGTAGTAGGTACTCATGCCCTCATAGAAGAAGACGTTTCTTTTAAAAATTTAGGCCTTTGCATAACAGATGAACAGCACCGATTTGGAGTGAGGCAGAGGGCGCTTTTGGCTCAAAAGGGAGAAAATCCAGACGTTTTAGTTATGACGGCTACTCCTATTCCACGAACTTTAGCTTTAATCTTATACGGAGATTTAGATATATCAATAATTGACCAGTTGCCACCTGGCAGAAAAAGAGTAAAAACTTACGTAATACCTTCGTCCATGAGAAAGAAGGCCTATGAATTTGCGATTAAAGAAGTAAAAAAAGGGAGACAAGTTTACGTTGTATGCCCTTTGATTGAAGAATCGGATAAAATAAAAGCGGCTTCTGCCGAAATAGTATATAGAGAAATTTACAAAGACGCTTTTAAAGAAGCAAGAGTTGGACTTTTACACGGAAAAATGTCGGACAGCGACAAAGAGAGGATTATGGAGGCATTTGTCAGAGGAGAGATTGACATACTTGTTTCAACGACAGTCATAGAAGTAGGGGTGAATGTGCCTAATGCTACGGTGATGATTGTGGAAAATGCAGAGAGATTTGGACTTGCTCAGCTTCATCAGTTGAGAGGAAGGGTTGGGAGGTCTGAATTTCAGTCCTATTGCATTTTGATAAACTATTCTCCCTCTGAAACTGCGAAAAAAAGGCTGGAGGTCTTAGCTAGGACTTCTGATGGATTTAAAATCGCAGAAAGGGACCTGGAGATAAGGGGGCCAGGTGAATTTTTAGGCGAAAAGCAACACGGCCTTCCTGAGTTTAAAATCGCTAACCTTTTTGAGGATATCGATATACTAAAAAGGGTACAAAAGGATGTGGAAAGCCTTCTTGAAGAAGACCCTAAACTTGAAAGGCATCCTAAATTGAGGCAAGTTCTCATATCAGAATTTTATGACAAAGTAAAGGATATAATATTAAATTAACAGAAAAGGAGAATAGTGGTATGGAAAAGATAGCAATTGTCACTGACAGCTTATCCGATATACCTGAAGATTTAATAAAAACTTACGGGATCTTCGTGGTTCCTCTTACAATAAACATCGATGGAAAAAGCTACAAAGATGGAGTGGACATAAAAAAGGAGGAATTTTATAAGCTCTTAAGAGAAGGCAAAATGCCTACTACTACACAGGCTTCGCCAGTGGAATTTATGGAGGTTTTTGAAGATTTATTAAAGAGCTTTGACTATGTGATTGCAATTATTCTCACTTCCAAATTCAGCGGTACATATCAATCTGCTGTCATAGCAAGGGATATGGTGGACAAAAATAGGATTGAAGTGATAGACTCAAGGCACTTTACTCTTGGAAATGGAATGCTCGTTTTAAAAGCGGCTAGAATGGCTGTGGAAGGAGCTTCTAAGGAAGAAATCGTATCTACAGTATATGAGACAATTCCTAGAATAAGAGGTATAATGGTTTTTGATTCTTTAGACTATTTATATAGAGGCGGAAGGCTTTCAAGAACCCAGTCAATCATAGGAGGGATTTTAAACGTAAAGCCCATTTTGACCAATGAGGACGGAGAGTTAAAAGTGATAGACAAGGTAAGGGGGCAGAAAAAGGCTATTCGCTGGATAATTGATTATATGAAAAACACAGGTATAGATTTTGCTGAGAGGGAAGTAGGGTTAATTCATACTGACAAAGAAGAATTTTTAAATGAAATAGAGGCAGCTTTACGAAGTGAATTGGAAATTACTAGGTTTATAAGGTCTCAGGCAGGATGTGGAATAGGCACCCATGCCGGACCTGATGCGGCGGGAGTGTTTTTTGAAGAAAAATAAATTTTTATTATTTGCCATTTCAATCACTTTTATACATTTTTGAAAACAAATTTATAGTTTAGATTGCGTTATTTCGGTTAAATTAATAATACAAACATAGATGGAGGTGATTGAAATGGCAGTAGGTTCAGAAAACAGAAATCCTCTTGTGGTTAAAGAAGCAAAGCAGATAATGAATCAGTGGAAGTATGAAGTTGCAAGAGAATTAGGAATTAATCCTCCCGCTGACGGTTATTGGGGAAATTTAACATCAAGAGACTGCGGTGCTGTAGGTGGCCATATGGTGAGAAAGATGATACAGATGGCAGAAAGCCAGTTGGCCAGCAAAGGTACCTGGAAATAGATTAAATAAAAGAGGGATATCTTCCGAGATATCCCTCTTTTATTTCACTCTGTTATATATAGCAATAGTTTACAGGTATATTACCGAAAGAGGGTGGTTAAATTAATAATGAAACAGATTGCAGGAGGTGAGAAAAGTGGCAGTAGGCTCAGAAAACAAAAACCCCCTTGTGGTAAAGGAAGCAAGGCAGGTTATGAATCAGTGGAAATATGAAATAGCTAATGAGTTAGGAATTACTCCTCCAGCTGATGGATACTGGGGGTACCTCACATCAAGAGATTGTGGAGCAGTTGGTGGGCACATGGTGAGAAAAATGATACAGATGGCAGAAAGCCAGATGGCTAGCAAAGGGACTTGGAAATAAGGGAGGCCTAAAAAGGCTTCCCTTTTTAAATTTTTAATCCAGGCAGGAGTTCGCCTGCCTGGACTGGGAGAGGAGAAATTGAAGGAAGAATTGGGGAAATTTCTATTCCCGTTAATATTATTTGCCAACTCAAAAAAGTTTTATACATGTTTTTTTGTAAGATTTTAAAAAAATATGTTAAAATAATAGGGGAAAGTGAGGGAAAAGAGCTTGAGGGTTATAGGAGGTACTTTAAAAGGGAGAAAAATAAAATCTTTGGAAGGGGAGGAAGTGCGGCCTACCTCAGACAGAGTCAAAGAAGCTCTTTTTAACATACTTATGAATAGGATTGAGGGAAGTGTTTTTTTAGACCTTTTTGCTGGCACGGGAAATGTAGGAATTGAAGCTTTGAGCAGGGGAGCAGAGTTTTGCTACTTTGTGGATAAGAGCACAAATAGCGTGAAGTGTATAAGAGAAAACGTGGAAGGGCTTGAGCTACAGCCTTTTTGCAAGATATTCCACAAAGATGCTTTTACAGCTTTAGAAATATTCCACAAAAAAAGTGTAAAATTTGATATAATATTCTTGGACCCTCCTTACTATCAAAATCTTGCAGAGAAAGCTCTGCGAAGGATAGGCTCTTTAGAGGTTTTGAAAGAGGGCGGAATAGTGATAGCAGAAGTTCATAAAAGAGATGAGTTAAAAGAAAGATATGGAAAGCTTAAAAAAGTAAGAGAAAATAAATACGGAGAGACAATACTGATGTTTTATGAGGAGGTAGTATGAGAGTAGCGATTTATCCAGGAAGTTTTGATCCGGTAACTTATGGGCATATTGACATAATAAAAAGAGGTGCAAATCTTTTTGACAAGCTGATTGTAGCTGTTTTATTAAATCCTGCTAAAAGACCTTTATTTTCTATTCAAGAAAGAATAGAGCTTCTGAAAGAAGTGACCAAGGATATTCCCAATGTTGAAGTAGATTATTTTGACGGATTGCTGGTAGAATACGCTAAAAAAGTTAATGCCAGTGCAATAATAAAGGGGCTCAGAATGGTTTCTGATTTTGAATACGAGTTTCAAATGGCTCTTGTAAATAAAAAGCTAAATCCGTCAGTTGAGACAATCTTCTTAATGACCAGTCCAAAATACGGGTATCTAAGTTCTAGCCTTGTCAAGGAAATTGCTCAATTTGGCGGATGCCTTTCCGAGTTTGTACCTGATATTGTGGCAGAAAGGCTCATGGAAAAGTTTAAGAAAAGTTAAAGGGGGTTTTATTTTTGTCAAATTTTGAAGGACTGGAAGTGCTGAGCCTTTTAGAAGAACTGGAGGATATCATAGAGAACAGTTCTTCAATACCGCTTTCTAACAAGGTTTTGATAAATAAGGAAGAGGTCCTGGAATTAATAAGGCAGATAAGAATAAAGCTGCCCGATGAGTTCAAAAGAGCCGAGTGGATAAAACAGGAAAGACAGAGAATTTTGCTTGAAGCCCAGCAAGAGGCAGAGATGATATTGAAAGAGGCAGAGCAGAAGATAAAAGAGATGGTGAGTGAAAGTGAAATAGTGAAAAAGGCAGAGAAGAGGGCTTCAGAGATAATTTCTGCTGCTCAGGCAAATGCCAAAGAAATAAGGCTGGGAAGCAGGGAATATGCGGATGAACTTCTTGCCAAGCTTGAAAACCAAGTAGCAGAAATCCTGGACACAATAAGAAAAAACAGAGAAGAGCTTAAGGGTACTAAATAATCTAGCGCTTTTTTGAGCAAAAGGCCAGTGTTAAGCTCAAAAATATTAAAAACAGCAAAGTAGCTATAAATAAAAAGCTTGAAAGTTGAAGTAGGTTGAGAGGATTTTTGGAAGAATACATATTAAAGGCTGGTAAAGTTAAAGCTTGTTCTTCAAGAGGCGTTAGAATTGTCATAAGATATGAGTAAGCCCCTGCAAGAAAAAATTGAATGGATTTTGCTATAAAATAGGGGAAATAGCCTATTTTTGTTTTTGAGATTACCCCTAGTACTTGGCCGTGTATAGATATTCCTCCCCAAGCGATTATGCTGCTTATGAGAACTACTTTCTGAGAGATAGGAATTGGCAGTTGGCTTATCATACTTGAGCCAACTGTTATTTCTAATATGCCGCTTAAAAAAGAGGGTATGACAATTTCCTCAATTCCTAAAAGGGAAAAAAAGGGCTTAAAGATGGATGAAAAAAGGCTTAATATATTGTAAAGTTTTAGAAATTCTATCACTACAGAGAAAAATACTACATATCCGCCAATTAGAAGAATAGTGTTTACAGATTTTGTAACTGCCTCCGAGAGCAGTATACTGAAGTTTTTTTTATTTTGCACTACAATTGAATAAAAACCGGTCTTTTTCGAATATGTCACCTTTCTAGTGCTTTTTTTGTAAAATCTAAATAAAAGTCCTGTGGTGATAGCAGCCAAGTAATTAGAGGCCATTATGATATATCCTGCTTTTGGGCTGTTCATCATTCCTATGGCTACTGCTCCTAACATAAAAAGGGGCCCTGAATTATTGCAAAAGGCCATCAACCTCTCTGCTTCCTCTGTTGTGCAAAGTTTCTCTTCCCACAGCCTGGTTATGATTTGTGCTCCTACTGGGTATCCAGAAGTGTATCCTATTGCCATTGCGAAAGAACCGCTTCCAGGCACGTTGAACAAAGGCCTCATGAAGGGCTCCAGCAGATTCCCTAAAAAGTGCACTACTCCTAATTGAAGCAAAAGCTCAGAACCTATAAAAAAAGGAAAAAGAGAAGGGGCTATAGTGAAAAGCCAAAGGTTTATGCCACCTTTGGCAGCCTCTAACGCCTCTTTAGGGAAAATTACGAGAGAGATAACCATCAATATGATAAGGGAAATCAAGATGTTGTAAAGTGCCTTTTTCAAATTTTATCCCCACCTCAAGGTTTTGTCATTAATATTATATGGTGGGGTTAGAGTTTTATGATGGGATGGAAAAAATCTAGCTTTGAAATAGCGAAATTTTTGTAGGCGAGGGTGTATACATCCGTCGCAAATAAGTCCCTTTCAAACATCCTGCTATCTTCAATTTTGCTTTTATACTGGGCAACCTTTGTGATGATTGGAAGTTCTGTTTTCTTCTTTATCTCTTTTAAAATTGTTTTGCCTTTTTCGCTAAAGCCCAGCACTCTTATGTAATTTGGCCCGTCAAATTCCTTAAAGAGTTTTTTATCTATCTTGAGGAGAAGGTGTAAGAGTATGTGCCTTATTCGGCTTTCTGTATATCTCTTTGATTTTGTAAGTTTTATCAGGTCTTTTATATTATTTGTCATACTAGCTGCTTTGTAAATTTTGTTATCTATCCCCTCTGCTACATCAAAAATATTTTCTAAAGGATGACCGCTTCGCAAGAGGTAGAGGATGATAGGAGAGAAATCCTGTAAGTATACAGGACCCTGACCTTCTTTAAAGGCTCTTTCCAGTATTTTTAGAGTGAAATCTGGCACATAATTTTTAACTGCTTTTATTCCCTTCTCCTCTATGGCCTTTCTTATAGAAGTAGCACTGGCAAATTCTCCCTCTAATTTCAAGGAGGTGTACAGAGCTCCCCTCCTTTTTATGGTAAAAGGGACGATGGAGCTTTTTATTTTTTTCAAGGCCTTTAAATATTCTATCCCCAATATGTTGTTAGAAGTTTGAAGAGTTTTTGAGATGCTTTCATCTCCCGTGACTTTTACCAATGCTAATTCTCTCGCTTTAGCAAAAGTTAATCCCTTTCCTAGGTTTTCTTTTAAAGCCCTTTTGTAATCTGGCGGTTCTTCTAGAAGTATGTCTGCAATTTTAGAAAGTTTTTCTAAATCTCCTTCTTCGCTTCCAAAAGCTATGCAGTCTATTACCTTCAAAGAGTCTAAAAGCTTGACCGCGCCGTAGGCAAAATTTTCTGCAGTGGAAGTTGCGTACACAACAGGGAGCTCAATTACTAGGTCTACCCCTGCTTTTAAGGCCATTTCTGCCCTCTTCCACTTGTCTACGATTGCAGGTTCACCTCTTTGCACAAAATTCCCACTCATCACCGCTACCACGTATTGACATTTTGTGAGCTTTATCGATTCTTCAAGATGGTAAAGATGGCCATTGTGCAAGGGATTGTATTCGACAATAATTCCTAACGCTTCCATACTATTTGTTTTTCCCTTCAAAAAAATTTTTAATAACGTACTTATTATTTTACACGAAATATGGTAAAATGTAAAAGGGAAACCGTGTATACAATATTACGAAGAGGAGGAGAGATTTTAAAATGTCTGTGATGGACAATATTATACAAAAGGCAAAGGCAAACAAAAAGAAAATAGTTCTTCCAGAAGGTACTGAACCAAGGACTTTAAAAGCTGCCGAAATAGTGTTAAAAGAAGGAATTGCAGATTTAGTATTATTGGGAAAAGAAGAAGAGATAAGAGAAAAGGCAAAAGGACTTGATATTTCAAAGGCAGAAATTGTAGATCCGGAGAAATCACCTAACCTTGAAAGATATGCAAAGGAATACTACGAGCTAAGGAAAAATAAAGGGATGACAGAGGAAGAAGCAGAAAGGCTTATGAGGGACCCAATGTATTACGGGTGCATGATGGTTAAATTAGGGGATGTAGATGGAATGGTTTCAGGAGCAATACACGCAACAGCCGATGTCTTCAGGCCAGCTTTTCAGATCATAAAAACTGCTCCTAATGTGAAGGTGGTTTCTAGTGCCTTCATAATGGAAGTGCCTGAGTGCAAGTATGGCAGCGATGGGGTGTTCATTTTTGCTGACTGCGCCATAAACCCAAACCCGACTGCCGAAGAATTGGCCGCAATTGCCATTGCCTCGGCTCATACCGCTAAAGTTCTGGCAGGAATTGAACCTAAGGTAGCCATGCTTTCTTTCTCTACAAAGGGCAGCGCTAGCCATGAATTAGTAGATAAGGTGAAAAGAGCGACAGAGATCGCGAAAGAGTTGGCACCTGATTTGCTAATTGATGGTGAGTTGCAAGTGGATGCTGCAATTGTAAAAGAAGTAGGCGAGTTAAAAGCGCCGGGCAGTCCTGTTGCTGGACAGGCCAATGTGCTGATATTCCCTGACTTGCAGGCGGGTAATATAGGTTATAAGCTGGTTCAAAGGCTTGCAAAGGCGAATGCGATTGGACCTATCTCTCAAGGACTGGCAAAGCCTGTTAATGATTTGTCAAGGGGATGCAGCGTAGAAGATATTGTAAATGTTATAGCGATAACGAGTGTACAAGCTCAAGGAATAGTGTAAAAAGGGGAGGCAATAATTATGAAAATTTTGGTTATGAATTGTGGCAGTTCTTCTTTAAAATATCAACTACTTGATATGGAAAACAACAAGGTTTTGGCAAAGGGGTTGGCGGAAAGAATAGGAATAAATGACTCTTTATTGACCCATCAGGCGGAAGGCAAGGAAAAAGTGAAGATACAGAGGGATATGAAAAATCACAAGGAAGCTATACAGTTAGTTTTGGAAGTTTTAGTGGATAAAGAAATAGGTGTTATAAAGGACATGAAGGAAATAGATGCGGTGGGACACAGGGTTGTCCACGGAGGAGAATATTTTACAGATTCTGTATTGATTGATGATGAAGTGATAAAGAAATTAGAAGACTGTATTGACCTTGCACCTTTACACAATCCTGCCAACATTGAAGGGATAAAAGCGTGTCAGCAGATAATGCCAGGAGTACCCATGGTGGCAGTTTTTGATACGGCTTTCCATCAGACAATGCCGGATTATGCCTACATATATCCAATTCCCTATGAGTATTACGAAAAGCACAGAATAAGAAGGTATGGCTTCCACGGGACTTCCCACAAGTACGTCTCAATGAGAGCAGCAGAGATTCTCGGAAGGCCAATTGAAGAATTGAAAATTGTCACCTGCCATCTGGGGAATGGGGCAAGCATTACAGCGGTTAAAAACGGCAAATCGATTGACACCAGCATGGGATTTACCCCTTTAGAAGGATTGGCAATGGGTACCAGGTCAGGAAGCATTGACCCCTCAATTGTGACATTTTTAATGGAAAAAGAAGGCCTTACCGCTCATCAGGTAGTTGATATCTTGAACAAAAAATCAGGTGTTTACGGGATTTCAGGCATCAGTAATGATTTTAGAGATATAGAAAATGCAGCATTTAATGAGGGAAATAAGAGGGCAATGCTGGCACTAAAGGTATTTGCCTACATTGCTAAAAAGACCATAGGAGCCTATGCCGCTGCTATGGGAGGAGTGGATGCCATTGTATTTACTGCTGGAGTTGGAGAAAATGGACCTGAGATGAGAGAATTTATTCTGGAAGGCCTGGAGTTTTTAGGATTTACGCTTGACAAGGAGAAAAACACGGTGAGAGGGAAAGAGGCAATAATATCTACAGAAGATTCCAGAGTAAAAGTCATGGTAATTCCTACAAATGAGGAGTACATGATAGCGAAAGATACTGAGAAATTGGTGAAGGGGATTAAGTAGATATTGACAATTGGTATAGGGGTTAGTATAATAGGTGTTGTCAATTACGTTAAGGTGTGTGAAGAAAAATGAAAATTGACCTTTTGAAAATCAAAGGGCAGCTTGGGCGCAGCATATATGTAGACTACGTGGAGGATTTGAAGAGCTTTGATTTTAAGGGAGAAGAGTTTGAAATCGTAGACCCTTGGAGGGTAAAGGGTAAAATTACTGCCCAGAAGGAAGGGCTATTTGCAGAGCTTGATATTAAAGGAAGTATAAGGGCAACTTGTGACAGGTGTTTAGAGGAGTTCATCTATCCTCTGGACTTGAAGTTGAGGGAGTATGTAGAAGAATGTGTGGATGAGGAAGTAGACGACAGTTTCTATGAAAATTTTGATATGACGATTTTTGTGCTGCACTTTGTGATACTTTCTCTCCCTATGAAATTTTTGTGCAGAGAGGACTGCAAGGGATTGTGTCCTATCTGCGGTACCAATCTGAATTACGGAAGCTGCAGCTGTAAGAGAGAGGAAATTGACCCTCGCTTGGAAGTCCTTTCTAAATTGTTGCAGTAAATGTAGGAGGTGTTGAGAATGGGCGGAGTGCCAAAAAGGAGAACATCTAAAGCAAGAAGGGATACGAGAAGGAATAATAGCTTTAAAATTGCCCCACCGGCGTATGTGCTGTGTCCGAGATGTCATCAGCCAAAGCTTCCCCACAGAGTTTGTCCAAATTGCGGTTATTACAAGGACAAAGAAGTAATTAAAGTAGAGGAGTAGCAAAAAAGTAGTAATAGGGTTTCCTATTACTACTTTTTTGTTTTATATAGAAAAATGAGAGTTGTAGAAACTACAAGGTGCCACTTTTTTGTTGATTTTGAGGAAAAAATAATTTATAATTTTGGGTAGGTCATAAAAACAACTAATATTTGGAGCTGGTAATATGGCTGTGAGAGTGAGCAAGGCGGAAAGACAGAGACTTTTAAGAGAGAAAATTAACGAAAACCCCTTTTATACGGACGATGAGCTGGCTGACATGTTTGGAGTAAGTGTGCAGACTATAAGGCTTGACAGGATGGAGTTGGGCATCCCTGAGGTCAGAGAGAGGATAAAAAATGTTGCAGAAGAAAATTATAGAAAAGTAAAAACTATTCTCGGAGCAGAAGTTGTAGGGGAACTCATAGATCTGGAATTGGGGAAAAGGGGCATATCAATATTTGAGCCGACTGAAGACATGGTCTTTGTGAAGACAAAAATCGTAAAGGGCCAGTACATTTACTCTCAGGCAGAGTCCCTGGCTTTGTCTTTGATTGACGCTCCTGCAGCTTTGATTGGAGTCGCAAATATAAAGTACAAATATCCGGTTAAAGTTGGAGATAGGCTTGTGGCTAAGGCTGAAGTGATAAGGCAAAGAGGAAACAAGTATTTTGTGTGGGTAAAGATAAAGGTTAAAGAAAAAGAAGTATTCAGAGGTAAGTTTATACTAGTAGCATTGGAGGAAGATTTCTTGAAAAAAAGGAGTGACACAGTTGAAGTTGGCAATTGATGCGATGGGGGGCGACTACGCGCCAGAAGAAATAATAAAAGGAAGTTTAAAAGCATTAGATCACTTTAAAGATATAGAAATTTTTTTAATTGGCAAAGAAGAGGCTTTAAAGGGGCTTGAAGGTAAGAGTGAAAGGCTAAAACTCATATATGCCAGTGAAGTTATTGAAAATAACGAGGCTTCTGTAGCAGCGATAAAGAAAAAGAAAAACTCTTCGATGGTAGTAGGTTTGGAACTTCTCAAAAAGGGGGAAGTAGAGGCTTTTCTATCAGCAGGCAATACTGGCGCTTTGATGGCAGGCTCTCTTCTTATTCTTGGAAGGATAAAAGGGATAAAAAGACCTGCTTTAGCTCCTATTCTTCCCACTTTAAATGGAGCCACGGTTCTGCTGGATGCAGGTTCTAATACCGACTGCGATGAAGAAAATTTATTTCAGTTTGCGGTAATGGGGCATGTTTACGCTCAGAAGATGTTTGGAATTGAAAAACCCAGGATTGGCCTCTTTAACGTGGGGACAGAAGAAGAAAAAGGGAATGAAGTAGTAAAAAAGGCTTTTGAAAGGTTAAAAAACTCTAGATTGAATTTTATAGGAAATGTAGAGGGAAGAGACATACCCTATGGAGTCTGTGAAGTTGTCGTATGCGATGGATTTGTTGGAAATGCGATATTAAAGTCAATGGAAGGAATTGCTTTTGTGATTTCACAGCTTTTGAAAGAGGAACTTTCTAGAAATATTTTTACGAAAATGGGTGCTCTTCTTATAATGGGAGGCCTTAAAAGGATAACTCAAAAGATGGATTACACTGAATACGGAGGAGCTCCTCTTTTGGGAATCAGCAAACCTGTCATAAAGGCGCATGGCAATTCAAAGGCAAAGGCTATTTTTAATGCCATTAAACAGGCTAAAAACCTTGTGGGAAATGACGTATTGCGTCATATAAAAGAAGAAATTGAGCTTACGGGAGATGAGATAAGTGTGTGAAAAGATTGCAGCAGGAATATTGGGAACTGGCAGCTATCTGCCAGAGAAAATTTTGACAAATTTTGATTTAGAGAAAATGGTGGACACTTCTGATGAATGGATCACTACTAGAACAGGCATAAAAGAAAGAAGGATAGCAGACCCTTCTCAGGCTACATCTGATCTGGCTACTGAAGCTTCTAAAAGAGCTTTAGAGGATGCGAATTTGAAACCAGAGGATTTAGATATGATAATTGTTGCAACTGTCACACCAGACATGAACTTTCCTTCTACCGCCTGCATAGTTCAGGCAAATCTAGGAGCTTTAAATGCGGCTGCTTTTGACATTTCTGTAGGATGCTCTGGTTTCATATATGGCCTTGCTATTGCTCAGCAGTTTGTAGAAACTGGCATGTACAGGAATGTGCTTGTAATAGGAGCAGAGACTCTTTCAAAAATAATTAATTGGAAGGACAGGAATACTTGTGTCCTCTTTGGCGACGGTGCGGGAGCAGCAGTAGTTGGAAGAGTTGAGAGCGGGTATGGCATACTTGGGAGCTACTTGGGGGCTGATGGGACAGGAGGAAAGTATCTGTACATGCCTGCTGGTGGATCGAGAATGCCAGCAAGCCATGAGACTGTAGAAAAAAATCTGCACACCATTTTTATGGAAGGGCAGGAAGTGTTTAAATTTGCAGTGAAGGTGATGGACAGCGCCACAATAGAGGTTTTGGAAAGATGTGGCCTTACGCCAGAAGACATAGACATGTTAATTCCTCACCAGGCAAATACCAGGATAATTGAAGCAGCTAGGAAGAGACTTAAACTAACGAATGACAAAGTCTATATAAATTTAGACAAATACGGGAACACATCAGCGGCTTCTGTTGCAATCGCTCTTGATGAGGCTTATAGAAAAGGTTTGATAAAAAAAGGAGATATAATACTGACAGTGGCCTTTGGGGCTGGTTTGACTTGGGCTTCAAGTGTAATAAAATGGAGCAAATGAAGGAGTGAAGATGATGTTCAAGACAAAGATAACTGAAATGCTCAACATAAAATATCCCATATTTCAAGGAGGAATGGCTTGGGTAGCTACTGCAGAACTGGCAGCGGCAGTTTCTAACGCAGGAGGGCTTGGAATTATAGGAGCAGGGAATGCCCCTGCGAGCTTTGTGAGAGAACAGATAAGAAAGGCAAGAGAGCTTACAGACAAGCCTTTTGGAGTCAATGTCATGCTTTTGTCTCCCTATGTGGATGAAGTAATGGAGGTGATATTGGAAGAAAGAGTGGACGTGATAACTACAGGGGCTGGCAATCCTGGAAAGTACATACCTCGGCTTAAGGAAAGAGGTATAAAGGTCATACCGGTTGTCGCATCTGTCGCTTTAGCTAAGAGGATGGAGGATATAGGAGTTGATGCAGTAATTGCAGAAGGAACAGAATCAGGTGGGCATGTGGGAGAGCTTACTACTTTTGCTCTTGTGCCTCAGGTGGTTGACGCTGTTAATATTCCTGTAATCGCAGCAGGCGGTATTGCAGATGGGAGGGGCTTTGCTGCTGCTTTCTGCCTTGGTGCTTCAGGTGTGCAGATGGGCACGAGATTTGTCTGCTCTACGGAATGTACTGCCCACCCTCGATACAAAGAGTACATATTGAAGGCGAAGGACAGGGATACAGTGGTGACAGGCAGGAGCACTGGTCATCCTGTGAGAGCTTTGAGAAACAGGCTGACGAGAGAGTTTGAAAAATTAGAGCAAATGGGAGCTCCTAAAGAACAGTTGGAAAAGCTGGGTGAAGGGAAATTGAGGGCTGCCGTTGTAGACGGAGACGTGGAGTATGGCTCTGTAATGGCAGGACAGATCGCAGGACTCATTAAAGACATAAAGCCAGTTAAAGAGATAATTGAAGACATCATAAAACAAGCTGCTGAAGTTATTGAAAACTTGAATAAAATGAGGTGAAAGGATGAAAATAGCTTTTATATACCCGGGCCAAGGTGCCCAGTACGCAGGGATGGGAAAGGAAATATACGAAAAATACGAAGAAGCGAAAGAAATTTTTGAAAGAGCAGATGAGGCTTTAGGTTTTAACATATCTAAACTGTGCTTTGAAGGGCCTGAAGAAGAGCTTATGAAGACGGAGAACACACAGCCGGCCATTTTGACAGTTTCAGTGGCCTTGACAAGGGTTTTGCAGAAAAGAGGTGTAAAACCTGATGTGACAGCAGGTTTAAGTTTAGGAGAGTATTCATCTCTTGTACTGGCAGAAGCTTTAGATTTTGAGGATGCAGTGAGACTTGTCAAAAAGAGAGGAAAGTACATGCAGGAAGTGGTCCCAGAAGGAGTCGGCACAATGGCAGCAATACTTGGACTTCCCAATGAGGAAGTTGAGGAAATATGCCGGATTGCATCAGAGGTCGGTGTGGTAGAACCTGCTAACTACAACTGTCCGGGTCAATTAGTGGTCTCTGGGGAAGTTAAGGCTGTAGAAAGAGCTGTGGAACTAGCGAAGGAGAGAGGAGCTAAGAAAGCAGTAGTGCTTGCAGTAAGTGCGCCTTTCCACTGCAGCATGTTGAAAGAAGCTGGAGAACTTCTAGCAAAGGAATTGGATAAAGTAGAGATAAAGGACTTGAAGGTTCCTGTGATATCAAATGTTACTGCCGATTACGTGCAAAAAGATAAGGTTAAAGAATTACTCATAAAACAGGTGAGTCATCCCGTCCTCTGGGAGCAGTCTGTGAGAAAAATGATAGAAGACGGTGTGGATACTTTCATAGAAATAGGACCTGGAAAGACTTTGAGCGGATTTGTCAAGAAAATTGATAGAAGCAGGACTGTTTTGAATTTTGAGGATGAGGAGTCTCTCATGAAGGCTCTCTCAGCTTTGGGGGTATAGTTTATGGTAGATGAAAAGAGGGTGGCATTTGTCACAGGAGGTTCTAGAGGTATAGGCAGAGCTATTGCTGTAAGACTTGCTAAAGATGGCTTTAATATTGCTATAACTTATGTAAAGGACGATAAGAGTGCAGAAGAAGTTGTTGAAGAGGTAAAAAAACACGGAGTTGATGCTCTAGCAATAAAATGCGATGTTTCCAAATACCATGAGGTTGAAAAAGCTGTAGAAAAGGTTATAGAGGAGTTTGGAAGCATAGATGTGGTAGTTAACAATGCAGGAATTACAAAGGACAATTTGATTTTAAAAATGGAAGAAGAAGAGTGGGACCAAGTAATAGATGTAAATCTCAAAGGAGCCTTTAATGTAATAAAATTTGCTTCAAAGTATATGATAAAAAAGAGAAAGGGGAAAATAATAAACATAAGTTCTGTGGTGGGGCTTATGGGAAATGTAGGACAGGCTAATTATGCTGCTTCTAAAGCAGGAATCATAGGACTTACAAAGTCAGTAGCTAAAGAGCTTGCTAGCAGAGGAATAACTGTAAATGCTGTAGCTCCTGGTTTTATTGAAACTGACATGACCAACGTATTGAAAGAAGACATAAAAGAAGCAATGCTAAAAAGCATTCCCTTAAAAAGGGCAGGAAAACCTGAAGAAGTTGCAGAAGTTGTGGCTTTTTTGGCAAGCTCAGCCTCAGATTACATTACTGGGCAAGTAATAAATGTTGACGGAGGAATGGTTATGTAATATTATCATAAGTGTACAATTTTTGAGAGGAGGTGAAAAGGGTATGATTTTTGAAAAAGTGAGAAACATCATTGCTGAACAGCTTGGCATTGATCCAGAGGAAATAACAATGGAGTCCTCATTCATAGATGATTTAGGAGCAGACTCCTTGGACATAGTAGAGCTTATAATGGCTTTGGAAGAAGAGTTTGACATTGAAATTCCTGACGAAGACGCCGAAAAAATAAAGACGGTAGGTGATGTCGTAGAGTACTTAAGCAATATTGTTGAGTAAATAAGGTCCCGCGCTGCGGGACTTTATGCAAATAAAGATTTGGAGGTTAAGTTTATGAACAGAGTAGTTGTAACAGGATTGGGAGTAATCAGCCCTTTAGGCAACACTGTTGAAAAGTTCTGGAATTCACTGATAAATGGAGAAAATGGAATAGGACTTGTCACCAAATTTGATACCTCTGAATTTCCCACAAAAGTGGCTGCTGAAGTGAAAGACTTTGACCCTACTTTATACATAGACAAAAAAGAAGCCAGAAGAATGGATAGGTTTATACAGTTTGCTGTGGCAAGCACAAAACTTGCACTGGAGGATGCGGGGATTGAACTTGACAAAGTAGACTTAAATAGATTTGGAGTGATTTACGGGACAGGCATAGGGGGAATTGAGACCTTTGAAAATCAGATGAAAGTGATGTACGAAAAAGGCCCCAGCAAAGTAAGTCCCTTTTTCATCCCTATGATGATAGCCAATATGGCAGCTGGGCAGATAGCCATAACCTTTGGCCTTAAGGGAATCAATGAGACTATAGTAAATGCATGTGCTTCCAGCACTAACGCCATAGGAGAAGCTTTTAAAGCCATTCAAAGAGGAGATGCAGATTTAATAGTGACTGGAGGTACAGAAGCTGCGATAACTCCCATGTCCTTTGCAGGTTTTTGCGCTATGAAAGCTATGTCCACAAATCCTGACCCTTCCACTGCTTCAAGGCCCTTTGATTTGAATAGAGATGGATTTGTTATGGGAGAAGGGTCTGCTACGTTGATTCTGGAGTCATTGGAACATGCTCAAAAAAGAGGGGCGAAGATATACGCAGAGATAATAGGGTATGGCGCTACAGATGATGCTTACCACATAACAGCTCCAGCTCCAGAAGGGGAAGGGGCAGCGAGAGCGATGGAAGCAGCCCTTAAAGACGGAAAAGTAAGTTATGATATGGTAGACTACATCAATGCCCATGGAACCTCTACAGAGTACAACGATAAGTTCGAAACTATGGCAATAAAGAAAGTTTTCAAAGACCACGCTTATAAGCTCTGCGTAAGCTCTAATAAGTCCATGTTGGGACATTTGTTAGGAGCAGCAGGGGCAGTAGAAGCTGTAGCTACGGTGCTGACCATAACTCACGGGATAGTGCCTCCAACCATTAATTACCAGACTCCCGATCCAGAGTGCGATTTAAACTACGTTCCAAACAAGGCAATAGAAAGGGAAGTGAATTACGCCATTTCTAACTCTTTTGGTTTTGGCGGACACAATGCTACTTTGCTCTTTAAAAAATTTTGAAAGAGGTATAAAGGTGAGTAAGAAGGTGTTGACTTATCTGGAACAGAAGATAAATTATGAGTTTAAAGATAAAACTCTGCTTTTAGAAGCCCTGACCCACAGTTCATGGGCTCACGAAGGCAAAAATGAAAAAGTGAGCAATGAGAGATTGGAATTTTTGGGCGACTCTGTTTTAAGCCTTGTGATAAGCGAATACCTGTATAAAAATAGAAAAGACTTAGAAGAGGGTTCTCTTTCCAAGTACAGGGCAGAGATAGTCTGCGAGCCATCTCTTGCTAGATGTGCTCGAAAGATTGAGTTGGGCAGCTTTTTGAGAATGGGAAAAGGCGAAGAAATATCAGGAGGCAGGGACAGGGATTCAATACTTGCGGATGCGATGGAGGCATTATTAGCTGCCGTATATTTGGATGGTGGTTTGGAAGCTGTCAGAAGGGTGATTTTAGACCTCTTTAAGGAAATCATAGATGAAGTTTTAAAAGGGATAATTTACAGAGACTATAAGACGAGGTTGCAGGAAGTGGTACAGAGCATGGAAGTTGGGAAGATAACCTATGAGCTTGTAGAAGAAATAGGACCTGACCACAACAAGACTTTCGTAACTCAAGTAAAAATTGGAGATGTAGTTTTAGGCATAGGACAAGGAAAGAGCAAAAAAGAATCTGAACAGGCAGCTGCTATGGAAGCATTGAGCAAGCTGGGGATATTGAAATGAAGAGGAAAATGTATATAATTCCAATTTTCATCCCCCACTGGGGATGTTCTTTCAAATGTGTTTTTTGCAATCAGAACTTAATAACCGGTCAGAAAAAAGATGTAACTGTGGAGGAAGTGATTGAGACAATAGAAAGCCATTTAAAAACCATTCCTGAAGGTTCTGAAGTGGAAGTATCCTTCTTTGGCGGGAGTTTCACTGGTATACCGATTGAAAAGCAAAACTTGTACTTAAGTATTGCAAGGGAATACCTTAAGAGAGGGCAAATACAAGGTATACGCTTATCCACTCGTCCTGACTATATAACTGAGGAGATTTTGGAAAATTTAAAAAAACACGATGTTTCAGTTATCGAACTTGGAGTTCAGTCCATGGAAGATGATGTGCTTGAAAAGAGCAGGAGAGGTCATACCAGTGAAGATGTGGTGAATGCAGTAAACCTTATAAGAAGATATGATTTTAAACTTGGACTGCAGCTTATGATAGGTCTTCCAGGGGATACTGAAGAGAAGTCTTTGAATACCGCCCATAAGATTGTCAGTTTAAAACCAGATTTTGTTAGGATATATCCCACTCTTGTCATTAGAAATACCTACCTTGAGAAAATGTATAAAGAGGGGAAGTATACTCCCCTCTCACTGGAACAGGCTATCAATATTTCGAAGAAAATGTATATAATTTTTGTCAAAGCAGGTATAGATGTGATTAGGATAGGGCTTCAGACCACAGACAACATAAACTTCAACAAAGATGTAGTGGCAGGACCTTTTCATCCTGCTATGGGCCAGCTGGTGGAATCTAGTATAATGCTTGATGTGCTAAAAGAAGTAATAGAGAAAGAAGGTATAAAAGGCAAGAAAATATCAATTTTTTGCAATGAGAGAAAGCTTTCTACGGTCATTGGACAGAAGAAATACAACAAAAGATTTTTGGAAGACAAGTACGGATTACAGGTACAAGTCAAACTTTTAGAGAAGATAGAAGAAGATAAAATTGTCTTATCTTATGACAAAAAGCTCTATCCGATTTCAATTACTGACTTCATAAAGGACAATTTTTAAAAAAATTTTTGTGAAAAAGAAGGAAATGTTGATTTTTTAGCGAATATATAATAATATATCACATGTATTCATTTTCACAATAATAAATGAAGGAGGTCATCTAACAGTGGAGGTTCTCAAAGTATCAGCTAAATCTAAACCCAAATCTGTAGCAGGTGCGTTGGCTGCTGTCCTAAGAGAAAAATCTTCTGCAGAGATTCAGGCAGTAGGGGCGGGAGCAGTCAATCAGGCGGTGAAAGCAATCGCCATTGCGAGAGGATTTGTGGCACCGAATGGGATTGACTTAATTGCAATTCCCGCTTTCTCAGAGATCGAGATAGACGGAGAAACGAGGACAGCCATAAAGTTCATTGTAGAGCCAAGATAATTTGAACCTGCTTTTTAGCAGGTTTTATTTTTATGCATGGGGTGGTTTGATATGGAAAATTTTGAGAGAATTATAAAATTGGAGAACGAAATAGAGGCTCAGCTTGTGGGCAGCATATTGGAAGAAAGGGGTATTCCCCACTTCATAAGGACCTTTCACGACACTGCGTATGACGGTCTCATTCAGGTGGTTGAAGGGTGGGGAGAAGTTCTTGCACCTTCTGAGTATAAAGATACCATCATCTCCATCGTAGAAGATGTCAGGCAAAATAGGGATGAAAATTAAGAGAGCTTGTGGTAAAATGGAAGGTGCATGAGGAGTGATCGTATGTACCTTAAGAAGCTGGAACTATATGGATTTAAATCTTTCGCAGACAAAGTCAGTTTAAATTTTGAAAAAGGTATTACCGCAATAGTGGGTCCTAACGGAAGTGGCAAAAGCAACATCTCTGACGCTATAAGATTGGTGTTAGGAGAACAGAGCATAAAGAGTTTGAGAGGTTCAAAACTCGAGGATGTAATTTTTGCTGGCAGTGAAACTAGAAAGCCTCTAGGATTTTGTGAGATAAACCTTACGCTTGACAATTCTGACGGTTTACTCCCCTTTGATTACAATGAAGTCGTCATAACTAGAAAAATTTTCCGGTCAGGGGAAAGCGAATTCTTTATAAACAAAACTCCCTGCAGGCTAAAGGACGTCCATGAACTTTTTTTGGACACGGGAATAGGTAAAGAGGGATATTCTGTCATTGGTCAAGGGAAGATAGATGAAATCTTGTCCGCAAAGCCGGAAGAAAGAAGGTTAATTCTAGAAGAGGCGATTGGGATATCGAAATATCGCTATAAAAAAGAAGAGGCCGAGAGAAAACTAGTTTCAGCGGAAGAAAATCTCATCAGGTTAAATGACATAGTTGTGGAATTAGAAAAACAGCTTGAGACTTTGAAAGCACAGAAGGAAAAGGCAGAGAAATACCTTTTCTTAAAGGAACAGAAAAAAGAGGCTGACATAAGTCTTTACGCGCAGCTAGCAAAAAGAGCTATAAAAAGATATGATGAATTTAGAATGCAGTATGATGTTCTGGTGAAAAAATTAGAAGAAAAGACAAGAGAGAAACAGGAAGAAGAGAAAAAATTTCTATTTCTTGAAGGAGAAGTGGGAAAATTAAAGAGAAGAATAGAAGAAGAAAAGGATAGGTATCACAACCTTCTAAGGGAAATAGAAATTGTCTCAGGGCAGAAGGAACTTCTAGTAGAGAGAGTTAAAAATTTAGAAGAAAATATCAAATACTATAGCGAAGAGTTAGAAAAACTGGAAAAAAAGAAACTCCTTCTAAAAGAAGAGCTGAAAAAGTCGGGGGACAGGATCTTCAGACTGCAGGAAGAAAAAAATGGACTTCAGAGTAAATTGAAAGAGATGGAAGAAAAGCAAAAAAACTTGCACAGGCTTTACAGAGAAAGGGAAGAGGAGATTGAAAAGGCTAAAGCAGACATAATTGAGATACTAAACCAGATGGCAGAAGCAACTAGCAAGATTTCTTTGAGTAAATCTCTAAAAGAGGAGTCAGAAAGCAAAAGAGAAAACCTTATTTCAACTAAAAAAGCTCTCGAACAAAAGTTAAAAGCACTGCTTTTGGACAAGAAAGAAAGCGAAGGTAAGTTAACTGAGCTACAAAAAGGCCTTTTTAAACTAGAAAAGGCAAAAGAGGATTTGGAGGAAAAACTTAAAAGGCTAGAAGAAGCTTTTAAGTTAAAAGAGAGGCTTCTGAAAGAGCTCGGGGAGGAACTTGAGAAGAAGAAGTCCCGTCTTTTTATTCTGGAAGATATGGAAAGAAATTATGAAGGGTATAGCGATACCGTGAAAAAACTGTTTAAGGTGGCGGATAAAAGAGGAATAGTAGGAGTTGTCGGAGAGCTTATTGAAGTGGAGGAAAGCTACAGGCAAGCTATAGAGGTGGCTTTGGGCTCTAACATCCAAAACGTAGTTGTAGAAAATTCTCAAAAAGCTGCTGAATTGATAGAAATTTTAAAGAAGCATAATTTAGGAAGACTAACTTTTTTGCCTCTTGACTTGGTGAAAGGGAAAAAGCTTGAAGGAGAAGCTGCTTTGACTGAAGAAGGGGTCATGGGGATAGCATCTTCCCTTGTAAAGTATGCCCCTTCCCTTGAGAGAGTTTTTAATTTTTTGCTTGGAAGAACCCTGGTAGTAGATACAATTGAGACTGCGATACATCTCGCTAGGAAGTACGATCAGGCCTTTAGAATTGTCACATTAGACGGAGAGCTCATCAACATAGGTGGGGCTATCACAGGAGGAAGTTTAAAGTCAACTAATACAAGCATTCTTTCAAGGAGAAACGAAATAAAGAGGCTGAGAAAAGATATAGAAGAACTATTGGATAGTGAAAGAGATATAAAAGCAGAAGTAGAAGTGGTTGCAAGTGAGAAGGAATCTGTAAAATCAGAGTTGAAAAAGTTAGAAGAGCAGATTTATATCAATGAAAGGGAATTGGAAGCTACAAAGCAGGGCAAGGATTTTGTTGAAAAAGAAATACAAAATTTAGAAGAAAAGATGCAGGACATTTCTGTTGAAATAAAAGAGCTCGATGAAATCATCTCTATCTACAGAAAAGAAATTGAAGAGGAGTCTCTCAAGTTAAAAGCTTTGGAAGTAGAAAAAGACAAACTTGAGGAATTAGTCAAAGGTTTCAGCGGGCAAAATAGCAAAAATAGAGATGAATTATCTATTTTTGAAAAACAGCTCACAGAGTTAAAAATAGAGATTGCTAAAGTAGGGGAAAAGCTTCAGAATGAGGTAAATAACTTAAAAGAAAAAGAAAGAGAATTCAAAGAAGTGCTGAAAGCCATAAAAGAAAAGGAAGTTCAAATTGAAAGCATGAAAAGGTCAATTGAGAAGCTGCAAATTGAAATGGAAGAATCAGAAAAGGCACTTAAAAGTTTGACTGTGGAGGTTGAAAAGTCTAGAGAATACCTCTCTTCTCTAGAAGAGAAACTCTTTGAAGAAGAAAAAGGTGCGCAGAAAGACAGAGAAAAGTTTTTGGCACTTCAGGAGGAATACACCAGCTTGAAAGAAAAAGTTCATCATGTGGAGATGAACATGCAGAAATTTCAGATGGAGATTGACAATATAAAGCAAAGGCTGTGGGAAGAGTACAACCTTGCATTGGAAGAAATTATAAAAGAAGAGAAAGAAGAAGAAATTACAAACCTAAGGATCGAAGTGGAAAGATTAAATGAAGAGATAAAGAACTTGGGAAATGTTAATCTAGACTCCATAGAGGAGTTTAGGCAGGTGAAGGAAAGGTACGACTTTTTAAAAAATCAGATGGAGGATATCATAAGAGCAAGAGAATCTCTGCTTTCAGTAATTGAGGAAGCCAGTAAAATAATAAAGATAAGATTTCAGGATGGTTTTGAGGTGTTGAGGGCGCAGTTTAAGGAGACTTTTAAAAAATTGTTTGGTGGGGGCAATGCCGAGCTTGTATTGACAGACGAAAAGAATCTGCTTACAACAGGGATAGAAATAAAGGCACAGCCTCCTGGGAAGAAATTGCAAAACCTTTCTCTCCTCTCTGGCGGAGAAAAGGCTCTTGTCGCTATTTCTCTTTTGTTTGCCATGCTTACAATGAAACCTACGCCTTTTTGCGTTTTGGATGAGATAGATGCTGCTTTGGACGACGCTAATGTGGACAGATTTGCCAAGGCTTTGAAAGAACTTTCTAAGGATACGCAGTTTATAGTAGTTACTCACAGAAGGGGAACTATGATGGCAGCAGATGCTATATACGGCGTCACCATGCAGGAAAAGGGAGTTTCAAAGCTTTTATCTATCAAGCTAAATACTGAAGATAGGTCAGGAGGGTTGCTCACACATGCTTAATTTTCTGCAAAAATTTAAAGAAAATTTAACTGCGAAGTTAAATGAGGTATTAAGCTTTGGCAAAAAAGTAGATGAGGAATTGTTTGAAGAACTGGAAGAAGCACTTATACTAGCTGATGTAGGGGTTGATACAACTTACAAGATTATTCAATCGCTTAAGCAGAAGACAAAGGAGGAAAAGATCTTTGAAGCAAGCAAAGTAAGGAAACTTTTGGCACAAGAGATATATGAGATTTTACAGAAAGATGTAGAGCCTTTTGTTTTGACTTCGCCAATGGTGATTTTGATAGTAGGGGTAAATGGGGTAGGAAAAACTACTACTATTGGAAAATTAGCTCATTTGTATAAAAAGCAGGGTAAGAGCGTAATGATGGTGGCAGCTGATACCTTCAGAGCCGCTGCCATTGACCAGCTAGAGGTGTGGGCGAAAAGAGTAAATTGCCCTATAATAAAGCATCAGGAAGGTTCTGATCCGGCATCAGTGGTGTTTGACGGTCTTCAGTCAGCAAAAGCTAGAGGTATAGACGTAGTTATTTGCGACACTGCTGGAAGGCTTCACAACAAGAAAAATTTAATGGAAGAACTTAGAAAAATACGAAAAGTTATAGACAGGGAGTACAGCGAGGCTAGAGTGGAAACTTTTCTAGTTTTAGATGCTACTACTGGTCAGAATGCTCTACAGCAGGCTAAGATATTTAAGGAAGTCGCTGACATAACAGGAATAATACTTACTAAACTAGATGGAACTGCCAAAGGTGGTATTGTCATAGCTATAAAAGAAGAACTTAACTTGCCTATAAGATATATAGGAATTGGGGAAGGAATGGAGGATTTGCAAGCTTTTGACGCAAAATCCTTTGTTTCTGCTATTTTTCAGTGAATAAAACTGCAAAAAAATGAAAAAACAGAGTTGACAAAAATGAGGGCTTCATATAAAATCTTAATGTAAAGGTCAAAACCTTAACGGGTGGGATTCCTTGTGGAAGATGATTTTTTGTTTATGACCCTTTTATATGACTTTTACGGGGCCTTGCTCACTGATAAGCAGAGAGAAATTTTCGAAATGTATTATCTGAATGACTACTCTCTCGGAGAGATATCTGAAATTCTCGATATATCCCGTCAGGGAGTGTATGACGCCTTAAAAAGGGCAGAGGATTCCCTGGAATTTTATGAAGAAAAGTTGGGATTAGTAAAAAAGCACCAGGAAATGATGAAAAAAATTGAAAAGATTAAAGAGTGCATAAAATTAATAAAGGAAAGGGAAAAGGACGAAGAGATTCTAAAAATTATTGAGGATATGGCTCGAGAGTTGGAAGAGTTAAATCCTTAGGAGGTATTTTTTGATGGCTTTTGAAAGCCTTTCTGAAAGGCTGCAGGGAGTTTTTAAAAAGCTAAGGGGTAAGGGGAAACTGACGGAAAAAGACATAAAAGAGGCGATGAGGGAAGTAAAAGTTGCCCTTTTGGAAGCTGATGTAAATTTCAAGGTAGTCAAGGACTTCATAAATTCTGTCACTGAAAAGGCTCTGGGGCAGGAAGTAATGGAGAGCCTTACTCCTGCCCAGCAGGTGATAAAGATTGTGCATGAAGAGCTCATAAAGCTTATGGGCTCTGTAGAGAGCCGATTGAATCTGGGCAGTAAAGTGCCTGCTGTTATAATGATGGTGGGTTTACAAGGCTCCGGAAAAACTACTGCCTGCGGCAAACTGGCTAACCTTTTAAAAAAACAGGGCAAGAATCCGTTGCTGGTGGCCTGCGATACCGTAAGGCCAGCGGCTATCAAACAGCTGCAGGTTTTGGGAGCAAACATAAATGTACCCGTTTTTACCATGGGAGATAAGGTGGACACTGCTGACATAGCAAAAGCCTCCATCGACTATGCCAAGTCCCATAATGTGGATGTGGTTATAATTGATACAGCAGGAAGACTTCACATTGATGATGAATTGATGGAGGAGCTTGTGAGGATTAAGGAAGCAGTCCATCCCGATGAGATACTGCTTGTGGCTGATGCCATGACAGGACAAGATGCAGTAAATGTGGCTTCTTCCTTTAATGAAAGGCTTGATATAACTGGTGTTATACTGACAAAGCTTGATGGGGATACAAGAGGTGGAGCTGCTCTTTCCATTAAAGCTGTGACTCAAAAACCTATAAAATACGTGGGGATTGGAGAAAAGCTTGGAGATATAGAGCCTTTTTACCCTGATAGAATGGCTTCCCGCATTTTAGGGATGGGTGATGTCTTAACCCTTATAGAAAAAGCTCAAGCTGCAATAGATGAGAAAAAGGCCCTTGAGATGGGGCAAAAAATACTGTCAAAGCAGTTTACTCTTGAGGACTTTTTAGAGCAGTTGAGAAGTCTTAAAAATATGGGGCCACTTGATCAGCTGCTTGCCATGATTCCCGGTGTAAACAAGAGTGTTTTGAAAAATGTAGAAGTTTCTGAGAAGGATTTAAAGCGAATTGAAGCTATAATACTTTCTATGACAAAAGAAGAGAGACAAAACCCTTCCATTATAAATGGAAGTAGAAAGAGAAGAATAGCAAGGGGCAGCGGCACTACAATCCAGGAGGTGAACAACCTCTTGAAGCAGTTTGAAGAAACCAAAAAGATGATGAAGAGATTTGCTGATATAGATAAAGACCTCAAAAGAGGCAAACTGAGGTTGCCTTTCTTGCAGTAGGGGAAGGCGGGCGACTTTTAAAGGAGGTGAGAAAGTGGCAGTTAGAATAAGACTTAAAAGGTTCGGAGCTAAAAAGAGACCTTTTTACAGAATAGTAGTTGCAGACTCAAGGTCTCCGAGAGATGGAAGATTTATCGACGAGATAGGCTACTACAACCCTATAGCCGAACCTGCAGAGATAAAAATAGACGTAGAGAAGGCAAAGAAATGGTTAAGTGTTGGTGCCCAGCCTTCGGATACAGTTAAGTCTCTATTTAGAAAAGAAGGTATAATCAATAATTAATCCTCGTCAATGAGGAGGTGTAAAAATGGGAGAACTGGTTAAAACTATAGCTAAAGCATTAGTCGACAACCCGGATGCAGTAGAAGTCAACGAAATTCATGGGCATCAGTCTATAATAATAGAACTTAAAGTTGCTCCAGAAGACATGGGCAAAGTCATTGGAAAACAGGGAAGAATTGCACAGGCTATAAGGACTTTGGTTAAAGCTGCTGCCCTAAAGGAGAAAAAGCGTGTGATTGTTGAGATAATCTAGGTGATAGTATGGCTGACTACTACAATGTGGGGAAAGTTACTTCTCCCCACGGAATAAGAGGGGAAATAAAAGTATATCCCCTTACCAATGTGCCTGAGAGATTTTACGACATCCCCTATGTATGGGTCTTTGATGAAAAAGACATACCTTGCAAATATGAGATTGAAAATGTAAAAATTACATCAAAAGGAATGGTGCTTTTAAAACTCAAAGGAATTGATAGCAGAAATGACGCAGAAAAACTAAAAGGCTTATTTCTTAAGGTTGATGCAGAAAATGCACTTAAGCTCGAGGAAGACGAATATTTTATAACTGACCTGATAGGGATGAAGGTTTACACAGAGGAAGGAGAATTAATAGGCACATTGGAGGAGGTTTTGCAGACAGGGGCAAATGATGTGTACGTCGTAAAAGCAAAAGAAAGAGAAGTGCTGTTGCCTGCAATAAAAGAAGTGATAAAGAAAGTTGATGTAGAAGGCAAAGTGATGATTGTGCGCCTCTTGGAGGGGCTATAAATGATTTTTGATGTTTTAACGCTGTTTCCTGAGATGTTTGAATGCGTTCTTTCTCACAGCATTTTGAAAAGGGCTGTTGAAAAAGGTAAGCTAAAAGTGAATTTAATCAACATAAGGGATTTTTCAAAAGATAAACATAAAAGAGTAGATGACTATCCTTATGGCGGGGGACCGGGGATGGTCATGATGCCCCAGCCCCTTTTTGATGCCATCGAATTTGTGAAAAGTCAGGGGAACATTCCTGTCTACTACTTAAGTCCAAAGGGCAAAATTTTTACTCAGGAAATGGCAAGAGAACTTTCAAAGATGGAAAGAATTGCTCTTTTATGCGGCCATTACGAGGGAATTGATGAAAGAGTATATGCAGTGATAGACGGTGAAATCTCAATAGGAGATTTTATACTGACAGGTGGAGAATTGGCCGCAATGGTGGTCATAGATGCAGTGACAAGGCTAATTGATGGGGTTTTGTCTCATCCTCAGAGCGCTTTAGAGGAATCCTTTTCTGACTATCTTCTCGAATACCCTCAGTACACGAGACCAGAAGTATTCAGAGGAATGAGAGTGCCTGAGGTGCTTTTAAGTGGCAATCACGCTGAAATTGCCAGATGGAGAAGGCAGAAGTCTTTGGAGATAACCCTTTTAAAAAGACCTGATTTATTGAAAAAAGCCAATTTGACTGAGGAAGATAAAAAATTTCTTAGAGAAAAAGGATATGAGATATAGAAAAGGAAGGAGGGAATGTAGCATGGACTTGATAAAGGCTGTGGAAAGCGAGCAGCTTAAGAAAGACATTACGCCTTTTAATGTAGGTGACACTGTAAGAGTGTACTACAAGGTCATAGAAGGAGATAGGGAGAGAATTCAGCCTTTTGAAGGGATAGTCATAAAGAGAAGCGGAAGTGGTCTCAGGGAAACTTTCACTGTGAGAAGAGTTTCCTATGGCGTAGGCGTAGAGAGAACTTTTCCTCTTCACTCTCCAAGGCTTGAAAAAATAGAAGTGATAAGGAGAGGAAAAGTTAGGAGAGCAAAGCTTTATTACCTGAGGAAGAGAGTAGGAAAAGCTGCAACAAAGATAAAAGAATTGATGGAGTAAAAAGGGGGTTTTACCCCTTTTTTGACTATAGCGGAGGAATTAAGAGATGATACAGTGGTATCCAGGTCACATGGCAAAAGCCAAAAAGGAGATTATCTCCAACTTAAAATTGGTGGATGTGGTATATGAGATTGTCGATGCTAGAATTCCTAGAAGCAGCAGAAACCCTGATTTTGATGAAATAACCAAGAGAAAAAAGAAGATAATGCTTCTTAACAAAGAAGATTTGGCGGATGAAAGGATAACAGACCTTTGGATAAAGCACTTTAAAGAAAAAGGCATAGAAGCTGTAAAAGTAAATGCTATAACGGGAAAGGGTTTTAAGGAATTAGAAGAAAAGACTAAAGAAGTTTGCAAAGATATTCTAGAGGCAAAGGTCAAAAAAGGCCTTACTCCCCGCTTAAGGGGTATGATTTTGGGAATACCAAATGTAGGCAAATCTACTTTTATTAATACGCTGATAGGGAGAAAAAAAGCAAAAACTGGCGATAAACCTGGAGTTACTAAAAGCCTTCACTGGATAAGGACGCCCTACCTTGACCTTTTAGATACTCCAGGGGTGCTGTGGCCAAAATTTGAAGATAAAACTACCGGATTCATGCTTGCAATAACAGGGGCCATAAAGGATGAGATACTAGAGATGGAAGAAGTAGCTCTTTTTCTTGTTTCTATTTTAAAAAATCGCTATCCTGACTATTTGATAAATCGCTATAAACTTGATAAAATATGGGAAGAAGAAATAAAAATCATAGAAGATATAGGTAAAAAAAGGGGTTGCTTAGTATCAGGAGGAGAAGTAGACTTTGTAAAAGCTTCAACTGTATTGCTAGAAGATTTTAGAAAGGGGAACTTGGGGAGAATTTCGCTTGAAGAACCTTAAGGGGGAAATATTGTCATGCTCTCTAAAGTAAAAACCATGGCCATTTTAGGAATAGACGCATATGTAGTAGATGTAGAAATAGATTTAGGGACAGGGATACCTTCTTTTGACATAGTGGGATTAGGGGATACAGAGGTAAAGGAGGCAAGAGATAGGGTAAGGGCAGCTATAAAAAACAGCGGATTTGACTTTCCTTTAAAGAAGATAACGGTAAATCTCGCCCCTGCCGACATTAAAAAAGAGGGCACCGCTTTTGATTTGCCTCTAGCAGTAGGGATTCTGAAAGGAACTGAGGTAGTGAAAAATGACCTAGAGAACATTGCTTTTATTGGAGAGCTTTCTTTAGACGGTAGCTTAAGGGGAGTAAATGGCGTTCTTCCAATGGTGATGGGGGCAAAAGAAAGTGGAATCTTATCTGTAGTAGTGCCTTATGAAAATGCCCAAGAGGCCTCTGTAGTTAAAGGAATAAATGTGTATGCAATGAAGAGTTTAAAGGAAGTAGTAGAGTTTTTAAATGAGGAAAAGACCTTTAATCCTTTTTCTTTAGATATAGAAAATTTCTTTAAAAGCCCGGACTATGGGGTAGACTTTTCAGAAGTTAAAGGACAAGAAAACGCAAAAAGAGTTTTAGAAATAGCTGCGGCGGGTTCCCATAACGTGCTCATGATAGGACCGCCAGGTTCTGGCAAGACAATGTTGGCAAGGCGTTTTCCCACCATTCTTCCTCCTTTGTCCTTTGAAGAAGCATTAGAAGTAACAAAGATATACAGCATCGCAGGGCTTTTGCCCAAAGGGACGCCTCTTATGACAGCAAGGCCTTTTAGGTCTCCTCATCACACTGTTTCTACAGTTGCCTTGGTAGGTGGTGGTAAATATCCAAAGCCTGGAGAAGTATCTTTAGCTCACCACGGAGTTTTGTTTTTGGACGAGATTCCTGAGTTTAAAAAAGATGCCATTGAAGTTTTAAGGCAACCTTTAGAGGACGAGTTTGTAACTATCACTAGGGTCAACGGAAGCTTTACATATCCCAGCAAGTTCATATTGATCCTCGCGATGAATCCTTGTCCTTGTGGTTATTACGGTGATGATACTCATGAATGTCACTGCAGTGTAAATGAGATAAGGCGATATCAGAACAAGATTTCTGGCCCTTTGCTGGACAGAATAGATTTGCACGTGGAGGTAAGACCTCTTAAAAAAGGGCACTATTTTGAAGAGGGTGAAGAGACAGAAACTTCTGCCACTATTAGGGAAAGGGTTGAAAAAGCGAGGAAAATTCAGCTTGAGAGGTACAAGAATATAGGCATATTTTCAAATTCCCAGTTAAAAGGAAATTTGCTTAAAAAATACTGCAGACTTGACACTAGAACAAAAAAATTTTTAGAAGAGGCCTTTGACAAACTTTCTTTAAGTGCCAGAGGGTATAACAAAGTTTTAAAAGTGGCTCGCACAATCGCAGATTTGGAAGGGGAAGAAAATATTAAGTTAGAACACGTGGCAGAGGCACTGCAGTACAGAATTGCTGACAGTAAATACTGGTATAAATGAGAAGGTGTGATGCTGTGAATGTAAAGGACATATTCAATAAAGAGGGCATTAAGAATATTTTTTTCATATTGGTCGGGACTTTTATATCCTCTATAGGGATCAACATGTTCCTCGTACACGCTAGGCTTCTAAGCGGTGGAGTTTCAGGTATAGCTCTCATAATACAGTATTTCACAAAATTTCCAGCGGGGTACACTATATTTTTACTTAATATTCCTCTTTTAATATTAAGCTACAAAAAAGTTAATTTGCGCTTTACAATTTTTACTATTATAGGCACTGCTGCTCTGTCTTTCTTTCTAGTCCTCACTTATTCCGTGAGAAATGTTTTGCTCATAAACGATCCTTTGCTTCTAAGCCTTTATGGCGGCGTATTGAATGGGCTTGGAATGGGAATAGTATTTAGCAACCACGGTTCTACAGGAGGACTGGATATAATTTCAGTTATTGTCAAGAAAAAATATGATAATTTTGAGATTGGCCGCATATCCTTTACAGTCAATTTCATAATTGTAGCTTTAGGAGCTATATTTTTCGGACTTACAAGTGCTCTTTATACGCTTGTTTCTATGTACATCACCTCTTATATGGTAGATAAAACTATAAAAGGATTTAATAGGCAGAAGATGGTCTTAATTGTAACTGACAAAGTAGAGGAAGTGAGTAAAGAGATAATGGACACTCTCCACAGAGGAGTTACGCTGCTTCACGGAGAAGGTGCCTATACTGGAGTTAGCAAAAAAGTCCTTTACTCAATTGTATCTTTGACTCAGCTTCCTCAGCTGAAGCTCATCGTGCATCAGATAGACCCCAATGCTTTTCTTTCCATACTTGATGTGTCAGAGGTTCACGGAAAGGGTTTCGTCAGAGAACTTTTTTAAATTCTTCGCAAAGGAGGCGTTTGAGATTGAAAAGAGTATTTTCTGGAGTACAGCCGTCAGGGGATATTCACATAGGAAATTACTTAGGTGCAATGAGACAGTTCGTTGCCCTGCAGGATGACTACGATTGTTTCTTTTGTGTCGTGGATTTACACGCTCTTACAGTCCCTCAGGACCCGGTGGAACTTAAGAAAAATACCATTGAACTGGCAGCTTTATATATGGCAATAGGGCTTGACCCCAAAAAAGTCACTCTTTTTGTACAATCCCACGTTTCAGCTCATGCAGAACTGGCATGGCTGCTTCAATGCATCACTTATTTTGGAGAGCTTAGCAGAATGACTCAGTTTAAAGAAAAGAGTAAGGGCAAAGAGTCGGTTTCTGTAGGACTTTTTACATACCCTGACTTGATGGCGGCCGACATACTTTTGTATAAGACCCATTATGTGCCTGTGGGAGAAGACCAAAAGCAGCATCTGGAGCTTACAAGAGATGTGGCACAGAGGTTTAACAACAGGTTTGGGGAAACCTTTGTCATTCCAGAGCCCATGATCTTAAAGTTTGGCGCTAGAATTATGAGTTTGACAAACCCGACTAAAAAGATGAGCAAGAGCGACGCTGACCCCAATAACAGGGTAAATCTTTTGGATGACCCAGACACAATTTACAGGAAAATAATGAAAGCTGTGACAGATTCCGAAAGTGAAATAAGGCTTGATTGGGAGAAAAAACCGGGGATTAGCAACCTCCTCACAATATACAGCCTTTTCACTGGCATGGAAGTAGATGAAGTT
Organism: Caldanaerobacter subterraneus; assembly: GCF_004345675.1. Lineage (GTDB taxonomy): Bacteria > Bacillota > Thermoanaerobacteria > Thermoanaerobacterales > Thermoanaerobacteraceae > Thermoanaerobacter > Thermoanaerobacter subterraneus. Next base: position 62,249 of record NZ_SLWU01000005.1, on the reverse strand, counting down.
GTGAATAAGTTTAAAGGGCAGGGTTACGGTACTTTGAAGAAGGAGCTAGCGGAGGTTGTCATTGATAAGCTTTCGGTTATACAGAAAAATTACAGGGATATAAGCGAAGAAGAAGTTTTAAGGGTATTAAAAGAAGGGGCTGAAAGGGCAGAAGCTGTAGCAGTTGAGACCTTGAAAGAAGTAAAGGAAAAGATGGGGCTTATACTAAGAGATTAAAAGGCATTTAAAATGTGATTTACTTTTTCTAAAGTCAATTTTTCGGGATTGAGGTACACTTCAATTATGTCAAATCGCGGTTGGTATTGTTTGAAGTTTGAGCTAGCTATGTAAACTTGAGCTATTTTTACAATTTTCTGCTGCTTGTGAAAGTCTACGGCTTCGCTGGGGAGTCCAAAATTCACAGAAGTTCGCGTTTTTACTTCTACAAAGACTATTTGGTTTTTGTAAAGGGCTATTAAGTCTATTTCTCCAATTTTGCACTTGAAGTTTTTTTCTAAAATTTTATACCCCTTTTTAGAGAGATACTGGGCAGCTATTTTTTCACCTACGCTGCCTACTGTTTTTTTGTTCACTTTTTTCATCCTTTCAGAATTTTTTCTACATAAGTCCGCCTGTGAATAGGACATGGTCCGTACTTTTTTAAAGCTTCGATGTGTTCCTTTGTGCCATATCCTTTGTTTTTTGCAAAGTTGTATTGAGGGTAAAGTTTGTGGTATTCCCTCATAATCCTGTCCCTTTCTACTTTTGCAAGAATTGAAGCAGCGGCAATTGATATGCTTTTTGAATCGCCTTTTACTATGGGAAGCTGCTTTATAGGCATGTCGGGGATTGAGATGGCGTCCACCAGAAGGTATTCTATTTTTTCTTTTACTTCAAAGATAGCCTTCTTCATCGCTTTCAATGTTGCATTTAGTATGTTTATCTCATCAATTTCTCTGCAGTCTACTATACCTATTCCATAGGAAATCGCTTCTTTTTTTATCACTTCTGCCAATTTTTCTCTTTTTTCCTCAGGAAGTTTTTTTGAGTCGTTTATCTCCGGTATAAATATCTCTTTGGGGAGTATTACGCAAGCAGCTACTACAGGACCCACTAGTGGTCCTCTTCCTGCTTCATCAACTCCTGCTATAAAATTTAGCCCTTCTTCGTAAAGCTTCTTTTCATAAAATTTCATTTCTTCTATTCTCTTTATTTCCCTTTCAAGCCATGCTTTTGCTGAAGAAGTGAGATTTGAAAAGTCCAAATCTTGAAGAGAACCATGATAAAGGTGTTCTTTTAACTGGCGCAAATTAAGCTTTTTCACGGCTTCCTCACCTTTTTAATATTTTGTTCTCCTTTATTTTATCACAGTTTTTGTATTATAATAAAGGTAAATTGAAGAAAGAATTTACAAAAGGTGATACAAGTGAACAGAGAAAAAGTTTTTAAGATATGGCTTAGTAGTGTAGTGGGGATAGGATACAAGTCCTATTTTCAATTGATGGAGTTTTTTAAAAAGGCCGAGGAAATCTACAGGGCAAAAGAAATTGATATATTTAAGGCAACAGGAAAGAAAAATCTAACGGAGAAAATAGTGGAGGCACAAAAATTAAACCCGTTTGAATATGTAGAAAGGTTGCAAAAATTAAAAGTAAGTGTATATACATTAGAAGAGGAGGAGTATCCTTCTATTCTTAGGGAAATTCACAACCCTCCTGTTGTCCTTTATTTGAAAGGCAGGTTAAATTTAAAAGACAAATTTTCAATTGCCATGGTAGGATCAAGAAAAGCTACGTACTATGGAAAGCAAATGGCTCAAAAACTCTCTTACGACCTTTCAGAAAGAGGTATAACGGTTGTGAGCGGACTGGCAAGGGGTATAGATACATATTCCCATTTAGGTGCTTTAAAAGGAAGGGGGAGCACTATAGCCGTTTTAGGATGTGGAATAAATGTGGTATATCCTACAGAGAATAAAAAGTTGATGGAGCAAATTGGAGAGGAAGGACTTTTGGTGTCTGAATATCCTCTTGACTATCCGCCCCTCTCTCAGAATTTTCCGCTGAGGAACAGGATAATAAGCGGCCTTTCTCAGGGAGTAGTAGTGGTAGAGGCTGGGGCCAAAAGCGGTGCCTTGATAACTGCACAATTTGCTTTAGAACAGGGCAGGGAAGTTTTCGCGGTGCCCGGAAATGTCACAAGTGCATATAGTGCTGGAACGAATGACCTCATAAAACAAGGAGCAAAAATTGTAACACAGGTGGAGGATATTTTAGAAGAGTTTAGCTTCAGAGAAGACCTCAGAATGGCATTAACTGAAAATGAGGAACTATCTTTGACGGAGGATGAGAAGGTGGTGTACGAGTTTATTAAAGAGGCTCCTAGGGATGTGGAAGAAATTTCTTATACTTTGAACATGAAAATGTCGAAATTGAACAGCATTTTGACCTCTCTCATGCTCAAAGGTTTGATTGACAGGCTCCCTGGCAACAAATATACTAAAAAAATTTTTTGATAATTACAAAAAACTTTGATATAATTATTAGTTGTTTTGGAGGTGTACTCATGGCAAAGTCTCTAGTTATTGTGGAATCTCCTGCGAAGGCTAAAACTATTTCAAAATTTCTTGGAAAAAATTTTAAAGTTGCTGCATCTCAAGGGCATGTCAGGGATTTGCCTAAAAGCCAGCTGGGCGTTGACATTGAAAATAACTTTGCTCCCAAGTACATAACAATAAGGGGCAAAGGCGAGATAATTGAAAAATTAAAAAAAGAGGCAAAAGATGCTGAGAAAATTTTCCTCGCTACAGACCCTGATAGAGAAGGAGAGGCAATTTCATGGCACATTGCCCAGCTTTTAGATTTGGATATTGACAAACCCTGTCGCATAGAATTTCATGAAATTACAAAAAACGCAGTCCAAGCTGCTATAAAAAATCCGAGGAAAATAGACCTCAATTTAGTAAATGCTCAACAAGCGAGGAGAATCTTAGATAGGCTGGTAGGATATAAAATTAGCCCTATTCTATGGAAAAAGATAAAAAGGGGGTTAAGTGCTGGAAGAGTTCAGTCAGTTGCTGCAAGACTGGTCTGTGACAGAGAAAGGGAGATAGAGGCCTTTGTGCCTGAAGAATACTGGAATATAACTGCAGTTCTTTTTGACGAAAAAACTTCTAGCAAATTTGAGGCGAAGTTCTACGGAAGAGAAGAAGAAAAGATTGAGCTAAAAAATAGAGAAGAAGTAGATAAGATAATAAATTCTCTATCTGAAGAATATGTCGTATATAAAGTAAAGACAGGGACAAAAAAGAGAAATCCGCCGCCTCCTTTCATCACTAGCACCTTACAACAAGAGGCATCGCGCAAACTGGGCTTTACTGCAAAGAAAACCATGTTAATTGCTCAGCAGCTTTACGAAGGAATTGAAATAAAAGGGGAAGGCAGTGTAGGACTTGTCACTTATATAAGGACAGATTCTACAAGGGTAGCGAAAGAGGCAAAGGAAGAGGCATACAGGTATATCACAGAGAAGTTTGGAAAAGAGTATGCAAATCCTGATGCAGAGTATTCTTCAAAAAAGGCCAATGTGCAGGATGCCCATGAGGCTATAAGGCCTACTTCTGTGTTCAGAGAACCAGAGATTATAAAGGACTCTTTGACACCTGACCAGTACAAACTGTACAAATTGATATGGGATAGATTTATTGCAAGTCAAATGATGCCAGCAATTTATGACACAGTGGCTATGGACATTAAAAATAACGGCTATATCTTCAAAGCTTCAGGGTCAAGCGTTAAATTCTTGGGGTTTATGACTGTCTATGTGGAAGGCAGTGACTTTCAGGAAGAAGAGGAAGAAAAGACACTACCTGTATTAAAAGAAGGCACAAAAGTCAGATTGGAAGAGCTGAAGCCGACACAGCACTTTACACAGCCGCCTCCCAGATACACTGAAGCCTCTCTCATTAAAGAACTAGAAGAAAAAGGAATAGGAAGACCTAGCACTTATGCTCCAACTATCGCTACTCTTTTAGAGAGAGGATATGTAGTGAAGGACAAAAAAGTTTTAAAACCTACAGAGCTGGGGTTTATCGTCACAGATGCCTTAAAAGAATTCTTCTCAGAAATTGTAGATGTGGGATTTACTGCTGAGATGGAGGAACAGCTGGACAAGATAGAAGAAGGAAAAGTAGAATGGTATGAGGTGGTAGGAGACTTCTACAGAGATTTTTATAAGACTTTGAAGGTTGCCGAAGAACAGATGGAGAAAGTGGAACTAGAAGAGGAAGTGGAAGTAACTGATATAAAGTGTGAAGTTTGCGGAAGGCCGATGGTAGTCAGAAAGGGTAGATACGGCAAATTCTTGGCCTGTTCAGGGTTTCCAGAGTGCAAAAACACAAAACCCCTTCTTGAAAAAGTGGGTGTAAAATGCCCTAAATGTGGAGGGGAAATTGTAAAGAGAAGGAGCAAAAAAGGAAGGGTTTATTATTCATGTGAAAATGCGCCTCAGTGCGATTTTGTGCTTTGGGATAAGCCGGTCAATGAAAAGTGTCCGGTTTGTGGCAGCCTAATGGTAGAAAAAAATACGAAAAACGGCATTGTCATAAAGTGTTCTAATCCAGAGTGCGGATATCAGAAAGAGACTAATTAAATGAATTTATCAAAAATTTTGAATTAATCTTGAAGCTTTTCACAAAATGTGTTATAAATGTTTAAAGGGGTGTAATTATGTTTAAAGGCACTACTATAGTTGCGGTCAGAAGAGGAGATAGGGTGTCTGTGGCGGGAGACGGACAGGTCACTTTTGGAGACAGCACTATATTAAAACACGGAGCTAAAAAAATTAGGAGGCTTTACAACGGAGAAGTCATAGTAGGTTTTGCAGGGTCTGTAGCAGATGCCATGACCTTGTCTCAAAAATTTGAAGAGAAATTAGAACAATACGGCGGCAATTTAAAAAGGGCAGCAGTGGAGTTGGCACAGGAGTGGAGAAAAGATAAGATTTTAAGAAAACTGGAGGCGCTTTTGATTGCTGCAGATAAAAAAGATACTTTGCTGATATCTGGAACAGGGGAAGTTATAGAACCGGATGAAGATGTCATTGGAATAGGATCCGGAGGGAATTACGCTATGGCTGCTGCTTTAGCTTTAAGGTATAACACAGATTTAGATACAGAAGAAATTGCGAGAAAAGCTTTGGAAATAGCTTCAAAGATATGCGTGTATACAAATAACAATATTACAGTAGAGACACTCTAGGGGGTGAGGAATGTGAAAAATTACACGCCTAAAGAAATTGTAGCAGAACTTGACAAGTACATAGTCGGACAAAAGGAAGCAAAAAAGTCTGTGGCAGTTGCTTTGAGGAATAGATACAGAAGAAGCCTTTTGCCGGAAGATTTTAAAGAGGAAGTCACCCCCAAAAACATCTTGATGGTAGGGCCTACTGGAGTGGGTAAGACGGAAATTGCGAGGAGAATGGCTAAACTGGTAGAAGCCCCTTTTGTAAAAGTAGAAGCTACCAAATTCACTGAAGTAGGATATGTAGGAAGAGATGTGGATTCAATGGTAAGAGACCTGGTAGAAGCTGCTGTAAGAATGGTAAAAGAAGAAAAATTAAAAGCTGTGACAGAAAAGGCTAAAAAACTAGCTGAAGAAAGACTTATAGATTACCTCTTGGGGAAAAAGAAAAAGCAGCCTAAAAATCCTTTTGAAATGATTTTTAACTATCCTTCTAGTGAGAGGACTGAAGAACCGGATAATGTAGACAGCTACAAAAGGGAAGAAATAAGACAGAGGCTGAGAAGTGGCGAACTTGACAACCACATGGTGGAAATTGAAGTAACTGACACAACTCCCCCAATGCTAGAAATGTACACAAATTTAGGGGCAGAGGAGCTTAACATAACACTGCAAGACATGTTTTCTGACCTCTTGCCCAAAAGGAAAAAATTGAGGAAGGTGACAGTAGCTGAAGCGAAAAAAATATTAGAAACAGAGGAAGCGCAAAACCTCATCGATATGGATGAAGTGATAGAAGAAGCAGTAAAAAGAGCAGAAAATGATGGAATAATATTTATAGATGAAATTGATAAAATTGCCAGTACAGGGTATTCAGCAGGCCCCGATGTATCAAGAGAAGGAGTTCAAAGAGACCTTCTACCGATAATCGAAGGCTGCACTGTCATGACAAAATACGGGCCTGTGAAAACAGACCACATACTGTTCATAGCTGCTGGAGCTTTTAACGTAGCAAAGGTATCTGACTTAATACCCGAACTTCAAGGAAGATTCCCTATAAGAGTAAACTTAAAGCCTCTCACTAAAGAAGATTTTGTCAGGATATTAAAAGAACCAAAGAATGCTCTTACAAAGCAGTATCAGGAGCTTTTGAGAACAGAAGGTGTGGAAATTAAGTATACAGAAGAAGCGATCGAGACAATTGCAGAAGTAGCTTACCTGATAAATCAACAGTCTGAGGATATTGGAGCGAGAAGGCTCCACACTGTAATGGAGAAGTTATTTGAAGACCTTTCTTTCCACGCTCCCGAGTTGAGCGGTCAAGAGATAGTAATAACAGCAGATTATGTCAAAGAACAATTAAAAGACAGCTTAAACAAGTACGAAGTCAATAAATACATTTTGTAAAAAAAATAAAAAACACAGGAGGATTGAAAAATGACACTTTTAGAAAAAACGAGAAAATTAAATCGAATCTTACAAAAGACTGGCATACAACCGGTAGACTTTATGGAAATGGCTTCTATTTTAAAAGAAGTAATTGAAGCTAATGTCTATATCTTAAGTAGAAAAGGGAAAGTTCTAGGGTATAGCGCTTTAAAGGACTACGGAGATGAAATTTTTGCGAAAGACAAGGCAATTCCTGAGGAGTACAACGACAGACTTTTAAGAGTTACAGAAACGCTAGCAAATGACAAAGGAAAGCTCTTTAAAGAAGAGAAGGTCCTATCTGACTTGATAGTGACAGTTGTCCCTATAAATGGAGGAGGAGATAGACTAGGTACTTTGCTTCTTATAAGAGCCACAAAGGAATTTACTGACGACGATTTGATAATTGCAGAGTACGGAGCTACAGTGGTAGGCCTTGAGATTTTAAGAGCAAAGAATGAAGAAATTGAAGAAGAGGCACGGAAAAGGGCTGTAGTGCAGATGGCTTTAGCTACTCTCTCCTATTCAGAGCTTCAAGCTATAAAGAACATATTTGAGGAATTGAAAGGGAAAGAGGGACTTCTTGTTGCCAGCAAGATAGCTGACAAAGTAGGCATTACAAGGTCTGTAATTGTAAATGCTTTGAGAAAGTTTGAAAGCGCTGGAATAATTGAGTCCCGTTCCTTGGGTATGAAGGGGACTCATATAAGGGTTCTCAATGAAAAGCTCCTGGAAGAGCTTGAAAAAATGAAAAGAGATTGACCCCTGCTACTTAGCAGGGGTTTTTTATTTTGGAAAATAGGACTTTTTTCTTATGGAGGAAAATGTTAAGACATGGTACAATAATATTCGATAAAATTTGATATTATTTTACAACAAAGGTAACGTTACAACTTTGGAGTAATTTAGCAGGATTTTTGAGATTTTTGTCGAATTAAGTATATTGTGGTCGAAGGAGGGGAGAAAATGTGGGAGAATATAGACCTTCTGGCAAAGGGTTTATATGCAGCTATAGTGAGAAGCAATGTAATTGCAAATAATATAGCCAATGTAGATACCCCCAATTTTAAAAGGTCTGAAGTCAAATTTGAAGAAATTTTGCAGGAAGCATTAAATGGAAATAAGCTTAAAGGTTATATAACACATCCTCGTCACATTCCTATAGGTCCTCCCCCAATTGATTCAATAAAGCCAGAGATTTATCAAGTCAACACCACTTCAATGAGGTTGGACGGCAACAATGTGGATATAGATTATGAAATGTCACAGCTTGCTAAAAATCAGCTCTACTATTACGCTCTTGTTCAAAGAGTCAGCGGAGAACTCAATTCCATCATGACAGCCGTAAAAGACGGGAGGTAATGTTGAATGAATTTGTTTAGTTCGATGGATATAAGCGCAACCGGGTTGACTGCAGAGAGAGTCAGAATGGATGTGGTATCGCAAAATATTGCCAATGCCAACACTACAAGGACAGTTCAAGGCGGTCCTTACAGGAGAAAATTGGTGGTTTTTAAGGAAATTCAACCAGACAGCTTTCAGAACATTTTCGAAAAAGTAAAAGGAAAGTACACGGGTAAGGGAGTAGAAGTGGTACAGATAATAGAAGATGAACAAACTCCTTTAAGGCGAGTCTATGACCCGGGTCATCCAGATGCAGACCAGCTGGGTTATGTTTCTTACCCTAATGTAAATATTGTGGCTGAGATGGTAGATATGATTTCTGCAACTCGAGCCTATGAAGCCAATGTAACCGCTTTTAATGCTGCCAAATCTATGTTTCAAAAGTCTTTAGAAATAGGAAAATGAAGGGGTAGAGGAAAATGATAAATCAGATTACCGGTATACAGCCTGTTACTCTCACAGAGACCAATAATATTGCACCCTCAACCAGCAAGATAAACAGTTTTAGTGATTTTTTAAAAGAGGCATTGAATAAGGTAAATGACCTACAGCTTCAAGCGATAGAGGATGACAAGAAGTTAGTGACCGGAGAAATTGATGATATAAATAAAGTCATGATAGATGCTGTCAAAGCAGATATTGCACTTCAGCTTACAATTCAGATTAAGAACAAGGTGCTGGAGGCCTATCAAGAGATAATGCGGATGCCGCTTTAATGTCTTGCGATGAAATGAGGTGAATCAATGCCACAATCTATCGCTAATTTTAGAGAACAGCTTTTAAACTTTTGGAATAAGTTTGACAAGAAACAAAAGATACAGCTTACGGTTATAGCAATTTTAGTGTTTATAGGCATCAGTTTGCTTGTATACATAGCCAATAGGCCTAATTACGTGGTATTGTATTCTAATTTGAGCTTAAAAGATGCCGGAATAGTAGTAGAAAAATTAAAAAGTGAATTTAAAGTTCCATATAAATTATCGGACAATGGCACGACAATTTTAGTACCTGCTCAGTATAAAGATGAAATAAGGATGAAATTGGCAACAGAGGGCATACCTCAGGGAGGATTTAGCTTTCAAGATGCGATGAACAACTCGCTTTCCACAACAGACCAGGAAAGGAGACAGAAGTACCTGTACTTTGTACAAAATGAGATACAAAATTCGCTGAGAACCATAGAAGGTGTGCAAGATGCGATTGTAAATATTGTAGTTCCTGACCAGAACGCCTTTGTGCTTTCCAATACTACCAATCAAGCGACAGCGGCTGTCATGCTTACTTTAAAGCCTGGAGCTACTTTGACCCCTTCGCAAGTTAAGGGAATAATAGATTTCGTTTCAAAAAGTGTAGAAGGGTTAAAACCAGAAAACGTTACTGTAATTGATAGTACAGGAAAAATTTTGACCCCAGAGAGCGATTCTATTGCAGAGAATGCCAGCAATCAGTTTGCCCTTCAAAAAAAAGTGCAGGAGGACTTGCAAAATAGCCTTCAGACCCTTTTAGAGCAGGTGTTTGGACCAGGCAATGTGGTAGTGAGGGCAAATGTGAGGTTAAATTTCGATAAAAAGACAGAGGACAGAATTGAATACACTCCTGTTCAGGGAAATGACAACAAAGGAATTGTTAGAAGTGTGCAGGAATTAAAAGAAAAGGCAACAGGGACACAAAGTGGAAGCCCCCCAGGACAACCAACGAATAATCCTCCAGTTTATAATCAACAAAATAACAATACCTCCAGTTATGACAAAACGGAAACTACTATAAATTATGAGATAAACCAGATAAAGACAACTCTTGTAGAGGCACAAGGCAAAATTGAGAGCATCTCTGTGGCAGTGGTTGTAAACAAGCCTTTAAATGCCTCTATGCAGCAGCAAATTGCAGATTTAGTTGCAAATGCTGCTGGAGGGAATAATGTAAAAGTCTCAGTACAAGGGATACCTTTTAACCAGGATTTGCTTAAAGCTATGCAGGCGCAGAAGAAAGTTGCTCAAGGAATGCCCCTTTACTTGTGGGGAATTATAGCTGCCTTGGCTGTAGGAGGAGGCTTAGTCGCTTTTCTGATGATTAGAAGAAGGAAAACAAAGGGAGTCATTCCTCCTGCTGAGGAAGAAGTGCTTGCGACAGCAGAACCTGTTGAAGAGATAGTTATCACAGAAAAAGATGAAAAGAAGAAGCAAATAGAGAAGCTGATAAGAGAAAAGCCCGATATTGTAGTTCAACTTATAAGAACATGGCTTAATGAAGAGTAGGTGATAATATGGCGAGAGGACCTTTAACTGGAAGGCAGAAAAGCGCAATGCTTTTAATAGCCTTGGGTCCAGAACTTTCTGCCGAGATTTACAAGCACTTGAGAGAAGAAGAGATAGAACAGCTGACTTTAGAAATTGCCAGTATAAGGAATCTAACTCCTGAAGAAAAACAGAAAATAATTGATGAATTTTACAATATGTGCGTTGCACAGGAATACATAATAGAGGGCGGAATTGAGTACGCAAAAACTGTTTTAGAAAAAGCTTTGGGAGCTCAAGAAGCTTTTGAGATAATAAACAAACTCACCTCTTCATTAAGGGTGAGGCCCTTTGACTTCATAAGGAGGGCAGACCCTTCACAAGTGCTCAATTTTATACAAAACGAACATCCTCAGACCATCGCCATGATTCTATCTTACTTGAAGCCCCAGCAGGCAGGAGCCATCCTTTCCTCCTTGCCTGAAAAATTGCAGGCTGAAGTGGCAATGAGGATAGCTAAAATGGAAAGCACATCTCCTGAAGTGGTAAAAGAAGTAGAGAGAATTCTGGAAAGAAAGCTTTCTTCACTTGTAACTCAAGATTACACTTCTTCTGGTGGAATACAGACAATTGTAGATATACTGAACTCTGTTGACAGGAGCACCGAGAAGAACATTTTGGATACATTAGAGACAATAGATATTGAGCTTGTAGAAGAGATCAAGAAGAGAATGTTCGTATTTGAGGACATTGTCACGTTGGATTCAAGGTCTATACAGAGAGTGTTAAGAGAAGTGGACAACCACGATATCGCCCTCGCTTTAAAAGGTGCCAGCGAGGAAGTGCAGAGAGTCATTTACAGCAATATGTCGAAGCGCCTAGCAGAGATGATAAAGGAAGACATACAGTACATGGGTCCTGTAAGGTTAAAAGATGTGGAAGAAGCTCAGCAGAGAATTGTAAACATAATAAGAAAGCTGGAGGAAGCAGGCGAGATAGTAATTTCAAGAGGAGGAGGGGACGAGATTATTGTATAGGTATTATAAAGAAAAAGAGGTCAACATCTCCTCTCCTGTCCTGCTAAAATTTGCGGTACCTGAAAAGAAAAGAAGGATTGAGGGTCCAGTTGAAGAGAAAGAAGAAGGTAAAAATGTAAAAAATGAGAGCTTGACCTTGGCTAAAGAGATGATAGAAAGAGCAAAACAGGTCCAAAGGGAGATCCTTTCAAAAACGAGAGAAGATATTGAGAAGATGCTAAAAGAAGCAGAAGAAAGAGCGCATGAAATTGAAGAAAAGTACAGGATAAAAGGCTATGAAGAAGGTTACAGTGCAGGGTATGAAGAGGGATACAAAAAAGGAGAAGAAAAAGCCAAAGCCCTCATTGAGGAGGCAAAAGCCTTAAAAGAAGAGATATTGGAGGAAAAGAAGAGGCTTTACAAAGAGGCAGAGAGTGACATGATAAACGTTATTTTGGAGGCAGTGGAGAAAATTGTAGGAAAACACGTGGAAGAAGACAAGGATTTGATACTAAGCCTCATAAAAAAGGGAATGGAAAATTACAACGCTTTTGATAAGGTGACTGTAAGAGTAAGTGAAGAAGATTATGAACATTGCGTAAAAAATAAGGACAAGATTTTAAAAGATGTAGAGTTTTTAGATGAAATCAACATTGTCAAAGACCTCTCCTTGAGAAAAGGAGATTGTATAATTGAGACAAACTCTGGAGTGATAAATTCTGGAGTGACAACTCAACTGAAGACTTTAAAAAGCTTGTTCGCAGGTGTGTTAAATGAGTAGCGGGATTTTGGAAAAATATTCAAAGATTTTGAGAGAAAAAAGGCTAGTAGGATATTACGGAAAAGTATCCCAGGTGATAGGCCTTACTATTGAGAGCGTAGGTCCACTTTCTAATATAGGTGAAATATGCTACATAAAGACAATTGATGGGAATGAAGTTCTCGCTGAGGTAGTAGGTTTTAAGGAGGAAAAAGTCTATCTCATGCCTCTAGGCAACATGGAGGGAATTGGACCGGGAAGCAAAGTTATAGCTACAGGCCAGACCTTGAAAGTAAATGTAGGGAAATCCCTTTTAGGGAGGGTTTTGGACGGACTTGGCAACCCAATAGATGGTAAAGGTCCCTTGAAATACGAAAAATCAATTCCTGTAAACAACACTCCTCCAGACCCTCTGGAAAGAAAACGGATAAGAGAGGTAATGCCTCTAGGCATAAAGGCAATAGATGGTCTGTTGACTTGCGGCAAAGGGCAGAGGATTGGAATTTTTGCAGGAAGCGGAGTTGGGAAAAGTACCCTTCTCGGGATGATGGCGAGGAACGCAAAAGCAGATTTAAACGTGATTGCTCTCATTGGAGAAAGAGGAAGAGAGGTAAACGAGTTTATAGAGAAAGACCTCGGAGAGGAAGGGCTAAAGAGGTCTGTCGTAGTAGTAGCAACGTCTGATACGCCAGCTTTGGTGAGAGTGAAAGGAGCGATGACCGCTACTGCTATAGCTGAGTACTTTAGAGACCAGGGCCTTGACGTGCTTCTCATGATGGACTCTATAACGCGCTTCGCGATGGCTCAGAGAGAGATAGGTTTATCTATTGGAGAAGCACCTGTATCAAGGGGATACACTCCTTCTGTGTTTTCTGTGCTTCCAAAACTCTTGGAGAGGTCAGGGTCATCTCAAAAGGGATCAATAACAGCTTTGTACACGGTTTTGGTAGACGGAGATGACCTTAATGAACCTATAGCTGACGCGGTAAGAGGCATACTGGATGGACACATAGTTTTATCCAGAAAGCTTGCAAACAAAAACCACTATCCGGCCATAGACGTACTGGCAAGCGTGAGCAGGGTGATAAATGACATCATAACGGATGAACACAAGGAGCTGGTGGCAAAGTTTAAGAATATCCTCGCCACTTACGCAGAAGCGGAGGACCTGATAAACATAGGAGCTTATAACTTTGGCACTAACCCTAAAATTGACGAAGCGATTGAGCTTAATGAAAAAATGAACAGCTTCTTAAGGCAGAAAATCGATGAAGCTTATGATTTTGAAACTACGAAAAAACTTCTAGCTAAATCTCTTGAAAGGTGATGAGAATGAAAAAATTTGAATTTACCCTCCAGTCGGTATTGAATTTAAAAGAGCAGTCAGAAAAGATTGAGAAAGAGAATTTAGCAAAAATTATGAAAGAGATAGAGAGAGAAAGAGAAAAACTTGAAAACCTAAAGAAGCACCTTCAGGAAGTTACTAAAAGAGCGAAAGAGGAAGTAGAAGAGGGGACTTTGATGTACAAACTGGCAGAGACAGAAGCCTACATAATGAAAATTAGAGAAATGATTGAGAAACAGGCCAACTACATTTTGAAATTGGAAAAAGAGGCAGAAAAAATAAGGGAAGGGCTTTTGAAGGTGTCGAAAGAAAAAAAGGCCTTGGAAAATTTAAAGGAAAGACAGTTTGCTGAATATCTTTATCTACTAAATCTCGAACAGTCAAGAGTGATAGATGAACATGTGAGCTACAAAGTTGCTAAATCCTATTAGGAGGATATTTCCATGCAAAATGAGCAGGTTCAGGAGAAAAAAAGGTCAAAAGCAAAATGGGTGATAATTCTAGCACTGGTTTTAGTTATAGTCTTGTCTTCTGTTCTGGTGTACTTCAATATAGGCGGAAGTCAAGTTTTCCTGACAAAGCAAATATCAAAAATTCCTCTCTTAAAAGGGATAGTTTCTTCTCCTAAAACAGAAGACAAAGATGCAGTGATTGCAAAGTTAAATGAGGAACTGAAGAAAAAAGAAGCTACTATTTCTAACTACGAAGAAAAGATAAAAGAGCAAAACGCTCAGATAGAAGAGCTCAAAAAGCAAATTGAGGAACTGCAGAATGAAAAATTAACCTTAAAACAGCAGTTTGAAAGCAGGCAAAACAGTTTGAAAGACATAGCCACGTACTATCAGAACATGGACCCTCAAAATGCTGCCCAAATTTTAAACAACATGTCAGATGAAGAAGTGATTAAAATACTGACTTCTATGAACAAAGACAGCGCATCAAAAATAATGGAGGCACTAAAGCCTGAAAAGGCTGCAAAGATAACAAATATGCTCTTAAAGAGTGCCACAATGGTGCCTTAGAAAGGAGGTGAAAAATTGAGTGAGCAGGTCGTAGTCCAGGAATTGCTCCCTTTTTTAAAAGCAGTTGACAGTAAGATGGCAAAAGGAGGTGAAAATGGGAAGGAAAAAGTAAGCTTTTTAGACCTTCTTTTAAGTGAACTCACTGAAACAAGAGAGGGAAATATAAAAGAAAATCCCCTGAATCTAAAAAAAGAAGAATTCCTCTCTCAAAAAAATGGGCTAAAAAATGTAGAAATTTTTCAAGAAAAAGTAAAAGAAGATAAGGATATAATGGAGGATTTAAACAATTTTATTCCAGCATTAATGCAGACTATAACTTTGAGTTTAGAGACGATTTCAAGTGAAAAAGGTGCATTAGAGTTTGAAAAGGTCAGAGAAAAATTAGAAGTTGCTCTACAAGGTTTTATAAAAGAAAAGAATTTTACTTTTAAAGAGATTGCAAAGAAAATAAGCGATTTTTTGAAGGAGAATTTTAACATTGAACTTTCTCCAGAAGTGATTGAATGCCATATAAAGCTTGCGAAGGTAAAAGACTTGGACAAGCCTTTTTTACAGGATTTGAATCAAAAGGATTTTGCAGAGGAAAATGTTCAAAAGAATCAGGATAAAACTTCGCAATTAAAAATCGACAAAGAAGCTTTCATTGCTGCAAAGGAGGCAAAAGAAGAAAAGACAGAGAAAAAAAATTTTGATGTAAAACAGGAATTTGTTTTTTTCAAAAATGAGGGCAAGCCTGTTAGCAATTTAATCTACACTTCCATCAAAAAATCTAATGATCCTGTTGACAGACTCTTTCGTCAGATAGTAGATAATGTATTTGTGGCAAAAGAAAAAGGGGCTTCATCTGTGACTGTCAATCTAAAACCGGAGATACTCGGCAAACTTCAAATCAGCTTAAAATCAATTGATGGCAATATAGTAGCTACAATTATCACAGAAAGCGAGAAGACAAAGCACCAAATTGAATCAAATCTTTCTCTGCTGCAGGCTCAGCTGGATTTAAAAGGGATAAAAATTGAAAGTGTGAATGTAGCAGTAGATAAAAATTTTCAATTTACACCTCAGTACACTGGCGAAGGAAACTATCAGGGAAGTTTTTATGGAGGAAATGAAAACCTGCGCTATTTCCACCATTACGGAAGTAAAAAGTATTTGCCAAGTGAAGAGCTAGACCTTACTTCTCAAAATTATTATTTCAAAGATGGCCATCTTGACCTGATGGCATAGAAAGGAGAGGCTTTAAAGTGAATGTAAATACAAACTACAGTGTACTGCCTCCTTCCAATCAGAATAAAGTCACTACAAAAAGCGAGTTAGGAAAAGATGATTTTCTGATGCTTCTTGTGACTCAGCTAAAAAATCAGGACCCTTTAAATCCTGTAGATGACAAGGAGTTTCTTGCACAGCTTGCGCAGTTTTCTGCTTTAGAGCAGATGCGGAATTTGAATGAAAGTTTTAATTTTGTAAAAGCTATAGCGCTTATAGGCAAAAACGTGTACGCTACTATAAATGAGGGGAATGGAAATTACAAAGAAGTTTTTGGAAAAGTTGATGCTGTGTACAGAGAAAATGGGCAGTACTTTCTCAAAGTAAAAGGCTTAGATATACCTTTGGACGCTGTGAGAACTGTCACTGAGTGAGGTGATACTTTGAAAGTCCATTTTAATTCGCTGAATGGACCTTCTATACAGAAGCCCCAGCCTTCTTACGGAGAAGGTTTTAAACAGGTTTTTGAAGAAAAGTTTGCAGAAATTAAATTTTCAAAACATTCCCTTCTAAGGATGGAAGCGAGGAATGTAAAGATTACACCTGATGAGTACAAAAAGCTTTTAGAGGCTGTTGAAAAAGCCAGCAGTAAAGGGATAAAGGATTCGCTGATAATAATGGATAATAAAGCTTTTGTGGTGAATTTGAAATCTAGGACGGTCATAACTGCTATGGACGAGAGCATGTTAAAAAATAGCGTTTTTACAAATATAGACGGCGCTGTGATAGTATAAGCCGGACCTTAACAGGGGGCTTATCCGCTTTCGACTGACAGAGAAAGCGGGCAGCGCTTAAAATAAAAGGAGGAGAGAGAATGTTAAGGTCAATGTATTCTGCAATTTCGGGTTTACAGGCTCATCAGGCAAAGTTGGATGTTATTGGAAATAATATAGCCAATGTAAATACAGTGGGATATAAGGCAAGCAGGATGACTTTTAAAGAGATATTCAGCCAGACCATAAAAGGAGCTTCGGCTCCTCAAGGAAATGGCGGAGGAACAAACCCTCAGCAAATTGGTCTAGGAGTTGCCATAGCTTCTATTGATACTTTATTTACAAGAGGAGGAGCCCAGAGAACTGACAACCCAACAGATTTGTCAATTGACGGAAATGGATTTTTCATAGTTTCAAATGGGGAATCTATTCTTTACACGAGGGCGGGAAATTTTAGTTTTGACTCTAATGGAGACTTGGTAACTCCTGATGGATATAAAGTTTTAGGATGGATGTCAACTGATGGCAAGACAGTGAACACTGACACCGGGAATTTAGTTCCTATAAACCTTAAAAACTGGTTTGGGATGGAGCCTTCTACCACTACTCAATTAGAAATAGGCGGAAATTTGAATGCTTCTACTGGGATAAATCAGAGCATAAGCTACAACATAATTGTCTATGATACACAGGGTGGAAGCCATGTTGCTACAATAACTTTCACAAGGCAGGACCCCAATACATGGAACTGGAGTGTAACTTCTCAGGACCCGTACATTTCTTCTGTTGATGGTTCAGGGACAATCACTTTTGGAGCTGATGGGAAAATAGCTCCTAATACGCAGGCTACCGGAACTTTAACCTTTAACATGAACACAGCAGTTACAAATGCTCAGATTGGCCCTGTCAATATCGACCTTTCAAAGCTTACAATGTTCTCAACAGAAACAAATTTGAGAGAATTAAGCAAAAATGGCAATGAGGCAGGGGCTTTGCAGAGCATCAACATTGACAAGTACGGGGTTGTATCTGGTATATATTCAAACGGCAGAAGACAGGTAATAGGGCAGATAGCTCTTGCTGACTTCCAGAACCCCATGGGTTTAGAAAAAGTAGGAAATACGATGTTTATAAATACAGTTAACTCAGGAGAACCCATGATAGGAGCAGCAGGAAGTGGAACCAGAGGCAGTATAAACCCAGGGACTTTAGAGATGTCAAATGTCAACTTGGCTAATGAATTTGTGGATATGATTACCACTCAAAGAGGATTTCAGGCTAACGCTAAAGTCATCACCGTTTCAGATGAAATGCTGCAGGATTTAGTGAATATGAAGAGATAAAGTTTAGCCTGCTGGGGGTACCCCCGGCAGGTTTGATGGAGGAAAAACATGATTTATGTGACAAGGCTCAATGGTGAAGAGTTTGTCGTGAATGCAGACCTCATTGAATTTATAGAAAAGACGCCAGATACAGTTATAAGCCTTACTACAGGCAAAAAGATCGTAGTAAAAGAGACGCCAGAAGAGGTCATAGAAAGAGTAATCCAATACAAAAGAAAAATTTTTGCAATAGAAAAAGGTAAAGAGGTGTTAGAATGAATGCAAAGAAGATCCTTATAGTAGTAATAGCGATGGTTTTATCCTTTGGCGCAGCTTTTGTGTACTTCAACAATTTTGCTCACCCGAATAAAACGCCGGAAGTCACCTATTACAATTATTCTCCAGGTAAAGAATTCATAACAAATTTAAAAGGAGACGGCAAGTTTATAAAAGTGGTGGTAGAACTTCAAGTAACAGACCCTAAAGTGTTAAAGAAGCTGAAGGAAAATACACCCCAGATCAGAGATGCTATAATTCAGATCTTAAGGAGTAAAACTGTGCAAGAGGTAGAAGGACCCCAAGGGCAAGAAATGCTTAAAAATGACATAAAAAATGAGATAAACAAAATAATAGGTGAAGGAAAAGTAGTTAATGTGTACTTTAACGACTTTATCGTGCAGTAGGGAGGAGGGAGCTTTTGGCAGAGATACTTTCACAGAGTGAAATAGATGAGCTTTTAAAGGCTTTTAGTCAAGGGGAAATAAAAGACCTAGAGAAAGTAAAAGTAGAAGAGAAAAAGACAAAAAAAATTCGATCCTACGATTTCAGACGGCCCAACAAATTTTCAAAAGAACAGCTCAGAACCTTACAGATGATTTTTGAAAATTTTTCAAGGTCTCTCACGTCTTTTCTATCGGGCTATTTGAGGACCATTGTGAATGTGGCTGTTGTATCTGTGGACCAGCTGACATATTACGAATTCAGCAATTCTTTAAACAATCCTGTGTTCATCGCTATAATTGACGCATCCCCTCTGGAAGGGCCCTTCCTCTTAGAACTTAACAACAATACCACTTACGCCATATTGGATAGGCTCTTAGGAGGGATGGGCAAAGGAGAATTTTTAGACAGAGATTATACAGAAATAGAAATCAATTTGCTCACCAAAATTGTAAAGCAGATACTGCCTTTGTTAGAAGATCCCTGGAGCAATATAATTGACCTCACTCCTTCCCTGATGAGAGTAGAGACCAATTCTCAGTTTGCGCAGATCATTTCGCCAAATGAGACAGTGGCTTTATGCACGCTTTCAATAAAGATCAACGAGACAGAGGGAATGATGAATTTTTGCATGCCTCATTTGACGCTAGAGCCAATTGTGCCAAAACTTACAACTAAGTTTTGGTTTTCGAGCATGAAAAAAGAAGAAAAAGTGAATCCCGAACTTATAAAAGAAAAGATTGACAAGACTTACATTCCTTTGACGGTGCAATTGGGAAGCGCAACCGTCACGGTAGGAGACCTTTTAAAGTTTGAAGTAGGAGATGTGATAATGCTGGATAAAAGATACAACGAACCTGTAGAGGTGATAATAGATAAAAAAGTAAAATTTAAAGGAATACCTGGAATTAAAAGTAAGCGATACAGCGTCAAAATAACAGAAGTTATTTACAAAGGAGATGAAGAAAGTGAATGAGTTCTTGTCGCAAGAGGAAATAAACGCTCTCTTAAAAGGGCTCCAAGAAGAAACACAGGAAAAAAAAGAACTGACTGATGAAGAAAAGGACATATTGGGGGAAATAGGAAATATAAGCTTTGGTACATCTGCCACTACTTTGTATACTCTTTTGAGGAACAAAGTCACTATCACAACTCCGAAGGTTTCCGTGCTCTCATGGGACCAGTTAAAAGAAGAATTCAACATACCTTATGTTGCTGTACAGGTAGAGTACACAGAAGGATTGAAAGGGTATAACCTTCTTATTTTGAAAAAAGAAGATACGCTAAAAATCACTGACCTCATGATGGGAGGAGATGGTAAAGTAGAAGAAGGAGAGATAACAGACCTTCACTTAAGCGCCGTCGGTGAAGCAATGAATCAAATGATTGGTTCAGCTGCCACATCTCTTTCAACTTTGCTAAACAAGAAGATAAACATATCTCCTCCGAAGGCCTTTATAGTGGATTTTTCAACAGCTTTGCCGGAGGATGTAGCATTTCCTCAAGGAGATGTTGTAAGAGTTGCTTTTAAGATGGAAGTGGGAGATATAATTGACAGCGAAATAATGCAGCTCATACCTTTTGACTTTGCTAAAGAGCTTGTTAAGAGCGTTCTTCAACAGGCTACTACTTCTACTTCACCGCCTGCAGAAGTTAAAGAGGGGAAAAATGAGAGCAAAGGAGAATCTGAAGAAAAAATGGCTAGTGAAAAAGCCATTAAAAAGGAAGAAAAAGTGAATGTGAGCCCAGTAATTTTTCAGAATTTTGATGAAGAGCCTCAGCAGGAGGCGAAAGGAGAGAGTAAGAATTTGGATTTGATACTGGACGTGCCCCTTACTATCACTGTTGAGCTTGGCAAAACTAAAAAGTTAATAAAAGACATACTAGAACTGACAGAGGGTTCTATAATAGAGCTTGACAAACTGGCAGGAGAGCCTGTAGATATACTGGCAAACGGTAAGTACATTGCCAAGGGAGAAGTAGTGGTGATTGATGAGAATTTTGGGGTGCGGATTACAGAGATTGTCCATCCGAGCAAGAGAATTGGCAATATAGAATAAAAGACAAGGAGGAATCATTGTGAGCAAAATATTGATTGTCGACGATGCTGCTTTTATGAGGATGATGATAAAAGATATAATTTCAAAGAACAATCTTGGAAGTGTCATAGAGGCTGAAAATGGGGTAGTAGCAGTGGAAAAGTACGTCCAAGAAAAGCCTGATTTGGTCATAATGGATATAACCATGCCGGAAATGGATGGCATTCAGGCAGTAAAAGAAATTCGCGCTAAAGACCCAAATGCGAAGATAATAATGTGTTCTGCTATGGGACAGCAGGCAATGGTCATAGAAGCCATACAGGCAGGTGCAAAAGACTTTATTGTGAAGCCTTTCCAACCGGATAGAGTGGTAGAAGCCATCAGAAAATTGTTAAAGTGAGGCGTTTAAAGTGCCCTACTGGATTCAGTTTATATGGTATCTTGTTGCGTTTTTTCTTGTGATTGGCGCCGCTTTCTATATAACTCGCTTTATCGGACAAAGCTCCATAAAGCTAGGTCGCAGTTCAAACTTAGAGGTCATAGATTTTATTTCTTTAGGGAGAGAAAAGGGGCTTTATATTATAAAAGTGGGCAATAGATTCATGCTAATAGGAGTGACTAATAGCACCATAACTTATTTAGCTGAAATAGAGAAAGAACATGTAAAAATGGAAAAACAAAAGGACTTTGCGGTTGAACTAAACTTTTCTCTAGAGAGATTTAGGAACCTTTTTAAAAAAGATGGTGATAAATGATGAATTTAAGTAATTTGGTATCCTCTGTTACTTCTCCTTCTAATTTATCTACGAGTTTGCAAATTGTACTTTTGCTCACAGTTTTGACCCTTGCACCTTCTATACTCATAATGATGACCTCTTTTACGAGAATAGTCATTGTGCTGGCCTTCTTGAGAAATGCTTTAGGGCTTCAGCAGATGCCGCCTAATCAGGTGTTGATTGGGTTGGCTTTGTTCCTCACCTTTTACATAATGGCACCTGTTGGATATGACATAAACAACAATGCCATAAAACCCTATGTGGAAGGTCAAATAAACCAGTATGAAGCTTATGAGAGAGCAATCAAACCCCTAAAAAGCTTTATGTTAAGGCAGACAAGGCAAAATGACCTTGCGCTTTTTGTGAATCTTGCAAAGATTAAAGCAGACAAGGTAGAAGATCTCCCTATGAGAGTTGTAATACCTGCTTTTATAATAAGCGAGTTGAAGACAGCCTTTGAGATAGGATTTATAATCTACATCCCGTTTTTAGTAATAGATATAATTGTTGCCAGTGTGCTCATGTCAATGGGAATGTTCATGTTGCCACCTGTTTTGATATCTCTGCCATTTAAAGTGCTTCTTTTCATTCTTGTAGATGGGTGGAATTTGGTAGTTAAGTCTCTCATTTTAGGTTTTAGATAAGGGGATGAAAAAATGTCAAGTAGTATGGCGGTTGACCTTGGAAGAGAGGCTTTATCTGTTGCCTTGACAGTGGCAACTCCTATGCTGGCAGTAGCCCTTGGAGTTGGACTTCTTATAAGCATTTTTCAAGCAACAACGCAAATTCAGGAGCAGACTTTGTCTTTTGTGCCAAAAATCGTAGCTGTGCTTTTAAGTTTGATACTGTTTGGACCTTGGATGCTTACTACCCTTGTAAATTACACACAGCGCCTGTTTCTCAATATAAATAACTTCATAAAGTGATGTGCTATGGATGCGATGAGCTATATTTTACAGAATGTACAGGTTTTTATATTACTTTTTGTAAGGATGCTAGGAATTTTTATACTCGCTCCTTTTTTTGGGACAAAGCACGTTCCAACTGTTTTTAAAATAGGTTTGGGTTTTTTTACATCTCTCATAGTATTTGATGTGATGCCACTTGTTCCTATATCCATAGACAATGTTTTGACATATTTTTTACTAGTGATTTCTGAATTCTTAGTAGGGCTTACAATAGGGCTTGCCTCCATGATATCTTTTAGCGCGGTGTATTTAGCAGGTCAGCTCATAGATTATCAGCTTGGCTTTGGGCTTGTAAACATTCTGGACATTCACAGTGAAGCACAGGTGCCTCTCATGGGCAATTTTATATACATCATGACAATTTTGATATTCATGCTGATGAACGGACATTATCTTCTTTTTACCTTTTTAGCAAAGAGCACCGAAATAATACCTATTGGGAAAGTTTATTTCGATTTATCAGGGATGTCACAGGTTTTAACTAAGATGGTATCAGACATGTTTGCGATAGGCTTTAGAATAAGCGCTCCTATAATTTTGACCACTGTTTTGACAGATTTAATTTTGGGAATAATTTCCCGGACCATCCCGCAGCTTAACGTATTTATGGTGGGAATGCCTGCCAAAGTTTTTGTAGGGATTTTTACATTGATTATTATGTTGCCAATGTACCTTACCATAGTGGATTTTATATTCAACGGCATGAATGCAGATATTTTTAGGCTGATTAAATTAATGACAAGGTGATAACTTTGAGCAAAATAAATCTGCAGCTTTTTGCTGGGGAGAAGACGGAACCAGCTACTCCAAAGAGAAGACAGGAGGCTAGAAAAAAAGGGCAGGTTTTTCAAAGCAGGGAGATAACCTCTGCACTTGTCATCGTGACAGGATTTTTAATGATACATTTGTTTTTGCAGAGTTTCCTAGGTAGAGTGGGAAACCTCTTAAAGTTTCTTCTTATCACGTATTCTGGGGCGAATGACGATGTGTTTAACACAGCAGGGATATGGAAAATTTTCTATTATATGGTAAATCAGGTAGTTTTAATCTCGGTACCTATTATGCTGGCAATTTTTGCAGTATCTCTCATATCCACTTACTTTCAAGTTGGGTTTGTGTTTACTGCAGAGCCTTTGACTTTAAAGTTTGAAAGGCTAAACCCTGTAGAGGGATTTAAAAGGATATTCTCAAGAAGAGCTTTAGTGGAACTTTTGAAATCTGTAGCAAAAGTGGTCGTGTTATTTTACATAATGTATTCTTTCTTAGCTTCCCAGTACAAAGGAATACCGATGCTTCTCGATATGTCTGTTCAGGACCTTTTGAGGTATACTTCAAACATTCTCTTCGGTATTACTATAAGAATTGGAATTGTGCTAATAGTTTTAGGAGTTATTGATTACTTTTTCCAGTGGAGGGAGTATGAAAACAGTCTCAAAATGAGCAAAGAGGATATAAAGGAAGAATTTAAAGAAACAGAGGGGAATCCGCAGATAAAAGCAGAAATACGCAAAAAGCAAAGACAGATATCCACTCGAAGGATGATGCAGGACTTAAAAAAGGCGGATGTTGTCATCACAAACCCTACCCATTTTGCAGTTGCTTTGATGTATGACAGCGAGGTAAACGATGCTCCTGTAGTTGTAGCAAAAGGAAAGGATTTGTTGGCTTTAAAGATAAAGGAAGAAGCAAAAAAGCTTGATATACCTATTGTAGAAAATAAGCCTCTTGCCCAAGCCCTGTACAATTCTACAGAAGTAGGACAGATGATTCCGCCTGAACTTTATCAAGCAGTAGCAGAAGTGCTGGCCTACGTGTACAGCTTGCGGGGAGAATAAGGAGGGATATTTTGAAAGCCCCTGAACTTACAATAACTCTTTTTGTGGTGGGAATAGTTTTATTGATAATAATTCCAGTACCTCCTCCTGTAATGGATTTTTTATTGATATTTAATATAACTTTGTCAATTATAATCCTCTTAACTACAATGTACGTGAAAGACGCTCTAGACTTTTACATATTTCCTTCAATACTTCTGATAACTACTCTTATAAGGTTAGCTCTTAATATTTCTAGCACTAGACTCATCCTTACTAATGCTTATGCAGGAGGAGTAATACAGGCTTTTGGAAGTTTTGTAACAGGAGGGAATCCTGTAGTTGGATTTATCATCTTCCTAATAATCGCAATTGTTCAATTTATTGTTATAACTCGAGGTGCTGAAAGAGTATCGGAGGTAGCAGCACGCTTTACTTTGGATGCTATGCCGGGAAAACAGATGGCTATTGATGCCGACTTAAACGCCGGCCTCATAACAGAAAAAGAAGCTCGTGAAAGGCGAAAGGAAATACAACAGGAAGCAAAATTTTACGGAGCTATGGATGGTGCTAGCAAATTTGTCAAAGGGGATGCGATTGTCTCAATAATACTTATAATCATAAATGTTGTTGGCGGGTTCATCATTGGAATGGCAATGAAAGGAATGGATGCAAAGGAAGCTTTGCACACTTATACTCTTTTGACAATAGGAGATGGGCTGGTAAATCAGATTCCTGCTCTTTTAATCTCAACTGCCACAGGTATAATTGTCACCCGATCAGCTTCCGAATCCAATTTAGGAGAAGATATAGTAAAGCAGCTTTTTAGTGAACCTCGCATCTTAAAAATAGCTGCAGGTTTACTTTTTGCATTGATATTAGTGCCACTTTTGCCAAAACTTCCTCTCATAGTAATGGGAGCCTTGTTTGCCTATCTTGGCTTTGCAGGTACTCAGAGGATTCCAGTGAAAGAAGAAGAGCAAGAAGAAAGCATAAAGGAATTGGAAAGTATAAGAGATCCCAAGAAGGTATACGAATTGTTGCAAGTAGATCCAATTGAGCTGGAATTTGGTTATGAGTTAATTCCCCTCGCCAGTGGAGAATTGTTAGATAGAATTGTCATGATCAGAAGACAAATTGCCTTGGAACTGGGCATTGTAGTTCCTATGATTCGCTTGAGGGACAATATACAGTTAAAGCCAAATGAATATGTGATAAAAATTAAGGGAAATGAAATAGCCCGCGGTAAAGTTTATGTAGACAGGTATATGGCGATGACAGCAGGTGAAATTGAAGAGGACGTAGAAGGAATAAGAGAAAGAGAGCCTGCTTTTGGTCTTCCGGCTATTTGGGTTGATGAAAATGAAAGGTCAAAGGTGGAAGCAAGAGGGTATACAGTGGTAGATGTGACTACTGTGATAGCTACCCACTTGACGCACATCATAAAACAGCATGCTCATGAACTTTTGGGGAGGCAAGAAGTGCAAAACCTCATTGACAATATAAAGTCAACGCATCCTACGCTGGTGGAAGAGCTTATACCCAAAATTATGACAGTTGGGGAAGTGCAAAAAGTACTTTCAAACCTTTTAAGAGAGGGAATTCCCATAAGAGACCTTGTGACTATTTTGGAGACTCTGGCAGATTATGCTCCTATTGCAAAAGACACAGATGTATTAACAGAGTATGTGAGACAAGCCCTTGCCCGCACTATTTCCAATAGATATGCTTCAGGCGGCAGAATTGAAGTTATAACCCTAGACCCTGCAGTGGAACAGATAATATCTTCTAGCATCACTCAGACTGAACACGGGTCTTACCTTGCAATTGAACCTTCAACTGCTCAAAGAATTTTAAGGAATATACAGGAAGTTTCAAAAAACGTGAGCTTAAGAGGGATACAGCCGGTGATTCTTACAGCTCCTGTCACAAGGTTTTACTTAAGAAAACTGGTGGAACAAATTTCTCCGGACATTGTTGTTTTATCTTACAATGAGCTTTTGCCTAATATAGAAGTAATTTCTGTGGGGACGGTGAAACTGGGTGAAAATTAAAAAATACATAGCCGATGACTTTCAAGAGGCTTTAAAGATGATAAAGGCGGAAATGGGGAGCAATGCTGTAATCCTTCATCAGCACAGGATAAGGGAAAGGGGAATAAAAGGGCTTTTTAAGAAGAGCAAAGTAGAGGTGGTGGCTGCTGTAGAAGATAATCCTTACAATTTTCCCAAGGAAGTGATTACAAAAAGCGATATAAATGAACTTAAGAATCTGATAAAGACGATAGCTACGAATAAGAGCAGTGAAATTTCTGAAAATGGTGTAAAGTCTATCACTTTAAAGCTTGTGGAATATGGCATTGAAAAAGAGTTATCACAGCTTTTGGGAGAAGGAATTGATAAATTGGACGATGTAGGAAAAGAAGTTTTGAAAAAGAGGATAAAATCCTTCTTGGGAGCCCCTCAGCCACTTGATAGCGAAAGAAGTAAAAAGGTACTCTTCATAGGGCCTACTGGAGTGGGGAAAACTACGACCGTCGCTAAAATTGCCTCTCATCTTATTTTGAACGAGGGGAAAAAAGTGATGCTTGTGACAGCGGATGTCTTTAGAATTGCTGCTGTGGACCAACTTAAGAGTTATGGAGATATTTTAGGGGTTCCTGTAAAAGTTGTGGGCAATATATTTGAATTTCACAAACTTCAGCCCGAATTTGAAGATTATGATGTGGTTTTGATAGATACTGCTGGGAGAAGTCATAAAGACGAAAAGAGGATAAACGAACTTAAGACCTTTATAAAATACGCTGAATGCGATGAAATTTTCCTCTGCTTAAGCGCTACTACCAGGTCTCAAGACTTAAAAGAAGTTATAAATAGATACGACTTTGCAGGCAATTACAAGTTGATATTCACAAAACTTGATGAAACAGACAACTACAGTTCTATATTAAATGCCGTGTATTACTCTGGGCGACCAATTTCTTATTTTACAAACGGGCAAATAGTACCTGATGACTTGATGTTAGCGGATAGTGAAATCATCTTTTCTAACATAGTAAAGGGGAATTGAAATGATGGACCAGGCTGAAAGTTTAAGAAGATTGGTTTCCCAAAAGAAAGGCATAAAAAAAAGCCGAGTTATAACTATAAGTGGCGGAAAAGGAGGGATAGGTAAAACCTGTATTTCTGTAAATTTATCTCTGGCCTTGAAAAAGCTTGGTTACAATGTGACAATAATTGACGCTGATTTAGGTTTTTCAAATGTGGAAATTGAGCTGGGAGTCACATCTCGATACACCCTCTTTGATGTACTCTACAATAACAAAATGATAACTGAGGTGATAAGTGAAGGACCATTGGGGGTAAAATACATTTCTTCTGGTGGAGATTTTACCTTAATTGACAAAGGAGTGGATTTAACACTTTTTCTCAGCAACATTAAAATTTTAGACTATTATTCCGATTTTATTATTATAGATACAGGTGCAGGACTTAACAAGGTAGTACACCAGTTTTTGCAAGCTGCAGATGAAATTGTGTTAATAGTCACTCCTGAACCTACTTCTATAATGGATGCCTATACACTCATTAAACATTCGTTAGTAGGCGAAAAGAAAAAGATAAATGTGCTCATTAACAAGGTAAAAAATTTTGAAGAATACAGAAAAATTTATAAAAGATTTGAAACTGTAGTCAATAACTATCTGGGGGTTTCTCTAAACGACCTAGGATATTTGGAAATTGACGAAAAGATGACAGAGTGCATAATTGAGCAGACTCCTATCGTGATTAAGTATCCCAATGGCAAAACTGCGAAGCAGCTAATTCAAATTGCTGCCAAATTAGCCAATCAATCTCCTCCCGAAGAACCGCAAGGGTTGTGGGGGATTTTTGCAAAACTTTTAAAACAGAGATAAGAAGGAGAATATAGATGAACCAGGTGAATTTACAACCAGGGCAGAAGATTAAAATAGGCCTAAATGAAGGAAAGACCATGTATTCTTCTCAAGTGCAGGATGTGTCAAAAGACGGCACCCTTTTAGTTGATACTCCTGTTTACAGTGGACATCTCGTGCCAATTAGAGTAGGTTCCATCGTGCAGGTTATTTACTTCACAAAACAGGGATTATTCATCTTTTACGCGAAAGTGTTAAATAGATTTTCAGGAAAGCTCCCCCTTTTAGAGATCATGCCTATAAGTGGCGTGGAGAGATTGCAGAGGAGAAAGTACTTTAGGCTGGAAAAAGTAATACCTTTCACCTACAGAATAAGGGGTGAAGAAGAGAAGGAGTACAAAGGTGTAATACAGGATATAAGCGGGGGAGGATTGAGGTGCCGGGTAGATAAGAAATTAGAAATAGGCACTATTATAGATTGCAGCTTTACTTTAGATGAAGAAATACAGGTTTCTGGAAAGGTAGTGAGATACGAAGAGTCCATGGAAAAGGGGTATGAGGTGGGAGTGTGTTACGTAGACATTGAAGAGAGAATGAGAGAAAAGATAATCCGCTACATCTTCGAAGAACAGAGAAAAATAAGGCAAAAAGGGATTGAATAAGATATGAAGAATAAATGCATTGTGCTCATTGGGTCTTCTACGGGGGGGCCAAGAGCTTTAGAGTATCTGCTTTCAAGTTTACCTGAAAATATAGGGGTACCTTTTATAGTGGTTCAGCACATGCCTCAAAAATTTACAAGTCTTATGGCAGAAAGACTTGATATAAAGTGCAAGATAAAAGTGAAAGAGGCGGAAGACGGAGAGGTAGTAAGAAGCGATGTGGCGTATATTACTCCAGGAGATAAACACCTTCTTCTTGTAAAAGAAGGGGATGAAGTCAAAATAAAACTTTTGGAACAGTTTGACTCTATTTACAAGCCTTCAATAGATGCTACTTTTATTAGCGCATCAAAGCTTGATTCCTGCATAATAGCTGTAATACTCACAGGGATGGGAAGTGATGGCTCAAAGGGAATCAGATTTTTAAAAGAGAAAAAAGCTTTCATAATCTCTCAGGATGTTGAATCTTCTATTGCAAAAGGAATGCCGTATAGTGCCATCAAAACAGGGCTGGTAGACAAAATTCTACCGCTAGATAAAATTCCACAGGAGATAATAGAGAAAGTGAGGGAGTTTTATGGAAACCAATCAATATATTGAGATATTTATAGAAGAGTCACAGGAACACATAGAAAATTTAAACAGCAACTTGCTCCTTTTAGAAAAAGACCCTCAGAACAAGGGAGTAATTGATGAAATCTTCAGGTCTGCCCATACCTTAAAAGGAATGGCAGCTACTATGGGCTTTGAAAACATGAATAAGTTAGCCCACAAGATGGAAGATGTGCTTCAAGAAGTAAAGAACGGTAAACTGTCCATTACCAGCTCTATAATGGATATACTTTTTAAAAGCGTAGATGTTTTAGGTGAAATGCTAAACTCCATATCTCAAACAGGAGAAGATTTTCCGGCAGACGACGTGATATTCTTGCTTTCGGGCATAAAGAAAATGCCGGGAAATGAAGAAAAGGCTATTACCTATAGTGGCAGTCTTTCTATTAACGAATACGAGGAAGATATAATAAGAGAAGCCTATAAAGAAAATTACAAGGCTTTTAAAATAACTGTGCATATAGACAAAGGCTGCATGATGAAGTCTGCAAGGGCTTTTGTGATATTTAACAACCTCGATAAAATGGGAGACATAATAAATTCTTTTCCTCCTGTTGAGGATATAGAGGATGAAAAATTTGATTATAGCTTCACACTCCATTTTCTCACAAAAGAAGAAAAGGAAAAGTTAGAAGAAATGCTCCTTGCCATTCCTGAAGTAGAAAGAGTAGAGATAGAGGAAATAAATGTGACTCCTTCCAAGGAGGAAACAGAAGACACTCAGATTTTAGAAGCCGCTAAGAAGACGATAAGCCAGAATAAAACTTCAAAAAGCGTCAGGGTAGATATAGACAGACTCGACAATCTCATGAATTTGGTCAGCGAACTGATAATCATAAAGACCAGGTTAGAAGGGCTGGAAGCTGATAACAAAAATCCAGAAACAGCAAATGCAATTGAATACTTGGAGAGAATTACTACCAGCTTGCACGATGCAGTTATGAAGGTGAGGATGGTACCTGTAGAGAGGGTATTTAATAGATTCCCGAGGATGGTAAGAGACCTCTCCCACGAGTTAGGGAAAAAAATTACACTCAATATGTATGGCCAGGAAACTGAGGTAGACAGGACTGTAATAGATGAAATTGGGGACCCTCTTGTTCACCTAATAAGAAATTCCATTGATCACGGAATAGAGCTGCCGGAGGAGAGGATAAAAAAGGGCAAGCCTGAGGTGGGCACAATCAATTTAAAAGCCTATCACGAAGGAAATAACGTCATAATCGAAGTGAGCGATGATGGAAGAGGAATTGACATTGAAAAGGTGAAAGAAAAAGCCATAGAAAGAGGACTTTACACTCAAGAGCAAATTGCTAGTCTTTCGAAGGACAAGATATTTGAAATTTTATTTAAACCCGGCTTTAGCACAGCAGACAAAGTAACTGACATTTCTGGAAGAGGCGTAGGATTAGATGTTGTAAAAAATAAGATTGAATCTTTGAATGGAACGATTGAGGTGTTCTCAGAGCCAGATAAAGGAACAAAATTTGTTATAAAGCTTCCTTTGACTTTGGCTATAATACAGGCTCTATTGGTGAAAGTAGGAGATGAAAAGTTTGCAATTCCTCTAAATTCAATCTCCGAAATAGTCCACAAAAAAGAGGATGAAGTGAGAAATGTCCAAGGAAAGGAAATAGTTCTCTACAGGGGTCGAGTCATTCCAATAATTCGATTAAACGAAATACTTCAGACGAAAAAAGTGGAATCAAATGGAAATTTAATTTGCGTGATAATCAAGAAAGGAGAAAATCTGGCCTGCTGCACAGTGGACGACTTAATCGGACAGCAGGAGATAGTCATAAAGCCTTTAGGCAAATACTTATCCAACGTAAAGGTGATTGCAGGAGCAACTATATTAGGTGACGGACAGGTAGCGCTTATTGTGGACGCCAATAATTTATTCTGAATAGGAGGGAAGAATTTTGAGCCTATTTGTTGTGGCAAAGATTGAAGATGAAGAATACGCCATAGGAATTGAAAAGGTGCAGACTATAGAGAAGATTTTGCCCATAACAAGGGTACCTCAGACTGAAAATTATGTGAAAGGAGTTATCAACTTAAGAGGAGAAATCATACCCGTAATATCCCTGAGGCTAAAACTGGGGCTTCCAGAGAAAGAGTACGATGAAGATACGAGAATAGTGGTTTTGAAGGATTACGATATGGCTGTAGGACTTATTGTGGATAACGCCAATGAAGTTGTAGAGATAAGGGAAGAGGATATAGACAGGCTTTCTTTTAGTGAAGGAGAGGAGGAGTATTCGAAATTTGTCAGCACAGTCGGTAAGATTAAAGACAGGGTGCTTTTGATACTGGATTTGAACAAACTTTTGGGAGTCGGGATGTGAGAAATGTGGATATAAACAGGTTGAATGAGATATACTTGGATGTACTAAAAGAGCTGGGCAACATCGGAGCTGGAAACGCCATAACTGCTCTTTCCACAATGATAGGCAAAAAGGTAGACATGAAAGTACCTACTGTAAAGATATTGGAGCTTGTAGAAGTCCCAGACATATTTGGGTCACCTGATACCGTGATAGTCGGGATATATTTTGGTTTGGACGGAGATGTGAAAGGGAACATACTCTTTACCTTAGACCTTGATAGCGCATCTTCTCTTATATGGAATTTAATGGGGATTGAAGCGAAAGAGGAATTTGACGAGCTTGAAAAGTCTGCGCTAGAAGAGATTGGAAACATAATGGCTGGGAGCTATGTAGCATCACTTTCTACTCTTACCTCTCTCAATATGAAAATCTCACCGCCTGCTTTGAGCATAGACATGGCAGGAGCAATTTTGAGCGTCCCTGCAATACAGTACGGCGAATTTTCTGACAAGATTTTATTCATAGAAACTCAGTTTGTAGAAGGAGAAAGGCTAATAAGAGGAGATTTTTTCCTGATACCTGATATAAACTCTTTTGATTTAATACTAAAAGCGCTTGGAGTTGAAGTAAATGGAGAGCAAAATTCTTAGGGTTGGAATGGCGGATGCAAAAGTTACAAAGAGCCCGGGCATTTTGACTACAATTGGGCTGGGGTCCTGTGTGGGGATTGTGCTTTACGACCCTATCGCAAAAGTTGCAGGACTTGTTCACATAATGTTGCCTTACAGCAATAAAATATCTGACAATTCTAATAAGCTGAAATTTGCTGATACTGGAATAGAGATTTTGATTGAAGAGATGTTGAAGGAAGGAGCTAATCCGAAAAGGTTGATAAGCAAGTTAGCTGGAGGCGCGCAAATGTTTTCTTCAAAGATAAATTCTGACATCATGAACATAGGGGAAAGGAATGTAATCGCTACAAAGGAAGTGCTCAAAAAGCTCGGCATACCTATTGTAGCTGAGGATACAGGTGGAAATTACGGAAGGACTATAGAATTTTATTCTGAAGACGGCAGACTTTTAGTAAAGACTATAGGCCATGGAGTCAAGTACATTTAAAATAAAAAACTGGGGGAATTCATATGTCAGTAGTGGAGGAGGATGTTTGGAAAGTTTACAACCTTCAAAAAAACCCTGATGCGAGAAATGAGATTATTGTCAAATACCTTCCTTTGGTAAAACATATAGTGAAAAAGCTTGTAATATCAGATATCGCCCAGTCAGAGTATGAAGACCTTATCCACCAAGGGATTTTAGGACTCATAGATGCTATTGAAAAGTATCAGCCTGACAAAGGGGTAAAATTTGAGACATACGCTGCTTTGAGGATAAGAGGCGAAATAATAGATTACCTGAGAAAAAGGGACTGGATGCCGAGGAGTTTGAAGAAAAAGTACAAGAAAATTGAAGAGACGGTAGAAAAGCTTCAGCAAAGGTACAACAGAGAGCCTACAGTGGAAGAAATTACAGAAGCTTGTGGATTAGAGGAAGAAGACGTGTTAAAGACTTTGAGCTACATAAATGTCTCAAATATTAATTCTCTTGAAGAAGCTATTGAAAATAATTTAAAGATGCACTCTATTTCAGAGATAGACCCGAAAAATCCTGAAGAGGAGCTTCTTTACAAAGAACTAAAGAAAAAGCTTGCCCATGCGATTGAGAAGCTTTCTGAAAAAGAAAGACTGGTAATTACTCTGTACTACTATGAAGACTTAAACTACAAGGATATAAGCAAGATACTTAATTTGACGGAGTCGCGCATTTCTCAAATTCATTCCAAAGCTATAAAAAAGATAAGGGAGATGCTGAGCGAGTACTTTTAAATGGAGGCTTTGAGATGGATGAAAAAAGGTATAGGGTGTTAGTAGAGGTTTCAAAGGACAAGCAGCAGGCTTATATTTCCCTAATTGAAGACCCCAATGGGATCAGCGCAACAAAAGAAGAAATTCTGAAGGAACTATCTAAGCACAGAATAACCTATGGGGTAAAACTGAATATTGTAGAAGAAATTTGTAAGAATCCCCAGAATGCGAAGTACGTTTTAATTGCGGAAGGGAAAAAGCCTGTAAATGGAGAAGACGGGAAAATAGCGTTTGAAGTGGACATTCACTCTGCTGCTACCCCTAAAATATTAGAGGATGGGACAGTGGATTACAAAAACCTCAACCTCTTCAAAAATGTAAAAAAAGGGCAAGTGATAGCGAGGAGAATTCCTCCCACCGAAGGAGAGCCTGGGGTGAATGTTTTTGGAGAACTCGTGCCTGCCATTAAAGGGAAAGATGTACGCCTTCCCTTAGGCAAAAACACTTACGTAGAAGGAGACACTTTGGTGGCAGCAGTAGATGGACACATTGTGGCAGTAAACAACAAAGTAGAAGTTCGCACCCTTCTTGAAGTAAAAGAAGTAGATACTTCTGTAGGGAATATAAAAACTGTCGCCAGTGTAAAAATTACTGGAAATGTGAAGTCGGGGTTTGTTGTTGAAAGCGAAGGCAATATTGAGATTTTTGGGGTAGTAGAAGCTGCCACTATAATTGCCAAAGGAAATATAAATATTCACAAAGGCATTCAAGGAGGAGGAAAAGCAAAAATTCTCGCGGAGGGGAACATAACCTCTCGCTATTTCCAAAACTGCAGCGTAGAGGCTGGGGGAGACGTTTTTGGAGAAGCGATAATCTACTCGGACGTAAAGGCAGGAGGAAGTGTGAAACTTCTAGGCAATAAAAGCCAAATTATCGGGAGCAGGGTGGTGGCAGGGAGAGAAATTTTTGCTGCAAACATAGGTTCAAAAATGGGAACGTATACGGAACTTCAAGTGGGGGTATTGCCCCAAAAGCGGTTAAAGATCGCAGAGCTCACATACCAGATAGAACAGAACAGATCTGCGATTGAAAAACTTGAGAAAATAATAAACTATCTGGAAAAGTTTGAAAAACTTCCTCCTGACAAAGAAGAGGTGTATCAAAAGGCAAAGAAATCCCTTGAGGAGCTAACTTCTGTCAACCATCATCTAGAAGAAGAACTAAGATTTTTAAACGAGGAGATAAAAACTTCTAGCTCTGGGATAGTAAAAGTCCTCGATACTATTTTTCCAGGAACTAAGCTTGTCATTGACGATGCAGTGCTAAAAATTAGAGAACCTATCAAATACGCCATGTTTGTAAAAAAAGAAGAAGAAGTAAAATTCTTCCCTTTAAAGTGAGGAGATAAAAATGGCTGGAGGTAATCCTATTGATTTAAAATCCATATTGCCTCGGACAGTAGAAGTGGGGAACTTAAGACAGGTAGACCTTCAAAGGCCTGACGTGTATTCCCACCAATTGTCTCTTTCTGTAAGCAAAGAAAACGAAGTAAAAAAATCAAAGACCAATGAGTTGGAGAAGTCAGAAAAAGCCTACATAAAAGAAAAGGGCTTTCAGGGCAAGGAAGACAGGCAAAAGGAGAAAAAGAAGGATAA
Organism: Caldanaerobacter subterraneus; assembly: GCF_004345675.1. Classification (GTDB taxonomy): domain Bacteria; phylum Bacillota; class Thermoanaerobacteria; order Thermoanaerobacterales; family Thermoanaerobacteraceae; genus Thermoanaerobacter; species Thermoanaerobacter subterraneus. Next base: position 27,187 of record NZ_SLWU01000005.1, on the reverse strand, counting down.
ACAAAAAAATGTGGGACATATTGATATTAAAGTGTGATACGGATATTGACATTTGGGAGAATATATAATATAGTATTCATTGGCAGTCATCACACACGCCTGAGGATTGCAAAAAGGGTGCCCGTGAAAAGGGTCTTTTTGCAAGATGAATCGGGCGGAGGAATAACCATTCAGGAGGTGTATTTATGTCAATAGTTTCAATGAAGCAGTTATTGGAAGCAGGAGTTCACTTCGGTCACCAGACAAGAAGATGGAACCCCAAAATGGCCCCTTATATTTTTACGGAGAGAAATGGAATTTATATCATCGATTTACAACAAACAGTAGAAAAATTGGAGCAGGCTTATGAGTTTGTGAAAAAACTGGTGATGGACGGGGGTACCATACTTTTTGTCGGGACTAAAAAACAGGCTCAGGAGTCCATAAAAGAAGAAGCAGAAAGATGCGGCATGTTTTATGTAAATCAGAGATGGCTGGGCGGGACTTTGACTAACTTCAAAACGATTAAAACCCGAATTCAGCGTTTAAAAGAGCTCAAAAGAATGGAGGAAGACGGCACTTTTGAAGTGCTTCCTAAAAAGGAAGTAATCAGGCTTAGAAAAGAAAAAGAGAGATTGCAGAAGTTTTTAGGCGGAATTGAAAATATGGAGTCTCTGCCTTCTGCTTTATTCATCGTCGATCCAAAGAAGGAAGCTATAGCAGTATCTGAAGCTAGAGCTCTTGAAATTCCTATAGTTGCCATTGTGGACACCAACTGCGACCCTGAGCTTATAGACTATCCAATACCAGGAAACGATGATGCTATAAGAGCAGTAAAATTAATTACTTCTAAAATTGCTGATGCTGTTTTAGAAGGCAAGCAGGGCGAGCAGTTTGAAGCAGCTGAAGAATAAAATACTCTTTTGGTGGTAGGGAAGCTTCCTTACCACTAAATTTATACTAAAAAGCACAAGGAGGTACTTCTTGCATGATATCTGCACAAGCTGTAAAAGAGCTGAGAGAGAGAACCGGCGCTGGAATGATGGATTGCAAAAACGCCTTGATTGAAGCAAATGGAGATATAGAAAAAGCTATAGATATTCTAAGAGAAAAAGGGCTGGCTGCAGCAGCTAAGAAAGCGGGCAGAACTGCAAATGAAGGTTTGGTAGAAGCCTACATACATGGGGGCGGCAGAATTGGCGTGCTTGTAGAAGTGAACTGTGAGACAGATTTTGTGGCAAATACAGAGGAATTTAGAAATTTTGTGAAAGAGATTTGCATGCAAATTGCTGCTGCAAATCCGAAGTACATCTCGAAAGAAGATGTGCCTCAAGAAGTATTGGAAAAAGAAAAAGAGATCTTAAGAGCTCAAGCTTTAAATGAAGGAAAACCTGCCAATGTGATTGACAGAATAGTGGAAGGGCGATTGGAAAAATTCTATAAAGAAAATTGCCTTCTCGAGCAAGAGTACATCAGAGACCCTGAGAAAACTGTAAAAGATTTATTGAACGAGATGATAGCAAAGCTTGGGGAGAATATTGTAATAAGGAGATTTGCAAGGTTTGAGAGAGGAGAAGGCATAGAGAAATAAAGGGACACTGATGTGTCCCCTTTTTATAGAAATTTCGAAATTTCAGAAGGATTTTTTGAAATTGTATAGAAACTTATATAAGAATGGGGTGTTATTGTGTCATCAGTAGTGTATAAAAGAGTAGTTCTGAAAATCTCAGGGGAGGCCTTGGCCGGAGATAAGGAATTTGGAATAGACTTTAATGTAGTAAATAGAATTGCAGACGAGATAAAAGAAGTGAGAGACTTAGGAGTACAAATTGGTCTCGTGGTAGGAGGCGGAAACATCTGGCGGGGCAGAGACGCTGTAGGGATGGACAGAACTACTGCAGACCACATGGGGATGCTTGCAACTGTCATAAACGCTCTGGCTCTACAGGATGCTTTAGAACAAAGGGGCGTACCTACAAGAGTGCAGACGGCAATAGAGATGAGGGCCATTGCAGAACCTTATATCCGCAGAAGAGCCATAAGACACCTGGAAAAAGGGCGAGTAGTCATATTTGCAGCAGGCACAGGTAATCCCTTTTTCTCGACAGACACTGCTGCATCACTCCGAGCTGCTGAAATAGATGCAGAAGTAATACTGCTTGCTAAAAAGGTGGACGGCGTTTATGACAAAGACCCTCTAAAGCACAAAGATGCTGTAAAGTTTAAAGAATTAAGTTATCTGGACGTGTTAAACAAAGGATTGGGAGTCATGGATTCTACTGCAACTTCCCTCTGCATGGACAATAAAATCCCCATCATAGTGTTTGACCTGACCACATATGGAAACATTAAGAAAGTGGTAATGGGAAATGATATCGGTACGATTGTGAAGGAGGGTTAACATGAGCGATTATTTGAAAGACAGTGAAGAGAGGATGAAGAAAACTTTAAACGTCTTAAAAAGCGAACTTGCGGCAATACGCGCTGGAAGAGCGAATCCGGCCCTTTTAGACCGCATTACTGTGAATTACTACGGAACTCCTACTCCTTTAAACAGACTGGCTACCATTACTGCGCCTGAGCCGAGGGTATTGGTAGTTCAACCGTGGGATGTATCTCAGATAGGAGAGATAGAAAAAGCCATACAGAAATCTGACCTAGGAATTAACCCTGTTTCTGACGGAAAAGTGCTAAGACTGGTCCTTCCAGAGCTTACAGAAGAGAGAAGAAAAGAGCTTGTAAAGCTGGTCCACAAAAAAGCTGAAGAGGCCAGAATTGCTGTAAGGCAGATAAGAAGAGATGCCAATGACCTTGTCAAGAAAATGGAAAAAAATGGAGAAATATCGGAGGATGAGAGAAAGAGGAGAGAAGAAGAAATTCAAAAGCTTACAGATAAATACATCAAGGAAATAGACAAAATGGTAGAGGCTAAAGAAAAGGAGATAATGGAAATTTGAAGTATTACGACTTGATTGGAAGAGACCTTGATGAAGTTCTTGATGCATTGTTTGACAAAAAATATAAAGTAATAGAGACAAAATCGATTTTCACGTATGAAGGAAAAAGACTAAAGGTTGTGCGAATCAAAGACAAGGGTGAATTTATCGAAATTACCGTGATTCGCATATAATCCCCCTCTTTAGAGGGGGTCCTTGTCCAAATGAGGAGGAAAATTTATGATTTTTTTTAATGAAGAAAAACTTATAAAAAAGTTGGACAAAACCCGGTTGCCACAGCACGTAGGCATTATAATGGATGGAAATGGAAGATGGGCTCAGAAGAGAGGAATGCCTAGGGTTTACGGGCATAAAGCGGGAGTAAATGCAGTAAGAGAAGTTATAAGGTCCTGCAGAGAGCTTGGAATAAAGTACCTCACTTTGTACGCTTTTTCTACAGAAAATTGGAAGAGACCTAAAGAAGAAGTGGACTTTTTAATGGACCTCTTGGTAGAGTATCTCTCTAAAGAAGTTGATGAACTCAATAAAAACAATGTAGTAGTAAAGTTCATTGGAGACATATCTAGATTGCCAGAAAAATGCCAGATTGAAATAGAAAAGGCTCAAAAACTCACAGAAAAAAATACCGGTCTTGTGGTCAACATCGCTTTAAATTACGGAGGAAGGGATGAAATTGTAAAAGCTACCCAAAATATATGCAAAAAAGTGCTCAATCGCGAGTTATCACCAGAAGACATAACAGAAGATACTATAACTCAGCACCTTTACACTGCATCTCAGCCAGACCCCGACCTCATCATACGTACTAGCGGGGAAAAAAGACTTAGCAATTTTTTACTATGGCAGTCGGCTTATTCAGAGTTGTGGTTTACCGAGGTCCTCTGGCCTGATTTTAAAAAAAGGCATTTGATTGAAGCTTTGCTTTATTATCAAACTCGGAAAAGAAGGTTTGGGGGAGTTTAAATATGTTAAAAACTCGAATAATAAGCGCTCTGGTAGGACTGCCCCTTCTATTTTTAGTCTTAATAAAAGGGGGGGCTCTTTTAACTTTTTCACTGGTAGCTTTAAGCATTCTGGGGTTAAATGAGTTTTACAATGCTACCAAAAACATAGGAATTAGGCCTTTTAAAATATTTGGATATTTGTCTGCTATTTTTTTGTATTTAATTTTTGACAAGATAAAATTTGCTGAAATAGACCTCTTTGTGGCCCTTTCTATGCTGTTGTTTTTGCTTTTTTTAACTAATAAAAAATACACTTTAAAAGACTATGCAGTGACTTTGATGGGGATTGTGTACATACCTCTGCTATTTTTGTACATACAGAAAATAAGATGTCTCCCTCACGGCCTTTATACTGTTTGGCTTGTATTTATTGTGTCATGGATTACAGATACTTTTGCCTATTTCACAGGAAAGTTTTTGGGAAATCATAAATTAGCTCCTGATCTAAGCCCAAAAAAGACAGTTGAAGGGGCAATAGGGGGGCTTTTAGGTTCTACTTTAGCAAGCTTTTTATTTGTATGGATTTTTCCTCAGACAAATATGACTCCTTATGAAGCCCTTATTGTGGGAAGTTTTGGCAGTCTAATTGCCCAGGCAGGGGATTTAGTAGCTTCCTTTATAAAGAGAAATTGCTACATAAAAGATTTTGGCAATGTGATTCCCGGCCATGGGGGGATTTTAGATAGATTTGATAGCATATTATTCGCTTCGCCCTTCGTATATTTTATTTTCAAGTACTTTTTGTAAAGAGGGATAAGTATGAAGAAACTCATAATACTAGGTTCTACTGGATCGATTGGTAGACAAAGTTTGGACGTAGTGAGAAGTTTAAAAGAAGAGTTTGAAATTGTAGGGCTTACAGGATATAACAATGTGTCTTTGCTCTCAAAACAGATAAAAGAGTTTAGACCCAAGGTAGTAGCAGTAAAAGACGAGGAAAAAGCAAGAAAGCTAAGAGAAAATTTAGATGAACCGATAGAGGTTTTGACAGGTAAAGAAGGGCTCAAAGAGATTGTGAAATACGAGGCTGACATGGTGGTAGTTGCGGTAGAGGGCATTGCAGGCCTTATACCTACAGTTGAAGCTATAAAATTGGGGAAAAACATAGCTTTAGCAAATAAAGAGGTTTTAGTTACTGCAGGAGAAATAGTAATGGGGCTTGTCAAAGAAAAGAAAATTGAATTTTTGCCTGTAGACAGTGAACATTCTGCTATTTTGCAGTGCCTTAAAGGAAATAATAAGAGAGAAGTTTCAAATCTCATTTTAACTGCTTCTGGAGGACCTTTCAGAGGAAAGAAAAAGAAGGATTTGGTAAATGTTACAGTAGAAGAGGCTTTGAAACATCCCAACTGGAAGATGGGGAAAAAAATAACAATAGATTCTGCTACCTTGATGAACAAAGGTTTTGAAGTTATAGAAGCCAGATGGCTCTTTGACATGCCTTTAGATAAGATAAAAGTGGTAATACATCCTCAAAGCATAATTCATTCGATGGTGGAATATGTAGATGGAAGTGTCATAGCTCAGCTTTCTGTGCCAGACATGAGGATTGCGATCCAGTACGCCTTGAATTACCCTGACAGAAAATATGTGGAAGGTGTAAAATTTTTAGATTTCTATGCATTAGGCCAGCTGACATTTGAAGAGCCTGATTTTGAAACTTTTAAATGTCTTTCTCTGGCGTATCATGCGGCAGAATGTGGCGGAACGATGACTGCTGTTTTAAATGCGGCAGATGAAGTAGCAGTGTCTTTATTTTTGCAGAACAAAATAAATTTTTTAGAAATTGCAGAGATTATAGAAGAAGCTTTAGAGAATCATAAAAATATACAAAACCCTACTTTGGATGATATAATAAGTGTAGACCTTGAAACGAGAGAAAGGATAATGAGAAAGTATTTGAGGTGATAGGAGTTGACTATAATTTTAAGCATCATAGTCTTGAGTGTTCTAGTGATGTTTCACGAGTTTGGTCACTTTATAGTAGCAAAACTTTCTGGAGCAAGAGTAAACGAATTTTCAATAGGATTTGGTCCAAGGCTTTTTAAAAAGAAATACGGTGAAACTGAATATTCTTTTAGAGCGCTTCTTTTCGGAGGATATGTGGCACTGGAGGGAGAGGATGAGAAGTCTTCTGACCCGAGAGCCATAATAAACAAGCCCTGGCCTGTAAGGCTTGCAGTATTTGCAGCAGGACCTTTAATGAACATACTGCTGGCTTTTTTGCTTTTGTTTATAGTATTCTTCTACATCGGGAGCCCTGTTCCTAAAGTGCAAACAGTGATGGAAGGTTACCCTGCAGAAAAGGCTGGCATATTGCCGGGAGATAAAATTTTGATGATAAACGATATAATGATAAACTCCTGGGAACAGTTAGAAAAAGCCATAAGTTCAAGCAATGGGAAAACTCTTGTGATGGAAATTGAAAGGGACAATAAAATAATAAAAAAGGAAGTCACTCCTGTATTTGATAAAAAAGCTTCTAAAGTGATGATTGGGATAGTTCCAGCCTACGAAAGGTCTTTTTTGCTTGCTGTTAAAACCGCTGTTGATAGAACCATTTATTTCTCCAAGTTAATAGTTTTGTCACTGGCAATGTTAATTTCTGGAAAAGTATCTGTGAACGAAATAATGGGACCGGTGGGAATCGTCCAGGCAGTAGGAACTGTAGCTAAGACAGGCATGATAAACTTATTAGCTTTTTCTGCTTTGATAAGTGTAAATCTGGGGCTTTTCAACCTCTTGCCTTTTCCTGCTTTGGACGGCGGAAGAATTCTATTTGTGCTGGCAGAAGCTGTAAGGGGCAAGCCACTGCCACCGGAAAAAGAAGGTTATATCCATTACTTAGGCTTCTTGCTGTTGATCGCTTTGCTCATATTTGCTACTTACAGGGATATAATGCGAATTTTCTAAATTAGGTGATAAAGATGAGGAAATTGACCCGCGAAATCAAGATAGGAAATAAGAAAATAGGAGGGAATAACCCGATCCTCGTTCAGTCAATGACAAACACTGATACTCACGATGTGGAAAAGACGGTAGAGCAGATAAAGAGGCTGGAAGAAGAAGGATGTGATATAATAAGGGTAGCTGTACCAGATGAAAAGGCTGCTTACTCTATAAAAGAAATAAAAAAGCATATAAATATCCCTTTGGTGGCAGACATACACTTTGACTACAGATTGGCTATTAAATCTATAGAAAATGGCGCTGATAAAATACGAATAAATCCCGGAAATATCGGAAGGGAAGAAAATATAAAAAAAGTAGTAGAAGCTGCAAAGGAAAGGGGTATACCTATACGGATAGGAGTAAATGCAGGGTCTTTAGAAAAGGAGATATTAAATAAATACGGCGGTATAACCCCTGAAGCGGTAGTAGAGAGCGCTTTAAAAAGTGTGCGCCTTTTAGAAAAACTTGGCTTTTACGATATAGTGATTTCTTTAAAAACTTCCAATGTGCCCCTTACAATAGAAGCATATAAATTAGCTTCTTCCAAGGTGGACTATCCACTCCACCTTGGAATTACAGAAGCTGGAACTTTGGAAAGCGGAACTATTAAATCAGCGATCGGCATAGGCACTCTTCTTTACATGGGAATAGGGGATACAATAAGGGTTTCTTTGACAGGCGATCCCGTGCACGAAGTTAGGGTAGGAAGACAGATTTTGCGCGCTTTAGGACTGCTCAAAGAAGGGGTAGAGGTCATTTCATGCCCTACCTGTGGCAGGACAAAAATAGATGTCATTAAATTAGCTACTGAGGTTGAAAGAAGAACATCTCATATAAAAAAACCTCTTAAAGTGGCTGTCATGGGCTGTGTGGTAAATGGACCTGGAGAAGCAAAAGAAGCAGACATTGGAATTGCAGGAGGAGATAGAGAAGGGGTTATATTCAAAAAAGGAAAGATATACAAGATAGTTAAAGAAGAACACCTTTTAGAAGAACTTCTCAAAGAAATTGAGAAGATGGTCAAGGAGGAATAAAAATAATGATTTCTGTCATCGTGCCTGCTTACAATGAGGGGAAAAACATTGGAAGAGTACTTTCTGTCCTTGAGAAAATTGATGTGATAGACGAAATTATTGTGGTAAATGACGGTTCAACGGATAACACAGAAGAGGAAGCGAAGAAATATAAAGTTAAAGTGATAAATCTAGAAAAAAATCAAGGCAAGGGAAAAGCGCTAAAAGAAGGAGTTTTAAATGCAAAAGGAGATATAATAGTCATGCTGGATGCAGATTTAATAGGCTTTACTGAAAAGCACTTCTATTCCCTTGTCATGCCTGTAGTAAAAGACGAGGCGGATATGACTGTGGGCATTTTTTCAGGGGGCAGGAAGTCAACTGACTTAGCTCAGAAGATAGCACCCTTTCTCTCTGGGCAGAGGGCCATAAAAAAGAAATTTTTAGAAGATATAAAAGAGATGGAAATCAGCAAATTTGGTGTAGAAGTTGCTTTGAACAGATATGCCAAAAAAAATAATTTAAGAGTTGTGACCGTTCCACTAGAAAACATAACTCACGTAATGAAGGAGGAAAAATTGGGATTTGTAAAAGGATTTGCTGCCAGAATGAAGATGTACTTTGAAATATTGAGAATGTGGGTTTAGAAAGAGGGATAGAACATGGTTCCAGCGACTTTCTTGGAAAACATGCAAATAAAAAAAGTAAGAGTTGAAAAAAAGAGCCGAAAACTCACTGTGGTTGTCTCCTCTTTCTCATCAAATGCACAAAAGCTCTCAGAATTTCAGTCTTTTTTGGAGGAAAGCTTTCCTTCTCTAAAGGAGATAAAGATTGTGGTGGAAAGCCCTTCTTTATCAACAGTAGAAGAGGTTTTGGAAAACTGGGAGAAAGTAGTATTAGAGCTTAGCGAAGAGTACCCTTCTTCCTTAAGTTTTTTAAAGACCTGTGATGTCGCAAAAGAGGGACAGAATAGGATAACTGTAAAGGCTCCAACTTACGCAATTTACGAAATGGCTAAAAGCAGCAAATTAGATTTTGCAATAAGAGAATTTTTAAGGAACAGGTATGAACTTAATTTAGATGTAGAACTTATTTTTTCAGAAGAAGGGGAAGAAATTGCAGAAAAAATAATCGAAGAAGACATAAAAGCAATTGAGGAAGTTATCCAAAAAGATGAGAAGTCTAAAAAGGAGAAGAGTAGGTCTGAAGAAAATAGAGTTCTCCTTGGCAAAGAAATTAAAGCTAAACCTATCTCTATTAAGGATGTAAGTGCAGAAACCGATGAGGTAGTGATTGAAGGAGAAATATTTTCTATTGATTTTAAAGAGTTGAAGTCAAAAGTTCTCATGGTGTTTGACATTACAGATTATACTAGTTCAATACTTGTCAAAACCTTTTTGACAGAAGAAAAATATGAAATTTTGAAAGATGAAATAGATGTAGGAACTTTTGTCAGGTTAAGAGGAAATGTGATATACGATAAGTACGAAGGAGACCTTGTAATTGATTTGAAAGACTTAGAGCTCATTCCTCCAAAAAAGAGAATGGATTTGTCCGAAGAAAAGAGAGTGGAGCTTCACCTTCACACCCAGATGAGCACTTTAGATGCCGTCCCTTCTGCTACTGAAGTGATAAAGAGAGCGGCAGAATGGGGACACAAGGCTGTTGCAATAACAGACCACGCAGTGGTTCAAGCTTTTCCAGAGGCAATGGAAGCATCTCGAGAGTATGGGGTTAAGGTTATATACGGAATGGAAGGGTATATGGTGGATGACGGAATACCAATTGTCACTGGAGAATCCGAAGCTAGTTTGGAAGGCGAATTTGTGGTATTTGATATCGAAACCACAGGCCTTTCAAACATAAATGACGAGATAATAGAGATTGGTGCTGTCAAGATCAAAAACAAGAAAATAGTAGATACTTTTGAAACTTTTGTAAATCCTCAAATACCCATTTCTTCTTTCATCACAAAACTCACAGGAATCGATGAATCAATGGTTAAAGATGCTCCTTTAATAGAAGAGGTGTTGCCTAAATTTTTGGAATTTGCAAAAGGAGCAGTTCTGGTAGCACACAATGCCAATTTTGATGTGTCCTTTATTAAATCAAAGGCTAAGAAACTAGGTTTGACTGTTGAAAACACTGTCTTAGATACGCTTGAGTTGAGCAGGCATCTGTACCAAGAGCTTAAAAATTACAAACTCGACACTCTTGCTGAATTTTTTGAAGTAAAGCTTTTGCATCACCACAGGGCCGTGGAAGACGCGAAGGCTACAGCAGAAATTTTCATTAAGATGCTAGAAAAGCTGCAAGAAATAGGCATAAAGAGTGTAAGCGAAATCAACTCGGTTTTGATGGAAAGGGAAGTGGACGTAAAAAAATTGCCTGTATACCATGTGACAATTTTGGTAAAGGACCAGAAGGGTTTAAGGAATTTATACGAGATAATATCTAGGTCAAACCTGGAGTTTTTCCACCGCACCCCCAGAATACCAAAGAGTCTGTTGGTGAAAATGAGAGAAGGGCTGATCATAGGGTCTGCCTGTGAGCAGGGAGAAGTGTTCAGAGCCTTGGTTTCTAACTTGGAGGAAAAGAAGCTCGAAGATATAATCAACTTTTACGACTATTTGGAAATTCAGCCTGTGGGGAACAACGAATTTTTGATTGAAAGAGGAGAGGTAAGAAGCGTAGAAGAACTTAAAGAAATAAACAGAAAGATATACGAACTTGGGAAAAAGTACAACAAGCTGGTAGTAGCAACAGGAGATGTGCATTTTTTAGACCCGTGGGACGATGTGTACAGAAAAATATTAATGGCGGGCAAAGGGTATAAGGATGCGGACAGACAGCCTCCTCTTTACTTTAGGACAACTGAAGAAATGCTTATGGAGTTTGAATATCTAGGAGAAGAAGCTGCCAGAGAGGTAGTCATTGAAAATCCAAATAAAATTGCGGAAATTGTGGAAGATGTAAAGCCTATTCCTGAGGGAACTTTTCCGCCTGTCATCGAAGGGGCAGAAGAAGAATTAAGAAGGATTACCCTTGAAAAAGCTCATGAGATATACGGTGACCCATTGCCTCCAATTGTGCAGGAAAGGCTTGACAGAGAGCTAAACGCCATAATAAACAACGGTTACGCTGTAATGTACGTAATAGCTCAGAAGCTAGTATCAAAGTCGCTGCAGGATGGATATTTGGTTGGTTCAAGAGGCTCTGTAGGGTCTTCTCTGGTAGCTACTATGAGCGGCATTACAGAGGTAAATCCGCTGCCTCCTCATTACGTGTGTCCAAAATGCAAACACTCAGAGTTTGTGACGGACGGGTCTTTTGGCTGCGGAGTTGACATGCCTGACAAGTACTGCCCTAACTGCGGCACTTTGATGAAAAAAGACGGCTTTGACATACCTTTTGAAGTGTTTATGGGCTTTGAAGGAGATAAGGAGCCGGATATAGACCTAAACTTTTCTGGAGAATATCAGCCCATAGCTCACAGGTACACTGAAGAACTTTTTGGAAAAGGCCATGTTTTCAGGGCAGGTACTATTGGAACGCTGGCGGATAAGACTGCTTACGGATATGTGAAAAAATACTTTGAAGAGAGGAATTTAACTGTACACAAGTCAGAAATAAAAAGGCTGACAATGGGATGTACAGGCATAAAGAGAACCACAGGACAGCATCCCGGAGGAGTCATGGTGGTTCCAAAGGACAAAAGCATTTACGACTTTACTCCAATTCAAAGGCCTGCAGATGCGGAAGATACCGATGTCATAACTACCCATTTTGATTACCATTCTTTGAGTGGAAAGCTTCTAAAATTGGACATACTGGGGCATGATGACCCTACTGTAATAAGGATGCTGGAGGATTTGACAGGTGTAAATGCCAGAAAAATACCTCTGGACGACAAAAAGACCATGAGCCTTTTTACAAGCGTAGAAGCTTTGGGAATAGACCCTGAGGAACTTGGCACTCCCGTTGGAACGCTAGGGCTTCCTGAGTTTGGAACAAAGTTTGTGAGACAGATGCTAATTGAGACCCGTCCCACAACTTTTGATGAGCTTGTCAGGATAAGTGGGCTTTCTCATGGAACAGATGTATGGTTAAATAATGCGCAGGATATAATAAGAGAAGGGATCGCTACTTTAAAGGAAGTAATTGCTGCAAGAGACGACATAATGCTTTACTTAATAAGCAAAGGAATGGATAAAAAGCTTTCCTTTAAGATAATGGAAAATGTTAGAAAAGGAAAAGGCGTTACACAGGAAGAAATTGAAGAGATGAAAAAACACGGCGTGCCCGACTGGTTTATACAGTCCTGCCAGAAGATAAAATACATGTTCCCAAAAGCTCACGCTGTAGCCTATGTGATCATGGCATTTAGAATTGCGTATTTTAAGGTGTATTATCCTGAAGCTTTCTATGCTACCTATTTTACTGTGAGAGCAGATGACTTTAACTTAGACATAGTTTTAGGGGGCAAAGAGAGCATAAAAAGGGCAATAAAAGAAATTGAAGCGAAGGGCAACAACGCTACACCAAAAGAGAAAAACTTGTTGACAGTATTAGAGGTAGCACTTGAGATGTACTTAAGGGGCATCAAATTCACAAATGTGGACCTATACAGGTCCGATGCCGAGAAGTTTTTAATTACAGAAGAAGGACTTTTGCCTCCACTAAATTCTCTTGAAGGAGTGGGAATACAGGCCGCAAAGGCAATTGCCCAGGAGAGAGAAAATGGCAAATTTATATCCATTGAAGATTTCAGGAATCGAACCAGGGTAAGTAAAACTGTTATTGAAATATTAAAACAGTATGGATGTTTAGAAGATTTGCCAGAATCTAATCAATTAAGTTTATTTTGATATTGCTTTACCAGAAGGTGTATGGTATAATTAGTATGGCAACCTAGAGGACTTTAAAAAGAGTGGGAGTTTCCCACTCTTTAGTTTATATTTAAGGAGGATCGGAGATGTCTAGGATTGAGGAAATTACAAAAGAATTGGTGATGCCAATATTGGAAGAGAATAATTTTGAACTGGTAGATGTGGAGTATAAAAAAGAAGGCAAGTACTGGTATTTGAGGGTGTATATAGACAAAGAAGGCGGGATAACGCTTGATGACTGTCAGCTGGTGAGCGAGTACTTAAGCGATAGATTGGATGAGGTAGACCCGATAGATCACAGCTATATTTTGGAAGTATCCTCGCCAGGGCTTGACAGGCCCTTAAGGACTCCTCGCGATTTCAAGAGAAACCTTGGGAAAGAAGTTGAAGTATCTCTTTACCAGCCCATTGGCAAGAGAAAAAAATTTGCAGGAGAGCTCCTTGAGTTCACAGGGGATAAAATAATCCTCCTATGTGATGGAGAGAAAAGGGAGTTTGAAATGAAGAATGTAAGGCTTGTTAAACCTGTGATAAAGTTTTAAAATTAAGGAGGGAGAATAAGCGCAATGAATGCAGAATTTATTGAGGCATTGAATTCAATATGCGAAGAAAAAGGAATACCTAAAGAGACCATGTTTGAGGCTATAGAGGCGGCTTTGGTTTCTGCCTACAGAAAAAATTACGGAACAGCCCAAAACGTGAAGATTGTAATGGACAGAGAGACAGGAGATGTTAAGGTATATGCCCAAAAGACTGTGGTGGAAGAAGTAAAAAATGACCTTTTGGAAATAAGCTTGGAAGATGCGAGGAAGATAAATAAAAAATACCAGATTGGCGATATTGTAGATATAGAAGTAACTCCCAAAAACTTTGGCAGGATTGCGGCACAGAACGCAAAACAGGTGGTAATACAGAGGATAAGGGAAGCAGAAAGAAATGTGATTTACGAAGAGTTCCTGGCAAAAGAGACGGAAGTAGTAACTGGGATTGTGACAAGAGCAGCAAAAAATAACGTGCTCATCAATCTAGGAAGGGTGGAGGCAATACTTACTCCTTCTGAGCAAATCCCGGGAGAAACTTTTTCACCTGGAGACAGGATAAAGGTGTACATCGTAGAAGTAAAAAAGACCACAAAAGGGCCTCAAATCATAATCTCTCGGTCTCATCCTGGGCTGGTTAAAAGGCTTTTTGAACTAGAATCGCCCGAGATTCAGCAGGGTATAGTTGAAATAAGGAGCATTGCGAGAGAACCAGGTTCCCGCACAAAAATGGCTGTGTTCAGCAGAGACTCCAATGTAGACCCTATTGGAGCCTGTGTGGGCTACAAAGGTTCTAGAGTTCAGGCTGTTGTCAATGAATTAAAAGGAGAAAAGATAGACATTGTGAAGTGGAGTTCAAAACCTCAGGAGTTTATCATGAATGCACTAAGCCCTGCAAAAGCTATAAGCGTCGAGATTGTAGACGAGAAAGAAAAAGTGGCAAGGGTAATTGTACCAGATTATCAGCTCTCTTTGGCAATAGGTAAAGAGGGGCAGAATGCGCGGCTAGCAGCGAAGCTCACTGGATGGAAGATAGATATAAAAAGCGAGTCGATGGTCAAAAGTTGAGTGAGGTGGAAAAATGAAAGTAAAAAAAGTTCCGATGAGAATGTGCCTTGGCTGCCAAGAGATGAAGCCTAAAAAAGAGCTTATACGGATAGTAAGACGCGCCAAAGACTTTTTAGTTCAAATAGACCCAACAGGTAAAGTGGCAGGAAGAGGTGCCTATATATGCAGGGATGTAAACTGCCTTGAAAAGGCTTTTAAGCATAAAAGGCTTGAGAAGGCGCTGGAAGTCCCTATATCACAAGAAATATACGAACAATTGAAGAGGGAGATAATGGATGAGGAATGACAGATTTCACTCTATACTCGGTTTGGCAAAAAAGGCGGGTAAATTGGTTTCAGGCAGTTACAGTGTGGAAAAATATTTAAAAACCAGAAAAGTTTTTTTGGTGGTCATAGCTGAAGATTTTTCTAAAAGAAGTTCAGAAAAATTTATTAAACTATGTGCGGACAAAAAAGTCCCCTATCTTGTCTATTCGAACAAACAGGATTTAGGTAGAGCGATAGGAAGAGAAATAGTCGGAATCATAGCTATTACTGATGAAGGATTTATGAAACTACTCAAGGAGGCGGCAAAGGGGGAAAATTATGGAGGTGAATAATATGTCCAAAACAAGGGTATACGAATTAGCAAAAGAACTTAATATTTCCAGCAAAGATCTTCTCTCCAAATTGAGTGATTTAGACATAAAAGTAAAAAACCACATGAGCACTTTGGAGGACGAAGAAGTAGAATTAATAAAAGACCTGCTCACAGAAAAACCTAAAGAGAAGCAAAAAGATCAGAGAATTCATGAACAGGAGGCACAGGACAAAGAAGAAAAGGAAATAGAGGAAGACTCTTTTTATGAGGACAGAGAAGAGAAAAGAGCTTACAAAAAGAGTTTTAAAAAGGGCGGCAAAAAGAACAGGAAGTTCCAGAAAAAATTTGTCTCAGAAGAAAGCGCTAAAGAAGATGAAATTAAAATAATAACAATTCCTGAATTTCTCACCGTCAAAGAATTGGCTGAAAAAATGAAGGTAAATCCTACTGAAATAATAAAAAAATTGATAGCACAGGGAATAATGGTTACTGTAAACCAGCAAATAGACTTTGAAACAGCTTCAAAAATAGCGGAAGAGTACGGTTTCCTGGTGGATAAGGAAAAGGTTAAAGATGAACTGGAAGCCCTATTTGAGGATACACCTGATAGAGAAGAGGATTTGAAACCTCGTCCTCCTATAGTTACAGTGATGGGACACGTAGACCACGGAAAGACTTCTTTATTGGACGCCATCAGAAAGACAAATGTAACTATGAAAGAGATAGGCGGAATTACGCAGCACATAGGAGCTTCTGTAGTGGAGATAAACGACAAAAAGGTAGTATTTCTAGATACTCCTGGTCACGAGGCTTTTACTGCGATGAGAGCGAGAGGCGCTAGTGTCACTGACATAGTTGTGCTAGTAGTAGCTGCTGACGATGGAGTGATGCCGCAGACAATTGAAGCTATCAACCACGTAAAAGCAGCAAATGTGCCTCTGATTGTGGCTATAAATAAGATTGATTTGCCTACAGCCAATCCAGATAGGGTAAAAACAGAGCTCAGTGAACTAGGACTTGTGCCAGAAGAATGGGGAGGTAACACAATCTGTGTTCCCGTCTCTGCTAAAAAGAATATAGGAATTGACGACCTTTTAGAGATGATACTGCTGGTAGCAGAAATGGAAGACCTAAAAGCAAATCCCAACAAACCAGCTCGTGGAACTGTAATAGAGGCAAAACTGGAAAAAGGGAAAGGGCCAGTGGCTACAGTAATAGTCCAGAATGGAACGCTTCAGGTGGGAGATGCTGTAATTGCAGGAACTACTTATGGAAAAGTAAGAGCGATGTTTGACGACAAAGGGAGAAAGATCAAAAAAGCTGGTCCTTCTATACCTGTAGAAATTTTGGGCTTTTCCGAAGTGCCAGAGGCTGGAGATAAATTTGTAGTGGTGGAAAATGAGAAAAAAGCGAGAGAACTTGCAGAGAAAAGAAAAGAGGTTCAAAGAGAGTTAGAACTCAAGAAAAAGCAGAAAGTCTCTCTGGAAGGCCTCTTCAGACAGATACAGGAAGGTACTGTAAAGGAGCTTAATGTGATCATAAAAGCTGATGTGCAGGGTTCAGTAGAGGCATTGAGAAAGTCTTTGGAGGAACTGAGCAATGAAGAAGTCAGAGTAAGAGTCATACACGGAGCAGTAGGAGCCATCACTGAGACAGATGTAATGCTGGCCTCGGCTTCAAATGCAATAATAATAGGATTCAACGTAAGGCCTGAGACAAACGCAAAAACGCTTGCAGAAAAAGAGAAAGTAGAGATAAAGCTTTATAGAATAATATACGATGCTATTGAAGATGTAAAAGCAGCAATGAAGGGAATGTTAGAACCCAAGTACAAAGAGGTAGAGCTGGGAAGAGCTGAAGTAAGAGCTGTATTCAAGATACCTGGTGTAGGAAATGTCGCAGGTTGCTATGTTCTAAGTGGCAAAATTACAAGAAATGCAGATGTGAGAATAGTAAGAGACGGCATAGTCATATATGAAGGCAAAATAGCTTCTTTAAAGCGGTTTAAAGACGACGTGAGAGAAGTACAGCAGGGATTTGAATGCGGAATAGGCATTGAGAAGTTCAATGACATAAAAGAGGGAGATATCATAGAAGCATACACAATGGAAGAAATCTTTCGTTAAGAAGAAAGGATGAGAAAAATGCAGTACAGAAGCCATAGATTATCCGAGGAATTGAAAAAAGAAATAAGCAAAATGATATTGGAAGAAATAAAAGACCCGAGAATTAAAGCTATGGTCAGTATAACGGATATAGAAGTGACTAAAGATTTACGATATGCAAAAGTGTATGTAAGCATATATGGCAGTGAAGAAGAAAAGAGAGAAACTTTTGAAGGATTAAAAAGCGCAGCTGGATACATCAGGCACGAAATAGGCCGCAGAATAAAAATGAGATATACCCCGGAAATAATATTTGAACTGGACCACTCTATAGAATACGGCGCAAAAATTTCAGAAATTTTAAAAGAACTGAACAAACAAGAGGGTGATGACAATTGATACTGATAGACGTAGTTAACGAAATAAAAAAGGCAGAAAGCGTAATTCTCCTTACACATGTAGTACCTGATGGAGATGCTATAGGGTCTGTCACTGGAATGTACAAAGTCTTAAAAAAGATGGGCAAGGACGTATCTGCTTTTATAGACGACCAGCTGCCAGAGATGTACAGCTTCGTCCCAAATGTAGACAAGATATCCCGCCCTTTTGACAAAAAAGCAGACTTAGTGTTAATATTTGACTGTGCCGATGAAGAAAGGTTAGGGTCTTCAAAAGAATTCCTTGACAAAGGACCTATCACAGTCAATATTGACCATCATATTTCCAATACCCTTTACGCAAAGTTAAATTACGTAGACACAAACGCAGCTGCTACTGCCGAAATAGCTTATCAATTGGTGAAACTTCTCGGTATAGACTTTGATGAAGAGATAGCTACAAGTTTTTACACTGCTATTTTAACTGATACAGGTGGTTTTACTTATGAGAGCACCACTTCTATGACTCATCACATAGCAGGAGACTTGATAAACAATGGGGCAAGGTTTAGAGAAGTGGCAGAAAAAGTCTTTAATTCCCTCAAGTTCAACAAAGCAAAACTTTTAGGGAAAGCTTTAGAAAGCCTTACTTTGTACAAAGATGGCCTGGTTTCATATATGGAGATTTTGAAAAAGGATTTTGAAGAGACAGGAACAGATTTATCTCATTTAGAAAATATAGTAAGCTATGGAAGAAACATTGAAGGAGTGGAAGTAGCAGTGCTCCTTGTAGAAAAAGAGGGTGAAGTGAAAGTGAGCTTACGGTCAAAGGAAAAAGTAGATGTAAACAAAATCGCCAGCACTTTTGGAGGAGGAGGGCATGTAAGGGCCTCTGGCTGTACAATAGAGGGGACTATCGAAGAAGCAAGAGAGAAAATCCTTAAAGAAGTCTTTAAGGAGTTAGAAAAATGAGTGTGGACGGCGTTTTAAATGTGCTAAAACCTCCTGGCATGACTTCTCACGATGTGGTGGATTTTATAAGAAAAATTTACGGCATGAAAAAAGTGGGCCACACAGGAACTCTTGATCCAGATGCAGCTGGAGTTTTACCTGTATGCATGGGAAGAGCTACCAAGTTCACTTCTTACCTGATGGAACATGACAAAAGGTACAGATTTGAAATAACTTTTGGTTTTTCTACTGATACCCTAGATAAAAGTGGCAAAATCGTTGAAAGTGGCCCTGTTCCCTTATTTACTTTGGAAAAATTACATGAAGTTTTAAGCCAGTTTAAAGGGGAAATACAACAGATACCACCCATTTATTCTGCAAAAAAAGTAAAAGGAAAGAAGCTCTATGAATATGCGAGAAAAGGCGAAGAAGTGGAAATTCCACCCATAAAAGTGACAGTTTATGAGTTAGAATTAATAAAATACGATGCTCCGTACCATCTGCTGTTAGATGTAAAGTGTTCCAAAGGCACTTATGTAAGAGCTCTTGTGAGAGATATATGCAAGAAACTTGAAGTTCCAGGCCACATGTCTTTTCTCATAAGGACAGAGGTCGGAGACTTTGACATTGAATCTTCATATACGCTGGAGGAGATAAAGGAGGGAAAGGCAGAAGTACAGCCCGTAGATAAGTTTATAAAATTTCCTTCCGTGGAACTTGATGAAGTTTCTTCCAATAAAATTTTAAATGGCCAATTTATCAGAAATACTTACAATGTTGAAAATTCTTTAGTAAAGTTGTATGATAATCATGGAATTTTTATAGGAATTGGAGTGGCAGAAGGGGAAAAAATACGACCAAAAAGACTTTTCTAAGGGGGAAAGAATTTTGATAATACTTGACGAAACCAATTTCTCAGCTAATCTAGAAGAAAAAGTGATAGCTCTTGGAAATTTTGATGGAGTACACATTGGCCATCAAAAGCTCATTGAGGATGCAGTTTCCATAGCCAGAGATAAAAAACTTAAAAGCGCTGTATTCACTTTCAAACAGCATACTTCTAAAATCTTAGAACCTGACAAAGCTCCTAAACTAATTACTACTTTGTCACAAAAGATAGAAGTTTTAAAGTCATTTTCGCTGGACTACGGGATTTTTTTTGATTTTACAAAAGAACTTTCCCTCCTCTCTCCTGAAAGGTTTATAAAAAATATTCTAGTGGATAGTTTAAAAATGAAAGTAGCTGTGGTAGGCCCTAACTACCGCTTTGGGCATAAAGGCTTAGGAGATGTAGAAATGCTCAAGAAGTATTCTTTTATTTGTTCTTATGAGGTACATGTAGTGCCTAAAGTGACTTATGGAGGGATTACAGTTAGCAGCAGCCTCATAAGGGAGCTTATAAAGGAAGGGAATATTGAAAAGGCCAATGTGCTTTTAAACCGCTATTTTTCAATTGAAGGGAAAATTGTAAAAGGAAAGGGAATGGGAAGAATTTTGGGATTCCCTACAGCTAACGTAGAAGTCCCTGAAGAAGTGGTCTTGCCAAAAAGAGGGGTATATGTCGCAAGAGCAAAAATAAAAGGAAATAATTTTATTTCTGTGACAAATGTCGGATTTAAGCCGACTTTCGGCGAAACAAGATTATCAGTTGAAACTCATATTCTCGATTTCGAAGGATATATCTATGGGGAAGGTATAGAAATTGAGTTTATAAAAAGGATAAGAGATGAGATTAAATTTGAAAGTCTACAGGCCTTAAAAGAGCAGGTCCTTAAAGATATAGAATATGCAAAAAGCTTTAAAAATATTTTACAACAAAAACATTATGTGATAAAATAAAATAGCGAATTTACCTTATGCTCAGATTATCCGCACCTCCGGCGGTATTCTGTGCATAGGGCGTATTCTAGAAAATGGAGGTGAGAACGTGCTGGACAAAGAAAAGAAAGCAGAAATAATCAATAAATTCAAGCTGCATGAGACAGATACTGGTTCACCCGAGGTTCAGATTGCCCTTTTGACGGAGAGAATAAACAGGTTGACAGAGCATCTTCAGGTGCACAAAAAGGACCACCATTCAAGAAGAGGTCTTCTTAAAATGGTAGGCCAGAGAAGGGCGCTCTTAAACTACCTGATGAAGAAAGACATAAACAGGTACCGCGCTATAATTGAAAAATTAGACCTCAGAAAATAGAGCGACTTTTTCGCTCTATTTTCTGATAAAAATTTACAAATGAAAGGAGGAAAATGAGGAAGGTATGGAAGAACGAACTTTTGAAATGGAACTGGCAGGCAGGAAGCTTGTAGTCCAGACCGGGAAAGTGGCACAGCAGGCCAATGGAGCAGCATGGGTGAAATACGGCGATACAGTTGTGCTGGTTACTGCCTGCGCTTCAAAAGAGCCGAGAGAAGGAATTGACTTTTTCCCCTTGACGGTTGAATACGAAGAGAGATTGTATTCTATTGGGAAAATTCCCGGCGGTTTTATCAAAAGAGAGGGGAAGCCCAGCGAAAAAGCTATTTTATCAGCTCGGTTAATAGATAGACCTATAAGGCCTCTATTCCCAGAAGGATACAGAAATGACGTGCAGGTCATAGCTACTGTGTTATCAGTGGACCCTGATGCGCAGCCAGAAATTGTAGCTATGATAGGTTCTTCTGTTGCGCTCTCTATATCCGACATACCCTTTAACGGCCCCACAGGTTCTGTGGCAGTAGGCCTGGTGGACGGAAAGTTTGTCATAAATCCCACCTATGAGCAGAGAGAAAAGAGCTTAATGCACTTAGTAGTTTCTGGAACAAAAGATGCAATTGTAATGGTGGAAGCTGGAGCGAAAGAAGTGCCTGAGGAGACAATACTTGATGCGATAGTGTATGCTCATCAATATATAAAACAGATTGTAGAATTTATAGAAGGGATTGTAAAAGAAGTAGGAGTTCCTAAGGCAGAAGTCGTACTGCACGAAATTGACAAGGAGCTGGAGGAAAAAGTAAGAGCATATGCTACAGAGAAAATATATAACGCTTTAAGAACTCCTGAAAAGAAAGAGAGAAATGACAACTTAGACAAGGTAGAACAGGAAGTACTTGAGCACTTTAAAGATGAGTACCCCGATAATCTAGCAGATATTGACGAAGTCCTCTACAAAATAATGAAAGAACAGATGAGAAAGATGATAAAGGAAGAAAAGATAAGGGTAGATGGAAGAGGGCTTGACGATATAAGGCCGATATGGTGCGAAGTAGGAGTACTGCCAAGAACTCACGGTTCTGCTATTTTTACAAGAGGACAAACTCAAGTGCTCACAGTAGCTACTCTTGGAGCAATAGGTGATATACAGATTTTAGAAGGAATTGGAGATGAAGAATTCAAGCGTTACATGCACCATTACAACTTCCCACCCTATAGTGTAGGAGAAGTAAGGCCACTGAGAGGCCCTGGAAGAAGGGAAATTGGACACGGAGCCTTGGCAGAAAGGGCACTAGAACCAGTAATTCCTTCTGAAGAAGAATTCCCATACACAATACGCTTAGTGTCTGAAGTATTGAGCTCTAACGGTTCTACATCACAGGCGAGTGTGTGCGGAAGCACTTTGGCTTTGATGGACGCGGGAGTGCCAATCAAAGCACCGGTTGCTGGAATTGCAATGGGACTCATAAAAGAAGAAGATGAAGTACTAATTCTGACTGATATACAGGGAATTGAGGACTTCCTCGGAGACATGGACTTTAAAGTAGCTGGAACAGAAAAAGGCGTAACTGCTATTCAGATGGATATCAAAATACCTGGCATTGATAGAGATATCCTGCAAATGGCTTTGGAAAAGGCAAGGAAGGCGAGACTATACGTGCTCCAAAAGATGCTGGAAGTCATAAAAGAACCGAGGAAAGAACTCTCCAAGTATGCTCCTAGAGTAGTGAGAATGGTAGTCAACCCTGAAAAGATAAGAGATATCATAGGCCCTGCAGGAAAGACTATCACAAAGATCATATCTGAGACAGGTGTCAAAATCGACATAGAAGAAGACGGTCGACTGTATATAACAGCTCCTAACCTTGAGGCCGGCGAAAGAGCTAAACAGATGATTGAAGCTATAACAAAGGACATAGAAGTTGGGGGAATCTATTTAGGAAAAGTGTTGAGAATTGCGCCTTTTGGAGCTTTTGTAGAGATCGCCCCAGGTAAAGAAGGATTAGTTCACATTTCTAACCTGTCCAAAAAGAGAGTCCGCCGGGTAGAAGACGTAGTAAAAGTGGGAGACAATATATTGGTTAAGGTAACAGAAATTGACAAACTCGGAAGAATTGTATTGTCTCGCAAAGACGCTATGCCTGATGAAGAAGAAAGTGATAACAGGAAAAGTGATAATAGAAAAAAGTAAAGGCATAAACCGCCTCCACGGTTTATGTTTTTTATTTTTTAGTAATATAAACGCCGCCTGACTGAATAAAATTAGAATGAGAATACCAGACAGGTGGTGTTATAATGAAAATCTTTTATATAAAATACCCTAGCAAGAAAACTGTATGGCTTCTTGCAATTGCGGCTTTGCTCGCATTGATACTTCTAATTTTCGCTCTCATGAAAACTGTCTCTGTATTTAACACCAATGAGCCCATATACAGAGGCGATACAAAAGAAAAGAAAATAGCTTTTGCCTGCAATGTAGCGTGGGGAGATGAGTACATACCCAAAATGCTGGATATTTTTGAAAAAAACGATGTACATATAACATTTTTTTTTGAAGGAAAATGGGCAGAGAAAAATCCTGATGTAGTAAAGGAAATTTATAAAAAAGGGCATGAAATAGGAAGCCACGGTTATTCTCACATCAAGTATACTAGTTTGTCAAAAGAGGATTGTGAAAAGGATATAAAAAAGAGCGAAGAAGCTTTGGAGAAAATAACTGGGGAAAAGCCTACTCTCTTTGCACCCCCTTATGGCGACTTCAACGAACAAGTAGTGAAAATTGCGGAAGAACTGGGATACAAAGTGATTTTATGGAGTTTAGATACCATAGACTGGAGCAATCCATCTCCACAAACCATTGTAGAAAGGGTAATGAATAAGTGCCACAATGGAGCTATTGTGCTCATGCATCCTACAAAAAACACTGTGGAAGCACTTCCTGAAATAATAAAACAGTTGAAAGAAAAGGGTTTTAAAATAACTAAAGTTTCAGAGGTGATTGTAGACAAAAAATAAATTTGCTATAATAATAGTAAATTTTTTAAGACAGAGGGGATGAAGTTGTATCAACAGAAGATGATAGCTGGAGTGAAAGTTGCAAGTTGCAAAATACCTTATGCTCATTCAGTTTACGTAGGTATTTGGATAAAAGCAGGCTCAATGTACGAAACCAAAAACATAAATGGTATATCTCACTTTATAGAACACCTTGTGTTTAAAGGGTCTAACTTGCGAAGCGCAAGGCAGATAGCTGAAGAGATGGACAGCATAGGTGGACAGCTAAACGGCTTTACTGAAAAAGAAGACACTTGCTTTTATATAAAAGTTTTAAATAGCCATATAAAAAAAGGCATTGACATTCTCTTTGACATGGTTTTTAATCCTGCGTTTTGCGAAGAAGACATTTATAAAGAAAAACAGGTGGTCTTTGAAGAAATATTGACAGAACTTGATTCACCTGAAGACGTAGCTTACAACCTGCTTGCCAAAACAGCCTGGAGAGGACATTCTCTATCCCTGCCCGTGCTGGGAACATTTACTACAATTAAGAATTTGAGCAAAAACCATATACTAGAATACTATGAGAGGCACTACACTAAAGACAACATAGTAGTATCTATAGCGGGAAATTTTGACGATGAAATATTTGAAGTGTTGGAAGGCTATCTTTCAAAAATTAAGCCAACTACTTCTAATTTTTCTCTTATCCCTCCCTTATGGCACAAAGATGTCTCTCTTTACGAAAAAGATTTTGAGCAGGTTAACCTCTGCATCGGCCTCCCTGGAATACCCTATGATTTAAAGAAGGTATATGCTCTTGCAATTGCAAACAATGCTTTTGGTGGGGGCATGAGTTCAAGACTTTTTCAAAAAATAAGAGAAGACAAGGGCTTAGTCTATTCCATCTATTCATACCCTGCAACTTATCCGACCGGAGGAATGTTTACAATTTTTGCAAGTATGACTCCGAGCAATTTTAGAAAAGTCTATGACTTGATAATAAAAGAAATTGAAGAAATTTCAAAAAAAGGCCTTACTAAAGAGGAATTTGACAAGTTTAAAGAACAACTCAAAATAAATATCTTGATGGACCAAGACAGCATAAGCACCAGAATGAGCAGTATAGGAAAATCCCTTCTACTTTTTGATAAAGTGCATCTTATTGAGGATGTTTTGAAGATAGTGGAGGAAATATCTTTTGAGGAAGTAAACCAGCTGGCAAAAGAGATAATAAGGCCAGAAGAAATGACTGTATCTGTCGTGGGTAAACTTAATAAAAAAGATAAAAGGTGGTTGGAAAATGTCAATAGTGCTTAAGATAAAGAGAACAGAAGATGCAAAAGATTTACCTTTACCCGCTTATATGAGCGAAGGAGCTGCGGGAATGGACTTATACGCCAATGTAAAGGGTGAGGTAACTATCAATCCAGGTGAAGTAGAACTCATACCTACAGGAATACAGATTGAACTTCCTCCGAATTATGAAGCGCAGATAAGGCCTAGAAGCGGTCTGGCCTTAAATTACGGTATAACCTTATTAAACACTCCGGGAACTGTGGATTCTGATTACAGAGGAGAAATTAAACTGATTGTCATAAACCTCGGTAAACAGCCTGTCACAATTAAAAGAGGTCAAAGAATTGCTCAAATGGTGATAAACCAAGTAGTAAGGCCTAAAATAATAGAAGTAGAAGAACTTTCAGAGACAGAGAGGATGGACAGAGGATTTGGCCATACAGGGGTATAAGGGGGGGGGAATGTCTGTGAGACTGAGTGAGTTTGGTAGTAAAGAGATTGTAAATATTGTAGACGGCAAGCGCTGGGGCTTGGTGGAAGATTCCGATTTGATAATCGATGAAGATACGGGGAAAATTCATTCAATAGTGCTTTACGAGCCAGGAGGATTTTTTAGAGGAAGGGGAAATTATATAGAAATTCCCTGGGACGCTATAAAGAGAATAGGGGATGACATGATCATAGTTGAGTTCGAAGGGAAGCCAAGAAAATTTTATTAAAGTACTTTTCTTTGGTGCCGTAGTAAAGTATAATAGTAACTGATACTAAAAAAGAAAGGATGAGACTGTGAAAATATTGGTGCAAAAGTTTGGAGGAACATCTGTGTCTTCAGAAGAAAAAAGAGAGAAAGCTGTTTCAAAAGTAATAGAAGCAGTAAAAAATGGCTATAACGTGGTAGTAGTAGTGTCTGCTATGGGGAGAAACGGCGACCCTTATGCCACAGATACTTTAATAAACATGGCAAAATCAATTTACAGTGATATTCCAAAAAGAGAACTTGACTTAATAATGAACTGCGGTGAAATAATATCTAGTGTGCTTTTCGCTGCAACTCTGTCCAATAAAGGATATAAAGCAAAAGCTTTGACAGGAGGACAAGCTGGAATCATAACGGACGATAATTTTGGAAATGCAGAGGTCATAAATGTAGATCCTTCTAGAATTTTAGAAGTTTTAAGAGAAGGAATAATCCCTGTAGTAGCAGGCTTTCAAGGAATCACGCAAAAAGGAGAGCTCACTACATTGGGGCGCGGTGGAAGTGACACTACAGCAGCGCTTTTAGGAGTGGCTTTAAAAGCAGAAGCTGTAGAGATATACACTGATGTAGATGGGATAATGACAGCAGACCCAAGAATTGTATCAACTGCTCATATCATAGATAAAATAAGCTACAATGAAGTTTTTCAATTCGCTGAACAAGGGGCAAAAGTAGTCCACCCGCGAGCTGTGGAAATAGCCATGAGGGGAAATATCCCTTTAATTATAAAAAATACTATGTCAGACAGCGGCGGGACTATCATAACTAATTACAGTGATGCCTACGACAGCATATATGAAGTAGACAAATTGGTAACGGGCATTGCCAATATGAACAACAGGGTCCAGATTACAATTGAAAGTACAGAAAATGTCCAGGATATATTTGAGAAGATAGGAGAAGAAAAAATTAGCATCGACTTGATAAGCATATTCCCTGACAAACAGGTGTT
Organism: Caldanaerobacter subterraneus; assembly: GCF_004345675.1. Taxonomy (GTDB): domain Bacteria; phylum Bacillota; class Thermoanaerobacteria; order Thermoanaerobacterales; family Thermoanaerobacteraceae; genus Thermoanaerobacter; species Thermoanaerobacter subterraneus. The sequence goes on along the minus strand of NZ_SLWU01000005.1, from coordinate 577 downwards.
TACTATATCTGAAGCTGATTTTGAAAAACTTAGAAGGCTTTTTGAAAAATACGGGGTGAAATACTCCTACAGGACAAATTGCGCAAAAGTTTCTATCATAGGCAACAGAATAAGAGGAGTGCCAGGTGTCATGGCTAGAGTCATCAAAGCATTATCTAAGCGCAATATTGAAATATATCAGACAGCAGACTCACACAATACCATCTCTTGTCTGGTAAGTCAGGATAAGGTAGAAGAGGTCATAAGAGTTCTCCACGACGAATTTAGCCTGTAAATATGCATACTCTCCTTCTTTTTTTCTTGACTTTGTCAGTTTGAAACCCAAAAGGCTTGGGAATACAGGTATTGACAAAAAATGGGCGTGAAATTTGTCACTACATTACTTTCTCATGCTAATTAATTCCATGCCTTCCTCATATGTAATGAAATTTTTTGGTGCTTTTATTTTCATCACCTTCAATATGTCTTCAGCTTCCTCCTCTATCTTTTGTTTGATTAAATATTTCTTCCCATTTATCTCTATCTCCACAAAATTCATTGAACCTATCGCTTCTTTTATTCTATCACTGCTTAATTC
>NZ_SLWU01000004.1 GCF_004345675.1 Caldanaerobacter subterraneus | reverse complement strand
GATAAAAGCAAAAAAGGAAATCTCAACACAAGAATAGAAGTAAGAAAAAACGGCACTTTCTTAAGGATAAATGTAGGGGAAAGAAAATATGTATACGCCAAAATAGAAGCAGGCTACAAAAAGAATAAAAAAAGAGGAGAACTCCTGCAGGAAATCGCCGAATCAAACATACCATACTCTGTAGAACTAAAACTCAAAAATGGCAGCATATACGCCTACATTGCCATTGAAGAACAATATCCAGAAATAAAAATAACAAAAGAAAAAGGAATCATAGGAATAGATGTGAACGCATATCCGGACAACATATCATGGGCAGAGGTAGATGAAAAAGGAAATCTAATAAGCTATGGCAGTATACCAATGCCGGAACTTGCAAGCGGCAATTCAGATAAGAGAGAGTATTTCAGATGGCAGTATGCTCATGAGATAGTAAAGATAGCAAAAGAAAAAAGAAAAGCAATAGTAATTGAAAAATTAGACATAAAAAACAAAGGAGAAAAAGGAGACTTTTCAGGCAAAAAGTCAAGGAGAATAAGACATAACTTTAGCTACAAATCCCTTTTAAAAAAGATAAAAATTTTAGCAAAAAAGGAAGGGATAGAAGTAATAGAAGTCAATCCTTCTTACACCTCAATAATAGGCATGTTAAAATATGCGCCGCAGTACATGATAACAAAAGACATAGCAGCAGCTTATGTAATAGCAAGAAGAGGATTAGGCAGAGAAGAAAAGATACCAGACAATTATATAAAGTTTCTTAACGCACTAACTATAGATGAATTAGAAGAATTAAAAGAGCATGTAGAGAAAACAGTCAGAAACAAGCAGTTGAAGAAAAAACACTTAAAAGAGATAAATAAAGCAATAGAAATTTTACAAAGCCTTGAGAGTGAGCCAGGAAGGGTGCTAAAACCTCTGGATGGAACAAGTTTTAGTGCCCATGATTTCTGGCAAGTTCTCAAGGCAGCGGTGGTGACTCCACTCTCCCCTGAGAAGGTGCCAAGAGACTTCTCTGCCCTAAAAAAGCTGTTAATTCAGGGCAAGTGGGGAGACCCATAAAGGCGCGAGTTCCTGCTTCTTGGGGCAGGGGCTATGGCTTTCCCAAATACCGCCTGCTGGGACTGGGAAAGTCTGAAGGGCGGACTACAAATACCCCAGCTGCCCAAACTGCACAGTTTTGCACAGTTTGGGTAACCAGGTAAATAGAAGGGTAACCTCTTGGATAGAAATGCATTCTTTTTAAAATAAAACTTATATAGAGGGAGGTTTATGTCTGAGACAAAAACCTCCTTCATTCATTTCGGAAATTATTAACTTGATTTTACACTATGACGACGGTGATACTATTTCCTCTGCAGGAATTGTAAAAAGCTCACTTTTATCTATTTCAGGGTGCCTTTCAATAAAACTTTCTATAAGGCGCATTCCAATATAATATCCTGTGCGTGGAGGAATACTCTCATCATATCCACTAAAATATCTAAAATACTCTTCTTTACCTGGAGGTTTATCCCAAATATTTCTTAACCTACTCAAAAGTTCTTTTTCATTATTTACACACCAGTGGTAAACATCTTTTGTATATCCTAGTACTTTATGCAAAGGCTCTTCAGGAAAACCCCATCTTGTAGTCATAACTGCTAAGCCTTCATCAATTAAAAATTCAAAAAGCGGAAGTTCCTCCAATGCTTTATCTAATTTCAGACCATTTTGGTAAAGCCATTTTGCCAAATGATGTGAATGATTTTTATAGCGAAGTGCATGGCCTATTTCATGAGAAAGCCATAAAGGTATATCTTCATAAGGCATAGGTATACCAAAAAAAGTCGTCCCACAAGCCTCTACTGCTAAACCTAAAGCAGGTCGACCTTCAAGAAAATATTGAAAAGCATTGCTACTGTAAAGCCCTATAAGCACATACACATCTATATCTTCAGCTTCTGGAAAAACTTCTTTAATTTTATCTATCCCCTTAGGTACATTAAAGCGTATTTTTTCTTCATTAAACTTAGAAAACAAATCTTCCCTATTTTTACTTTCTTCAAACCAATGCTTTTTATACTCTTCAATGCATCTTTCCCATGGCACCTCTTTTGTGAAAAAGAAATTATTGCAATATTCCTTTATAACTAATCGATTCTTTTCAAGATAATTATTTAAAAATGCCTCCCAATTTAACTCTTTAAGTGCATTTATACCATCAAGATAAATATAATGTATCATTTTTTACCCCCTTTCCTTTTCACTTTCCTTTTTACCAGGAGGGTTTTATTTTTGCAAATGCCATTTTAGTTTATTACAGGAATGCTCGTATTCTTTCACAAACTCACTTAATTTTTCTTTGTCATAAAAGACACCATCTATTTCATAAAACATAAACTTTATCCTCACATAACAAACTCATCTCTACTTGTAATTTAAGCTCCATTTATCAATAAACAAAAGCCTTAATATCTCAAGTCCCGTGCCTTCTAAATTGCTCTTTGCCCCGCCTCCAAAAAGTATACTCAAAGGGTTTGGAGTTGTGTAATATTTTAACACGGGTTTGCCCTGTATGCCAGCCTCTTTTGCTGCAATGTCAACCGCATCGTAAAAATCCCCTAATTTATCCACAAGACCAACTTTAAGAGCCTGCCTTCCTGTGAATATTCTGCCATCTGCTAATTCTTTTACTTTTTCTATGGGTATCTTTCTCCCTTCAGATACAATCTCTACAAATTGTTCATAAGTATCATCTATAATCCCCTGCAATATCTTTTTCTCTTCCGGAGTCAAATCTCTCGTAGGAGAACCCATATCTTTATAAGGACCGCTCTTTATTGTTATTTCTTTTAATCCCAATTTATCGTAAAGTCCTTCATAATTTGTATACTGCATTATAACCCCAATGCTTCCAGTTATTGTAGCCGGATTTGCCACTATTATGTCTCCGCCACAGGCCGCCATGTATCCCCCTGATGCAGCTGCATCTCCCATTGAAACTATCACCTTTTTCCCTGTTTCTTTTAACCTTTTAAGCTCTGTGTATATTTCTACAGACTTTGCTGCAGAACCTCCAGGGCTGTTTATTTTGACAACGATTGCCTTTACAGTGTTATCTTCCTGCGCTCTTCTTATCTGCTCTACTGGATCAGGCGTAAACTGAGGAATTCCAAGTATGTTTGAAAAGTCTCCTATTACTCCCTCAATCGTTACAACTCCTATAGTGTTAGAGGAAACCGTTTTTTGGCTCTCTGTAGAAGGCTGGGTTAAAAATAAAGAAGCAAGGACTATTGCAAACACAAGAGCCAATATTACAATTCCTCCTAATGCCTTTTTGCTCATTTTTAAAAACCCCCTATTCTTTTTCAAAATAAAGTTTTGTTGCAAAATCCTTTGTTAAAGAATAAAGTTTTAAATCTGCCAGTATTATCAAAATTTCTATCAAAATAGCAATTAATATTTCTGACACATTAAAAGTTTTAAGTAAGAAAATTATGGTTAAAATAATTAGGAGAGACAAAAGAGTCAAAACGAGAGTAAAAAGCACATTTACATTGCCTTTCATGGCTTTTTGAGGGTTATCCCAATCGAAAAACGGCCTTGCAGAGTCTATTAAAAGTCCAAGTATATTTATCAGCAAAACACCTGGCAAGCTCAAAAACACAGTTATAGCTACAGTCACAAGCGGAATTTTAAAAATATACCAGCCAATTATATAACTCGGTAAGATTACAAAAATTGATACAAGGCTCCCTAAAATTAGTTTAGCTCTCAGCTGAAGAGAGGGAGAAATAGGTAAAATTTTTGAAATATAAAACATCTTGCCTTCTCTTGAAAAAGCTGTAGAAGAAAGGCTAGTACTCCCCGCAAGAAATAGTGAAACCAAAAGCCCTACAATTGAAACCCAAAACCAATTTGTTGGAGAAGAAGTATACTGGACAGCTTTTTCAAGCCCCATTTGTGGATTGCCAACAAAAGAGATAAAGAATATAAAAGGCACTATTATAGCTACAGGAAGCACATTCATGGCGTAAACTGGCACCCTTATAAAAAGCTTCCACTCTCTCAATATAAGTGCTTTCAAAGCTCCAGAAGCTTTCATACTCCTTTCCAAAGCCACAGTTTTCTTTTTTGCTCCAATTTCCTGACCCGCCATTAAAGCTTTAAAATACACTTTTTGAGCAGATAACGCAAGAAAACCAGTAAATATCAAAGAAACAGCTATAAACAAAAGCAAGTTGAAAAATCCGTATAAACTGTGGTAATCTGACATGGCATAAGCTCCCCAGAGAGATGGCGGAAAGCTTTTGGTTGCCATTTTAGCGAGGTCTGCATTTTTGATGAGAAAATCAACTACAGCATCTTTGTCAGTATACTGAGGATTTCTGTTTACAAAATACTGAAAAACAAAGAAAAACATCAAAGCTAATATGCTTATTAAAACCGTAAAAAAGTCTTTTTTCTTCCTCAAATTTGTGAATCTCATGAGCCACAAAGCGATGATGGAATCTATGGAAAGAGGTATTACAGGTGAAAATAAGAACACCACCAGAGCAATCAAGTAATACAAAATCCCTGCACCAGTCCCAATACCGTATATCCCTATTGCCGGGAGTAACAGCAAAGCCAGCACAGCATATTCATTTACAAGAATTACTGTATATTTAGAAAGCAAAATTTCATAAGGCTGCAGTGGAAGTGGGAGCAAAATTTTTACATCATCGGAGAAGTAAAACACAGATATAACCCAGAAAAAGCCAAATATTAAAGTGACTATCTGCCCTAAAAACAACACTATTGCGAGCATCAACTGAGGCTGATTTAAAGCAATGCTTGCTGCAAATAATCCTTCTAGCTGCATCACGTAAATAAACAAAAAGACAGCTACTCCTACTACAATTCCAAATATAGCAAGGTCCAACTCCCACCGCTGCTTTTTCTCTACAAAATATTTGTATTTTATCGCAGAAATTCCGTAATAGGAGTTAATTTGCGTTTTCAGAAGAGATATAAATTTCTTCATTTTTCCGTCAGCTCCAGGAATATTTTTTCTAATGACTCCCATTCATGCTGCTTCTTTATTTCCTCCATAGTGCCGCAGGCTACAATTTTCCCTTTATTTATTATCGCAATTCTGTCACACAGCCTTTCTGCTACTTCCAGTATATGAGTAGAGAAAAAGACGGTGAAGCCCGCTTTTGTATGATTTGCCATAAGTTCTTTTAGTAAAAAAGAAGATCTGGGGTCCAAACCTGTCATGGGTTCATCCAGTATCCACACAGAAGGGCTGTGTAATAGCGCCGCAGTTATAAGAAGTTTCTGTTTCATTCCATGAGAATAGCTCTGTATAAGGTCACCTATGGCATTTTTCAACTCAAAAATCTCAAGAAAATACTCCAGCTTTTCTCTTCTCTCTTTTTCCGAAATGCCGTACACATCTGCTATAAAGTTTAAATACTCAAGCCCTGTCAATTTGTCATATATGTACGGCTCATCAGGCACATATCCTATTTTCTTTTTTGCTTCTATTGGATTTTTTTGTATATCAATTCCATCTACCAGTATCTCCCCCTCATCTGGTTTTAAAATTCCGACTATCATCTTTATAGTGGTAGTCTTTCCTGCCCCATTTGGCCCTAAAAAGCCAAATATTTCCCCAGGATTCACCACAAGGTTAAGGCCGTCAACAGCCTTTATTTTGCCATTGTTATAAGATTTAGAAACATTTTTTAATTCGATCAAATCCTTCACCTCCATATTCTTACTCTAATTATAACATAAATTGCTTAAAAATTGCCAATGAATAATAATCTTGCCGATTTCATATTATTATCTTGAATTCAACTGCAAGGAGGTAAGGCGTTGAAAAGTCAACAATTTACTAAAATAATAACTTTAGTAATTTTTCTCGCACTTCTCAGTTACTTCTCAATAAATTTCTTCAACAGAACTATAGAAGCTACTTCCAACGGAAAAGAAGAAGTAAAAGCCGTATTGGATGAATTCTTTAAACAAAGGGGAAAAGCCCTATTAAACCAAGATTTAAGAGAGATTGAATACTTTTACGATAAATCCTCCACCTATGGAAAATGGGCTTTAGACCACGAGAAGAGAAGAATAGAGTATGTCAAAGGCTGGTCTGAAAAGCGGAATTTAAAGTTTACAGAAGCTGAATCCTTCTATAGGATAAAAAATATAAAGGCAGGAGAAAATTCCATATGGGTGTATGCAATTGAGACGATGAAAATGGGCTATGCTTACAACGCAAAAAGCGATGTGGTAAACCTGATGGGGCTTGGCATAAGGCACTCAATACAACTTGTAAAAATGGACGGAAAATGGCTCATAAGAAGGGATTGGTACTACGACCCACTAGACGAGGACTCTGCCTACATAGACGCAAGCCCTGCAGAAGGTATAATCCCAGAGGCTGCACCTACTTCAATCCCTCAGGAAGAGATGGAACAAAAGCCCAAGAAAAAAGGAAAGTATGACAGAGAAGGGGCTGTAGCCTATGCCGACAAATACGCTGGAGCTGCCTGGGGAAGTGGCAACAACTACGAATACAATCCGAAGTACAAAGATTATTATGGAGTAGGAGGAGATTGTACTAATTTTGTATCCCAAGTCCTCCATGAAGGAGGAGGTCTCCCAATGGACAATGTGTGGTTTTTCAATGGAAAAGACGCTTCCACCGCATGGGCTCAAGCTCCTGCTTTATTCAACTACTTAATTTACACTGGAAAAGGAAAATTGATTGCAAAAGGTCACTACCTCGATATGGTAAAGCCCACAGAGCAATACCCTCAGGGAGCCATAAGGGCTTTAGAAAAAGGAGATTTGATATGCTATGAGGAAAAAGGGGAAATAGTACATTTTGCAGTAGTGACAGGTTTTGATTCAATGGGCATCCCCGTTGTAAACACCCACACCTCTGACCGATATCACGTTCCTTTTGATTTGGGGTGGGATAAAAGAGTGGTATATAGATTCATACACATAAACGATTGAGCTAGAGAAGACCTCTCTAGCTCTTTTTATCCGCTTCCTGAAGTTTTTTTACATCTTCATCTAAAGTTTCAAAATCGTGATGATGTTCTACAAGATATACAACCCTTTCACTGAGGCCCATTTCTCTGCAAATCTTTGCGCTGTACTTTGGATGGTTATAATACACTTCCAAAAAGAAAAAATATCCTCTTAGAAAATTTGCAATAAAAGGGATTTTTTCTAAAATAACCGCTATCGCTTTTTTGTTAGGAGTAATCTTGGCTTCTGTCTTCCCTATATCGTGAAAAAGCGCGGCCTTTATCAAGTCCTCATCCTCTATACCGTATTTGTCAATGATATAATAGCAGACATCCAGTGCATGTCTTTTTTCAAAGTCAGGAAATCTATTAAAATAGCTCAATTCTTTTTTGCTGAGCACTCTAAGCAAAAACTTATAGTCCTCTTCTGAAACGCACGCTCTTATTGCCTTCAAATACTGTTTTATTCTCCTCACTAAATTCACCTACTCAAGCATTATTCCTTCCTCTTTCAAAACTTCTTCAATCCTCCCTGACCTTATGATATCAAAGCAAGCATTTATGTCAATATAAAGTTCCCTATCCTCAACAAGAGGATTTACTTTTTCTCTCACCAACCTATATATTCTATCTGTCCCTTTACCTCTTTTAAACCCTTTTCTAAATTCCAATGCCTGTGAGGCTGTCAGAAGCTCTATAGCTAGAACTGTAGTCACATTTTTAAGAACCTCTCTTGCTTTTCTAGCTGCGATTGTGCCCATGCTGACATGGTCCTCCTGGTTAGCAGAAGAAGGAATTGAATCCACCGAAGCTGGATGAGAAAGCACCTTATTTTCAGAAACCAGAGAGGCTGCTGTGTACTGTGCAATCATCATCCCTGAATTAAGTCCTCCTTTCTCTGTCAAAAAGGGCGGTAAATCATTTAATTGATAATTGACCAGCCTTTCAATTCGCCTTTCAGAAATATTTGCAATTTCTGAAAGGGCAATGGAAAGAAAATCCATTGTAAGGGCTACAGGCTCTCCATGAAAATTTCCTCCTGAAATTACCTCTCCATCATCGGGGAAAATCAGCGGATTGTCCGTAGCAGAATTTATCTCTACACCTAAAACCCGTTCAATGTAGGATATGGCATCTCTCACAGCGCCGTGTACCTGAGGAATACACCTTAATGTATACGCATCCTGTACCCTAATTTCTCCCTGCCTCGTTATAAGTTCACTTCCTTCCACCATTTTCCTCACATTTTTGGCAGATACAATCTGCCCTTTATGAGGCCTAACCATCTGAACCCTGTCATCAAAGGCATCTATTATTCCCCTCAAAGCTTCCAAAGTCATAGAAGCCACAGCATCAGCAACGGCAATTATCCTTTTTGCATCATATACATTGAGGCATCCTAATGCTGACATCACCTGAGTCCCATTTATAAGTGCCAAACCTTCCTTTGAGCTTAAAGTAATGGTAGGTATTCCTGCCCTCCTCATGGCTTCTTCTCCAGATACTCTCTCTCCAGCATAAAAAGCCTCTCCCCTACCTATCATAACTAATACCATATGAGCCAAAGGCGCAAGGTCTCCACTAGCCCCCAGCGAACCCTTTTCTGGAATTACAGGCACCACATTTTTGTTTATCATTTCAATTAGCGTCTCAACTGTTTCTAGCCTCACTCCTGAAAAACCTTTAGCCAAAGCATTTGCCCTCAAAAGCATGATGGCTCTCACTACTTCTTCAGGCAATGGATCTCCCACTGCGCAAGAATGGCTCATTATAAGGTTCTTTTGAAGAGCTTCTGTATCCTCTTTAGAGATTACCACGTCACTAAATTTCCCGAAACCCGTAGTAATGCCGTACACCACTTTCCCCTCTTTAACATATCTATCAACTATCTCCCTTGAGTGGACAATTCTCTCTTTCGCCACTTCACTTAACACAACTTCCCATTTATCTCTTGCAACTTTTACCACATCCTCTATTGTCAAATTATTGCCATCAATCACAACTTTTTTCATAACCCCCCTCCTTTTCACGTTAATCCTTTATCACAATAAAATCAAAAAGGCGAGGTAAAACCCCGCCTTCTTTTTCATTATTAAATTGTAAGATACTGTAACCACGCTTCATCCCACTCTTTTCAAACCTTCTTTGTATATTCCTATTCGACAGAAACAAAAAAAATCCTGCTGAATTTTAAAATTTTTAAATTTTAACTCTGATCCAGGCTTGAAAGCACCTCATCAAACACGCCAATCCTGCACTCCTTTTTATTGACATCCCAGTGCCTGCATATCTCACAGCTCCTCTCCTGAGGCGCGACAGACATGACAAAGCTATTCCCATAAAGAGACTGGTCGAGTTCAAAGTCTTCACAACTTCTTCCAACAGCTTTCAATTGCTCAGTGCTGACCACAATCCCACCACCTATTTATATATTTCTCCTAATAGTATCTTCCTTTAATTTTTAATTTATTCCCTTAAAAAATAATAGGGTAGCGCAAACAAAAGTGAAACAAACCACATGACAAACATTGCTATGATTAAATAACTTCCCCATTCCTTCATGTACTTTATCTCTTCCCTTCTCTCTGGTAACTCCTCTTTATAGTATATCTTCTTCACAAGCTTTAAATCATTTATCCAGTAAAGGACATAGAGAATACCTCCTAAAAGCCCCACTCCAGTCCCTATCAATAAAAGGTAATTGCTATAGTAAACATAAGAAGTAAAAAAGCCATTCACTATAATGTTGGCTAAAATAGCCCCTATGCTCAATATGAATCCCAGAACAACTCCCTTTCTCATACTCCACCTCAAAACTCAAAAATCTCTCCCTTGATTATATCACAAAAATTATTTCAAATATTAACAAAATTTAAAATTTGATTTTCAGGCAGGATTTTTAGGTATGGATATAGAATATATATTTGTCCATTTTTTTGGGGTGGGGGTAAAAATGACAAAAAAAAGGCAAAAGTACATAAACATAATGGTCATTCCTGACTCAAACCGGCAAATAAAAACTATAAAGCTATCCATTCCCCTTTTAAAGGCCGTTTCAACAGTGGCCGTAGCCTTGATATTAACCGCGACAATATCTTTAGTATATTTCAGCAAAACTACCGCTCATCTTTACACTGTAATACTGGAAAAAGACAGGCAGATAGCTCAACTCACACAGATAAAAGAAGAACAAGACAGAAAAATTGCAGCTCTTAACAAAAACGCCCAGATGGTAAATGAAAAAATTAAAAATCTCACAGAATTAGAAGAAAAAATAAGGAGAATGGTAGGACTTGCCTCTCCCACTACAAGCCGTGGAAATGTAACAAGAACTCTTCCATCAGATAGCACAATATCTTACGACAACCAAACAACAACTGAGCTTTTATTAGAAATTGACCAGAAGACAGAAGACTTTAAAGATTTGATATCAAAAGTAGAAGCTCGGCTTAATTATTTAGCAGCTCTTCCCTCAGCTTACCCCGTATACGGTACTATAACTTCCCCTTTTGGAATGAGAAAAAACCCTTTTGGATATGGATATGAATTTCACCCGGGGATCGACATATCTGTTCACATAGGAACACCGGTTAAAGCCGCAGGAAAGGGTGTCGTAGTATACGCGGGGTGGCTTGCAGGCTACGGCAAAGCGGTAATAATCGACCACGGATATGGTATTGAATCTGTATACGGCCATAATTCTCAAATCCTCGTAAAAGTAGGACAAACTGTAAATAGAGGAGATGTAATAGCTAAATCAGGAAACACGGGAAGAAGCACAGGACCTCACGTCCATTTTGAAATAAGGGTGAATGGAAGCCCTGTAAACCCGATGAAATATCTAGCAAAGGGGAATTAACATGTTTCAGAAAAAGAGCCAGGTAGAAATAAATCCTGAAAAAATTGATACTGTAATAGGGAAAAACACCTCATTTGAAGGAACCATAAGGTCTGAAGGTACTCTTAGAATAGATGGCAATTTCAGCGGACAAATAGAAACAAAGGGAAATGTGATTATAGGGGAAGGCGCAAAAATTCAAGCAAATATCTCATCCGACAATGTAATTGTCTCAGGAGAGGTTAAAGGCAACATACTGGCAAAGGGACAATTGCAGATCACATCTACTGGAAAAGTATATGGAGATATTGAAGTCCAAAATTTAGTAATAGAAGAAGGAGCCGTTTTTGAAGGCAAATCAAAAATGTCCAAATCTTTCCCTCAGGAGGAGGATAAAAAGGTAGAGGAGTGACCTTTTTATCCTCCTCCTGTTTTATATTATAGGAAGGTATGTCTCATTTTCATTCTGCCCTTCGCTTAAAACCTGTCTTAATATTTCAATTCCTTTTTCTATCTCTTGCACATCGCATGAGGCAAAACTTAATCTCAGAAAATTGTCTTCTTTTTTTATTCCAAAAAACATATCCCCCGGAACTACCAATAACCCTCTCTCAAGACATTTCTGATAAAAGTCTACCGCTTTCCAGTTATCTTTAAGCTTTACCCAGTAGTAAAAACCTCCTTTTGGAATATCAAACTCAAAATAGCTTTCTAACTGGGTAAGCCCTTCTTTCATCTTTTCAAACCTTTCTCTCATTACGCCTTTCACTTCCTCAATGTGTTTCTTCCAGATGTTTTCCCTCAAATATAAATCGAAAGCCCTCTGCATCAGCCCAGAAGTAGTGAGGTCTGTAACATATTTTGCCTTGAGAAAACTGCTCACAAGTTTTTCCGGGGCTATGATAAATCCAAGACGCAATCCCGGCATGTGAACCTTAGAAAAGCTTTTTAGGTATATCACCCTGTCGTACTTATCAAAAGCTTTGAGAGGGAATACATCTGTTTCTGTAAAAGATAATTCAATTGCAAAGTCATCTTCTAAAAGGTAAGTTTCATACTTCTCCGCCAGCCCTACAAGTTTTTCTTTTTTCTCATCGCTATATAAAATACCTGTGGGATTGTGAAAATTCGGCATCACGTATATGAACTTAGGCTTAAATTTCTTCAATTTATCTTCCAGATCCTCTATGTCAATTCCGTCTTTATTTAAATTTACCTCTAGAATATCTGCTCCTCTCGATTGAAAAGAGGCTAAAGCCCATGAATATGTGGGTCTTTCTACGACTATTGTGTCACCGAAATTGATCAAAGCTTTTGACACAACGTCTATCCCCTGCTGGCCTCCTGAGATGACCTGAATGTTTTCAACTCCCGTTTCTATTCCATAAAGCCTCACAAACTTGAGGATAGACTCTCTCAAAGGCTTATATCCCCTGCTGTCCTGATACTCAAAAGCATACCCTCTATCCCTTTTTAATACTCTGTTTATAAGCTCTGCAAACTCATCCACAAGGAAAAGTTCTGGATTTAAGGATGAAGAGGCAAAATTTATAGTCCCCTTTTTGACAGGTATCTCTCTGTGCTCAGAAAGTTCAATATCTTCTATCAAATCTCTATCCCTCTGAATGCCCTCACAGACGTAAGTTCCACTTCCCACTCTGGTGTACACATATCCGTTTTCTTCTAAAAGCCTGTAAGCATTGACCACAGTTATAATATTGACTCCCAACTCTTTTGCCATACTCCTTATTGTTGGAAGCTTATACCCTGGTGGCAAGCTCCCATTTTCTATAAACCTTTTGAGCTGAGAGTAAAGCTGAAGGTATATTGGTGTCTCTTTGTTCCTGTCAATAACAATTTTATTCATACTTTCCCCTCACAATTGTATCGTTACAATTTTCTATATTTATCATAACAAAAATTCTATCCTTTTTCAAAATGAATTATAATCAGGTTGTTGACAAAGTCATTATCTTTTAAGTGGCATTTTGTGTTAATGCTTGTAAGTTACAAAGGACAAAACTAAAGGCTCGCTTTTCGGGCTTCGGCGAGGTCCCGGCCACTTCTCTAATTTTTGCCACCGGTCTGTTATAATATTGATATACTGATGAAAAACTAATATGGAAAGGAGGATTGTTATGTTTCTTTTGCTAAAAGGATTAAACGTCTACTCCCCGGAACCAATAGGCAAAAAAGACATACTAATATGTTGCGAGAAAGTCATAAAAATAGCCGATCAAATAAAACCTTTTAAAGAATTTGGGGATGTAGAAATAGTAGAAGAAGTAGAGGGTCTCACAGCTGTACCCGGCTTTATTGACCAGCACGTTCACATAGCAGGGGGAGGCGGAGAAGGTGGTCCTTCAACCAGAACTCCAGAAATAACTCTATCAGATATAACAAAAGGCGGAATAACTACTGTGGTAGGGCTTTTGGGGACAGACGGAATAACGCGTGGAATGGCTTCGCTTCTCGCAAAAGCAAGAGCACTAGAACAGGAGGGAATAACAACTTATATTTACACAGGAGCTTACGAGATACCTACGCGCACCCTCACAGGAAGTGTAAGGTCAGACCTCGTCTTGATTGACAAAGTCATCGGTACAGGTGAAATTGCGATTTCGGATCACAGGTCTGCACAGCCTACAGTAGAAGATTTAACAAAACTAGCAGCAGAAGCCAGAGTTGGAGGACTTCTAGGTGGCAAACCCGGAATAGTGCACCTTCACGTGGGAGACGGTATAAGAGGCCTTTCTCCTATTTTTGAAATTGTAGAAAAAACCGAAATACCTATTACCCAGTTTGTTCCAACTCACATAAACAGGGCATCTCATTTATTTGAACATGGCTTGAAATTTATAGAAATGGGAGGAACGATAGACCTTACCTCTGACATAAAACCTGACCCCCATTCGAAAACAGCTTTGACCCCAAAAGAGGCGATTAAAAAAGTCCTGGAAAACAAGCTTCCAATAGAAAAAGTCACAATGAGCTCTGATAGCAACGGCAGCATACCTGTGTTTGACGAAAACAAAAAACTGGTAAAAGTAATGGTAGGGAGCACAGAGACACTCTACAGAGATTTAAGAGAAGTAATTATAGAAGGAATTGTCCCTCTTGAAAAAGGGATAAAAATAATAACAGAAAATGTGGCAAAAGTATTGAACTTATACCCCAGAAAAGGATGCATTTCCGAAAAATCTGACGCTGACATAGTCATACTGGACAAAGATTTAAATATCCATTCAGTCATAGCGAGAGGCAAATTTATGATAAGAGAAGGAAAAGTTGTAAAGAAAGGCTTTTTCGAAGAGTAAAAGGAAAAGCAGCATTTTGCGCAAACTCAAGCGCAAAATGCTGCTAATTTTTTTAAAAGGTAGAAAGGTATTTCATCAATTCCCATTGAGTGACATATATTTTGTATTCATCCCATTCCGCTCTCTTAGCTTCCATAAATTTTGTGTACACGTGATTGCCCAAAGCCTTCTTTATAACCTCATCTTTTTCAAGTTCATTTAAAGCTTCTTCAAGTGAGCCGGGTAGTTTCTCTATTCCAAAATTTTTAAGCTCCTCCTCATTCATGTGATACACATTGCCGTTTACAGGTGGAGGCGGCATGATACCATTTTTTATTCCATCAAGCCCTGCTGCAAGCGCAACAGCCAACGCAAGGTATGGATTGCTACTGGGGTCTGGGCTTCTTAACTCTATTCTAGTGGCTTCTCCTCTCTTTGCAGGTATCCTTATAAGAGGGCTTCTATTCCTTAAAGACCAAGCTATATTGACAGGAGCCTCATACCCTGAAACCAGCCTCTTATATGAATTGACTGTTGGATTTGTAACAGCTGTCATCCCTTTAGCATGTTTCATCAATCCACCTATGAAATTATAGCACTCCTTGCTGAGCTCCAACGGGTCATTGGGGTCGTAAAATACATTTTTACCATCTTTTGTAAGCGACATGTTCATGTGCATCCCTGAACCGGCAATACCAAAGACAGGCTTTGGCATAAATGTGGCGTGCAATCCATGCTTTTGAGCAATTATCCTGACTACCATCTTGAATGTCATCACATTGTCGGCAGTAGTTAGTGCATCGTCATACTTAAAATCTATCTCATGCTGCCCAGGTCCAACCTCGTGGTGAGATGCTTCTATCTCAAAGCCCAGTTGTTTTAAAGCTGCCACCATCTCTTTTCTAGCATTCTCTCCCAAATCCACCGGAGCCATGTCAAAATAGCCCGCTTCATCTTGTGTAATAGTGGTAAGATTTCCTTTTTCATCCTTCAAAAACAAATAAAATTCACATTCTGGCCCTACTTTAAATTCATACCCCAATTTTTTAGCCTCTTCCAAATTTCTCTTCAAAACGTATCTTGGGTCTCCCTCAAAGGGAGTTCCGTCGTAATTGTAAATGTCGCATATAAGCCTTGCCTCAACTCCAGATTCTTTTTTCCATGGAAAAATGACAAAAGTGTCAGGGTCAGGTCTTAAATACATATCCGATTCTTCAATTCTCACAAAACCGTCTATTGAAGACCCATCAAACATAATTTCGTTGTTTAAAGCTTTCTCCAGCTCTTCTACAGGAATAGACACGTTTTTCATAATTCCAAAAATGTCGGTAAACTGAAGGTGCACATACTCTACTTTATGTTCTTTTGCCAGCTTCAATACATCCTCTTTGCTGTATTTTTTCCCCATAGTCTTCCTCCTCAAAAAATAGAATTAAGGGTGAAGTTGCCAAAGGCTCCCCACCCCTTAAACTGCCCTTTCCACCCCACAAAATTTTATTCAATTTTAACCAATAATTATTATATCACATTTTTTTCATATTGCAATATAGTTTTAATAAATTTTTGAAATTTTAAAGGTTTACGTTATAATAATATTATGCCTCTTAGAAAGATGAGAGACAGTTCAAGGGGGAGATATTATGAAGAGTTTCACAACAGTCATTCCTTTTATAAAGAGGCATAAATGGGATTACATAATTGGAATCATTTTCTTATTAGGAGTAGACTTGCTTCAGATGATAATTCCTCATCTACTTGGCAGTGTAACCGATTTATTTAAAAGTAAAGATTTAACTCCAAAAATATTACTAAATTACTCTTTGTGGATAATAGGTATATCTTTACTAGTTTTTGCTTTTCGCTTTATTTGGCGCATTAAAATAATGGGAATGTCAAGGCTTTTGGAAAAAGACTTAAGAGAAGAGCTGTTTTCCAAGCTTTTAACCTTATCTCCTCAGTACTATCATGAACACAAGACTGGAGACTTAATGGCTCATGCCACAAATGACATAAACGCCATAAGAATGGCCGCAGGGCCAGGGATAATAATGTCAATTGATGCTTCATTTTTAAGCATCACAATCATCCTCATAATGATTTTTACTATTAATTTTAAGCTGACCCTATTTGCCCTTTTGCCTCTGCCAGTTTTAGCTCTGGTAGTCAATAGATTCGGAAAAATAATCCATGCAAGGTTTACAAAAGTTCAGGAGGCTTTTGCATCGTTAACTGATAAAGTTCAAGAAAGCATCTCTGGGATAAGAGTCATAAAAGCTTTTGTCCAAGAAAAAGAAGAAATAGAAAATTTCCGTCAGGAAAATTTTAGAAATTTTCTTGCCAATATGAACATGATTAAAATATGGGGTCTATTTGACCCGACAGTGCAGTTTTTAGCAGCTTTAAGCTTTACAATAGCTCTTTTATACGGTGGAACTCAGGTAATAAGAGGTGTGATAAGTCTTGGCGAATTTGTCGCTTTCACTGCTTACCTCGGCATGCTCATATGGCCCATGATGGCTTTTGGCTGGGTCATAAATATATTTCAAAGAGGGGCTGCTTCCATGGAGCGAATCAATGTGATATTAAATGAAGTGCCAGAGATAACTGACAAGTTTGCTGATCCAAATATTACTACAATAAAAGGAGATATAGAGATAAAAAATCTGACCTTTTCATACAAAAAAGACCTACCTCCTGTATTGAAAAACATAAACTTAAAAATCCCCAGAGGCAAAACTCTTGCTATAATTGGAAAAACAGGAAGTGGAAAAAGCACTTTAGTAAACTTAATAGCGCGACTCTACACCGTACCTTGTGACAAAATCTTCATAGATGGACATGATATAAACGAAATACCCTTAAAAGTTTTAAGAGAAAATATCGGCTTTGTGCCTCAGGATAACTTCATCTTTTCTGACACGATCGCTAACAACATAGCCTTTACAAAAGAAGAACCTCTGGAAAAGATACAGAAATTCGCTGAAATGGCGGATGTGCATAAAGACATAGTAGAATTTCCTCAGCAGTACGACACTGTTGTCGGTGAAAGAGGTGTAACCCTATCAGGAGGTCAAAAGCAAAGAATAGCCATCGCCAGAGCTTTAATAAAAGATCCAAAGATTTTAATACTTGATGACAGCCTCTCCGCAGTAGATACCAACACCGAAGAAAGGATACTTAATAATTTAAAAGAATTTATGAAGGACAGAACTACCATAATAGTCTCCCACAGAATTTCTACCATCAAAAATGCAGACGAAATTATAGTTCTTGACGAGGGCGAAATAGTAGAAAGAGGTACCCATGAAGAACTGCTAAATTTAAAAGGTTTGTATTACAGTATATATGAAAAACAGCAATTAGAAGAAGCTATACAAAAAGAAGGCTGAGGTGATAAAAATGGAATACCAGCAAGAAGAAATCATGGCAAAGCCTTTTGACTGGAAAATAATGAAACGTCTTCTTACCTATGCAAAGCCTTATTGGTTTTATATACTAATAGGAGTCATAGCAATTTTACTTGTAACCGTCTCAAACCTCTTAAGGCCTTACCTTGTACAGCAAGCAATAGATAATTACATAAACAATCCCCACATCTCCAAAGAACAGGCGATACAAGGTGTAATAAGAATTGGAAGTCTGTACATAGTAATAATAACAGTAGCATTTTTGATAAATTATGGGCAGGTGTACCTCATCCAATACACAGGTCAAAAAATAATATTTAACTTAAGGCAGCAAATTTTTGAACACCTGCAAAAACTTTCCCTATCATTTTTTGATAGAAACCCTGTTGGTAGGTTAGTAACTCGCGTAACAAATGATACAGACACTTTAAATGAAATGTACACAAGTGTCATAACAAACCTATTTAATGATGTGTTCATAATCGCGGGAATCGTCATAGCCATGGTGAGTTACAACTTAAAGCTTGCATTTATCGCTCTATCTACCACTCCTTTGATACTGACAGGAATGTACATTTACAGAAAGCTTGCCTCTCAGGCATATCGCCTTGTGAGAGTGAGACTTGCCCGGATAAATGCCTTCCTTTCAGAACACATAAGCGGCATGAAAATAGTTCAGCTTTTTGTGACTGAAAACAAAAAAATGGAAGAGTTTAAAAAAATCAACAAAGAGTACTACGACGCCAACATGAGACAGCTTACAATATTTGCTATATTCCGCCCTTCTATGGACGTCATTTACTCTCTTACTTTAGCACTTTTGATATGGTATGGAGGCAGAGATATAATCGCTGGAAAAATAGAATTTGGCGTACTGTACGCTTTTGTAAATTACCTTCAACAGCTTTTTCAACCCATATTTGACATATCTGAAAAGTACGACATACTTCAGTCAGCAATGGCCTCTGCAGAGAGAATATTTATCCTCTTAGATACTAAAGAGGAAGTTAAAGACCCTGAAAACCCCATTCCTCTTGAGGAAGTTAAAGGGAAAATTGAATTTAAAAACGTGTGGTTTTCTTACAATGGCAAAGAGTGGGTGTTAAAAGATGTATCTTTTGAAGTAAATCCTGGAGAAACAGTGGCTTTTGTTGGAGCTACAGGTGCAGGCAAAACTTCTATAATAAACCTTTTGTGCAGATTTTACGACATTCAAAAAGGAGAAATATTAATTGACGGAATTGACATAAGAAAAGTAAGGCAGCAAGACTTGAGAAAACACATCGGCATAGTCCTTCAGGATGTATTCCTGTTTACAGGAGACATAAAGTCAAACATAAGGCTAAATAACAAAAACATAACTGACAACGACATATACAGAGTAGCGAAGTACGTAAATGCCCATCAGTTCATAAAAAAACTCCCAGAAGGATATAACTCAAAGGTCACAGAAAGAGGGTCAACCCTTTCAGCAGGTCAGAGGCAGCTTTTAGCTTTCGCTAGAGCTTTAGCATTTAACCCCAAGATATTAGTTTTAGATGAAGCTACAGCAAACATAGACACAGAAACAGAAAGGCTGATACAGGACGCTCTTGAAAAATTGACAAAAGGGCGCACTACGCTTGTCATTGCCCATAGGCTTTCCACAATACAGCACGCTGACAAAATAATAGTCCTTCACAAAGGCCGCATAAGAGAAATAGGAACTCATCAGGAACTTCTTCAGAAAAAAGGCCTTTACTACAACCTCTATATGCTGCAGTATAAAGATCAGCTGTCAGAAAGTAAAATCAGCTAGCATACTGCCAAGTGAGGAGGGGCATACTATTCCTGAGGTGGTAATATGAGAAAATTTATAAAGCTCTTAAGCGCCCTCCTCATAATTGCCTTGATATTTAACATGACAGGATGTAAAAAACAGGATAAAGCGCAAAAAAAGCCCCAAACTTCACAAAAAACCGAAATACCAAAAGAACTTACAAAAATAGAAAAGGACATAGAAAAAATAATCAGTGAGGCAAAAAAAATAAAAGAAAAACCCTCTTCAACTTCTTCTAAAAAAGATTCTGACAAAGATAAGAAAAAAGAAACCTCAACAAACGAAAAAAGCTGGAAGGAGATAGAAAAAACTGTAAAAGACATTCACAGCAACTGGAACTCTTTAAACCCTATAGTCACAAAGAAAGGCGCCAAGTTAAACTTGATAAACAGTATGAGCGCCGCTATCAACGACCTTACTTTAGTGGCCAATAAAAAATCAAAAATAGACGTGTTAATCTACGCTAACGGAATATACAAATACATTCCTGAGTTAGAAGGGCTCTTTTCCACCGACCCTTCTTTAGATATAAAAAAGCTTAAATTTTATGGGCAAGATATTGACTTCAAAAGCGAAATACAGAAATGGGATGAAATTTCCAAAGATTTAATAGACATAAGTTCTACATGGCAGACTCTAAAAACAAAATTGCCCAAAGAAGCCAAAACTTCTGCTGACAAATTTAATGCAAGCATATCAGAGCTTCAAAAGGCAGTAAAATCCCAAAATAAAGTGCTGACAAAAGTGAAAGCAGAAGTTTTCCTTAAAAACCTAAAATCTTTAGAAAAAGTTTTAGAGCCTAAAAAGTAAAATCTGTACACTTTTTAGGCTTTTTTATCTCATGTAATCCTTATTTTATTGACTTCATATAATAGTAATGATATATTTTAAATAAGCAAATCACTTTAATACAGCATAAAATTAAAAAAGCCCGAATTAGAGGAGGATTAGAATAATGGGAGTTAATGTGGCAATTGTCGGAGCTACCGGTATGGTAGGAAGAACTTTTCTAAAAGTAATGGAAGAAAGAAATTTTCCTGTCAATAAGCTGTACTTATTCGCATCATCCAAATCTGCCGGTGAAAAACTCTATTTTAAAAACAAAGAGTACATCGTAGAAGAACTTACAGAGGAAAGCTTCAACAGGGACATACAAATAGCTTTATTCTCAGCAGGAGCTACTGTGAGCAAACAATTTGCCCCAATAGCCGCATCCCGTGGAATAGTAGTAATAGATAATTCCAGCGCATGGCGCATGGATGAAAACGTGCCTTTGATAGTTCCAGAAGTAAACCCAGAAGACATATCATGGCATAAAGGAATAATAGCAAACCCCAATTGTTCCACCATACAGGTGGTAGTGCCTTTAAAGCCCCTTCATGACAAGTACAGGATAAAGCGCATTGTCGTATCTACTTATCAGGCAGTGTCAGGGGCAGGCAAAAAAGGCATAGATGACCTCGAAAGAACGCAGAAAGGAGAACCACCCCAGGTATTCCCTCATCCAATAGCGAATAACTGCATTCCCCACATTGACTCCTTCACCCCGAGCGGATATACAAAAGAGGAACTCAAAATGATAAACGAGACGAAGAAAATAATGAAAGATGACTCTATAAAAGTCTCTCCAACCACAGTAAGAGTTCCTGTAGTAAATTCTCACAGCGAATCTGTAAATGTAGAATTTGCTCGGCCCTATGAGATGAAAGAGTTAATAGAAATTCTAAAAAATGCCCCCGGAGTTGTAGTGATGGACGACCCTGAACATAACCTATACCCTCTTGCCACCTTTGCTACAGGGAAAGACGAGGTATTTGTGGGGAGAATAAGAAGGGATGAGACAGTCTACAGCGGTGTGAACATGTGGATTGTGGCGGATAACATAAGAAAAGGTGCGGCAACAAATGCCGTGCAGATTGCTGAACTTGTAATTAAAAATATGTGAAAGGAGAATAGAGCATGCCTGTATTTAAAGGTTCATGTGTGGCCATAGTGACCCCTTTTACTGAAAATGGAGTGAATTTTGACAAACTTGGCGAATTGATTGAATGGCATATAAAAGAAGGAACAGATGCAATCCTCATATGCGGAACTACGGGTGAAGCTTCCACAATGACTGATGAAGAGCAAAAGGAAGCCATAAAATTTACAGTAGAAAAAGTGGCAAAGAGAATACCAGTTATTGCAGGAACCGGTTCGAACAACACTGCTCATGCGATTGAACTCAGCGAATACGCACAATCAGTCGGAGCAGATGCTCTTTTGGTCATCACCCCTTATTACAACAAAACAACACAAAAAGGATTGGTAGCTCATTTCACTGAAATAGCACGCCACGTAGATATACCTATTATAATCTACAACGTGCCCAGCAGAACATCTTTAAACATGTTGCCTGAGACGTACTTAGAAGTCAGGAAAAAAGCAGAAAATGTGGTGGGAGTGAAAGAAGCAAGTGGAGACATATCTCAGATCGCTGAAATCGCCCGCATAATGGGCAAATCTTTTGAAATATACTCAGGAAATGATGACCAGGTAATACCAATCATGTCTTTAGGAGGTCTTGGAGTGATCTCTGTAACAGCAAATATAATTCCTGCAAAAATCCATGAGATGACGACAGCATACCTCAATGGAGACATTGAAAAAGCAAGAGACATGCAGTTAGAACTAAATCCCTTAAATAAGGCCCTTTTCATAGAGACAAATCCAATACCTGTAAAAACAGCCATGAACCTCATGGGCTTTGGAGTGGGTCCTCTTCGCCTGCCGCTTGTTGAAATGAGCGAGAAAAACCTTGAATACCTAAAGTCAGTTTTAAGGCAGTATGGCCTTTTAAAGGAGGAAAATTGATGATAAGGCTAATAATCCACGGCTGCAATGGAAAAATGGGAAAAGTAGTAGCAAAGCTGGCAAAAGAAAATCCTGAATTTGAAGTAGTAGCAGGAGTTGACAAAAACACCTTCCCTCTAGACTTCCCTGTATACTCTGACCTAAAAGAAGTAAAAGAAGAAGCAGATGTAGTCATAGACTTCTCCTATCACGAAGCCATTCCAAATTTAGTAAAAGAAGCTGCAAAAAGAAAAATTCCTGTGGTCATTGCCACAACAGGCTTGAGCGAAGAAGAATTAAAAACAGTGGAAGAAGCTTCAAAAGAGATACCTATCTTCAGATCTGCCAACATGTCTTTGGGCATAAACGTGCTGATAAGCCTTGTAAAAGAAGCAGCAAAAGTTTTAGAAGGATTTGATATAGAAATCGTAGAAAAGCATCACAACATGAAAAAAGACGCGCCGAGCGGCACAGCACTTATGATAGCAGATGCAATAAATCAGGTTCTTCCTGAGAAAAGAGAATACGTGTATGGAAGGTACACAAAAACAGAACAAAGAAAGCCAAATGAGATAGGAATACATGCAGTAAGAGGAGGGACAATAGTAGGAGAACACGATGTAATCTTCGCAGGGCCCAATGAAGTAATAACAATTTCTCACTCTGCCCAGTCAAGGGAAGTCTTTGGATATGGAGCTTTAAAAGCAGCTAAATTTTTAATAGGTCAAAAACCTGGCTTATATACAATGGAAGACCTTGTAAAGAAAGGATGATAAACTTGAACACAAATGATAACCTGACGAACGCCTATGAAATTGCAAGATACATCAAAGAAGCAAAAAAATCCACTCCAGTAAAGGCATATGTACAGGGGAAGATCCAGGTAGAAGAAGAGGAAGGATTGAAAATATTTGGCTCTGAAGACTTTAAAATACTCATTGGAGAATTAGAAGTTGTAGAAAAAGTCATAGAGCAAAACAAAGACAGAATAAAGTATTATCACTTGGAATATGACAGAAGAAACTCAGCAATACCACTTTTAGATATAACCCATCTGGATGCAAGAATAGAACCGGGAGCAATAATAAGAGATAAAGTCAAAATAGGCAAAAACGCTGTGATAATGATGGGAGCAGTTATAAACATAGGAGCAGAAATCGGCGAAAACTCAATGATAGATATGAACGCTGTGATAGGCGCAAGAGGTATCATAGGGAAAAACGTCCATGTTGGTGCAGGAGCTGTTATAGCAGGAGTTCTAGAACCTCCAAGCAGTGTACCTGTTGTAATTGAAGACAATGTAATGATTGGGGCAAATGCTGTGATATTGGAGGGCGTCAGAGTAGGCCGCGGCGCTGTGGTCGCAGCAGGCTCAGTGGTAATTGAAGATGTACCACCTAATACAGTGGTGGCAGGTGTACCTGCTAAAATCGTCAAAGTAGTAGACGAAAAAACCAGGGAAAAAACAAAATTAATGGAAGACTTAAGAGGTTAAAACAAAACACCCGAGTTTTCGGGTGTTTTTTCTGACCTTTTTATTCTGTTTTTTGCAATTCTTTTTCCACTACCTCCATGCGGGTTATAGATACTTCATAAGCAACTTTTGTCACCACTTCGTCTCCCAACTTTTTCTGATATTCTCTGCTCTGCACTCTCCCCCACAACCTTATGCGGTCTCCCACCTCAAGTTTTTCAGAAAACCTAGCATTTCTACCCCACGCAATTACAGGTATGTAATCAGATTTATTATAAGGCCTGTTTACAGCAATCAATAAATCAGTTATCTCTCTTCTTAAAGGCGTAGTCCTGTACACTGGCTTTTTACATATGAATCCATCCAAAAAAATTTCATTAGGGTTTTTTACAACTTCCTCCTCCGGGACAACAGAGATGTCGCGGGCAAACACAGTGAGAATGAGCTTGTTTTTCCCCTCTTCTGGAGATTTTCTGTTGTAAGACCTCAATTGCCCTTCAATCTTCACCCTTGTCCCCACTTCCAAGTTCATTCCCTCGAAGAGCCGGTTAGAGATAGTTATCGGAAGGTAGTCTTTCGTTTCGCTCAACCTTGGTACCTCTAAAATAAAATTAAAAAATTTTTCTCCGTAAAGTTCATGACTGAATTCAAGGAGTGTAAAAACCTTTCCAACCAGCGTGACGGTATTGTTTTCTAAAAAATTACCTGCCATCCGTTCACTCTCCCCTTCCCCTTATGTGTCCTTTTAAAAATATATTAACCCTACACCCCGATTATGACAGGCGATTCAAAAAATTTTTCTCTTCCTTCTAATAACGTCAACAATGTAACCGCAAACAATGAGTTATATATATTATACTGTTCCGGCGTTTTTATTTCAACAGGTATTTCCATAGGCTCAATTAACTGGCCCTTCAAATTATTAAACGCTCTCTGCACACAGTAATTAAACCTGTATCCTCCTTCTTCATAGGAAATAGATGAAGCAGTAGCTGTGCATTTCGGGTTTAACCCAGCTGTAATCAAAGTAAAACTAAAACCCATATCAAAAAGCAAATTTACATCCTTTACATCCCCATTAGCTATTATAACATTTGGAGGAAGAGTATTGATATAATTTTTTAATAAATTCACATGTTTTTCATCAAAAACATCGTAAATCACCAATACATCACAAGGCAAGTTGTAATTCACCTCTTCTACTGAAATACCACGCCCCTTAAAAAAATCCTCCAGAAATTTTTTTAAAGCAATTGCTTTTTTACTTCCAAATACAAAAATCTTTTTCATAAAAATTCACCTCTTGTGTACTTCTAATCCTTATTTTCCTACAAAATCAATGAATTTATTATAAAAAAGCGAGATAGGAAATTACTCCTATCTCGCAAACCAGTGATGACCTATTACTGTAGTAACAGGCCTTGTCCATATCCACCAGGAGGTAGAAGTCGCTGGGTTGAAAAAATACAAAGCTCCTCCTGTTGGGTCCCAACCGGCTAAAGCAGCATCAGCCGCTTTAAAAGCTTCCAGGTCGGGCTCGTGGTTGAAAAATTCTCCATTTAGCACAGATTCAAAAGCATAAGGCTGGTAAATAACTCCTGCTACTGTATTGGGGAAAATTCCGCTTTTTACTCTATTCAAAATCACTGCTCCAACTGCTACCTTCCCTTCAAAACTCTCTCCTCTAGCCTCAGCATATATCATCTTAGCAATTAAATACCTGTCCACCAAGTAATTGTAGTAATCACTGTCCTCTTTTATAGGAACTAAAAGTTTTTCCCCTGGATATATCAAATTATCCCACTTATTATTTGCCTGCCTTATGCTGTCCAAATCGCTTCCATACCATGTTGCAATCAAATACAGGGATTCTCCCCTTGATACCACGTGCACCTTCGTATAAGCATAAGCCTGAGAGACTACTCCAAAAGCCATCACAAAAGCAAGTATTACTGCTACAACTTTTTTCATAGCCTTCTTCCTCCTTTCTATTGTTGTTTTTCAACAATAGCAGGAGTTAAATTCGTTTACAATTATAGCTCCTTCCTCCTTTCAAGACAACTCTCGTATCTTCTCATTATCCCCAATTAAAGGCTATTATCCTCTGTTATGATATACTATGCTTATATATTCTCATATATACTCATTTATTGAACATTTCCATAAATGTAAAAATATTGATTTAAATTTTGTTGACACTCTTTTAAACAAAATGCTATAATTGTCTTTGATAACCTTTATCAAAAAGAAAGTGCTATACCTCTAACTGCCCTCGCTGTAGGAATTTTAGTAAAAAGGGATAAAAAAACAAAAAGTAAAAGCTTGCTATAAAAGAAGCAGCTATACATCATCTAAGAAATTACTAACGTAATCAATTATTTTATTTCTAATTGTTTTTTCTTCATAGCCCTTTGATTTTAATTCATGATATTTCCCGGCTATAAACTCGTATAAATCGTATCTGTCAATGCTCCTTTTCCCAAAAGGAGTTATGATAAAAAATTCATCAAACGTTTCTGTATTAATAATTTCTTTTTTATAATATTTGGAAGGCAATAAAGCAGAATCTAATTTTATAAATTTTCTGTTAATCTGAAAATTAGCTAGAAAAGCCTTGGAACAGATGAGCTGTATGAGAGACTTCAACTCCCCAATGTTACCTTCATACTTAAAGAGAGAAAGTAAAGAAAGCAGATGGGAAGAAATAATAATATCCACACCTAATCTCTTGGATTCTTCCCTTAAGAGATAAACAATTATTTCCATCTTCTCCTCGACCGGTCTTTCATCAAATGAAGGAAGTTGAATTATAACAGGTATTCTTCTTATAAAAGTCCTCAAGAGTATCGAATCAATTTTTTCTGTAGTAGCTGCAATAATCATCACATTTACCTTTCTTTCCTCTGTGTCTCCCAGCCTTTTATACATTCCTTTATCTATAAGATAAAAAAGCATTTCTTGACCTTCCGGAGGAAGGCGATGAACCTCATCTAAAAATAGTATCCCATTATTCGCTTTTTCTACCAAACCTATTCTTTCAACAAAAGCTCCTGTATAAGCACCTTTTGCATGACCAAACAGGTGAGAGAGGAGAAGCTGAGGATTGTGGTAATAATCTGCACAGTTTAAAACCTCAAAAGACCCTTTCAATCCTTTTCGACGCCCAAACTTATACATACTTTCCGCCAAATAAGTTTTGCCCGAACCGGGTGGTCCAATAATGAGAGTATGTAATCCGTTAGGCGGATAAACTACCGCAGCTTTTGCCTGCTCTATTTGTTCCTTCAAACTACCGTTATATCCAATGATATTATCAAAACCAAAAGCTTCAACTCCTACCTCTTTAATTTCACTCACAACATTTATCAATTCACTGAAGTTGATTTCATATTTAATTCTTTTCCCAAAAGCTTGAATAAAAATTTCTTTTTCAACGTAATAGACCGGTTTAGAAACTATTTTAATAATTTTTTCTTCTCTTACAAGTTCATTCAAAATAGCTGATACATTAGAACGCGCGAGGTTAAGGATTCTTGCTATCTCATTTGTAGTAGCAGCACCGCTTTTACTTAAAACGAAATCTTCCAATTTGAAGTTTTTACTTTTTTCTACCACAACTTTGTAAACCTTATCCTTATTGCACATACTTATCACCATTTTCACTGCTATACATTCTTTTCCTTCCATATATTTATTATTTAGATATAGACCCAAATTTTCCTTCATTGTCATAAAAAGATTTTTTCAACATAATTCGTCAAAATTTTACATATGGTCACATGTAGGCAAAAAATTCAGGGCTCAGTGTATAAAAATCTGTATAAAAAAATAGACATTTAAAAAATTCCGCTCAGTTTCACTTATACACAATGAACTGGCATAAAAATTGCTTCTCTCTTTTTATAAAAGATATTTTTGGAGGGGGTGATAATCATTAAGTGAAAAATTTTCTTCAATAGAACAAGAGTAAACTTATTTTTAAGGAGGTATGAAGAAAAATGAAAAAACATCAGTTAGCAAAAATTTTACTTTCTCTAGCGCTAATTATAAGTCTAATTTCGCTAAACGAAATACTAGTACAAGCTCAACCTAACCAAATAAACCTGCCTATAGATTCTCCTTCTAAAATTTACCCTTCTTCACCTCAAAAAATTTCAATGCAAGATTCCAATAAAAATAAAATTTTTGACAACTTAGAGCAAAGACTGCTTAATAAACCAGATAGCGAAGAATTCCCTGTTATAATAACCTTTAACAAACCCGTAAGTGATGCAGATATATTCACTATCGCAAAAAACATCGGAAAATTTAATATAAAACATAGATATAAAATTATACCCTCAATTGCTGCCAATCTAACTAAAAGTCAAATTAATGTATTATCTAAATTAGAAATAGTAAAGCAAATTGAGTACGATGAACCTGTATATGCTACTTTAGATACCGCAACAAAGTGGTTTGGAATCACAAAAGCACGGAGTGATTTTGGAGTCACAGGAAAAAATATAACAATAGCAATTATTGACACAGGCATAGACGGAAATCACGTTGACCTCTCAGGTGGAAAAATAATAGGATGGAAAGACTTTATCAACAACAAAACTACACCATACGACGACAATGGCCATGGAACTCACGTAGCAAGTATTGCTGCAGGTACAGGTGCTGGAAACAGTCTTTACAAAGGCGTTGCTCCTGATGCTTTGTTAGTAGGAATAAAAGTTTTAGATGCAAATGGAAGCGGCAGCATGAGCACTGTAACTGCAGGAATTGACTGGGCTGTTCAAAATAAAGATGTATACGGAATCAAAGTTATAAATTTAAGCCTCGGCACTTCTACAAGTTCTGATGGAACTGACTCTACCTCATTAGCAGTGAATAGAGCAGTAGATAGCGGTATTGTAGTAGTTGTAGCAGCAGGAAACTCTGGCCCTGCAAAATACACCATAGGGTCCCCTGGTGCTGCGGAAAAAGCCATAACAGTCGCAGCAATGGCAGATGTAGGTGAACTTGGCTTTAACCTTGCAAGCTTTTCCAGCCGCGGTCCTACTGCTGACGGAAGAATAAAACCTGACATTGCGGCCCCAGGATATAATATAACTGCCGCAAAGGCGAATTCTGTAAATGGATATGTAACATACAGCGGTACAAGCATGGCAACACCTTTTGTAGCAGGAACTGTTGCTCTTATGCTTAACGCTAATCCAAATCTCACTCCAAATGATGCAAAAAATATAATAATGTCTACTGCAAAAAGCTGGGGACCTCCAAGCAAAAACGTTGACTATGGTGCAGGAAGATTGGATGGCTATGAAGCTATAAGGGTAGCAGGTAATTTTAGAGGAAATAATATTGATGTACCAAATCATTATTACATTTCAGGTTATCTGCCCGGTTCTCGTTACAGTGATATTTGGACTTTTAACGCAACAAATACAAGTTATCCAATCGCAATAACATTAATAATTCCTGACTGGGCAAATTACAATCCCGATTTTGATATATACCTCTATGATCCAAGCGGCACACTTATCAAAAGCTCTACAGGGACTCAAAGGCAAGAAACAATAACAATACTTCCTTCACAAACTGGTACCTACTATATTAAAGTTTATTCATATAGAGGTAGTGGCAATTATTTCTTTGATTTAAGCGCTGGAGGTAGTGAACCTGTAAAATATTAAGTAATACCTCTTAAAATAACCCAACCCTGTTGAGCAAGGAATCCCTTGCTCAACAGGGTTTCCTTAGATCAGTTCATCCTATTTTTTAGCATTTGCCTTCTACAGAATATTTATGCTCTTTTTTAGCACCTCTTTTCCCTTTCTTTGTTTTTTCCATTCAGCCGAAGTTTTTGATAGTTGTATATTACACATCATACATATTCTGGTTTTTGTTTCTGATAGTTTTACTTAATTTTGCATATCCCCTATATTGCTAATGATACTCCATTTGTCTCTCCAATTTCTTCTTTTAATATCACATATTTAATTTTTTGTATCTATAATGTTCTGATTGACTTGTTATGATTTAAGAGATACAATTGATATTAAGATACATACAAATACCAACACAATTGTAAGGAGGAGTAGAACAATGAATGAAAGGTATGAACTAAATAAAAATTTAGCCCAAATGCTAAAAGGTGGTGTCATCATGGATGTGACAACACCAGAACAGGCAATTATTGCGGAAAAAGCAGGTGCTGTTGCTGTCATGGCACTTGAAAGGGTTCCAGCTGATATTAGGGCAAGAGGCGGAGTTGCAAGAATGTCAGACCCTAAAATAATAAAGGAGATAAAGGCAGCAGTATCAATCCCTGTTATGGCAAAAGTTAGAATTGGGCATTTTGTGGAAGCACAGATTTTAGAGGCACTCGGGATAGATTTTATTGATGAAAGCGAAGTTTTAACCCCTGCAGATGAGATGTACCATATAAACAAATGGGATTTTAAAGTGCCGTTTGTATGCGGTGCGAGAAACCTCGGAGAGGCTTTAAGGCGCATAGGAGAAGGAGCTTCAATGATAAGGACAAAAGGAGAGGCAGGGACTGGAAATGTAGTAGAGGCTGTAAGGCATATGAGGACGATAAATGCCGAAATAAAAAGGCTTACAACTTTAAGGGAAGACGAACTTATGGCTGCTGCAAAAGAACTTCAGGCGCCCTATGACCTTGTAAAATATGTTGCACAACACGGAAGACTTCCAGTTGTGAATTTCGCAGCGGGAGGTATTGCCACACCGGCAGACGCGGCACTTATGATGCAACTGGGTGCAGATGGAATTTTTGTGGGTTCAGGAATATTTAAATCGCAAAACCCTGAGAAAATGGCAGCTGCTATAGTAAAAGCCACAACATATTTTGATAGGCCGGAAATAATTGCGGAAGTTTCAGAAGGGCTAGGAGAAGCGATGGCCAGCATAGATATAAGGCAACTGGAAGAAAAAGATTTATATGCAACAAGGGGATGGTAATTTGCGCGTAGGAGTTTTGGGAGTTCAAGGCTCTGTTAAGGAACATATGGATAAATTAAAGCTTATAAAAGGAATTGAAGCGGTAGAGGCAAAGGACAGGGACACTATATTAACTCTCGATGCCCTCATTATTCCAGGTGGCGAAAGCACTGCAATAGGAAAAATACTTGTAGATTTTGGGCTTAAAGATGCCATTTTAAAGTTAAACGAGAGAAAAGTTCCTATATGGGGTACTTGTGCAGGAATGATACTTATGGCTAAACATATAGTTAATGATGAGAGGATACACCTTGGAATAATGGATATTACTGTTAGACGAAATGCTTACGGAAGTCAGATTGACAGTTTCAAGACACGACTTATAATACCAGCAGTATCTGAAAATGAGATAGAAGCGGTGTTTATAAGAGCACCATATATAGAGAGTGTAGGGGATGGTGTTAGGATACTTGCAAAATATGAGGGTAAAATTGTTGCGGCACAGCAGGACAATTTACTTGCTACAGCATTTCATCCAGAACTTACAGATGATTTAAGCTTTTATAGATATTTTTTAAGGCTTAACTCTTAAGCCTTTCAGTTTGTTGACAAAACAAAATTTAAGCCCCTGTTTTCCTAGTTCCGGAAACAGGGGCTGTATATATCTGGATAAAATTTTCTTTAAAACTCCAAATAATGGATAAAAATTTAAAGTACCCAAAGGGCGAGACTGTAAAAAATTTTGTGTAAACTGATTAAAAACCTCTTTCTTGGTAAGAATTAGAATATATACTAAACCAAGAAGGAGGTTTTAAAAATGTCACTATTGACAAAAGAACAATTAAGAAATTTCATTAGTGAAAACAATATTCAATCTATTCCAGACCTTTATACATCATTAAAAAACCTTTTTAAAGATACTATTCAAGAAATGCTTGAAGCAGAACTTTCAACAGAACTTGGCTACGAAAGATACGACAAAAAAGACAAAGATACTCAAAATTCAAGAAATGGCTATAGTCAAAAGACAGTAAAAACGCAATTTGGTGAGATGGAAATTGATATTCCAAGAGATAGACAAGGAGAATTTGAACCCAAAATAGTTCCAAAATACAAAAGAGACATATCAGGAATTGAAGAAAAAGTAATAGCTCTATATGCAAGAGGTATGTCAACTTAAGATTTCATGACCAAATAAAAGACCTGTATGGAATAGAACTATCTGCAGAAATGGTAAGTAAAATAACCGAAAGAATAGTACCAGAAATAAAAGAATGGCAATCAAGGCCATTAGAAAAGATATACACTTTCATATTTATGGATGCCATCCATTACAAAGTAAGAACAGACGGTCATATTATCAATAGAGCGGCTTATGTAGTATTAGGGGTAACGATAGAAGGCATAAAAGATGTATTAGGGATTTGGATTGGAGAAAGTGAGAGTTCAAGATTCTGGCTTGGAGTATTAAATGAGCTAAAGAACAGAGGAGTAGAAGATGTTTTAGTATTTTCTGTAGATGGATTAACAGGGATAAAAGAAGCAATACAAGCAGCATTTCCAAAATCAGAGATACAAAGATGTATAATACATCAATTAAGGAACTGCTTCAAATAATGTAAGGATTTTTATCCACCCCAATATTTAATATAGAACTTTTTTGCAACTTGAAAACTTTTCATTCCTGATTGTGCTTGTTTAAGCATGGGTGGTTCGTTAGAAAATTATAACATGTATCAATGGCAAAAAAGGAGAATATATTTAGTTATAGATTCAAATTTTAGGAGGATTTTTATGTGTGGAATAGCGGGCTGGGTTAACTTTGATATGGACTTATCACTCCAAAATGAAGTAATCGAAAAAATGACTAATACTCTTAAAAAAAGAGGCCCTGACGGTTCGGGAGTATGGCTATCAAAGCATTGTGTTTTGGGTCACCGCCGTTTAATTGTTATAGATCCACAAGGCGGAATTCAACCAATGATAAAAAAATACGGTGAAAAAAATTTTGTCATCATCCACAATGGAGAACTCTACAATATGGATGAATTAAAAAACGAACTCATATCTTTAGGATATACTTTTAATACCCGTTCAGATACTGAAATTATCTTGACATCTTATATAGAATGGGGTCCTTTATGTGTTAAAAAATTTAATGGAATATTTGCTTTTGCAATATGGGATGAAGTACAAAATAGGCTTTTTATTGCCAGGGACCATCTCGGAATAAAGCCACTATTTTATACCATTAAAAACGGATCTTTGATATTTGGTTCAGAGATCAAAGCAATATTAGCACATCCTCATGTAAAACCAGAGATAGACTCACAAGGTCTTGCAGAAATATTTGTAATGGGACCTTCAAGAACTCCCGGATGTGGTGTCTTTAAAGACATTAAAGAATTAAAAGCCGGACATTACCTCATATTTACCAAAAATGGAGTAAACATAAGCAAATACTGGTCATTACAAAGTCTTCCCCATGAAGATAGCCTTGAGAAAACGGCGGAAAAAATAAGGTATCTCCTTAAAGACTCATCAGTAAGACAACTTGTTTCAGACGTACCTTTATGTTCATTGCTCTCAGGTGGACTTGATTCAACTGCTGTATCTTTCTTCGCAAATGAAGAATTAAAACAAAAAGGTCATAAACTTATAACATATTCTGTAGATTATGTAAGTAATGATAAATATTTTACGCCAAACGAATTTCAACCAAACTCTGACGCAGACTGGGTAAAATTTGTTGCAAATAAACTTGACACAGACCATAACTATGTATTTATAGACAATGAAGAACTCGCACATGCTCTAAAGCCAGCCTTATACGCTCGAGACCTTCCTGGTATGGCAGATATAGACTCATCTTTATATCTATTTTTAAAAGAAGTAAAAAAAGGAGCAACAGTCGCCCTATCAGGAGAAGGTGCTGATGAAGTTTTTGGAGGTTATCCCTGGTTTAGAAATAAGGAATCAATTGGAAGTCACACATTCCCATGGACAAGAATGGTTAATGAACGCATGAAATTGCTTCTGCCAGAAGTTGTTAATTACATAAGGCCTTTAGAATATCTAAATGATAGATATAACGAAGCTTTAAATGAAGTGCCAAAGCTTAATGGAGAAGACCCCAAAAATACCCGAATGAGGGAAATGTTTTACCTTAACATAACAAGATTTATGCCTATGCTTCTTGACAGAATGGATAGAATGAGTATGGCAGTAGGCTTAGAAGCAAGAGTACCTTTTTTAGATTACAGACTTGTAGAATATGTATGGAACATACCGTGGGAAATGAAAAATTTAAACAACAGAGAAAAAGGAATACTTAGGTATGCTCTAAAAGGTTACATCCCTATTGAGGTAATTGAAAGAAAAAAGAGTCCCTACCCTAAAACACACAATCCTGTATTTAAAAACATCGTTAAAAAATGGCTAAAACAAATAATTAACGACAGTACATCCCCACTTTTGCAACTTGTAGATAAAAATAAAATTGCAGAACTTATAGAAACAGATGCAAAAGCCTATGACCCTGCCTGGTTTTCACAGCTTATGGGTTCCCCACAGCTTTTTGCTTACCTCGTACAAATAAATATGTGGTTGAAAGATTATAAAATTTCTATAGTGTAAATAATATACTAACCGTTTAAACTGATAACAACCCCACTTTTATATATAGAAAACGTGGTGGTTGACCTTATATTTGGATGTATTTGTAATCTGATGAATAAATATTGAACTTGACACCTTTAAGCCAGGGTATGATTCCTGAGGTGTCAAGTCCTCTTTAAATAAATAAGCACTACTTCTTTTTCACCTTAATACTTTTAAACCCTCCTTACAAAACTAAATTTTTGACATTATCTTTTTGTATTTCTTGATATTCGTTCATAGATAAAACGGACAAGCCGTTTATATTTACCTTTGACACAGCATTTAATGCCGCTTTTATAGTATCTATAGATGTAAAAAGAGGAATTCTATATTCTACCGCGGTTCTTCTTAGTTTAAATCCTGCATTATCAGGTTTTTTCCCTTTTGTTGGTGTATTCACTACAGCATCAAAATATCCATTCTTCAGCAATTTTATTGCATGATCAAGAGACATAATATTTGCATGAATCCCCATCAAACTGAAATACTTTCCAGTCCTGTAGGTTGCATATATTTCATACCCCAAGCTCTGCAATTTTTCTACTAAAGATACTGCTTCTTGAAAATCTCTTTCCGCTATTGAAAGAAGGATTTTCCCTTTTTTAGGTATTTTAAGACCTGCTCCTTCTAAAGCTTTGTAAAGTGCTCCTTCATAGCTTAAATCTATACCCATTATTTCTCCAGTTGATTTCATTTCAGGACTTAATGAAACTTCAACATCTGTCAATTTTTCCATGGAAAATACAGGAGCTTTTACAACTGTATATGGGGTCTGCGGCCATAAACCGCCTTTATAACCTAACTCTTTTAGCTTTTTGCCTAAGGCCACTTCTACTGCCAGTTTCACCATAGGTACACCTGTTGCTTTGCTCATAATAGGTACAGTACGTGAAGCTCTGGGGTTTACTTCTAACACGTATACAGTACCTTCTTTTACAGCAAATTGAATATTTATAAGTCCTTTTATGTTTAAAGCTTTTGAAATCTTTTCTGTGTATTCGATAATAGTGTTTATCTCCCGTTCAGTCAAATTTCTTGCAGGATATATTGAGAAACTATCTCCTGAATGCACCCCGGTTCTTTCTATATGTTCCATTATTCCAGGTATTAATACACATTCGCCATCTGATACTGCGTCAACTTCTACTTCTCTTCCATCTATATACTTATCTATTAAAACAGGTTTGCCTGGAGATACTTCTGTCGCATGTTTCACATAGTCAATCAGTTCTTGGAGTGTGTTAACTTTTTCCATAGACTGACCACCTATAACATAGGAAGGCCTTACAAGAAGTGGAAATCCAAGTTTTAAGGCTATATCTTTTGCATCTTCTACTGTTAATGCATATCCTCCTTTAGGTTGATTGATATTTAATTCTTTTAAAAGTTTTGAGAATTTTTCTCTGTCCTCACTTATGTCAATACTTTTAAAAGAGGTTCCTAATATTTTTACTCCATTTTTAACTAGCTCTTCTGTAAGATTAATCGCCGTCTGTCCACCAAACATTACCATTACACCCAGTGGTTTTTCCTTTTCATAGATGTTTAAAACATCCTCCAATGTAATAGGCTCAAAATACAATCTGTCTCCCGTGTCAAAGTCCGTGCTGACAGTTTCAGGATTGTTGTTTATTATGATAGATTTAATCCCAGCTTCTTTCAAAGCCCATAAAGCTTTCACAGAGCAATAATCAAATTCAATCCCCTGACCAATTCTTATAGGACCAGAACCTATTACAATTACCTTTGGTATATCATGGGTCTCAACTTCGTCTTCTTCGCCATAAGTTGAATATATATATTGTGTAACTGATTCAAATTCCGCTGCACAGGTATCTACCATTTTATATGAAGGGTATATGCCATATTTTTTCCTCAATGTTCTCACATCTTCTTCTTTAATTCCCTTTATCGTTGCAATCTCTCTATCTGAAAAGCCCATTCTCTTTGCTTTTTTAAGAATTTCTTTACTTAGCTCATTTTCTTCTATTTCCTTTTCCATATTTACAATATTTGAAAGCTTATTCAAAAACCATTTGTCTATTTTTGTAACGTCGTTAATATAATTAATGTCTATATCGCGGCGAAGAGCTTCTGCTATATAAAACAGCCTCATATCATTAGGCACTGAAATGCCCTCCAGTATTTCTTTTGTTCCCATGCCTCTTACACTATCTAACCTAAGACCATAAGCTTTTATCTCTAATGACCTTACGGCCTTCAAGAGGGAGGCTTCAAAAGACCTTTCTATTGCCATTACTTCTCCTGTCGCCTTCATCTGTGTACCTATTTTTCTATCAGTAGTATAAAATTTGTCAAAAGGCCATCTCGGTATTTTTGTCACAACATAATCCAGTGCAGGTTCAAAAAATGCAGTTGTTTTACCTGTTACGGGATTTTTTATTTCATCAAGTCTAAGCCCTATTGCAATTTTTGCAGCAACCTTTGCAATAGGATAACCTGTCGCTTTTGATGCCAGTGCGCTTGAACGACTAACCCTTGGGTTTACTTCTATAACGTAGTATTTATGGCTTTGGGGATCTAAAGCAAATTGGATATTACATCCACCTTCAATTTTTAAAGCCCTGATTATTTTAATGCTTGCACTTCTTAACATTTGATACTCGTAATCTGACAAAGTCTGCGCTGGCGCTACAACTATACTATCTCCTGTATGAACTCCTACTGGATCAAAATTTTCCATGCTGCAAATCGTAATGCAATTATCAGCAGCATCTCTCATTACTTCAAACTCTATTTCTTTCCATCCATACAGAGATTTTTCAACAAGTACTTCTCCAACCATACTCTTTTTAAGACCTAAGTCCACAATCGATATAAGTTCTTCGTCATTGTGGGCTATACCACCGCCTGTACCTCCGAGTGTATATGCAGGCCTTATTATCAAAGGATAACCGTAATTTTTAGCAAATTTAAGTGCATCCTCTACATTTGTGACTGTGAGACTTTCAGCAACTGGCTCTCCTATTTCCTGCATTTTTCTTTTAAAAAGTTCTCTATCTTCTGCAGTTTTTATTGACTCAAAAGAAGTTCCTAAAAGTTTTACATTGTACTTATCCAAAATTCCTGCTTCTTTGAGTTTAACAGCAAGGTTAAGCCCTGTCTGTCCTCCTAAGGTAGCAAGAATTCCATCGGGCCTTTCTTTTGCTATGATTTTTTCAACTACTTCTACAGTAGGATTTTCAATATAAACAATATCTGCTATATCAGTATCAGTCATTATGGTAGCTGGATTGTTATTTACAAGTACTACTTGTACTCCTTCTTCCTTTAAAGATTTACAGGCTTGGGTTCCTGAATAATCAAACTCCGCTGCTTGCCCTATTATAATAGGGCCTGAGCCTATTACCAGAACCTTACTAATATCCTTATACTTCGGCAAAATAAAACCTCCTTTTGTAAACCATGACTATATCCATGAATTTATCAAAAATATCTGTTGAATCACGAGGACCAGGACATGCCTCAGGATGATATTGTACAGAAAAAACTGGCAGAAACTTATGCATAATGCCTTCTACTGTTCCATCGTTTAAGTTTATGTGGGTTACAGTTATCTTGTCTTTATCTATTGACTCCTCTTCAACAGCGTATCCGTGGTTTTGAGAAGTTATATAGTCTTTATTTGTCAGCAAATCTTTAACAGGTTGATTTGCACCTCTGTGGCCAAATTTCATCTTTACTGTATTGCATCCAAGAGCAAGGGCTATTATTTGATGCCCTAAGCATATCCCCAGCACAGGTTTCATACCTATAAAGTGTTTAGTAAGTTCTATTGCATCAACTGCATCTTTAGGGTCTCCTGGTCCATTTGAAAGAAATATTGCATCGGGATTTATTTGCATAACATCATCATAACTTGCATTATAAGGAAACACATAAATGTCAAACCCAACAGAATTTAGCATCTTTAAAATACTTTTCTTTGTGCCAAGGTCAATAAAAGCAAGTTTTGGGCCAATACCCGCTATACGATATGACCTTTTTGTAGAAACTTCTTCTAAAAGATTTGTTTGGTCAAATTCTATGTCGTCGTCAGGGTTACAAGTTATAATTCCTCTCATAGTTCCATTTTCTCTAAGCTTTTTTGTCAAAGCCCTTGTATCAATTCCCGATAATACTGGTATGTTGTGCTTATCAAGATAGCTTAAAAGCGACTCCTCACTTTGGAAATTGCTGGGCTTATCGCAATATTCCCGTACCACAAATCCCCTTATATGAGGCTTTTCTGATTCAAAGTCGTATTTGTTAATACCGTAATTTCCTATTAAAGGATATGTCATGACAACTATTTGCCCTGCATAGGAAGGATCTGTTATGGCTTCTTGATAGCCTGTCATCCCTGTAGTAAAAACAACTTCTCCATATCCTTTTTTGTTTTTGCTTATTAACTCACCTTCAAATATACTTCCATCCTCAAGTTTTAAATAACCTTTCATACCAACACACCTCTTCACA
Source organism: Caldanaerobacter subterraneus (assembly GCF_004345675.1). Taxonomy (GTDB): domain Bacteria; phylum Bacillota; class Thermoanaerobacteria; order Thermoanaerobacterales; family Thermoanaerobacteraceae; genus Thermoanaerobacter; species Thermoanaerobacter subterraneus. The sequence continues at coordinate 98,811 of NZ_SLWU01000004.1, read as the reverse complement.
AAGTATATCCCACAGTATTATTCTCGCTGTATTTATAAAGTTTCTAAATTTTCCTACATTTATTTGAAGTTCTTTTATTAAAGTTCTATGCATATCGTTTCATAAATATATATGCAACTTTTTTTATAATTATACATTCAAGGGTAAAAAAATAATTCTCTTGAGTCGTTAATCTAGTCTATCGTTCTGATTTAACTTTTATTTATTCCAGTTAATCTAGCTAATATTATACCATCTCAAAAAAATTTTTCAAGAGTGTTTCATAAAAAGTAGCCCTAGGTAAACCCATATTCTCCACCAAAATTATCTCTTATAAGTCAGTAAAAAGAGTTTGCTTTTCTGACTTTTTCTTGAAATTCCCCAAGAAAGAACGTTCTGAATAAGAATACATGGAATAAAATTATTAATTTAATATGTGTTTTCCTATTCATCCTTTTCCCATTATAAGGTTTAAAGAAATTAGTTAAGTCTATATAACTGTGGAAAAAGGCTTCGCATTACAAACATGTTAGAGCGCCTGAATGAAGAAGTTTGTTGTCGTGAAAGAGTTATAAGAATATTCCCGAGTCGAAAACCTGGCATTCATCTAATAGGCGTATTGTTAATGAAACAAGATAATAGAAATTGCACTTTTAATTTGTTTGCTACCTGCTCAATTTAAGTTTAATATTTAAACTCAATTCCAAAAGGCTTTAGTGCCCTTGGCAGGACGCCATGCACATACGCAATCATAACCCCATAGTTTGTAATTAGTACGCCATAGCTTTTTGCAAGCTCTATTCTATAAAGCATTTCACGTCTTGTTATCATGCACCCCCCACAGTGAACAATAAGGGCATATTTTGAAAGGTCTTTCTTATAGCCATAACCCGATACCCATTCAAAGTTTATATCAAAACCTGCAATTTGTCTAATCCAGCGAGGGATTTTCACAGTACCAATATCATCCGATTGTCTGTGATGAGTGCATGCTTCTGCAATCAAAACCGTATCGGAGGGTTTTAGGTTTTTTATCTTCTTTACACCCTCGACAAACTCAAACAGGTCGCCTTTATACCTTGCAAAAAGTATGGAAAATGATGTCATAGGGATATCAGGTGGTGTGTCGGCATCAACCTTCAAAAATGCCTGTGAGTCTGTAACCACAATTGCGGGTTTTTTGCCTAAATTCTCCAAAGTTTCTTTTAGCTCATACTCCTTTGTCACAATTGCAATTGCATCGCTGTCTAATATATCTCGTATGGTCTGTTGCTGAGGCAAAATCAGCCTTCCTTTTGGCGCAGCCTTGTCGATTGGTACGACCAAAATAACGAAGTCACCGGGGTTTATCAAATCCCCCACTATACGCAAATCCTCGCCAACATCTGGCACAGACCTTGCTATTTCGTTTTTAAGCTCCTCAATACCTTTTAATGTAGCACATGAAACTGGTAAGAACTTGATACCTAAGGTTGATTGCAGGTAGGAGAGTTTTTCTTTATAGTCTTTGTCTAAGTCTATCTTATTCAAAACCCCAATGCTCGGCACTTTTTTCTCTCTAAAAAGCTTTATAAGCTGCTTTTCAAAATTCAAATCGTCTATTTCAGAGACAACCAAAATGGCAATGTCTGTCCTGTTTAAAACCTCAAGTGTTTTTTCAACTCTGAGTTTTCCAAGCTCACCCACATCATCAATTCCAGCTGTATCAACCAAAACAACAGGTCCCAATGGTAAAATCTCCATTGATTTGTAAACAGGATCGGTTGTCGTGCCAGGCGTTGGGGATACAATCGCAATAGGTTGATTTGTTATTGCATTAATCAAACTTGATTTTCCAGCATTTCTTTTTCCAAATATTGCTATATGAAGCCTTTCACTTCGCGGTGTTGTGTTCATCTTTTTCAGCCCTTTCAAAATTTTTTACTCTTTAAACTTTACAAATTCAAAAGGATTTAGTAGTGCTTCAGCCTCATTCTCATTTAAGATCTTCAATTCCTTTACCACCTCAATTATTTCCTTATTCTCGGCAATGGCTTTTTTAGCAATTTCACTTGCCTTGTCATACCCTATTTTATCAATCAATGCAGCGGCAATAGAAGGTGTCTTTTTGGCAAACTCAAGACATCTTTCTTTGTTTGCTGTTATTCCATCAATGCACTGTTTTCTGAATATCCTGATTCCGTTTTTGAGAATTTTGAGGCTTTCAAGCAAATTGTTTGCAATTAAAGGCAAGAATGCATTTAGCTCAAGCTGACCTGCTTGGGCTGCTAAGGTTATTGCAACATCATTTGACATAACCTGGAATGATATGGTGTTTATAAGTTCAGGTATGACAGGATTTACTTTACCAGGCATAATGCTTGAACCTGCTTGTGCAGCAGGTAAGTTTATCTCGTTTAAACCCGTGTTTGGACCAGATGATAAGAGCCTTAAGTCATTTGCAATTTTTGATAGATTCACCGCCAAGGCTTTTAAAAGACCCGAGCATTCCACAAATACATCTGCATTTTGTGTTGCATCCATGAGGTAATCAGACCGAGCCAAGCCTATTTTAGTAAAATCGCGCAAAAGTTCTATCACTTTAAACATATATTTTAAGCTTGCATTCACTCCTGTTCCAAAGAAATCTTTTTCAATACGCGGCATATCGTGATTTTCTCCTTTTTCATCAATTCTTGTGAGTAATAAGCTTTTAGGTTTAATTAACTTTCTCTCACCCTTTTTATTTTTTCTCAAAAAGATATTTACTTCTTTCTTTTGGAACATACATAGGATAATTGCCATCAAAGCAACCTGTGCAAATAGATTTAAGTCCTACACTTTTTATAAGCCCTTCAATACTTAAAAACTGTAGGCTGTCAGCTCCTATTAATTTGCACATCTCTTCAACTGACATCCTCGCCGCTATCAGTTCTTTTTTTGTCGGGGTATCAATTCCAAAGTAGCAAGAATATTTAACAGGGGGTGAACTTATCCTAACATGGACTTCTTTTGCTCCTCCATTTTTTAGTAGACTCACTAATCTTTTCATAGTTGTGCCTCTAACAATTGAATCATCTATTAAAACTATCCTTTTGCCTTGAACCAATTCTTTTAAGACATTTAGCTTTATCCTCACGCCTGTCTCTCTATCCCTTTGGTCGGGAGCAATAAAAGTCCTTCCAATGTATTTATTTTTTATAAGTCCCTCACCCATTGGTATACCTGTTTTGAGAGAGTAACCTCTTGCAGCGGCAATGCCTGAATCTGGAACTGGTACTACCAAGTCTGCATCTACAGGTGCTTCTTCAGCTAATCTTTTGCCCATCTCCAATCGTGTAAAATAAACACTTTTTCCATCTATGACACTGTCAGGTCTAGCAAAATAGATGTATTCGAAAACACAAGGCATCTTTTTTTCTTCTACTTCTAACTTAACAGACTCTATTCCTTTTCCATCAATTATAACTATTTCTCCTGCTTCTACATCTCGTATCAACTCTGCTCCTATTACGTCAAAAGCACAAGACTCAGAAGATAAGAAATAAGTGTCATCTTTTTTACCTATGCAAAGAGGCCTTATACTGTTTACGTCTCTTATCCCTATTAATTTATTGTCTGTTAAAATCACCAAAGCATATGAACCTTTTATTTGTTTCATTGTTTCTAAAAGAGCTCCGATTAAGTTTTCTTGAAAATTTTTTGCAATTAGATGGAGAATTATTTCACTATCAGTTGTAGTTTGAAATATTCTACCATCCTCCTCCAATAGGCATCTTAACTCTTCTGCGTTTATCAAATTGCCATTATGGGCAAGAGCCATATATTTGTTTTTAAAATTAGCAACGAGGGGTTGAGCATTTATAATGTTATTGCTGCCTGTAGTAGAATACCTTACATGGCCTATCCCCATTTTCCCCTCTAATGTCTTTAAATTCTCCTTATTAAAGACCTCGCTGACAAGTCCCAACCCCTTAATACAATTTATTTTTTCGCCATTATAAATAGCTATACCTGAACTTTCCTGCCCTCTGTGCTGCAAGGCTTGTAAGCCATAATAGATATAAGAAGTAACTGAAGTGGACAAACTAAAGGCACCAAAAACACCACATTCCTCTTTTAATTTCTCTCCATTTCCCATTTTATTCTCCCTCTCCAGCTTTCCTCTAAGACTTCTAAAGGAAGGTCTATTATTCTTTTGCCATTTACATCAATTACAATATCTTTACCCTCTACAACTCCTACTTTTTGCGCTGGAACTTGGTGTTCATAAGCTATTTTTAACACTTCATCTACTTTTTCAGGACTTACAGTAATTAATGCTCTCGATTGAGATTCAGAGAACAACTCTATATCTGCTCTCAGAGAAGTTTGTAGCGAAATTTTTGCACCTTTTTTGCCTGAAATTGCACTTTCAACCAAGGCAGCCGCAAAACCGCCCTCTGATATGTCATGAGAAGAGTTAATTAAGCCTTCATCAATAAGTTTTAGCACCAATTCTTGCAATCTTTTTTCCTTTTCCAAGTCTATTTGAGGTGGTTGCCCTTTTACCATTCCAAAGCAAACTTTAAGATACTCACTTCCTCCAATCTCTCCTTTATTCTCACCTAAAATTATAATTACATCTCTTTCTTTTTTAAAGTCCATTGTACAGATTTTTGATACATCCTCTATAAGGCCTGCCATTCCTATTACAGGAGTAGGATAAATGGCCTCTCCCTCATTTTCATTGTAAAGACTGACATTTCCGCTTACCACAGGGATTTGAAAAGTTTCGCAGGCTTTAGCTATTCCAAATATAGAATTTTTTAACTGCCAATATATTTCTTTCTTTTCTGGATTGCCAAAATTCAAACAATCTGTAACCCCTATAGGCTTAGCACCAACCATACAAAGATTTCGAGCTGCCTCTGCTACAGCAATTTGAGAACCTATATAGGGATCTAAATAACAATACCTACCATTGCAATCCGTTGTTAATGCAATAGCTTTTCTTGTACCTTTTATCCTCACAACAGCCGCATCCATTCCTGGAGTTATTACTGTGTCTGTCCTCACCATATAATCATATTGACTGTATATCCATTCTTTACTTGCAATATTTAAAGAAGAAATTACATCTTTTAGAACTTTATTCATATCCTCTGGAGGTTTTACTTCATTTATATCCAATTTCTTGACCTCTTCTTGCCATTTAGGCACTTCTTCTTCTCTCACATATTGTGGAGCATCTTCCGTTAAAGACTTGGCTGGAACTTCCGCAACTATTTTTCCATCTTTAATCACTCTTATCATTCCATCATCAGTGATTTTCCCTATTGTGGCGGCATTCAGTCCCCATTTTTTAAATATCTTTTGCACATCTTCTTCCTTGCCTTTCTTTACTACAACCAACATCCTCTCTTGAGATTCAGAAAGCATTATTTCATAAGGTGTCATTCCCTCTTCTCTCAAAGGCACTTTATCAAGGTCAATCTCCATTCCAACTCCACCGCGGGAAGCCATCTCGCAAGAAGAAGAGGTAAGACCTGCCGCTCCCATATCTTGTATAGCAACTACGGCATCTGTTTCAAAAAGTTCTAAACAAGCCTCTAAAAGCAGTTTTTCCATAAATGGGTCACCAACTTGAACAGAAGGCCTTTTTTCTTCTGATTCCTCGCTTAACTCCTGAGAAGCAAAGCTTGCACCTCCGATACCGTCTCTCCCCGTGGTAGCACCTACTACCATAACAGGATTACCTATACCTTTTGCTATCCCTTTCTTTATTTTGTCTTTTTCCACTATTCCTACACACATCGCATTTACTAAAGGATTCCCTTTGTAACTTTCTTCAAAATAGGTATCCCCACCCACTGTAGGAATTCCTATGCAATTTCCATAATCCGCTATACCGGCTACCACGTTTTCAATGAGATATTTAGTCCTTTTATCATCAGGAATTCCAAATCTCAAAGAATCCAAAAGAGCAATCGGCCTTGCCCCCATTGTAAATATATCTCTTATTATTCCTCCAACACCTGTAGCTGCTCCTTGATAGGGTTCAATCGCAGAAGGATGGTTATGGCTTTCTATCTTCATCACAACTGCCAGATTATCTCCAATATCCAATACTCCTGCATTTTCTCCCGGTCCTTGTATTACTCTTTCGCCTTTTGTAGGTAGATATTTTAAAAGAGGTTTAGAGTTTTTATAGGAACAATGTTCAGACCACATAACACTATACATACCTAATTCAGTTATATTAGGTTCTCTTCCTAATATCGAAATAATCTTCTCATACTCCTCATCAGTAAGTCCTAATTCTCTCCATATTTTATTCATCCTTAAACCCCGCCTTTTACAAAATTATCCACTATTGACCCTAAGATATAAAGCCCGTCAGTATTACCCAGCAAGGAGTCATAAGCTCTCTCTGGATGAGGCATCATTCCTAAAACATTTCCTTTTTTATTTATAACTCCGGCTATTCTCTCGACAGAACCGTTGATATTTTCTTTGTACCTAAAAACAATTTGATTGTTTTCTTTTAGTTCTTTTAAAGTTTTGTCATCTACATAATAATTGCCTTCCCCATGAGCAATTGGAAGTAAAATCTCCTGCCCTTTTTTAAGCCTTGTAGTAAAAGGAGTTTCGTCATTTTCAACTATTATACTGACAGTCTTGCAGATAAATTTCAGCCCTTCATTTTTTCTCAATGCTCCCGGCAAAAGCCCTGCTTCTGTAAGTATCTGAAATCCGTTGCATATGCCTATAATAAATTTTCCTTTTTCTGCTTCTTCTCTGACAGCCTCCATAACAGGCGAAAACCTAGCAATAGCTCCTGCCCTCAAATAATCACCATAAGAAAATCCTCCTGGTAACATTATAACATCGTACTTACTCAAATTTTTTTCTTGATGCCACACATATTCTACTTCTTCCCCAAGCCCATCTTTAACAGCATAATAGCAGTCTACATCGCAATTGGACCCTGGAAAAACTATAACAGCAAATTTCATCTTTATCCCTCCACAATTTCAAAGGTGTAATCTTCAATAATTGGGTTTGTCAGTATCCTTTTGCACATCTCATCTACTTTGTCCTTTAGGAGGGATAAATCGCCATCCTCAAAAGTTAATTCTATATATTTCCCAACCCGCACTTCTTTTACTTCTTCGTATCCTAATGAGTGCAAAGCTCCCTTTACTGCTTTTCCTTGAGGGTCAAGTATTCCTTTTTTTAAAGTTATATAGACTTTCGCAATTAGCACTTCACATACCTCCAAGTCTTTTCAAAATTTCTAAATATGCTTTCTTCTACTTTGCCCAAATTTCTTTTAAGACCCCAATTAGATAAGTACTAATTGGGTTCTTATTTTCACTCTGATAAAGTTATAAATCTTAATATGAATAAAATTGCAAGAAAATAAACCATTGGATGAATTTCTTTTGCTTTTTTTGATGCAATTTTTACAATAGGATATGCAATAAGACCTGCAGCAATACCATTGGCAATGCTAAAAGTGAAAGGCATAGCAATTATAGTAAGAAAAGCTGGCATAGCCTCTGTAAAATCTTCAAAATTTATCTTCTTAATAGAACCCATCATCAAAACTCCAACAATAATAAGAGCAGGAGCAGTTGCCTCTGTAGGAACAAGTAAAGCTATTGGTGAGAAAAACAATGCTGCCAAGAACAAAATACCTGTCACAAAAGCAGTAAGTCCCGTTCTACCACCTTCTGCAATACCTGCAGCACTCTCAACGTAAGTAGTCACAGTAGAAGTTCCCAAAAGTGACCCTATCGTGGTGGCAATAGCATCCGCCATTAGTCCTTTTTTCATATTAGGCATTTTGCCATTTTCATCTAACATTCCTGCTTTTGATCCTGTTCCTATAAAGGTCCCTATGGTATCAAATAAATCTACAAAAGCAAACGACAACACTACATATAGCACACTTGTAACTAAAGAAATAAAGCCGATATTCTCACCAATTCCCAAAAGCCCTTTTATATCAAGTTTAAGAAATGTTGGTGCAAGACTTGGTGGCATTTTAATTACACTAAAATCAGAAGGTAATTTCACTATTCCAGTAAAAAGTCCCAATACTGTAGTAATTAATATTCCAAGAAGTATAGATCCTTTGATATTTCTCGACATTAATATGGCTGTTATAAAAAGTCCCGCAATGGCAAGAAGTGTCCCAGGATTAGTCAAATCGCCAAATCCAATGTAAGTTGCTTGATTTGCCACGATTATACCAGCATTTTTAAGTCCAATAAAAGCTATAAATAAACCTATTCCTCCACTTACTGCATATTTTAAAGACATAGGTATAGCATCGACAATCATTTCCCGTATTCCAAACAAAGTAATCAAAATAAATATAATTCCTGAAAAGAAAACTGCAGCTAAAGCCTCTTGCCAACTGTATCCCATTGTTAAAACGACAGTATAAGTAAAGAAAGCGTTAAGTCCCATACCTGGAGCTTGTGCAAATGGGTAATTAGCATAAAAAGCCATCATGAAAGTTCCAATAGCCGCTGAAAGACAAGTAGCTACAAATACCGCTCCTGCGTCCATCCCTGCTTCTTTTAGTATAATGGGATTCACAAACATAATATAAGCCATTGTTATAAACGTGGTAATCCCAGCTAATATCTCTGTTTTTACATTGGTATTATAATTTTCTAACCTCCATATCCTATTTGCTAGATTTTCTAAAAAATTTTTGTTCCTCACTTTACTCACCTTTTCCATCATAATCCTCCTGTTCCATATTATTTTTATTTTGCAACTTCTACGACAATTTAAAACAAAAAGCCCGCAAACAATAGATTTCGCAAATTAAACACGAGTGAAACCTATCCTTCCGGGCTTTTGTCCCTAAGGTGTGGTATATAAAAAAATAAAAATATACCTGTACCGCTCGGTCCGAACACCTATAAATAGGCTGGAACCCTAGGTACACTTTCACTCATAGTCGAACAATTTACGGTTGTTCGGTAGAGACTCTCAGGCCATATTCTCGAGATTATATGAGTGCTTTTTATTCAATTGTCACATTTATATCTTATCAACTTTTTTAATATTAGTCAACCTTATTTGCGAATTTTTTTATAAAAAACTAAATTAATGTTCGGATTTAGCCATCATTCTATAGACAAACAGTAAAAGTCAAGTAAGTAAGTAAAAAATTTTCAAGGCATTTGGAGGGCAAAAAGGTAGCGAACCTGTAAAATATTAACATACTAAAAGGGTATGAGGTCACTTCTCCTCATACCCTTTTAGTATGTTTTCTCCTGGCTTTATTAATACTCTTCTGTCAAAATAGAAAATTTCTATAGGTTCTCCTTCCAAAAGTGTAAATACTGATTCTTCATGAGTTAATTTTACATTTATCTTTCTTCCTTTGTACTTTACATTAAAAGAGAGCATCTTCCATCCCTCAGGCAGTCCTGGAGTAAAGTGCAGTTCATCTGTATAAACTCTCATTCCTCCAAAACCATTTACAACGGCACTCCAGGACCCTGCCATTGCTGCAGCATGAATTCCATCTTTTACATTGTCATTGTAATCATCCAAGTCCATCCTTGCAGTCATCATAAAGTATTTATAAGCTTTGTCAGTATACCCTATTTCATTGGCAAGTATACTAAATATTGCTGGCGACAGGGAAGAGTCGTGAGTAGTAATAGGTTCATAATAATCAAAATTCTTTTTAAGCTGTTCTATAGTAAATTTTTCTCTCTGTAAAAACATCAAAAGCAACACATCAGGCTGTTTGCAAATCTGATACCTGTAAATGTTGAGGTAGTGCCAGTGAAGTAATAACGGAAATTGATCTTCCGGTATTTCATCCACTGTTATCCTTTCTTTATACAAAAAACTGTCATCCTGTGGTATAATATCAAGCTCTTCCGAGTAAGGAAGGTACATATTGTCAGCTGCCCTTTTCCACGAAGCAATCTCTTCATCCTTTAGATTTAGTTTTGAAGCGACCTTTTGATACTTTTCAGGCACTTCCTTTTTCATTTTGTTTGCAATATCATAGGCGTATTCCAAATTCATTTTTGCCATATAATTTGTATATGCGTTATTATCAACCAATGCCGTATACTCATCAGGACCAGTGACAGTGTTTATACAGAATTTATTTCCTTTAAGAGGAATATACGCTCCTAAATCTTCCCAAAACCTTGCAGTTTCAAATACTATTTCACAGCCGTAGTCATAGAGAAAATCCAAATCATTCGTGGCCTCCACATACCTTTTTAAAGCATAAACTATATCAGCATTTATGTGATATTGAGCAGTTCCAGCAGGAAAGTATGCAGAACATTCAGGTCCATCAATTGTCCTCCAGGGGTATAAAGCTCCTTTATGCCCCAACTCTTTAGCCCTATTTCTCGCAGCATCTAAGAGGTTATATCTATACATTATTAAAGCTTTTGCAATTTCTGGCTTCGTGTAAAGGAAAAAAGGCAATATATAAATATCAGAATCCCAAAAGTAATGGCCTTCATACCCTTCCCCAGTAAGTCCCTTTGCTGCAATATTAGTTTTTCCGTCTCTACCGACAGACTGCAAAAGGTGAAACATATTAAATCTTATACCCTGCTGCAGAGCCTTATCTCCTTCTATTACTACATCGGCATCTTCCCAGAAAGATTGCAAAAATTCTTCCTGCTCTTTTTCTATTTTGCAAAATCCATCTTCTTGTGCTCTTCTCACTTCTTCTAAGGCCAATTTCATTGTTTCACTTTTGTCGCAATCTTTTGAGGTATAATAAGATATAAATTTATTCAGAATGTATACCCTGTTCTTCTCAGCTTTAAAAGCTACTGCAACCTCTACCCTATCTTCTTTTATGCTGTTCAAAACCTCGTATTTTTCTGTCCCAATGAGTTCATTTTTCATTGCGCAAGTATATGAAAGGTTGCTTTTTTGTGTTTTTTGAGAAATCCATCCCTCAAAGTCATTTGCTCCTCTTTCAACGGTCTCTAAAACTCTCCCCTTCAGATTTGAACCCACTCTTACATCTTCGCTCTCAGTAATGTTCCTCACATCTCCATCAATAGCAGATACAAATTTTATATTTCCCGTAAAATTAACAGGTTCTACAGAAAAAGAAATTACTGCTAAATGTTGCCTTTGCAATGAAACAATTCTCTTTATTTTTACATTTACAATCTTTCCTGAAGGAGACTCCCACTTTATCTTTCTTTCTACACAACCTTTTTTCATATCAAGTACTCTTTCATAAAAGTGGATTTTACCTTTTAAAAGGTCAAATTTTTCTTCTCCTACGTACAATTCTATTATTTTGCTGTCAGCCACATTTAACATGGTCTGCCCTGTTTTCGCAAAACCGTATCCCCCTTCAGGGTAGACGATATCGTGTATTTCATAAAACCCATTAATATAAGTCCCTTTTAAGGAAGTACCGTCAGGTCCTGAATACCCTTCTTCAAAATTTCCTCTCATTCCCATATATCCATTCGCCTGAGCAAAAATTGTCTCATTTCTATAGTTTGTTTCTATGCTAAACTCTGTCTCCCTTATTGTCCAATCTTCAAAAGGGTAAATGGGCTTCTTCGTCTTTTTCACCATATCCATCCTCCACTCTTACTTTATTCAAAATTTGAGTCGGAAACAAAGCCGTTTCCGACTCAAATTTAAAACATTTTTACTTGCTTTCTGCAGCTTTCTTAGCTTCTTCTATCATGTTGTGGTATTTATCAAGAGTTGTCTTGATATCTTTGCCTTCAAATATTATTTCTCTCAATGCTCCATTTATAGCTTTGTCCACATCAGCCCAGTATACAAGGTTTGGCCTTGGTTCTGCATGTTTTAAAGCCTCATTTATAGCTTCAAAATATGGTTTTTGCCACTCTGCAACCTTCCCATAAGCGTCACTTCTCATTGAAGGCCATCCTAATTTAGTGACAAGTTTCTCTTGGACTTCTTTACTCATAAGGTATTCCATAAATTTCATAGCCATCTCTTTATTAGGTGAACCAGTTGGTATTCCTATAACCTCTCCTCCCAAAACGTTGGAGGTTTTAACCGGCCCTGCCCAACCAGGATATGCCAAGATGTTCTCTTTCCCATACTTCTCTACAAGAACGTTTGCAGTGTAAGGCCAATTTCGAACCAAATATACGGTCTCTTTTGCAAGATATTCTACAGGTGTATTCCAGTCAGCTTTCTTTGAGTCAGGTGAAAGATAGGGATATATTTCCCTTAAGAACTCAAATGCTTTTATTGAACCTTCATCATTCAATACTGTTGGATCACCGCCAGCAGACCTTATAAGGTCAAACATGTGAACGGTACTATCAGGCCCTAAATTTAGTTTAATTATGACTCTGCCTATACCCTCTTTTTCTTTAAAAGTTTTTGCAATCTCCAAAAGCTCATCCCAATTTGTAGGTAGTTTTAAACCGTATTCGTTGAATTTATCTTTGTTGTAGAAAGCTATTTCTACATTTGGTCTATACGGCATAAAGTACAACTTTCCATCAAACTCTCCTACTGGCACAAGACTTGGTATTACTTCCTTTGGTATCATGTCTCTGTACTGAGACAAATCTTCCACAAGCCCTTTTGCTACAAGCGGAGCAAGTTGCATATTATCTTGTGTTATAATGTCTATATCCATCGCATTTGCTTTGTGCATAGCCTCTAATTTTGGAATAAGGTCTCCTGCTTCAATTTGAAGAGGTTCAATTTTTACACCATACTTTTCCTCAAAGGGCGGGAAAATATGCTCTTTCATCACTTCCCACTCTACTTCTCCAAGTCCCATTGAAACTTTCAAAACTTTTTTTCTTGCTTCTGATTGACTACTGCCACCCCCACAGCCAGCAATTAGTGTTCCCACAAGTGATACAATAACTAGGATTGCTATTAATTTGGCATAAAACTTCCTCATAATTTTGAAAAACCTCCTCCTTAAATTTTAATTTTTATATACAGTATCCGAGAAGCTCGGATACGTATATACTAACCTTTTACAGCCCCTGCAAGATATCCACTCTTCATGTACTTTTGTAAAAAGAAAGTCACAAGCATTACAGGGATTGTGAGTATTGCCGCATATGTGGCAGAATCAAAAATTCCTCCCCTTTGAACATAATAGTAAATTTGAAGCGGTAAAGTCCTGTCTGAGATAGTCAGGTAAAGAGCATAGGTGAATTCATTCCATGAATTCAGCCACACAAATATAGCAGTCACAGCTATACCAGGAAGTGCAATTGGCATTATAATTTTTGATAATGCCGTCAATTTACTTGTTCCATCAACCAATGCAGCTTCTTCTAAATCCTTTGGTATTGTCTCAAAAGTTCCAACTAATATCCATGCTGCAAAAGGTAAATTTACGATAAGGTGTGCCATGACTAACCCTAAATAAGTGTCCATTAAATTTAATCGTATGAATTGTACCGCTATTGGAAGAGCAATACCTACATCAGGAAACATTCTTGTAAAAAACAGTGATAATACTACTGGGTATTTTATTTTGGATGGCATCCTCGCTATAACATAAGCCGCTGGAGCAGCCATTACAATTGCGATGATAGTAGTAATTGTCGCCACAACAAAACTCTTTCTAAAAGGAGGCCATAGATTTCCTGAAGCCAATACAGATCTCCAATGGTCTAAAGTAAATCGAGTGATGAAAAAATCTGGATGGGGTTTCAATATATCACTTGGCACTGCAAAGGAAGTCATAAAAAGTATATATACTGGTATAACCATCAATATTGCCGCTATTATAGCTATTGGAATATAAGCTACCTTTGAAATCTTTTCGCTAATATTTACTTCTCTCATCATCTTTCCTCCTTAGTACCAGCTATTTTTAAGTAGCTCACTATAAATACTGCTATTATTAGGAGTAATATGGTAGATGCCGCTGCCGATGTATGCACATTGGCATAATTTCTATACTCATCATATGCAAAGGTAGAAATAACAGGAGTAGCACGACCTGCCAGTACAAGAACAAGTTCAAATATTCTAAAAGCATCTATCGCCCTTAAAATCAAGGCCATCGTTATAGAGGGCTTTAGAAGTGGCAATGTCACATATTTAAAAGTTTGCCACGCTGTCGCCCCGTCAATATTAGAAGCTTCGTAAACTTCATCTGGTATACTTTCAAGCCCAGCCGAAAGCAAAAGTATAACCATCGGAGTAACTTTCCACATATCAGCTACAGAAACCATAAGTAATGTCTTAAAACCACCACTTGCCCAATCTACAGGCATTTCAATAATGTGTAGTTTTTGCAAAAGCGCATTAAAATAACCATACAACCCAAAAATATAGGTCATCGCAACACCTGACACAAGAGTAGGTACCCCCATTGGTACCAGCATTAAAGACCTTAAAAGCCCTTTTCCCCTAAAATTCCTCCGTAAAATCAAAGCAATTACAAGTCCTACAGTCATTTCTAGAGTAAGGCTTATAAAAGTAAGAGCTATTGTGTTGAAAAAAGCCTGCTTAAACTCCGTTTTTCCTATTATTTCTCTATAATTTGCCAATGTAAAAGCCTTGGTATATTGATCTTGAAAACTCAAAGTAATAGTCTGTATAATAGGATAAATTGTAAATCCTAAAATGTAGAGCAGCAACGGTAAAATCATAGCAATTTCAAGTTTATATTTTTTTACAAAATTTACATAGGACATCTGCTATTACTCCTTTCCTTTCTTAAACATTTGCTTTTACTGAAAGCGCTTACAGTTTTAAAAATAAAAGAAATTCAACTCCTTAAAGGAACAACAGAATTCCTCAAAACCAATTTGTGTTTCAAAATAATTTGAGAATTATTTATTTCCTCTCCATTTATAATCTTTATAAGCATTCTCGCCGCAATAGCACCTATTTCATACATAGGCTGTGACACAGTAGTAAGAGCCGGTCTTGTAGCTTCCGACAAATCAATATTGTCAAATCCAATTACAGAAACATCCTCCGGGCAGGAAAGCCCTTTATCAAACACAGCATTTATAGCCCCCATAGCCATGATATCGCTTATTGCAAAAATAGCAGTAGGAGTAATCTCTCCTTTTAGCATCTCCATAGCGGCCTTGTAGCCGCCTTTATACTTGAAATTCGCCTCTTTTATAAGTTCTTCATAAATTGTAAGCCCATTGTCAATAAGTGCCTGCTTGTAACCTTTTAGCCTATCTACACTGTCTATAGTTTCTTTCATATCATCTAAAGGTCCGTGAATAATACCTATCCTTTTATGGCCAAGTGAAATTAAGTAATTTACCGCATCATAAGCCGCTTTAAAATTGTCAATTCCAACATAAGGGACATCAAATTTTGTAGTCCTGCCTGCCAAGACCACTTTTAAATTGCTGTTTTTAAAAACCTCGTAATGCTCCTCTGAAAAATAATCGCAGTGAAATATTACGCCATCTACCCACCTGTTTTTCAACATATCTATATATTGAAACTCTTTTTCTCTTTTATTATCTGCGTTGCAAAGTATAATGTTATACTTGTAAATATTGCAAACGTCTTCGATACCCCTTACAACCTCTGCATAATAAGGGTTTGATATATCTGGCACAATCAAACCAATAGTATTTGTCTTTTTCATTGCCAGGCTTCTCGCCGGCATACTGGGCTTATACCCCAGTTCTTCTGCTGCTTTTAAAACTTTTTCCCTAGTTTTTTCACTTACCCAGGGACTGTTGTTGAATACCCGCGATACTGTCGCAATTGAAACCCCTGCTAATTTTGCTACATCATCTATTGTAGCCATCTCAACACCCTTTTCCAGATTTACTGTAACCGCTTACAGTTATATTATATTATCATCTTCACAACATTTCAAGAGGAATTTATAAAAAATTATTCCCCTTCTTAAAAGGGGAATTTAATCCAATAGTTCCACTATCTTGCCTGCCTCTGTCATATCTTTTAAAATCAAATCCGCCTCTTTTACTGTCTCAGGATTGCCTACTCCAACCGCAAACATCCCTGCCCTTTTTATAGCAGTGATACCCGCAGCAGAGTCCTCTATCCCTATACATTTTTCAGGAGAAATTCTAAGGTGTTCTGCTGCATTTAAAAATATCTCGGGATCAGGTTTACCGCGCTTTATTTCATTGGCATCCACAATATAGTCAAATTTGTCTTTTATCTTCAAATTTTCAACTACAGTAAAGGCATTCTTGCTAACTGATGCAATTGCCGTCTTAATTCCTCTTTTTTTAAGCTCTTCAATAAACTCTTTTACTCCTGGAAGCAAATCCTCTGGAGTAATTTTTTTAATCATCTCTTTGTAGTATTCATTCTTCTTATTTGCAAGGTACTCTTTTTCATCTTGAGAATACTGTTTTTGGCTCCTTTCCAGAATTATCTCTAAAGACTCTAACCTGCTCACTCCCTTTAACCTCTCATTTATCACTTCATCAAAATATATTCCCAGCTCATCGGCAAGTTTCTTCCATGCAAGGTAGTGATACCTTGCCGTGTCTGTTATCACTCCATCTAGGTCAAAAATTACTGCTTCATATTTTGACATTTTAATCCTCCTTTATAAATTATTTTAAGCCAGTTGTTGCAATACCTCTAACAAAATATCTCTGGAATATGAGGAAGATTACTATAGTTGGCAATGTCAAAAGTATTGCTCCTGCCATCACTTGATTCCAGAATTGGTAGTACTGCCCATAAAAAGAGTTAAGACCTACAGGTAGTGTATACATGTCACTAGTGGATGTCAAGAGGCTAGGCCACAAAAAGCTATTCCAATTACCAGTAAACATGAATATAAACTGGGTAGCCAATGCAGGTTTTGCCAAAGGCAAAACTATTTTAAAGAAAATTCCAAACCTAGACATCCCATCAATCGTGGCAGCTTCTTCTAACTCCCTCGGAATTGTCAGGAAAAACTGTCTCATTAAAAATATTCCAAAATTGCTAGTCAAAAAAGGAATTGTAAGTCCCATATAGGTATTTACCCAGCCTAATTTGCTGAGAAGAATGTATGTGGGTACCATCACAACTTGACCTGGTATCATCATAAGAGCAAGCACAATTAAAAATAATAAATTTCTTCCAGGAGAATTTATTCTTGCCAATGCATATCCTGCCATAGAATTAAAAAGCATATTGCCAAAAGTGACAATCGCTGCAACTATAGCACTATTTATAAACCATCTCAAAAAGGGAAATTTTGTAATTATCATTTTATAGTTATCTAACGTTAAATGTTTTATATTGACAGCAAAAGTATTTAATTCACTGGTAGGTTTTAAAGATGTTATTATAGACCATATAAAAGGGCCAAGTGTAATTCCTGCATATCCTACTACAACGATGTAAAATAAAAACCGTAACATTTTTTGCATCTATTGCCACCTCCTAATAGGTTTCCTCTTTGAAAAGTCTTCGCTGTATAAGGGTCAATATCAGTATTATCACAAATAATACAAAAGCCATAGCTGAAGCGTAACCCATGTTAAAATCTCTAAATCCTGTCCTATATATATACAGCACGACTGTCATCGTAGCATCAAGGGGGCCGCCAGTTCCTCGCGATACTACGTAGGCTTGGTCAAAAACCTGAAAAGTACCAATTAATGACATTACTAGATTAAAAAACACTATTGGCCTCAACATTGGAAGGGTAATTTTGAAAAACCTTTGAAATTTATTAGCTCCATCTACTTCTGCAGCCTCGTACAATTCTGATGGTATATCCTGTAATCCTGCAAGAAAAATCACCATGTAATTACCTACAGAAGACCATATTGCCATCATCATAATTGAAGGAAGCGCAAACCTGACGTCGTAAAACCAAGTAGGCCCTTGTATGCCAAATTTAGCTAGCAAAGCATTAACCAAACCATCCGCTTTAAATAGATATAAAAATATTACAGAAACTGCAACTGTGGAGGTAACAGTTGGTATATAATAGGCAACTCTAAAAAATGTTTTTCCTTTAATATCTGAATTTACAATTAATGCTAGTATTAAGGCAATAATTAGCTGTGTTGGTACTACTCCTAAAGAATAAAGTGTTGTATTTAAAAGAGCTCTTTTAAATGTTGGGTCACTGAATAATTTTATATAATTTTCAAATCCAATCCATCGGCTTGCTCCAGGATTTAAAAAAGAAAATTCTTTAAAACTTATAATAAAAGCATAAATTAATGGTCCTATCAAAAAAATAGATATCGAAGCAATAAAAGGCAACATAAAGGCATACCCTGTCAAAGCTTCGTATAAATATCTCTTTCTCATAGCCATTTTAGTTCCCATGAAGACATCCTTCCCTTCATCCTAAAAAAATCATAACTGCAGCACCTCACGAAAGTAAGGTGCTGCTTACCTAAATTATTGTCCAACTTCCTTTTGTGCATTATCAAGAGCTTGTTGAGCATTGGTTATTTGTCCCATTATTAATGCTTCACAGGCTTTATTAGCCGCATCCACTATCTTTGGACCATCCAAACCAAATTGCCATGGCACTGCATATGAAGCTCCATCTACAAGAGCGGCTCTCTCAGGATATTTTTCTTTAAATTTAGCTCCCATAGATTTTCTGGAAGGCAGTGCAAGTCCCGCTTCTACTACAAATTGTTGGCCTTCTTTACCGGTTAAAAACTCAATAAGTTTGAAGGCTTCATCTTTATGTTTGCTGTTTTTATTCATAACATATGCGACAGTAAAAACCATTGTAGCTTTTTGCTTTCCCGCTGGAAGTTCTGCTATACCATAGTTTAAATCAGGAGCTTTTTCTTTAAGAAATGGTATCATCCAGCCACCTTCTATTGCCATTGCAGCTTTTTTAGCAGCAAAAGCGTCTCCATTCCAACCTTCTCCCATGTTTTGTGGTGTATCAGCAACTTTGTCTTTTGTAATGAAACCTACATAAAAATCAAGAGCCTGCGCATTTTCAGGAAGATTTAATGTAGGTTTTCCCCCTTTATATACCGAACCGCCATTTTGATGTATAAAAGCATTAAATCTTGCAAGGTCTATTGATAAAACTAAACCTTTCACACCATCTTTTGTTAATTTTTTAGCTGCATCTTTTAATTCTTCCCATGTCTTAGGTGGCTCATTTATTCCTGCTTCTTTAAACATATCTTTGTTATAAAACAGCGCTAAAGTGTTATAGTCTTTTGGCAAGCCGTAAGTCTTTCCTTCCCACTGAAAAGCTGAAAGCAAAGCTGGTTCGAAATCATTTACATCCACATTGTATTTTTTGATGTATTCATCAAGCGGCTCCAAGACTCCTGAAGACATAAGTTGAGGCGCTGGCATGCTGTCAAGATAAAATATATCTGGTGCTGTATTTGCCGCAAGTTGTGTTTGTAATTGTTGCATGTAATCTCCCACAATTGTCTCAATTTGCACATTTATATTTGGATATTTTTCTTTAAACTTAGCTATTTGGTCTTCCACTATTTTCATTTCTGCTGGAGACGAAGACCACATTCCCAACTTTATAGTTACAGGCTTTACCGTTTCTTGGGTCTCTGTTTTTGACTCGCTTGTTTTGCTCGGAGAACATCCTGCTAACACAGTAGCTAACACAAAGAAAATCAAAACTAAGATGCTCAAAAACTTTTTACCCATTTCCACTTTCCCCTTTCATAATTTTATATTAAAATATTTTGCTGAGGGTATTTTAAAATTTTTTAATCTTTTCCTCTATTTATCCCCCCCCCTTAAAACTTAAATTTATTTCAAGGTACGGCAGGCTAAAATAACACCTGCCTGTACCTTTTATAACACTATTTCTTTTCCTTTTACCTTAACTTTTACATTCCCTTTTCCCTCTAATTTTTTCACTAACACATCCTCTTTTGTAACTATTACCTCAAGCAAATTCCCCTTCCAAAATACCTTATAAGAAAGTTTATCCCATTTTTCAGGAAGCCATGGATTTATATTTAACGTCCCTTCTCTGTCAATTTCTAATCCTCCAAATCCAAAAACAGCTACCTGCCATGTGCCACCACAAGAAGCAGCGTGAATACCTTCCACTGCGTTACCTTGATTATCTGCAAGGTCTACTTTGGCACTTCTTATAAAGGATTGATAGGCGTTTCTATGGTCTCCTACTTTTAATCCCATAATAGCGTACATACTGGGGCTTAAAGAAGATTTGTGCATAGTCCTTTTTTCGTAATACTCGTAATTGATTCTCTTCGTCTCCTCATCAAATTCTTCCGGCATCAAAAGCATCAACATAACAACATCTGCTTGCTTAATAAGCTGTGTATCACCCAGTTTTGTAACATCTACCCCTTCAGGCCATACTGGCATATTATTTTCATCAAACTTTTCAATGACATAGTCCTTTTTCTCAAAATACCCTTCAAACTGCTCAATAAGTTTCTTTTCCTTATCGTATGGTATATATATCTTTCTTTCTACTTCTTTCCACTTTTCTACTTCCTCAGGAGTCAAGGAAATTTTATGAGTAATGGCATAGTAATAATCAGGGTAATTTTCTTTTAGAAAATTGAGCATTTCCAACCCTTTTTTAATATTCCACTTCGCAAAATAATTAGTGTAGGCGTTGTTATTAACGTGTTCGTGAAATTCGTCAGGGCCTATTACATTGTTTATCTCATACCTGTCCAATTCCTCTACGTATTCACACCGAGAAGCCCAGAATCTAGCCGTTTCAAGAATAATTTCTGCTCCAAAATTCAACATAAAATCAATGTCATTTGTGGCCCTGAAATACTCCCAAACCGCAAAAGCCACGTCAGCAGTTATATGATGCTCCAAATCTCCTGTCCATATCCTCACAGGATTTCCTTTATAATCAAAACCCCATTTAGGAGTTTCCTCCATTCCTGTGTCTGCTGACTCCCACGGATACTGCGCTCCTTTATAGCCATTTAGCGCCGCATTTCTCCTCGCAGCATCAAGCATATTGTATCTGTACATCAAAAGAGTCCTTGCAGCTTCAGGGTATACGTATATGAAAAATGGCAGCATAAATATTTCTGTATCCCAAAAGACATGCCCTTTATAGCCTTCTCCATGAAGCCCCTTTGCACCAATACTTACCCAAGGGTCCTTTTCATTTACAGAGCTCATGAGATGGAAAATATTAAACCTTAATGCTATATCAGCTTCTTCATCCCCTTCAATGGTTATATCTGCGACAGACCAGAGCTTGTCGTACTCTGCAATATGCTTTTCCAACTCTTCATCAAACCCTCTAGATACAAAATCAAACAAGTCATTTTCAACAGCATTTTTCAACAAATCCTTTTCAACATCTCTTGAAGTGTAAGTCACAGCAAACTTGTCTACTACAACTGTTTTCTCTCTTTCTCCTTTAAACTCCAGATACTCCGCACTGTTTTCTCCTAAGGGGATAAATCTTCTAAAGAAAGCAATATTTTCTCTATTTATATCTTCTAAATTATAAATCCTCAAGGTGCTTCCAACTGCTATACGCTTGTTTTCATCAGTAGTAGCAGTTTCAAGGTAAATTCCACTTTTACATATGCTCTCGTTTTTAACTACTTTTAAATGCTTCACTCTGTATTTAGGATGTGTAGCTGAATTTAAGGCAGTTCCTTCTATGAGATTTTCTACTCCTATTACACCCTCATAATTCAAAGGAGTTATAAAAAACCTGATAGCTGAACGATGTCTATTGCTTCTGCTTACAAATCTGTACCCCTCAATTTTTGTAACGCGACCTTTATCGTCCTTCACCACTGTTTTCCTAAACAGAACACCTTTTTTCATGTCTAGTATCCTTTGAAATTCTAGCAACTCACACCTATCAGGCCTTATCTCTTTCCCTTCTATATATATTTTCAACCTCATCCAGTTCTGTACATTTACCAGCTCCCTAACTTGCGCTTCTCCTCTGTTAAAAATACCTGCAATAAAACTTCCCGGCCTTTCTCCTTCGCTTCCCTCTTCAAATGTTCCTCTTATTCCCATGTATCCATTTGTAAGAGCAAAAAGTGTCTCATATTTGCCATTGAGTTTGTTGTACTCTTCTTGAAAAACAAGCCATTTAGCATCACTCATCAATTCTTCTACTTTTTTTATCACTTGCATACCTCCTGACCTCTGGCAAAGATTTTATCCGAAACGTTTTGGATGACTTTTAAAAAAATATCACAATTTCCTTGCAGAATCTCTAACTACAAGTTTATGGGGAATAACTATATGTTGAGGCTTTTCTCCTCTTATAATTGCAAGCAAATGTTTTGCAGCAGTATATCCCATCTTAAAAGTATCCTGCCTTATAGTCGTCAATGCCGGCGTGATAAGTGATGCAAGTTCTATATCATCAAATCCTACCAAAGAGATATCCTCCGGTATCCTCATTCCCAAATCCTTTGCCGCCCTGTAGGACCCCATTGCCATTAAATCAGAAGCGTGAAAAATTGCAGTTATTTCAGGGTGTTCAAAAATCAGGGTTTTAAAGGCATTATAACCGCCTTCTTGTGTAAAATCAGCAAAAATCACATACTCTTCTCTGTAAGGGATATCATTTTTTTCAAGAGCTTTTTTATATCCTTCCAATCTTTCAAAGCTAACAGCCGCATCTTTATGACCGTTTATAAATCCTATGTTTTTGTGTCCTAATTTAATAAGATAACTAGTGGCTTCAAAAGCCGCCTGAACATTATCTGAACTTACATATCCAACTTTATCTGTCAAAATCGGTATGTCAATTAAAACTGTAGGAATTTGTGTCCCCTTTATCTCTTCAATGTAAGGGTCGCTTAATCTCAACCCTTCTACAATTGCTCCTTCCACTTTCCTGTCATTGCAAAGTTTTTCATAAGAAGTGGCATCTTGACTCTCTGGGTCCACAGTAAAAAGTATAAGGTCATATCTGTCCTTTTTTAGCCCTGCTTTTATTCCTGCAAGTACTTCAAGAAAAAATGGATGATATACTCCCGGCTTTATGAGTTCTGATACAATCATACCTATTGTTTGGGTCTTGTTAGTTACAAGCCCTCTTGCAATAGAATTAGGAGTATAATTTAATTCTTCAGCGATTTTTTTTATCTTTTCTCGAGTTTCTTCGCTTACATCCGGGTACCCGTTCAATGCTCGAGAAACAGTGGTTATGGAAACTCCTGCTTTTTTTGCTATGTCTTTTATTGTAACCGCCATCTTCTTCACCTTTCCCAAAACGTTTTGGTTACTTCATCTTCATTTTATCAAAAACCTTTTCACCTGTCAACAGATTTTTTCCTCTTTCCATAAGGACACACTTCCATGCAAATTCCGCAAACATGCCCCCTACCTATGTGTTTAAAATTTTTCATGTATTCACTGCAAGCTTTAGCATCTACTATCTCTTCTCTTGGAATTCCTTCTTTCCACAAGGTACCGTAAAGAGCCATAGCAGGGCAGGCATCAACACATATCCTGCAGCTACCACACCTGCTCTGTGTTATAGGTGTTCCTGTCCTTAAAGGCATATTTGTTAGAACCGTTCCTAGTCTGACGCGGGGCCCATACTCTTCTGTCACGAGAAGCCCATTTTTACCTATCCATCCTAAGCCTGCACGGGTAGCAGCAGTTTTATGAGGAAAAAGCCCTCTGTACTCTCCCAGATCTGCAATCGACTGAGAAGCAGGTACAGCCAAAGCTTTGTACCCCCATTTCTCAAGTAAAAGCACTGTTCTTAAAGTTATCAGATCAATCAGATTATTTACTGCCCTGTAGTGATGATAATAGGTGTGTGTGGGTTTGTCTGTTATTTCATCTACTATCCTGTCAGACAGTTTAATTACAATACTAATTCCATAGGGAATATCAGAAAGATTCTCAGGTACAATCTCCTCAAGATTCGAAAACCCCACCAGAGAAGCTCCCCACTCTTTTATCTTTTTCTCCAAAATCTCCTGTTTGTCCATAAATTTATCCACCCTTTGCCAAAATTTTTGCTATACAAATATTTTAGCACAACAAAATCTATTTTTTAAAATTTTTTCAAAGTATATTTCTGCAGTATGTACACAAATTAATCATAAAAGGAGGGATTTCGATGGCAAGAGGAAGTTGGAATGACAGACCAAAAATGGTACCAGAAGCTCATAAAGCTCTTGACAACATGAAATACGAAATCGCTTCAGAATTGGGTTTGCCTGTAAAACAAGGGTCTGAAGATTACTGGGGACATATAAGCAGTAGAGACTGCGGAAAAGTAGGAGGACAAATGTTAAGGCGAATGGTTCATTTCGCAGAATCGGCAATGGCTAGAGGCATCAGCATATATGGTTCTCCCCCTGCACAAGGCGGTCAGCAAGGTGCTGCAGGCAGTGAATCAGAGTATATGCAAAGAAGGTCTTAAAAGAGAGTACTTCCTGTACTCTCTTTCTTTATTGTACATTTTGTGATAGAATTAATTTAAACGTACCACATGTAGTGTAATGTGAGGTGGTAACTTGGCGTACGAAATACAAGAATTGGCAGAAAATAAGCTTATAATCCTGTATATCTTAAACCGGATCAACATGCCTATTACAGACGAACAGCTCAGCAAAATCATTCTGGACAACAAACTTATGAACTATTTTTACTTAAAACAATACGTAGATGAGCTTGTAGAAAGCGGATTCGTAGAAATAGAAGAGGAAAAATACTTCATAACAGAAAAAGGAATAGAAATTCTGAAGTTGTTCTTTACAAGAATCCCCTTCGAAACAAGGCAAAAAATAGATGAATACATTCTTTTAAACAAAGAAAAGATAAAGCAAGAGTCCCAGTATATAGCAACTTATTATAAAAAGGCCGAAAATCAATATATAGCCAATTGCAAAGTTGTAGAAAATGGAATAGTCTTAATTGAGCTAAACATAAACGTGGTCAACAGCGAGCAAGCGAAGCTTATATGTGATAACTGGAAACAAAAATCTCAAGATGTATATGCTTATATAATTAAAGCCCTTACTGGTCAATGATAAGACCGGAGGGTTCTTTTCTTGTTTTTATAACTCCCACCTTTTCCATGTTTGCTACATCAAAAATGTAAATCTTATTATCTCCTAAGGAGGCTACATAAACATATCTGTCATGTAAACAAAAATCTGAGGGTGTCTCTCCACAGTACACCTCTTCTTTATCTTTTGTGACAAGGTGAACTCGGCAAAAAGTGTTTGAATGAGCGTTTAAGATGTACAGAAAATCATTCTCCTTGTAAATTTTTATAGGGACTTTTCCTGCATTTATCTCTTTCACAATTTTAAAGTCTCTCAAATCTATTATAGAAATTTTACCATTCTCTCCGGAGTCAAAATAGCTATTTGCTACATAAAGATACTCTTCATCTTCCGAAAAAATTATGTCTGTAGGATTAGGTCCTGTTATTATGAAATCCAAAATTGTATAATTCTCCGGTTCAATTAATAAAATATCTCCTGAATTCATATTGCTTACAAAAAACAGATTATACTTGCTGTTGTAGATTATTTTTTGCGGGTAGTTCCCTACTTTAAACTGCCCTATAACTCTCTTTCCCTCTATATCGAAAACAGTAACAGAATTAGAATCTGCATTTACAATAAAGATATTGCCATTATACAAAACTCCATCAACAGGGTAAAGCCCTACATACCACGATCCTTCAAATTCAAACTTTTCTTTATCTATTACGCTGATTGAATTATCATAACAGTTTAGAGTGTAAATTTTCTTTCTATTTTCATCTAAAATCAACCTATGAGGTCCACAGAGGTATTTAGAATAGATATTTAATGGAAGATGTTTATTGTTATAAGACTTTATTCTAACAGAATCTCTTGAGTGTTTTTCCAAATCAATCCGATCAACAAAATCTTCTCCCATACTAGTCACATATAAATACAAAAAGCATCCCCCCACATACCAGTATAGTTTCATAATATGCAGAGGAATGCCTTTGGGAAACTTTTCTTTTCTTAATACTCAATACTTATCCCTATATCGCTACTTCTGTTACAGAGCTGAACTTAGCCATTTAACCCCCAATTTTCACATAATACGGGACTTCACAGCTTCTTTTTATGTACAATTCTATTTAAGACATCATAAAACGTTATCTCAACATACACCTTCCCTTCACACAAATATTCTCCTATACCTGCTATAGGCAACATGTACATCTCCAATGATATATCATTGTTTTCATTCCTTTCCTTATAAAAGGTTGGGGCAGAAAATAATGTGTCAATTTCCCAATAGGCTTCTCCACTGTTGTACATCCCAAAAACAAAAGGTTCCCCTATTAAATATTTTTCAAAAAACAATGCTTTTGCGTTGGATTTACGCACCCATAAGCCCTTCCCTTTATTATGAGGAGCCTTAACTTTTACTTTCATAGAAGATAACATTATCCAGTTCTCATTCTTGTAAATAGATTGGCTTAATCTTATCTGGTATGTTTGCAATTTGCTACTCCTATCAACATAATTGGGTCCATAAATCTCTACTCTAATCCCATTTTCTACATTGTCAGCAAGTTTTTTATCCCACACAAAAGAAGTTACTATACCCCTTCCACTTGCAACTTTAAGGTCATTTATGCGTATTATTAAAATATTTAGCACCAGTGCAATAATTAAAATTACAAAAATTATTTTAAAATTCATCCTCATTTTTATTCTTCTCCCTTTTTATGAGGCTCTTTATTTTTTGAATAAGATCCTCAAGAAAGTAATTACCTTTCAATAGAATCTTTCAAGGATGTACACTCTATTTATCGCTTTTAAAGAATATGCACCAAGGACAATTATTAGAATCGCCAGGTAAATTGCACTTTCAGTTACATTGATCACACTTTCAAACCCCAATCCCAATCTAATTAAATTCAGACAATGGGTTACAGGATTTATCATGAGTATTCCTCTGTATATTGGATTTAAATGCTCTACTGAATAGTACACAGGAGCAATAAGCAAAAATACCCATGACAACAAAGGTATAATCCCCTGTGCTATAAATACGTTTTTAATCAAAAGCCCCAAGAAAGTCCCAATAAGTAAAATCACTACAAGGGAAAGTATTATACCAGCTATTAAAAAGCCTGCACTTACTTCACTGGCAAATACTACAGAGATATATGACGATATTATTACTACCGGTAGTGTAAAAATGATATAAGTAAGAGCGAGTGAAAGAGCTATTTCTTTTATGTTCACAGACATGGTGGAGTATAATTCAAGTACCTGAGGTTCCATTAAATTGCATATCCTTATAGCGTATAACCCTAAAAATGCTCCAATGAAGGTCGCAACCATATAACCAGAAACTAAATAGGCTACTATTTCTCCTCTAATTCCTCCAAATAGTAAAAGCACAAAAACGTATGAAAGGGGTAAAATCAAAAAGCTGCTTACTACCTGCCACTTGTACATCCTTAGGCTCTTAAATTCCATCTGTATTCCTGTGGCAATTTTATTCATTTTTATCTCCTTCCTTCAGTAGTTTTAAAATAGTCTTTTCAAATGATGGAGATTCTAATTCCAGATACTTAATCTCTGTTACTTCTTTTAATTTATTTATAAATTCTATTCCTTTATCCAGTTCCTCAAATGAGACATCAAACACGCTCCCGTGCTTAGTAAAGCTAACTGGATGTGAAAATTCTAAAATTGACTCAACTTTTTCCCCATCTAAAGGAATAAAAGTCATTTCTACAGGCATTTTCATTAAAGTTGAAATTTCTTCGGGGGACCCTTCGGCTATAATTTTGCCTTTTACTATTACATAAACTCTATCGCAGAGGGATTTTATTTCATTCATATCATGACTTGCAATCAAAATAGCTCTTTTATTTTCACTTTTCAACTGGGATATTCTCTCCCAAACCTGTGTTTTTGAAATTATGTCAATCATAGCTGTGGGCTCATCAAGTATTAGAATTGGAGCTTCCCTCGCAATTGCTATGTTTAGTAACAGCATCCTCATCAAACCAGAAGATAGCATATACCCTGCGTAGTTTTTAAACCCTTCAAGCCCCGATTCTTTCAGCACTTTATCAACTTTTTGAGATAATTCCTCTTTTTTTACCCCTTTAAATTTCAAAGCAAATTCAATTGTTTCTTTAACAGTAAGCGAAGGAAAATACAAAATACTTTGAGGGCAGTATCCAATGTTATCCTTGATGATGCTTGGTCTTTTAGATATATCCTCTCCTAAAATTTCTATTCTGCCCTCTGTAGGACGGAGCAATCCCAATATCTGTCTTATCAAAGTAGTCTTCCCAGCTCCATTTGGTCCAATAATACCGACAATTTCTCCTTCCTCTACCAAGATATTTATCGCATCATTTGCCTTAATCCCATTGGGATATACTTTAGTTAAATCCACCGTTTTTATCAGCGCTCCCAACCCTAACCCTCCTTTGTTTTAAAGGATTTAATTTCCAATTTTGCCTTCATTCAATAATATAAGCCAATATCACAAGTAGAAAAGGTACTATTCCTGGTAAAACTATAGCTTTTTTCAATTTTATCCTAACAAAATCCGAGTAATTTTCTATAGCCAGGATAATTGCAAAACTATAAACACAGTATTGCATCTTAGCCAAACTTTTCTAAAAACTGCACCGGTGTCAAAATTAATGGTTTTTCAATTTTAACATCAAGAAAATCTTTATCCCTTGTAATGAAAATATCTACCTCTTCCTAATACATTCCCAAAATTCCTTTCTTTTTAGCCTTCTTGTCTGCTATATCAAAGATTAAAAGCCCAATCACAAAAAACAGTATAGAGGTTATCACAAGTTTTACAAAATCAACTTCCATGAGATTTAATGGAATTTTGTCTATATTTAATTTCCTTAGCATCATAACGCTTTGAAACATAGGAAAATATGAGAAAATTTCCCTCACTGCCGGTGACAAAATCCTTTCCGGAATGAGTAGTGGCACTAAAAGAACATATATCAGTATTGCCAGCCAGTTTTTCGCCTCTTTACTTCTCATCATGAGGACTAAGCCAGCTAAAAGGAAAGCAAAGCCATAAAGGCCAGGAAGAAGTATAAGCAAAACCAAAAGGCTATAAACATTTGTAAAAACTACTACTCTGTGAATCAATCCAACTATCAAAATAAATATCACTATGATTACAATAGATTCTATGGCATGTATTAAAGCTCTTACCAAGAAAATACTCTTTATGCTTACAGAGGAAAGATGAAGATGTTCAAAAGTCCCCTGCATCCTCTCATCTTCCATATTTTGTGCAATGGAAGATATTGAAAACATTGCAAAAAACCATATGACGTATCCCAGCATATTTGCAGCTGTAAGAGATTTACTGCTCTCTACATTTCCTATAACTAAAGTAGAAGAAAAATTAATGAGCCAAAAGAGTATGTAGAGGAATATGAGGAATGGAAGATTAGCAGTAGGCATATTCTTTATAAATTTCACAAACCTCCTCAATTCAGCTTCCCATAAATACTTCATTTGTTTTCCCCTCCTTCTACGAAACTTTTGAATATCTCTTCAAAGGGTTCCCCCAAATTGTCTATCTCAACTGGTATTACAGAAAATTTTCTAAAAATATCAAATACATCATATATGAGTTCTGGCTTTTCAAATGTAAGCTCCAATATATCTGTGTCTATATTCCCTTCATAAAAACTTATTTCAACACCTCTTATGCTTTTTAATTCTTCTAAATATCGGCTTTCTTCATTTTTTCTCAAAGTAAATCTATATTTAGCATAAGAAATTTTATGTCTGAGCTCTGAGGCAGTCCCCTCTGCTACTACTTTCCCTTTATTGATTATTAGAATCCTATCAGACACTTTCTCAATAAATCTTAAGTCATGGGAAGAAATGATAAGGGTAGATATTTCTTTTAATTCTTTTACCAGCTTCTCTACTTCAAATCTTGTTATAATATCAAGCCCGAGGAGGAGTTCATCGAGTATTAAAAGTTTTGGTTTTGTAGCAAGTGCACATATGATAGCGGCTTTCTGCTGCATCCCTCTTGAAAGTTTGCCTACCTCTTCTTCCAGTTTGTCCTGTATCCTCAGCCTCTCTGCCCACATCTCCATGTCATCTTTTACTTCTCTTGCAGACTTCCCTCTCAAATTTGCAAAGTAATAAACGTTTTCTCTGACGGTCATATGCCAGTATAGATTTCTTGAGCCTTCAAGTAGTGTCCCTATTTCTTTCATTACCTCTTTTTGAACTTTAGGCATATCTTCCCCAAATATTTGTATACTGCCTTTATCAGGAGAGACAAGGTTTAAAAGCATTTTCACAGTCGTCGTCTTTCCTGCACCATTGGGACCTAGAAGTGCAAAAATCTCCTTTTCTCTTACAGCAAAAGATACCCCATCCACCGCTTTTACTGCCTTCTTGCCAGCCCCAAAAGTCTTTTCCAAATTTTCTGCCTTAAGGACTATTTTGTCATCCATTTTTATAACCACCCCTGCCTTTTTCTCATTTTTCCACATATCGCCAGTGAAAAATCTTAATTTTTTAGAGAAAACTCATACCGATTTAAATCTACTGTCTACCATAGTGTACATCTCTTAAAACTTTATCCCCTCCCCTGATACTTTACAAGCCCCCTTTGCCAGAGTGTAAGTGATATTCCTGAAAATACGAGTAATAAAATTGCCTGATATATAAATATTTCTTGAAGGTTTGAAAGTCCAATCAATATTCTTGCAGGAAAAGAGGAAAATATTATAACAGGTATAATAGTCATAAATACTTTCCTTATAATGCCTGAATATATTACATCAGGATATTTAGCAAATTTCATTAAATCATCGTATATATAAAACATGTTGTTTACCTCATAAAACCAAAAGGAAAGAAGGCTTATACAAAAATTTGAAATAATATATATGATTTTTTACTACTTTAGCTTCCTTGCGAACATTTTTTTAAATAGAATACCCTAACTTATTTACCCGTTTTTTATAAAACCTTACTATTAGCAAATTTATCACTTTTTTAATCTCCTTCACCTCCTAAATCCTCTTTCAATTTTATCCTAACATTCTTACCTCTCCCAGTAAAACAGTAAAATCTTTGAAGAGCCCTCCCAATATTTCGTTTTAGCGAAGTTATCTATATTTTTCTTTCTTTTTCTTCTTTTTTCATATATCGCCAGTGAAAAATTTTAATTTTGTAACTGTAAGTTACAACAGGTTAAATTTGTAAAATATCTTCAGAGAGTAAAATTAAGGCTTTAAGAATACAAAAAATCATTTCACAAAATGAATTGCGTGTAAATTTTATGAGCAGAGTGGTCTTGAGTAGAATTGAAAACAGGAAAGTGTCCCTTTGTTTGTTAATTTTTTGTTTTATAGCTTTACATTTTGTTGCCTTAATTATAGAATAAATGGTAGAAATTCTTTTTAAAAAATATTAGAGGTGTCAATAGCGAATTAAAATTGACCCATTTTCAACGGTTTTAAATTGACCCACCCTGCGTTTTTTTAATTTTAAGCCTTACCATTTGGACTACCGTAATAAAGACCAGTCTTTAACCTATCCTTTAAACGATAGCTGTTACCTCTTATGTTGATTATATAAGCATGGTGCAGCAATCTATCCAATACCGCGGTTGCAAGAACTGGATCCCCCATTAGTTCACCCCATTCCCCAAATCCTTTGTTGCTTGTAAGTATTATGCTCCCTCTTTCATACCGCGCGCTTATCAGCTGAAAAAAGAGATTTGCTCCAAGGCTGTCTAAAGGCAAATACCCTACTTCATCTACAACAAGAAGCCTTGGCCTGATGTAGTCCTCATCACTGCCTCTTTACTACTGTACTGCCATGGTACTTTATATCTTACACCATCATAACTCAAAAGACCATCTTTGTGTACCTTCCTTAGTTCCTCCAGAAATTTTTGATATTTATCCAATGGAGGCAACGGCTTTTAGTTTTCCCTTTTTAGTCTGTCAATTGGTCTCTCTCCTGTAGTACCATGTACTCTTCTGTTTTTCTTATCACACCACTCTACTTAAGTAGCTTGGGGCTTTTATACTTTAGAAAAGCAATTGCAGAGTACAACCTTGGCAGAGAAGAATACAAGGACTCTTTGTCTAAATCCATACATTTATTTGAAATAAACGGTCAGGAAAAACTTATAGAGACAACTATAGAGTCTTGCAGGAAGTTTTATAATCAGGAAGTTTTATAATTTAGAAATTTCTAAGGAAGACAAAATGCTTGTAATAAAAAAATTATAAAAGGCCACCCTCTTGTTAATTTTAACAGTAGGGTGGCCTTATTTTTCTGATATATTGTTGTCATTACCACAATATTTTAATTGCTTTGCAACCACACGTTTTTTTAGCCTGTGGATAAGTCCTGGAACATGCATGATTACTATTATGGTCGGGGCAACAGGATTTGAACCTGCGACCTCACGGTCCCGAACCGCGCGCGCTACCGCTGCGCCATGCCCCGACAATGTTTATTTTACCATATCCCTTCTGTTTTTTCAATAAAGAAAAAGCTTAAAATAATTGCAAAAGCTTTTTCTATTTGGGGTAAAGGTCCAAAAATTACTCCATATTTTGAAATTTTAATTTTCTTACTTGCAATTGACAGATAAATGAATAGAGTGTATAATATAAGTATCAAAAGTATGAGAGGCGATGACTATGACATACTTCGAGATAGCAATGATGCAGGATTTAAAGCCTATAAAATTTAATCTATTTACGATGAAGAAATGTAATGCAATTACATGTATTCATAATTGCAATGGCTTTTGCTGCGCTCATTCGCAAAATTCTAAATGCGATTTCGAAGAGGAAATCAAAATTCCTGAACAATAACTTAAGCGGTCTTTTGGGACCGCTTTTGTCATTAGTCTACTATTTTCTCCGCCAATTCGCTCATGTTATATTTTAGCTTTTGTTCCCTGGCAATTCTCAAAAGTCTCAAATATTCCTGTCTCGCAAAGTCGTACTTCAGTCGAGCCAATTTTATCTTAAGGTAGTTGTCATTTTCTAACATCTCTAAATTTCTCTCTGCTTCCTTCATTGCCTTTAGTGCTTTATCTATCTCCTGCAGCAATGTGTTACCTGTAATTTCCATAACAACCACCTTCTCTTCACGGGCTCTACACCTTTCATTATATTAAAGTCATTTTTTATTTAGTACTCCTCTTAACAATTTCCTCACATGGCCTATCATGTAAAGAGATCCACAAAAAAGGACCATATCCTCTTCACCTGCCATTTTTAGTGCTTCATTCACTGCCTTGTCAATTTGGTCTACTGCGAACACACTATTTCTAGAAATTTTGCTGGCAAGGTCTTTTGCGCTGTAAGCTCTGTCGCTTAGCGGAGTAGTAGTTATAATCACATCTGCCACAGGAGTTATGATATTAAGCATTTTATTTACTTCTTTATCTTTAAGCATCCCAATAACCAAAATTAATCTCCTATAATTAAATAATTTCAGGCTTTCTTTCAGTACTGTCATCCCCTGCGGATTGTGTGCACCGTCTATTACTACGTACGGCCTTTTTTTCATGACTTCTAATCTCCCAGGCCACTTCGCACTCATTAAGCCTCTTTTTATTGCCTCTTCCTCAATTCTATATCCATAAATATTCTTAAGTTTTTGAATGACTTCCACCGCAAGAGAAGCATTGTAAATCTGATGAGTACCCAGAAGAGTTATCTTCAAATCCTTAAAATTTTTATAATCAAAAACCTGAAAATCCGAATTTTGCTCTTTTATCACTACATTACTTTTATCCAAAACAGTTAAATACGCCTCTTTTACCTCACAGGCATCATTAATCACTTTTAAGGCCTCTTCTTGCTGGTAAAAACTTACTACAACTCCTTTCTTCTTTATTATCCCTGCTTTTTCATAGGCTATGTCTCCTAAGGTATTTCCAAGCTTATCCATATGGTCATAATCAATAGAAGTTATAACTGAAACGAGAGAAGAAGAAATAGCATTTGTGGCATCAAATCTCCCCCCCAGTCCTACTTCCAGCACTACAAAGTCTACTTCTTCATCGGAAAAATATTTAAAAGCAATGGCAGTGATGACTTCAAACTCTGTTGGATGATTATATCCTTCCCGTACCATCCTTGCAATTATTGGCTTTATGTACTCTACATAGTAAACGAGCTTTTCCCTGGAAATATTTTCTCCATTTATTTTCATCCTCTCTTCAAACTCTTCCAGGTAAGGGGAAGTATAAAGAGCCACTTTATAGCCAGCTTCTTTTAAAATGCTGTTTATAAAAGAAGAAGTGGACCCTTTTCCATTGGTCCCTGCTACATGGATAATTTTGAGATTTTTTTCAGGATTCCCCATATATCCTAAAAGCCTTCTTATATTTTCAAGTCCTAATTTCATGCCGAACTTGTAAGTACTGTGAATGTACTGGATAGCCTCTTCATATGTCATTTGCCCCATCCCCTATTTTAAGTTTATAAAAATAGTCCCATTAAAACTTCATCTACATATTCATCGCCTATTTTGAACTGCTTTTTTCTCCTCCCCTCTTCTATAAAGCCAAATTTTTTGTAAAGATGTATGGCTACTTCATTTGTGCTAAACACGCTCAGACAAAGTTTCTCATAACCTCTACTCTTTGCCCATTTTATAGCCTCCTCAAAAAGCCTGGTGCCAATTCCTCTATTTCTAAAACGCGCATCCACACTTATTCCTATTTCTCCAATATGCTGCACTTTTGGAGACCTTCCGCCATAGTAGCGGAAGAGGGTGAGACAGCCTACAATCTCACCCCCATAATCTGCTACGAGAATCAGGTCCTTGGTCCTGTCGAGATTTTTAATAAGCTGCCTCTCCTCTTCTTCCGTCCAGTTGAAGCTCTCCGAGACTATATACACTTTTTCTTTTCCAATGCTATTTAAAAGTTTGACTATGCCCTTGGCATCTTTTACCTTCGCTTCCCTTATTACAATATCTGGTTCTTTCTTTTGCCTTTTTAAATTTTTGAAAAGAGAAATCATAAAACTCCCCCTGACAGGATTAACTATTTAAAAGGCTCAATCTTTCCTCTATGTTCTTTAACATAGCAGTGTACTTTTCAAGCTTTTCTCTTTCTGCATTTACTACTTTTTCAAGAGCCTTTTTGACAAAATTTTCATTGTTCAAAAGGCCCTGAGCCCTTTCAATTTCCTTCAATACCTTTTCTCTTTCCTCTTCAAGCCTCTTTATCTCCTCTTCAAGATCTATTAGCTCTTCTAAGGGTACAACTACCAGTCCTGCGGAAATGGCCGCACTCATAGCTTTTTGAGGTATGTTGCCTCTGTTTCTTTCAATTGCCACTTCACTCGCTCCAGCAAGTTTCATTATATAGTTTTTACCAGACTCAAAAATTTTCTCATGCTCTTCTTTCTCAACAGCTATTATTACTTTTGCCTTCTTAGAAGGAGATACATTGGCTTCCGCCCTTATATTCCTTATAGCGCGTATAGCCTCCATTATAATTTCCGCCTTTTTAGCATCCTCTTCAAAATCAAGGTCTTCCCTGTATTTTGGCCATTCTGCCACCATTATGCTTTCCCCTTCATGAGGCAAATTCTGCCATATTTCCTCGGTAATAAATGGCATGAAAGGATGCAAAAGCCTCAATGTATTGTCAAGCACATATCTTAATACAGATTTTGTAACTTTCTTGGCTTCCTCATTGTCGCTGTAAAGGACAGGCTTGCTAAGCTCTATATACCAGTCGCAGAACTCGCTCCACACAAAGTCGTAAAGCTTTGAAGCAGCAACTCCCAGCTCAAATTTTTCTAAATTGTCTGTTACTTCTTTTACAATGTTATTGTATCTGGTCAATATCCACTTATCTGCAAGAGTTAGATTGTCAATGTACAGATTTGTATCATTTTCATCCAGGTTCAAAAGCACATACCTGGATGCATTCCACAGCTTATTCGCAAAATTCCTGCTGTGCTCTACCTTTTCCCAGCTAAATCTCATGTCATTTCCGGGCGCATTTCCTATTACAAGCGTAAAGCGCAGTGTATCAGCTCCATACTTCTCTATAACCTCCAGAGGATCTATTCCATTCCCCAATGATTTGCTCATCTTTCTTCCAAGGGCATCCCTTACAAGTCCGTGAATTAACACATACTTAAATGGTATTTCTTTCATAAATTCAAGGCTCATGAATATCATTCTTGCAACCCAGAAGAATATTATGTCATAACCTGTGACTAATACATCTGTTGGGTAGAAGTACTTCAAATCTTCAGTTTCCTCTGGCCATCCCATGGTTGAGAAAGGCCACAACGCAGAGCTAAACCATGTATCCAGCACATTTTCGTCCTGATGTATGTTAGTGCTGCCACAGGCCTCACATTTTACAGGATCTTCTCTAGAAACTGTCACATGGCCGCAATCTTCACAGTACCAAGCTGGTATTCTGTGTCCCCACCACAGCTGCCTTGAAATGCACCAGTCTTTTATGTTTTCCAGCCAATTTGTGTAGATTTTTTCAAACCTCTCGGGTACAAATTTTATTTTACCCTCTTTTACTACCTGTAAAGCTGGCTTTGCCAGAGGTTCCATTTTGACAAACCACTGTTCAGAAAGCAAAGGCTCAACAACTGTATCACATCTGTAGCAATGACCTACATTGTGGACATGCTCCTCTACTTTCAAGAGAAGTCCTTGTTCCTCAAGGTCTTTCACTATTTTTTCCCTAGCTTCATACCTGTCAAGGCCTTCGTATTTACCTCCATTTTCGTTTATTGTCGCATTCTCATTCATTATATTTATAAAAGGCAGGTTATGCCTTACACCTATTTCAAAATCGTTGGGGTCATGAGCTGGAGTCACCTTTACAGCTCCTGTCCCAAAGGAGGGGTCCACATACTCATCCGCAATGACAGGTATCTCTCTTCCTACAAGCGGAAGTATTAAAGTCTTGCCAATTAAGTGCTTGTACCTCTCATCTTCAGGATGCACAGCTACAGCCACATCTCCCAGCATGGTCTCAGGTCTTGTTGTAGCAATTACTACATAGTCCTCTTCCCCTTTTACAGGGTATTTGATGTACCAAAGATGTCCTTTATGCTCCTTATGCTCCACTTCTGCATCTGACAAGGCAGTATTACAGCTGGGGCACCAGTTTATTATTCTATTCCCCTTGTATATAAGTCCTTTTTCGTATAAGGACACAAAAACTTCTCTTACAGCCTTTGAACGCTTTTCATCCATTGTAAAGGCTGTCCTTGTCCAATCGCAGGAAGACCCCAGTTTTTTGAGCTGACTTAAGATTCTATTCTCATACTTATCCTTCCATTCCCAGGCTTTTTCTAGAAATTCTTCTCTGGTAAGGTCCTTTTTAGTCTTCCCTGTCTCTTCCCTTATTTTATCCAAAACCTTTATCTCAGTAGCAATACTCGCATGGTCTGTACCAGGAATCCAAAGGGCTGCATAGCCCTGCATCCTCCTCCATCTTATCAGTATATCCTGCAGGGTATTATCCAAAGCATGTCCCATATGAAGCTCTCCTGTGACATTCGGAGGAGGTATCACAATAGTAAAAGGCTTTTTATGAGGGGCAATTTTCGGAGTAAAAAAGCCTTTTTCCATCCAGAAAGAATATATCTTGTCTTCAAATTCCTTGGGATTATACGTCTTTGCTATATCTTTCATCCTTCACACCCCTTAGATCTGTTGTTATATCTTTTTACTTTAAAAAAACCCTTTCACCCAGGAAGGGCGAAAGGGCATTCCGCGGTACCACCTTCATTTATCACTCACGCTGTAACGGGCAAACCCGATCAGACCTACTCCTATTTCGGCCTGCAGGCTCCAGAGCTACCTTCAGTGTACCTTTGGCGGGACTCCTTTCAGCCCATGGGATGTCCCTCTCTGTAGCCAGTGTACACCTACTCCTCTCCTTCACAGCCTGATATTCTGTTTTGATATATAATATATCCAAAGTTTCCGGACTTGTCAATAGATCCTTTCAAATTCGCCTTTTTAAATTCCTCATCCCGTTTAAAAAGCCAGGCACTTTTTCCTTCGGAAAGCGCGGCCAAGTTATGACTATCAGGAAAAGTAGAAAAGCCACTATTAAAAATCCGTAAAATGGGATATGGACAAAGCTTGTGTATATCATAAGAGCATAGGGTATTGCCTGAAGCCCTTCCGCAAGAGTAGTAGAAGGAAAATAGTAAAGTAAAATTACAGAACCGATGAAAATTCCCCATCCCGCATAAGCAGGAATGTAATTGCTAGAAGTCAAATAATAAAGCACTCCCGCAGATACCGTCATGTCAGCGTAGAGGTCGTGCTCCCCGATCCAGTCTTTGACTTTTACTTTTGAAGCTCTCGCCAAAAATCCATCAGCAACATCACTAAACCATGCAGTCATAAGGAGTAAAACTGTAGTCTTAAGAGCCTGCCGCCCCTGATAGGCCCCTAATCCCCCAATGATTATGCCTATTACTGCTCTGCCTATAGTAAGCGCATTGGCAGCAATTTTTAAGGCAGGCATATTATCTCCCCCTTTAAATTTTCAATTACTCTCTAGTAAAACAACTTGCTGAAAAGACATAAATGTCGGGTGAAAATCACCCTCTTTTCATACCTCTTACTATAACAATGGGGGTTCCCTGGTCTGCTGATCCGGCTAAAAGGTCTGCAAGTGTGGCTGCTATGCTCACCAGTCTTCTCGGAGTAGTACCTAAGTCGCTTTGTTCTTCCTGATTTTGACTTAAAATCTCCTCAATCTGGTCTCTGCTGTAGCCTTTGTTGTACAAGGTATCTACTGCAAGTTTTAGTTTCTTTCCTTCCCTTAATTTAAATCCTCTCAGCCTTTCCGATGCACCTAAAGATGGATATGGGTCTGCCAATTCATATATACCAGTATCTGGGTCTTTGTAAGCTCCGTCGCCAAAGATTAGCACATCCACGTCTTTGCCCGTCTTTTCTAGTATTTTTTCTCTTATCTTCTCTGCTGTGCCATCTGCATCTTCAGGCAATAGCTTCAATACCCCTTTCTGGTAATCAGAAACGTTAGAACCTATGACTCCCCAGGGAGCAGGCCCTATTTCATCCAGCGTCTTCACAGGAACCTTTGCTCCAAAAGCCAAGAAAAGGTCTTTACGGAATTTCCTTGCATGGACCTCTCCCAAAATTATTCCGTCCAAATAGCCCATCTCGTATACTTTAAAGGGATTGTTTGTAAATATCACTTCTCCTTTTGCCCCTGTTTCTTCAATGAGGTCTAAATACAGCCTCCTGTAGTCTACCCCTGTTATAGGATGTTTGAACATCTCATTGCCGAGTTCTTCGGAATATATAGCCTCATCATCTGCAAAGGCATCCAATTTATCGGCAAAAGAAATCTGATAAATTGGATTTTCATCTCCAGAAACGTATTTTAAAGCATCAAAGAGAACAAACTCTTTCCTTCCAAGGTCCACACCTGCTGCAAAGGCTTTGCGAGCTTCAGGCATGTCTGCCAAAATCTCTACAGCTTTTTTTGCAGCCTTTTGATGGTCTGTAAAAGTAACTTCTAAAGGAGCAATCAACCCCTCAGGAGTTCTCACAGTTATGTCTGATAGGCCTGTTCCTAAAATTTTTCTCATGCCCACAATGCTATACCCCAGAGACTGGAGTATCAAAGCCGTTATCACTTCTCTAATCAGGATATTTAAGTGAGGCGTGCTTCCTCTCGCAGAAGTTAAATGCTTGTACACAGTCTTAAGTCCAAGGCGAATCCTTGCCATTTCAGGGTCTATCACTTGATTGCCCACTTCATCTGACGGAATTGGAAAAGTGACAATCACTCTTCCTCCATCAGTTGCCTTAGCTATGGCCTTCAAAACAAGGGCAAATCGATTTCGACTGGCGATAGGATACACAACTGCCAGTGTGCTTCCTGGGTTTAATTTAAACCCTTCTTTGATCATTTTAGACAGGTCATCACAGGTCACATATCTGTTTTGAGACCTTGCCACAACCGCTTCTGTAACGCAAACTATGTCTCCATCCTCAGCAATTCCTTTAACCGCCTCAGAGACAATCTCTGAGATGTCATCATTTGGCAAGATAAGCCCTGTCTTTACAGCCAAAGCCTGTGCTACAACCAATTCATTCTTTTTTGACATCCTCTCACCTTCCTTTTTCAGCCCTTCCCTTACTACCTAAAATTTCTATCCCAATTAAAATTATACCTCAAATCCTTTGATTTGACTACATAATTTATCAGACTAAATTTGCACAAGTATGATATAATGATATTAAGGAAAGTATTGCATTGAAATCGAGGTGTAAAAAATGTTGAGATTTAATGTAAAGGCAATCACCATGGACGTGGAGGGCAATTTTTCCGTACTTTTGACAGATGAAAATGAGAAAAAAGTATTGCCGATAGTGATAGGACCATTAGAGGCTCAAAATATCGCGATACCTCTTCAAGGAATAAAACCTCCAAGACCTCTCACCCCAGACCTTTTAAAATCAGCAATTGAGGAGCTGGGCGGAAAACCAGAAAAAGTGGTTATAACTGACCTTAAAGACGACACCTACTACGCGGAAGTTCATATAAAACAAGGAGATAAACTTATAAAGCTGGATTCAAGGCCAAGCGATGCCATAGCTTTAGCGGTTCGCACTGACATGCCCATATACCTAAATGTAAGACTTGCGGAATTTACCTACGACATGGCAGATTTAAAATTCGAAGATAAAAATGAGTAATTCATTGTCCCCCGCAAAGGGGGATTATTTTTTAGAAAAATAGTTAACCAATTTTAAAATATGGTTGACAATTTTCAGCCCAGAATTTATAATATAGCCATGAAACTTTCAATTGAGGGGGCAAAAAAATGATAAAAACTAAAGACATGACTATGGCATCCCTATTTGCTGCTATAACTTTTATAAT
The DNA here is from genome assembly GCF_004345675.1 of Caldanaerobacter subterraneus. GTDB lineage: Bacteria > Bacillota > Thermoanaerobacteria > Thermoanaerobacterales > Thermoanaerobacteraceae > Thermoanaerobacter > Thermoanaerobacter subterraneus. Next base: position 58,023 of record NZ_SLWU01000004.1, on the reverse strand, counting down.
GGGATTTATAAAAATACCTCTACCTTTTTCTCCAGTGCCAATAACAGGACAGACATTTGCAGTGATGCTTGCAGGAGGACTTTTAAACCCTGTCGCTGCTTTTTTGAGCCTTTTTGTCTTTGACCTTTTGGGGGCAGTTGGAGTGCCGGTCTTTTCCGGCCTAACTGGTGGAATAAACGTCATCGTAGGACCTACAGGAGGGTACATACTAAGCTGGCCCTTCGCTGCTTTATTCATTTCTTTGACCTTGAGGAACAGAAGGGTAAACTTTTTTAACGTACTTCTTGCATATATTCTATTTGGAATAATATTGGTCTATATCGCAGGAATAACGCAATTATCATTTGTTGCGGGCATATCTTTGAAAAAAGCCATTATGGTAGGAGCTCTTCCTTTCATACCCGGGGATATAATAAAAGCCATTGTGGCATCTTACTTGACTTTAAAACTAAAGCCAGTAATGGAAATATATAATAAAAGGCAGGGGTAATCCCTGCCTTTTATCTACCTCCTCTGTACTGTCCTTTTGCTCCAAAGCCCTGACCAAAACCGCTCATTTTTCCAGCATTATTTTTGCCATAGCCCATTCCAAGCCCTAATCCAGAACCTTTGCCGTATTGACATGTTCCATCCCAAGAGCTTATTCTCTGCTCAATATTTTGCTTCATGGCATCAGCTCTATCCTGTGTTATTTTGCCTTCTTTTACTAGCTGGTCTATATAAGCTTCTTTTTGCTCAATTAACGCTTTCTTCAGGCTGTCAAGTGTTATCCCATTTTCTTCTGCAATTTGGACCATTGTCTTTCCTGCCTTTAACTCATTTAAGATTTCGTCTGCGCTTTTTCCAGTCAATTTAGCTAGAAAATCTGCATTCCTGCTCATGCCATACCTTGGAGCTTCACTTGAATACTGCTTTGTTTGTGGAATATTCACCGTGCTGCCATTTGTTGCAGCATAAGCTGCCACTCCACTTAAAAGCATTCCTCCTGTAAGTACTACTGCTAGAGTCTTTTTAAAATTCATCTTAACACCACTCCTTTTTTTATTTTTTGCTGTTACATTTATATAATACCCCTTTAGTTTGAGCAACCAATAATGAAATTGTGAAAAGGCTGTGAGCATTTTCACATAATAATGTGAAGTTTAAAAGAAATAAATAAAAAGGTGGCAGAAGCCACCCTAAAATTCATATTGAATTTCCATTTCCTTGAGGTATAACTGGAGAACCAGCATTTTCCTTAAACCATTCCTTTTTAAATTCCTTTTTCCATTCAAAATGCCTGAAAAATTTTTGAGGCAATCCATTTTGCTCTATATTCTTTACCATCTCATCAATTCTATTTTTGATTGTATTTCCTTGATCTTGTGTGATTGTTCCAAAGCTTACAAGTTTGTCAACTAGCTGCTTTTGAAGCTGTGCCATTTGTTTGAAATAATTGATAAGCTCATTTTTCTGCTGTTCTGTTAACTTCGATGGGTCAATTCCCCTTAAAATAAACCCAAGCCCGTCTTTTCCACCAAACATAGCGTATAAATTTTTGTCAGCGTTAGCTACTGCATTATCTATAGCATTTATAATTTTATTTGCCTGGTCCTGAGTAAGAACCCCTTCAGATACTAGCTTATTTACCAAATTTTTCTGAAGTTCAGCCATTTGTTTGTATATATCTTCTAAAGCCTTTTTCTGTTCATCTGTGAACTTAGAGGTGTCTATTCTGCCTATTCCAAAAAATCCTCTGTCAAATCCCTTTCCGCCCATGAAAAAAGGAACGTTGTTTTCATCAGCCTTAGAAACTCTTTCATCAATGTTTTTAATTATATTGTCTGCCTGCTGCCTTGTTATAAGCCCTGCATCCACAAGCTTGTTTACAAACTCCTTTTCAAGGTCTGCAATTTTCTTGTTGTAATCAGAAATCATCTGTTTTTGCTGAGGTGTCAATTTAGATGTGTCAATTCCAAAAAAGCTCTTAATTTTTGTTCCAGCCTCAGGATTTGCAGCAAAAACTGTAAGAGGAATTGCCAAAGCAAGTATTACCGCTAATGCGATTAACCACTTGTTTTTCTTCAAGTTAAAGTACCTCCTTTCAATAATTTTATTTTCATTATTTATGATATCCCTAAAGTGTGACACATTTTTTTAAAATCTGTGAGGAAAGTGTGAAAGTTTAATTTAAAATATTGTAAACTTGCCGAAAAAAAAGTAAACTAAATTCAGGAGGTGTTTTTTGATGCACAAAGTTTTGGTAATTGAAGATGAAGAAGGAATGAGAGATATATTAAAAACTTATTTAGAAAATAATGGATATCAAGTATTGACTGCAAAAAATGGAAAAGAAGGCCTTGACCTCTTCAACGAAAACAAAGATATAAAGATAATCCTCTTGGATATAATGCTCCCTGATATAAGCGGATGGAGCCTTTTAAAAACAATAAGGGAAACATCCAAAGTTCCTGTGATGATGATAACGGCAAGAGGAGAAGAATACGACAAACTCTTAGGCTTTGAATTGGGAGCAGATGATTATGTAGTAAAGCCCTTTAGTCCCAGAGAAGTAGTGGCCCGTGTAAAAGCAATTTTATCAAGGACATATGGCTCTCAAGAGGATGGAAAAACAGAATATCAAGGGATTGTCATGGATGTTCATTCGAGGGAAGTCACTGTTGATGGCAAAAAAATTGAGCTCACTCCAAAGGAATTTGACCTTTTAAAGCTTTTACTGGATAACAAGGGAAAAGTTGTATCCCGCGAAAAATGTCTCAATGAAGTCTGGGGCTACGATTTTTACGGAGATTTGAGGACAGTCGACACTCACATAAAACAGCTGAGAGAAAAATTGGGCGAAAAGAGAAACCTCATAAAAACTGTGTGGGGAATAGGTTATAAACTGGAAGGTGACTGATTTGAAGGGAATAAGGAAAAAACTTTTTATATCATACCTTTCCATAGGAATGGTAGTACTTTTGCTTTTCTGGCTGACACAGGTAGTTTTCATAAACAGAATATACGAGTATTACAAGGTAAATCAATTAAAAAGTTACAGCGAGCAGATAGTGCAGGCCATAAACAATAACAATGAAATGCTAATAAGCGAACTCATAGACAAGTCAAATGCAAGAGTAATAGCAATCACAGAAAACGACATAGTAATAGCTGGAAACAATAGAGGGCATGGAATGAGAGGACTTGGAATCCCTGAAATACTCTTAAGGCCTACTAACACTACGAGAGTCGTAAAATACGAACACCCTTTTCTCCACATAGAATACCTCTCAATTGTGAGGCCTTTTTTGTACAACGGCAAACCCGCTATCTTAATTATGAGTTTACCTGAGGCTTCTATAAACGACTCTGTCAATCTCTTTAAAGAGGTCTTCTGGTGGATCTTTGCACTCACCATAGTTTCTACTCTCGTTGTGTCCAGCTATATGTCCAAAAAATTCACTCGCCCAATACAGATCCTAAAAAATGCAGCCCATGAAATCGCCTCAGGAAATTTGAACGTAAAAATAAATTACAAAGAGGAAGATGAACTGGGAGAGCTTGCAAAGTCCATGAACACAATGGTAAAGCAGCTTTCTATAACAGACAAGTTTAGAAAAGATTTAATTGCAAATATAAGCCATGACTTAAAAACACCTTTAGGCCTCATAAGAGGATATTCAGAAATGCTTTTAGATTATTACGGGGAGGACAAAGAAAAAAGAGAAAAATATTTAAACACAGTAATCAAAGAAACAGAGAGGATGTCAAAACTGGTAGACGATGTTCTGCAGCTTTCTAAACTTCAATCAGGAATGGTGGAGGTGAAGGAAGAGACAATTGACCTGGAAAAATTAATATTTGAAATTCTTGATATATTTGAAATTCAAATTTTAGAAAAGAACATTGAAGTAAGACTTGAAAACTTGAAAGTTAAGGTCGTAGCAGATAGAGAGATGATAAAAAGAGCAATAATAAACATAATAAGCAATGCTATAGCAAGCATGGAAAATGGAGGAACGCTTTCTATCACCGCAGAACTTCAGGATAAAGACGTCCTCATTAAAATATCAGATACCGGATGTGGAATACCGGAAAAAGACCTTGAACATATATTTGATAGATTCTACAAAGGAAATAAATCTGGAACAGGACTTGGCCTTGCAATAGTGAAAGAAATACTTACCCTACATCAAAGCGATTTCGGAATAAGGAGCAAAGAAGGAGAAGGGACAACTTTTTACTTTACTTTAAAAGCGGGGAAATAGCCCCGCTTTTAAGATTTAAAAAACTTATCTTCTATTTCCTTCATGATAGCCCTGTAAACGTCATTTATCCCTTCACCTGTCTTCTTTGAAACAGCTTTTACATCCTCATACTCGGGATAGGCTTTAATGAGCTTTCCATTAAAATACCCTTTTTTGACTCTTATATTCCCATAAGGCGTAGTAATCTCTTCAATTTCTCTGTCCAGCTTGTGCCTTAACACTTCATAATACCTTATTCCAAAAGTAGTAGTCTCTTTGAAAATTACCTCTTTTAGCCTTCCAACCTTCTCTTCTTCACATATAACTGTAATAAGCGCACCTGGCCTCTGTTTTTTCATGATTACAGGTGTTAAAAAAACATCCAGAGCTCCATTCTCAAAAAGCTTATCAAACAAATATTGATAAAATTCAGGATTCATATCGTCTATATTTGTCTCCAAAACCATCAATGTTTCAGGTTTTTTTTACTTCCTCTTCTCCTACGTAAGTCCTCAATAAATTGGGTATCTCAAGGTCCCTCATACCTGCACCGTATCCGACAGAATGTATCACCATATCTGGAATACCACCAAACTCGCCCGCCAGAGTCTTTATAATCACAGCTCCTGTCGGAGTTACAAGCTCTCCCTCTATATCTATGCTTTTCACCGGGATTCCTTTTAAAAGCTCAGCCGTGGCAGGGGCAGGAACAGGCATAAGTCCGTGCTGCGTGTGTACAAACCCCGACGTTACAGGAAGAGGAGATGATACAATTTTATCCGGCTTTATCATGTCAATTAATATAGCAGTCCCTATTATGTCTACAATAGAATCCACAGCTCCTACCTCGTGAAAATGAACTTCTTCCACACTTCTGCCGTGAATTTTCGCTTCCGCTTCAGCCAGCCTCTCAAACATTTCAACGCTCAATTTTTTTACTTTCTCAGAAAGCTCACTTCTTTCTACAATCTCTTTTACATCCTTTAAATGCCTGTGATGATGCTTCTCCTCCTGATAGATTACCTTGAAAGTTCTCGCGCTTATAGTATTTTTGCGCGTTGTATTGATCTCAATATCAAAATCTTTCAATGCAATCTTCTTTATTTCTTTTTTAAACTCCTCTTCATCCACATGATTGAGCAAAGAGGCTATGGTCATATCTCCGGAAATCCCTGCAAAGCAGTCAAAATAAAGTACTTTCATTTTCCTTCCTCCCCTATCCTATTTATCAGAGTGGCTGCGTAAGCTGCACCAAAGCCGTTGTCAATGTTAACAACTGTGACTCCGCTAGCACAGGAATTTAACATGGCCAAAAGTGCTGAAAGCCCTCTGAAATTCGCACCGTATCCGACACTTGTCGGCACGGCAATTACAGGAGCACTCACCAACCCACCCAGCACTGTGGGAAGAGCCCCTTCCATCCCTGCCACTGCAATTAATACCCTGCACTTTCTTATTTCATCTAGCTTGTGAAGCAGTCTATGTAGTCCTGCAACTCCCACATCGTAAAATCTCTTTACAGTATTCCCCATAAGTTCAGCTGTGACAGCTGCTTCTTCTGCAACAGGTAAATCAGAAGTGCCAGCTGCAACTACCCCTATAACTCCCTTTGTCTTTTTTAAAGGGGTATTCTTCACAGAAATTATTCTGGCCTCTTCATAATAGATAGCCTTATCTATAACCTCTTTTACTGCTTCAAAATGCTCTCTTGATGCCCTTGTACCAAGGACATCCACCTCTTTTCTATGCATAGCCAAGGCTATTTCTCTAACCTGATAGGGAGTCTTTCCCTCACAAAAAATGACCTCAGGAAAGCCTTTCCTCAGCTCTCTGTGATAATCAATCTTGGCAAATCCAAGGTCTTCGTATGGCAGATTCTGAAGTATATTTAAAGCTTCCTCCTGTGATATTCTGCCTTGTTTGAACTTCTCCAAAACTTCAAGTATCTTTTCCTTATACATCCTCTACTCCTCTCCTCTTAGGGTTAAGACTGCCAGTCCTGTAGCCTTCAAGGTCCAAAGTCACATATTTAAACCCTGCTTCCTTAACACTTTCCACTATTTTCTTCCTAATATCCTCTTCAAAAACTCTTTCCATATCTTCTTTTCTTAACTCTATCCTAGCCACATCCCCGTGATATCTCACTCTAAATCCATCAAAACCTAAACTCTTTAGACTTTCCTCTGCCTTTTCAACCATAGAGAGCTTCTCATAAGTTATTTCTTCTCCATAAGGAATCCTAGAAGCAAGACAGGCATAAGAAGGTTTATTCCATGTCGGAAGGTCCATCTCTTTTGAAAAAAGCCTTATTTCTTCTTTGGTTATCCCGCAGTCCAAAAGAGGGCTCAGTATGCCCAATTCTTTTAATGCTTTTCTCCCAGGCCTAAAATCATTGATATCATCCGCATTAGTCCCTTCGACAATGTAATAAAATCCTCTTTCCTCTGCAATATCCTTAAGCTTTGAAAACAGGTTTTTCTTACAAACATAGCACCTATTCAAAGGATTAGACTTAAATTCCTCTATCTCAAGTACCTCCTCATATCTAACCACCAAATGTGGAAAACCCAAAACCTTCGCTAATTTTTTACTTTCTTCTATCTCCCTTTTAGGATGCAGGGGTGTTGAAATAGTAACGGCCAGCATATCCTCTCCAAGCTCTTCATATGCCACTTTTGCCAAAAAAGTGCTGTCTACTCCTCCAGAAAAAGCTACTAACACCCTCTTTAAATTCTTTACATAGTCTCTTAACTTCTCCAGCTTCTTTATATACTCTATACTAACACCCCCCTATGGTATACCCATATGCTGCGTATAATTATTTTAACACAAGAATGAAAAGAAACAAAATGAAAAATTGCTTGAAGGTAAAAACCTCCAAGCAACTCTCTTGTCCTTTTCTCAAATCCTAAAAACCTTCACAGCTTCTTCTGGTTCTAATGCCACCTCTTCTTAAGTTTTTCGCAGCGCTCTTTAAGTCTTCTACTGCTGAGAGCTGTTCTTCAGTGGAGGCGCTCATCTCCTGCAATTTTAATCTACGTCTTTTATATCGTCCTTTTTTGCGAAAAAGTTTAATTTTAGATAGCTTTTTTAAAAAATTCAAAGGCATAAACGAAAAAAGCTATGACAGCTAAACCAAGAGCTAAAATCATTAAAAAAAGGTTGTAGGGCCATCTAAAAAGAGAAAAAATTATGGCAACGTAAAACAAAAAGGTTGCTGCCTTTCCATAAGCATTAGCCGGTATGGCAATTTTTTGCTTGCGGTAGAGAAAAGCTGCTCCTACTATCATGGCAAGTTCCTTTACTGCTAGAACTCCTATTATGAAAAAAGGAATAAAACCTTTAAGCCATAGACTCGTCAAAACAGTGAGCACCATAAGCTTGTCCGCAAGGGGATCTAACAAAGTCCCAAGCTTAGTCACCTGATTAAAATGCCTGGCAATGTATCCATCCAAAACATCTGTAATGCCGGAGAGTATAAAAATAATTGCTGCATACACATTCCCTTCTGGCATGCAAAAAAAAGCATATACAAAGCCGGGTATTAACAAAAATCTTACTAAAGTTAAAATATTTGGTATATTCATCAAGACACCCCTTGCAAATTAAAACTTTTACAAAAGTAAAAGACCCTTATCGGGCCGCATTGAGACTTAACGTATTATTATCAAGAGCCACCTTAAAGCTATATCCATCTTCGTCTTTCTTAAAATCCTCAACCTTGTTAAAGCATTTTGCAAAGATGATATTCTTTGTGTGAACTTCAATATCTTTTAAATTGTACTTCAAAGCCGTCCTTTTAAGAAGTAGGTCTACTATTTCTTGAGCAGTATCCATTTCTATATTTTCCTTCTTTTCAATGTAAATATACATGCTGCTTCTTTTCTGCTGCCAGTCGATATCGTAAAGAACGCAGAAGCCTAATTTTTCACCTTCTTCTGTCTCCAAAACAAACATCTTGCGGTTTTTTCCAAAAGGTATATTCAAGACATTGTCTTTCTTTCTCGATATTTTAAACAAATCAATTAAAAATTTAACAACATTGACATCCTGCAACCAAAGTGAAAAAGCTTTTTTATCTTTCTTTTCTAAATCTTTTATCAGCACTTTTCCAATTTCTCTCATATCCACACCACCTATCTATATTTTTATATATTCTTTATAAACTTCAAAAATCCTGCTAAAGGATAGAAAATAATTTTCGACAAATAATAAAAACAAAAAAGAGGGCTAGAACCCTCTTATCTGTCAAAAACTAAATAAATTTTTTCCTAGAATTACTGTATTGGCGGCATACTTCTCATCATTTCAGAAAAAACTCCTGCAAATACGCTTCCCAAGAATATGGCCATAAGTATTGCAATCACTATCCCGACTATCACAGGCATAAAAAAGACCAAGGCAGCATTTCCAGTGCTCAACTTATAGTTCTCCTTCATTGCTAAAATGTTCAAAAAGGCAATCCATATGAAAATTCCCAAAGATACAGTTATTCCAAGAAGTACTCCTCCAATTCCCCCCATAAACTTCATCAAAAACGGGGAAATCAGTGCAGAAAAGATGCTCGGAAGCACTGCAAAACATACTGCCGAATAAAGTCCCTTAGCAGTACCTAAAACCACTGCTTCTCCTTCTTCCTTCTCCTCCCTCCAGTACATTTCTCCACCTAAGACCTCAGCCAAAAAATGATATATTGCTGCGTAGATAAAATACAGTATCGGGTTTAGAAAAATGCTACCAAACACTATAAAGCCAAAAAACAAATTATTAAGCCTTGGAGCATGAGAGAATCCAGGCCCTGGTTGAATCGGCTGACCGGATATACCCACCTTAAAAGCCAGCACTGAGGACAAGAGGCTTACAATTATTAAGACTATTATCCCCTCCCACACAGGCTTCTTTCTCACTATATCCGCCATTGTCTCCCTTGGTTGAAAAAATACGCCATAAATTCTTTCAAAAAAATTCACTCTACGTAACCCCCTATCCTAAATTTGTTAAATTTAAACTCCATTATCTACATTTTACCACAAGTTTTATTAAATTTGTGTTAAAATTTTTTTAAACTGAAGGAAATTAGGTTTTTCTGGTGAATTATATATATTGAGGTGATAAGATGCAAGCAGAAATATTAAAAGCCATACAGACTATATCAAATCCCTTTTTAGACTATTTTTTTATAATACTTACAATGCTTGGAAGCTCCGGCTTTTACTTTATCTTTATTCCCATTTTCTACTGGTGCATTGACAAAAGGTTGGGATTAAAACTTGGACTTATTTTAATAGCCTCTATCTACATAAACACTGTCATAAAAGAAGTGACAAAAATTTCCCGCCCCATAGGATATCCCGGGATACGATCAATATTCACTCAATCTGCCGGAGGTTATTCTTTCCCGAGCGGCCACGCACAGGGTTCTGCTACTTTCTGGGGGACTTTAATGGTTCACTATAACAAAAAATGGCTATGGTATTTGGGAAGTCTTGTGGTAATCCTAGTATCTTTTTCGAGAATGTATTTAGGAGTGCACTGGCCTATAGACATAGCTGGAGGTATTTTGATAGCCTTCTTGATAGTAGTATTGGGTGAATTAATTGATAGCATTCTAAGAGAGAACCCTTTGAAATTTCCACTTTATTTGAAAATACTGCTTTCAATTATAGTCCCTGTTATATTTGTATGTATTTTCCCGCATAAGGATATATATGAGCACATGGGACTTATAGCTGGAGTTTTGACAGGTTACTTTGTAGACAAAGAAAAATTTGATTTTACTACTCATGGAACTTTTTCTAAACAGGTAACAAAATTTTTAATAGGAGTTGCCGTATTTTTTGCTTTAAAAGAGGGGTTAAAACTCATAATGCCTTATGAAAATGCGTTTAACTTTTTAAGGTATAGCCTTTGTGGAGTTTGGCTTTCTCTAGGAGCGCCTTATACATTTTTCCTCCTTAAGCTAAACGACAAAAAAATCGCATAAAATTAAAAGCCTCCACCAAAAGTGGAGGCTTAACCAATTTTAGCCATACTCTTTGTGTGTTTGTCTGCAACCTTAGAGGCGCCACAGGAAGCAGGTTTTACCTGTGCCTCAAATCCGCATCCCAACACCATATTTACAACCTCTTTTATTATGTCCCTAGTCTTCCCATTTTCACCTACGTCCAAGTGAATCTGTATATTTATGTTCTTGTCAGCTTCGACAAGCTTCTCAAAGAGGTAATTAGCCACTTCAATGCTGTAGGTTGCTTCCATGAAAATCCTCTGTTTTAAAGTCAAGGATTTTTTATTATAAAATTTCCTGTAATAGTACCGCGCACCTTTACCCACTCTGTATATGATGACAGCCGTCACAAAGCAGATGGAATTGCCCGGCTGTGAATCAGTTCCTACCATCAACCGGTAATCCGCTTGCCGGTCTCCTTCGACAAAATCCATGATGTCTTCAAACATTTGATCTATATGCATTTTTCCTTTGGTTGGGCTAATGAAATACAACTGCCCCATCTCCTTTAATTGCAGATTTGCTATCAAAATTTGCAATATTTAATTTTAATTATACACTATTTTTTTTAAAAGTGTATTAAAATTTTTTTATTTTCACGTTAAACAATCAACTTTGTCACAAAGAGCACTAGTTTCGCTGCTGGCAGGAAAATAAGCTGCGCAATCAATGTACCCAAAATTTTCCCAAAAACAAGCAATACTACCATGCTGTCCACATCTTTCAAAGTCTTTTTACCGTTCATAGCTAAGTCAGTAATCAAAGCTGCTACCGGGTCTACAACTACAGTAAACAAAATTGTTGCAAAACCGTTTATAATGCCAGAGAGCTGACTTGCCGTAATCCTGTACTCTGGAATTATAGCTCCAGCGTAAAGGGAAGAAATTACTCCTGTTGTGTATATAGACGTAATTATCACGTTGTATATCAAAAAACTTTTGGGTATGTCCGCTTTAAAAACACCTTTTAACATAGAAAGCCTTGGAATCACAATTTTTTTCTTAATTTTTTTGAGGTTGCTCCACCTGAAACCCCGCAATATTAACCTTGGAACCGTACCTGCTCCTTCCATTCCGTTTATTGCAACGGTAAATATGGAAACAAAAGTCGGCATTAAAGGAGCTGCTAGCAGAGCCCCTAAAGTTGCAGAAAAAAGCACCACTCTCATGTCATTTTGCAAAAGGTCAACCTTTTCCATCTTTATCGCCATGTCCACAATGCTTCCAAGAAAAGGTGCTTGAATCATGTTCGAAAGCCTTGATATTACAGCCATTATATTAAAAAGCGATAAAGCAACAGCAAGCTTTTTTGTTCTGACACCCGAAGGCCTGATAGAATAAGAAAGGGTGTCAATAAAATGAATTATCATCGTAAAAAAAGCAACTATCAAAAGCCTTTTTATATCTATCATCTATTCCCCATCCATTCTCTCTTTAAATTCCCCTATAATTATAGTTTACAATGCCTTTTTTTTCAACATTTATCTTTTGCCAAACTTTGTGATATAATTTATTTCGATGGAGGGGTACAAATGGCACAAAAACAATACAACAAATGGATTATATTATCGGCAGTAGTCATAGGAAGCATAATGGGCCCAATTGATGGAAGTGTTGTAAATCTTGCAATGCCCGAATTCACAAAGATTTTTCACACAAACATAACTACAGTAAGCTGGGTTTCCATGATATATCTCCTTGTTGTAAGCAGTTTAATGATGACATTTGGAAGGCTTGGAGACATACTAGGTTACAAAAAATTATATGAATATGGCCTTTTGACATTTTCGATTTCCTCCTTAATTTTAAGCTTTTCTGTGAACATACATATGTTGATAATAATGAGAGCTATTCAAGCAGTAGGCGCAGCTATGCTCATGTCAATGTCTTCTGCAATAATCACCTCTGTATTTCCACCAAATGAAAGGGGTAAGGCATTAGGCATTAACGCCATGTCAATTTCAATAGGCCTTGCAATTGGACCTACTCTGGGAGGTTTTCTCTTAAAATATTTGGGTTGGCCTTCTATATTTTACATAAACGTACCTATTGGTGTAATTGGCTACATTTGGGCCCATACAGTTGTACCTGAAAACAAAGGAGTGCCAGAAAAATTTGACCCATATGGTTCCACCTACTTTTTTATGTTTTTAGCAAGCCTTTTGCTTTTTATATCAGAAGGTGGAACATGGGGCTGGTATTCAGTGCCAAGCATTTTTTCTTTCGCAGCTTTTTTAGTATTTCTCATACTCTTCATCCGTACAGAAAACAAGGTTGAATTCCCTATGTTTGATTTCTCACTTTTTAAAATAAGGTCTTTCACCTTTGGAATCACAAGTACCCTTTTAAACTTTATGGCCCAGTACACGATGACCTTTTTAACCCCTTTTCTTCTGAAACATCTGGGCTACTCTACTGAAAAAGCAGGCATAATTATGACCTCCTTCCCTGCAATGATGTTTATTGTAGCTCCTTTAAGCGGAATTCTAGCCGATATGTATGGAGCTCAAATCCTCTCAACTTTCGGCGCATTAATTTCGGCTCTGGCTCTCTTTTTAATGGCTACTCTCACAGAAAAATCGCCCATGTTTGATATCATGTGGCGTCTTGCTATATTTGGAATAGGAAATGCCATTTTCCAAACTCCTAACAACAGCGCGGTAATGGGAAGCGCTCCTAAAAATAGACTGGGTATAGCTTCTGCCTCCCTTGCCACGATGAGAAATGTAGGAATGGTAATTGGAATCGCTGTAGCCGGTGCAATTTTCACCAACAGGTTAAAAGCCTATCAAGCTTTTAACTTACCCTATAACATTTCATTTATGAGGGCAATTAAAGAAGCATACATAGTTGCAGGAATTTTTTCTGTAATCTGCGCCTTTACTTCTCTTGTCAGAGACAATATCAAAATACAAAGAAAGGATTGATTTTTATGGAAGTGACTTTGGCTATTGTAAAGCCGGATGGAGTAAAGAGGGGTCTTATAGGGGAAATACTGAAAAGATATGAAAACAAGGGGTTAAGGCTTAAAGCCGCAAAAGTAGTCACACCTTCAATTGAACTTCTGGAAAAACACTATGAGGAGCACAAAGGAAAGCCTTTTTTTAAGCCTTTGATAGAGTACATGTCTTCAGGCCCTGTTTTTGCTATGGTCCTTGAAGGAGAGAATGCTGTAAAACTGGTGAGAATGATAAACGGAGCGACAAAAGTGGAAGATGCTCTCCCTGGCACTATACGAGGAGACTTTGCTTCCAGCACCACTTACAATGTGGTGCACGGTTCAGACAGTGTGGAATCTGCAAAAAGAGAAATAGCATTATGGTTTCCTGAACTCATCCTTTAAAATTAAAAGCTGTGGCAAATTTTTTCTTCCTGCCACAGCTTTTAATTTACTCTTCTTTTCTCAAATGAGGGATTATGTAGGCTGTGTAAAGATTGTTGAAGACAAATTCTATAGATGAGAAAAATACCACAACCAGCCAATCATAAGCATCAAGAGGCACTGTTTTGAAAATCACACCCAGAGGCTTTATGTAAACCGTGGATAAAAAAATCAAGAAAGAGCTTAACACTGCCAGCACCAGATAGGGATTGGTGAAAAAACCTAGTTCAAAAATCAAATGTCTTTCAGACCTACATTCAAAAGCGTGTATCATCTCAACAGTAACTAGTGTAGCAAAAGCAATAGTCCTGGCTTTTTCAAGGCCAGCGTATCCCAGTGCAAATACATATGCCCCTACAGTGCTTATTCCTATTAAAACCCCAACTATGAATATCCTCAATCCCAATCCCCTTGAAAAAACGCTCTCATTTGCATCTCTTGGCTTCATCCTCATTATGTCCTTTTCAGGCGGGTCAAGACCTAAAGCCAGAGCAGGAAGCCCATCTGTAACAAGATTTACCATCAATATCTGTATGGGTACAAGAGGCAGTTTCAGAGACATAAGGGCTGCAAAAAACATTGTCAAAACTTCTCCGAAATTGCATGAAAGCAAAAAGCGTATAAATTTCCTTATATTGTCATAAATTATTCTTCCTTCTTCAACAGCTGCAACAATAGTGGCAAAATTATCATCCAATAAAATTATAGAAGAAGCTTCCTTTGCAACCTCTGTCCCTCCTTTGCCCATAGCAATTCCAATATCCGCCTCTTTCAGAGCCGGAGCGTCATTGACCCCATCCCCTGTCATAGCAACAGTAAACCCTCTATTTTTAAGAGCCCTTACAATTCTGTACTTATGCTTAGGAGTCACCCTAGCATAAACACTTACATTTGTGCAGGTTTTCTCTAACTCCTTGTCAGTCATCTCATCTAAATCTTTGCCTGTAATAACTCTTTCCCCTTCTCCCAGTATGTTAAGTTCTTTCGCTATAGCAGTCGCTGTAACTTTATGGTCTCCCGTTATCATGACAGGTTTTATCCCTGCCATCTTGCACTTTAAAACCGCATCGTATACCTCTTTTCTTGGAGGGTCTATCATACCTTCTAGCCCTACAAAAACCAGATCCCTTTCTACAAATTCAGCAATAATCGGAGATTTAGGAGGAAGTTTCTTATAGGCAAAAGCTAAAACTCTCAAAGCCTCTTTCCCAAAAGATTCATTAACATCCAGCACCCTCTTTTTGTCAAAAGGCGTCAAAGGAACTTCCTTTTCGTTTACATATTTGAAACTACAAAGTTCCAATATGACATCTGGAGCCCCTTTTGTATAAGCGTATTTCTCCCCATCTATTTCCACAATTACAGTCATTCTCTTTCTCTCCGAATCAAAAGGAATTTCCTCACTTCTCTTTATCTTATTCAAAAAATCCTGTGAAATGCCTGATTTTAACGAAAAAGAAAAAATAGCAGCCTCAGTAGGGTCTCCTATGTACTTATCCTCTTCTAACACTTCTCTTCCTATCTTTATGCTTTCTTTTTTGACCTTTACATTGTTGCACAAAGCTCCTATTTCTAACATCTTTCTTAAAGCACTTCTAGATATATTTTTCTTTTTAATTAACTCCTCATTTTCTTTCCCTCTCACATCAAAAACTTCTTCATCGCAAAACACCTTTGTAACAGTCATTTTATTCTCTGTCAAAGTGCCGGTTTTATCTGTGCAAATCAGATTTGTGCAACCCAGAGTTTCCACCGCTGGCAGTTTTCTTATCAAAGCATTTCTCTCAAGCATCCTCTGCACGCCAATCGCCAGAGAAATTGTAACAACAGCAGGAAGCCCTTCCGGTATTGCCGCTACCGCAAGGCTCACTCCTGACAAAAACATGTAGTAAATAGGTGCCCCTCTTATTATCCCCATCACCGTGACAACGCCGCATATAAAAAGCGCTAAAACTACCAACACTTTTCCTAGCTTGTTAAGCCTTTTTTGTAAAGGAGTTTCTTCCCCTTCAATTTCCTTCATCATCCCAGCGATTTTACCCATCTCTGTCTGCATGCCAGTTGCAGTGACAACTGCTTTCCCCTTGCCTTTTGTCACCACTGTACCCATATATACCATGTTGCGGCTTTCAACTGCTGTCCTATTCAGATTCAAAGGTGCTTCTTTATGGACAGGCACTGATTCCCCTGTCAGAATTGATTCATCAACTTCTAAATTATGAGCTTCTATTAAAAGAGCATCGGCCGGAACCTTATCTCCTGCTCCCAGAAGTATTACATCGTCTATGACAATCTGTGAAGCTTCTACCTCTTTCTCCTCCCCATCTCTTAAAACTTTTGCTGAAGGAGCAGCAAGTTTTTTTAGGGCTTCTAGCGACTTTTCTGTCCTATACTCCTGAACAAAACCCAAAATCGCATTCAAGATGACAATTACAGTTATAGTCAAGGCATCTGCCAGCTCTCCCATAAGGGCCGAAATCAAAGTGGCAGCCAAAAGCACCATCACCATAAAGTCCTGAAACTGGTTTAAAAAAATTTGAATAGGACTTACTCTGCCACCTTCCTCTAAAACATTTGGACCGTACTTTAAAAGCCTTTTCTGCGCTTCTTGAGAAGTCAGTCCTTTAAAATTTATCTTGTCTAAATAATAGATTGTCTGTTGCGAAGTACCTTTTGCCATCCCAATCCCCCTTCTTCAAAACTTCTCACTCCTTAAATAAAATATGAGGGCAAGTTAAAAAACATGCCCTCATTCTTCCTTCAAGCTGTGCCATCCATCCCGCGCAAGCTCCACTATCATGGTATGCCTTGACCTTTCAGGGTGATGTATAACCTTATTATACCATTTCAAGGCTTCTTCCTTGTTCCCTAACATCCTGTTAAGCTCGCCAATCATGTATATTAGAAGTATTTCTTCCTCATATACATCTGAACCGCTGTAGGCTTTTACATAGGAATCCAGTGCGTGTTTCAAATACTTTTCCTCATTAGCCTTATCCCCTAAAATTCTATATATCCAGGCAATTCTAAGACACGTCTTTGCAAATACTATGGGCTTGTCCTCTTTTATTTGAGAACAATACAAGGACAATAGGTAAGCCTCTAAAGCTTTCTGTGGAGTTCTTTCTCCCGAAAATTCTCTTTTCACCCATTTTTCACTGACTAAAGATAAAATTTTTTCTCTCTTGTCATTAGTTATTTTTTCAAACTCCGACTCCAAAGCAGCGTAGCCGCAATTTGGACATACAATTACTTCATAGAAAAAAGGATTGATGTCATCTTTATACTTTGTGTAAAAATCCCTCCCTCTTTCTTCCACTTTTAGCTGAGAAGTTCTCACCCTGGTATATGTAAATTCCTGCTTGCAGACTGGGCACACCGTTTTTTTGTCGTATAAATATTTATTAGCCAATTTCACCCCTCCGCTCTTTTTTCTCTCAACAAATATTTTAGCACAATTGTCTACATTTTTCGACAGTTATTTATCTTACACGTTATGCTCAAAAGCAGTATAATTCCCCCGTACCCAGCGATAGGATAAAGATAGTGAACAAGATTGGCAAAGCCAACTCTACTTGAAATCAGTGCAATTCCCCTGCAATTACAAAAACTACTCTTTTGTAAGAAGAAGCTCTAAAGCAATTCCCCAAAAACAAAATAGCATTGCCATAAAATACAAAAAGGAGAGTAACAATCAAAAGTCCCAATATTCCCTTTTTGCCGTGATACACAAAAAACTGCAGTATCTCCTGTCCCGAAGCAAACCCTGCTCCTACAACTGTCCCTATGTAAGTGGCAGCAATTTTATAAGAAGATATGCTATTTTTTCTCAAAAAAATCCCGCCTTTCCTTTATTAATATATAGGCGGGCAAAAGAAATTATTCTTCACTTTTCGCAAAATGCTTCTCAGTAGGTTCTGTCTTCTCCCAATACTCCATAAAAAATGCAACAAATACTCCAATCATTCCTCCCAATATAAAGGCAATCAATACGTTCAGCATTTTTTTAGGCGCCACAGGTTTTTCAGGAACTAAAGCTTTGCTGGTAATAAGAATGCTCTGCTTACCTAAGTCTGACTCTTTGACTAGTTCAAGCATATTGTACTTTTCAAGCATTATATCCCTTGTATTCTTTAAAAGAGATAGTTCTTTTTGTTTTTGCTCTTTTTCCAGTTTGTCAGAACTACTAGTCAAATTTGCAATTTCATCTTGCACCTTTTTAATTTTCTCGTTTTGCATATCTATGAGCTTGAGAAGAGTCTGCATTAGCTTGTCAGTCTGTTTCGCATTTCTTTCAATGACATAATTTCTAAAATTCTGAGCTATGGCATTAGCAATATCCGCAGCAAGTTTTGGGTCATTTTCTTTAACTGTAATTTGTATTAGATTAGTATTGTTTAAAACAGATGCAGAAATTTGTTTTTTGAAACTGTCTAAAGTGTATTTTTTAGGGTCCAGTTTTAGTTGATTAATAGTATTCATAAGTACTGTCGGATTTGTAATCTCTTCCTTAAAGGCATTTACCGACATATCAGGGTATTTTAAAAGTGAAGAAAGCAGTAAAGAAATATCCTTTTCTATCGTGTCAGTCTGAAAAACAGGCACACCTGTATTTTTGTCGGAAAAAATAACTGTGGTGTTTGAACCAAAAAAACCTGTAGCAGGCGTCACATCAGTAACAGCAATAGTTACACTTGCCTCATAAGTAGGCTTAATCACAAAAAAGCTAAAAAGCCCTACAATAAGGGTTAGAAAAACAGTAATGCCAATGATGATCCACTTTCTCTTCAAAAGTACTTCAATCAATTCCCTCAGTGTGATTTCTTCTTCCATTTTTATCCTCCTTATAATCTTTATCTATTTTCAGTTACAGCAGCTTCTTCTTCCTCAAAAAGGCTTTGAGTTATAGACAACAAATACCTTTTAAAAGGCTCTCTCAAATCTTCCCTTTTCAAAGCATATTCCACAGTCGCCATGAGATAGCCCAGTTTATCCCCTACATCATACCTTTTGCCTATAAAATTATAGGCGTAAATGGCCTCATAATTTAAAAGAGTTTTTAAAGCGTCTGTAAGCTGTATTTCTCCTCCTCTACCGGGAGGAGTATTTTCCAGAATTTCAAATATTCGTGGTGTAATTATATACCTTCCCAAAATAGCTATATTAGAAGGTGCTTCTTCTCTTCTTGGCTTTTCTATCAAATCGTTGACTTTATATAGCCTATCCTCAATAAAAGTACCACTTACAATTCCATATTTATGTACATCCTCTTCAGGCACTTCCTGCACTCCAATTATGGTGCAATTATACCTCTCAAACTGTTCTATCATCTGTTTTAGCACGGGCACTTTTGCATCTACAACATCATCCCCTAAAAGAACAGCAAAAGGCTCATTCCCAACAAAAGATTTAGCACAGTAAATGGCATGCCCCAAGCCTTTAGGTTCTTTTTGCCTTATGTAGTGAATGTTGACCATATTGCTAATATCTTCTACAAGGCTTAGTAAACTTTCTTGGTTCTTTTTCTTTAATTCTAGCTCCAATTCTACAGATTTGTCAAAATGGTCTTCTATGGCTCTTTTATTTCTTCCAGTTATTATAAGAATATCCTCAATTCCAGACTGCACTGCTTCTTCTACTATGTATTGTATAGTAGGCTTGTCTACAATTGGAAGCATTTCTTTAGGCTGAGCCTTGGTAGCAGGTAAAAACCTGGTACCAAGGCCCGCTGCTGGAATTATCGCTTTCTTTATTTTCATCAACTTTCCCCTCTTCCGTTATTCTCTTTTTACTCAAACTTTACATCAAACTTCGCTAAAGCTTCTGAAAGTGCTTTTTTAATCTCCTCAAGTTTTTCTTGAGTCTTCGCTTCACATCTCACAATAAGCTCTGGCCCAGTATTAGAAGCTCTGACCAATCCCCACCCTCCATCAAAGAGCACTCTCGCTCCATCAACATCAATTATGTTATAACCTTTTTCTCTAAAGTGCTCCGTTACCCCTTTTACTACATCAAATTTTCTCTCATCACTGCACTCAAGCCTTATCTCAGGAGTTGATGGATATTTTGGAACATCAGCTAAAAGCTCAGATAATGATTCATCCGTATTAGAAAGTATTCTCAAAAGCCTTGCAGCCGCATATGCTGCATCGTCAAACCCATAGTACTCATCTGCAAAGAACATGTGTCCTGACATCTCTCCTGTGAAAACTGCGTTTATTTCTTTCATCTTAGCTTTTATGAGGGAATGACCTGTTTTGTAAAATAGAGGTTTTCCTCCCAGTTTCTCAATTTCTTCAACCAAAGCCTGAGAACACTTCACTTCCACAATTGCATCAGCGCCTGGGTGTTTCTTCATTATTTCTCTCCAGTAGAGAATCATCAACATGTCTCCCCAGATTATATTGCCCTTTTCATCCACTACTCCAATCCTGTCTCCATCTCCATCAAAAGCTATCCCCAAATCTGCCTTTACTCTCTTTACTTCCTCTATCAAATCCTTCAAATTCTCTTCTTTTACAGGGTCAGGGAAATGATTGGGAAAAGTTGGGTCTGATTCGCAGTAGAGAGGATATACCTCACAGCCCAAATTGTATATGACATCTGGATAGAAAAGCGAAGCAGTGCCATTCCCACAGTCCACAACAACTTTTAATTTTCTATCTCCCAGCTTAACTTTTTCCTTTATCATGTTGATGTAAGAATTGATGGGATAAGCGTATTTTACCTCTCCAGAACCTTTTTCAAATTCCCCTTTTTCTGCTATGTAATAAATTTTCTTAAGCTCTTCACCATAGATGGTAGAAGGTCCCACCATAACTTTAAAGCCGTTAAACTGCGGCGGGTTGTGGCTTGCTGTTATCATCATACCTGCCTGGGAGTTGTATAAAATATTGGAATAATAAAAGGCTGGAGTCGTTAAAACCCCTACATCCAAAACATCACAACCAGTGGAAGTAAGTCCCTTTATTAGAGCATCTCTTATGGGCTTTGAAGAAATCCTGTTGTCTCTGCCAACCAGCACACTATTAATTCCCTTTTGTTTTACATAAGTTCCAAAAGCTTTACCTATGACCTCTGCAGTCTCTTCAATCAGGTCTTCTCCCCATATGCCTCTTATGTCGTACATTCTAAACATGTTCTCATTTAACTTCATTTACCACCCCTCCTTTGTTTATTATTTTCTCAAACCAAAACCATTTTCTCAACAATTTCAAGCCCTAAATCTACCATTTTTACTTCCCCAGCTACTTTAAATATAACTTTAGCTCTTTTCTTCCTCTTGTCAACCTTCTGTATAAAGCCCTCATATCCTAACAGAGGCCCCTCAATTATCTTTACTCTATCGCCTTCTTTTACTCCCCTTGAAACATCTATAAGGTCAGAACCTCCAGTGAGGTTCAAAATAACTCTCATTTCCTCTTCTTTTACAGAAGCAGGCATTTTGTCTTCCTTCAGAAAAACTCCTTGCTTTAATACAGAAGTAATCTCGTGATACTTGGCTTCTGTCATTTCAGTCTTTACAAAAACGTAACCCGGAAACAAAAGTTTGATTTTCTCCTTTTCTTCTCCTTTTATTCTTTCTATTATCTTCCTCCGGGGAATAAGAACCTCTATCTCGTTTTCCCATATTTTCTTAATGATTTTCCCTACTTTTTCCTCACAACCACTTTTAGTAAACAGCACATACCACATTTTCATACTTCTGCCCCTACATATAAATTGTACCTTCTATTCTGACAAATTTCAACATATCTTTAACAACACTGGGGACAAAAATATAGTTTTTGAAAAAACAGCTAATGTGTTATATTAGAAGTAAAAACAAATTCAAAAGGGGGAGAAAAAGGGATGAAAATATTTATTGTGGATGCCTTTACTGAGAAACCCTTTTCAGGCAATCCAGCAGGTGTAGTTGTCCTTGAAAATGGCGAAAAAATAGATGAAACTTTTATGCAAAACTTGGCAGCAGAGCTCAAACATTCAGAGACGGCATTTATAGAAGTAGTAGGTGAAAAAGACTTCAAAGTGCGCTTTTTCACTCCAACTTCTGAGGTAGACCTGTGCGGTCATGCCACAATTGCTTCCTTCACTGTTTTAAAAAGACTGGGCTTTGTAAAAGCCGGTGATGTTGTAACAATGCATTCGCTAGCTGGAAAACTTCCAATTTATATTGAAGAGGATAAAATAATGATGGAGCAGGCTGCTCCGCAGGCGGGAGAAAAATTAAATGAAGATGACCTTTCAAAACTTGCGAAAGCTCTAAACATCTCCGTTGAAGAAATTGGTGGTAAAAATTATGACCTCGTACCTCAACTGGTATCCACAGGATTATGGGACATTCTTGTACCCGTCAAATCAAGAGAAACCCTTTTTAGCATAAACCCGGATTACCAGGCAATATCTCAGATTACAAAAGAAAAAAATGCTGTAAGTCTTCACGTATTCACATTGGAGGAAAAGAAAGCTATCGCTAATTGCAGAGATTTCGCTCCATTATACGGGATAAATGAGGAAGCTGCAACAGGAACGGCAAATGGCGCTTTAACATATTATCTTTACTTAAATAAGGTAATCGATTTAGAAAAAACATATCTAATTCATCAAGGAGAAAGTATGAAAAGACCTTCTAAAATATACGTGAAACTTACAAAAAAAGAAGAAGGAATAAGGGTTTTGGTAGGAGGCCCTGCATGTATTCTAATTAGTGGAAATTGGTCAGACTGAATTATGAATCTTGTATAATTTTTTATAAAAAATTTGTAGGAGCTCCACAAAATCATTCTTGCAAATGTCTTCAAAGGCGTATTATAATTTAGGCATACTAGATAATTGTATACCTTTTCTTTTTTATGGGGAAGAATTTTTAAGTGTATTTTAATTCATTTTCCTTTTAAAAGAAAGAGAAAGGGGATAGACCCGCAATAGACCTGGCGGCTTTAGCAATAGGCTCTGTCGTTGGAACGGGAATTTTTGTGTCAACAGGTGAAGGAGCATTAAGAGTAGGGACCGCGGTAATTATCTCCTATAATTGCTGGCTTCCTGCCTTTAGACATCATAATTGAGCTCTGCAACATAGGAACTCTATCTGTCTTTGTAATTGTCTCAATAGGAATACTTGTCCTAAGGGTTAAAATGCCTAATGTAGAGAGAAAGTTCAAAGTACCTGCAGTGTGGCTTGTAGCACCTCTAACAGCAGCTTTTAGTATTTACCTCATGGCAAGCCTCCCTTGGGTGACATGGCTAAGATTTGGCATATGGATGCTGGTCGGCCTTATCATTTACTTTGCTTACGGAAGGTATCATAGTGTTTTAAATGTGCAAAAATAAAGGGAGCTAATCGGCTCCCTTTATTTTTTATACCCTTTAAGCCCGGGAATTTTTCTTTTTACCATTTCTGTCACTATAAACGTGGCTACATGCTCTGCGAATGTGCCAGGGCCAAATCCCGCATCATATCCCAATTCCTTTGCGAGCTCATGCGTGATCCTCGGTCCACCGCATATCAAAAGCACTTTATCTCTTATTCCCTCTGCTTCCAAAAGTTCTACAAGATGCGTAAGATTTTTTATGTGGGCGTCCTTTTGCGTAACTGTCTGAGAAACAAGCAAAGCATCTGCTCCAACCTCTATTGCCTTCTTAATAAATTCTTCATTTGGCACCTGACTTCCCAAATTGTACGCCTCTATCATCTCATACCTCTCCAAGCCGTAGTGCCCGGCATACCCTTTCATGTTCATTATAGCATCCAAGCCCACTGTATGAGCGTCTGTTCCAGTGGTTGCTCCCACTACTACGACTTTTCTGCCGATATGTTTTTTAATGTACTCATTAGTCTCTTCCATACTCATGGCCTTTATTTCTAGTTCCTGTACCTGTATGGAGGTATAATCCACAGTGTGAATCAAACTTCCATATATTATGAAGAAAGTAAAGTTCTTATCCAAAGGAGCATGGTAGACGACCATTGGATTCTCCAGCCCCATCTTTTTTGCCAGCTGTTTTGCTGCCTCTACAGCCCTTGCTCCATCCGGCACAGGCAGGGTAAAGCTAAGCTGCACCTTACCGTCATTCATCGTATCCCCGTATGGCTTGACTCTGGTCAAATCCAGGGTGGTATCGTACTGCTTTTTCTCTGTAGAGTAAAGGCCGCTGCTCATCCTCTATCACCTCTTAGCATAAGGTCAATGAAAGGATTGAAATAATTGGGGTCTTTCTCCACTACGCCTTCTAATCCCCTTCCTCCGTCTATCGGCCTCTTTATATCCGCAAATTTACCCTGCTCTAATGCTTTAAATAAACCTTCGTGTTCGATTTCTTTCAAAAGCTCATAGGCCTTTTTCAAAACTTCGTTAGCTCTTCTTTGAATTATTCCGCCTTCTTTAAAGTAAATTTCATCAGCTATATCTGCCATATTGTTGAAGATATATTTGGCGCTTTCAATAGACAACGCTCTATCTGACATAAAAGGCGTATGAATAGCTTCTGTCAGCATTCCCAAAAGATGTATCCTTTGCTTTGTCATTATAGTCACAACGTTAAACATAGCATCCTGTACATGTCCTTTGAATATATTTCCTGTCATGTACTTTGTAGGAGGCATGTACTTAAGAGGCGCTTTGGGGAATATCTCCCTTACCATTTGAGCCTGAGCAAGCTCATATAAGAAGCCATTCCTTAAGTCAGGGTTCATTTCAAAAGCATGTCCTAATCCCATCTGTTCCTCAGGAATGCCTGCAATTAGTGCAAACTGTTCATTTATCAATTGAGATGCCAATACAGTATGGGCTTTTTCATAAGCATCTGCTGTCGTAAGATAGTTGTCTTCCCCTGTGTTTATAATAATTCCTGCAAATCCATTTATTACCCTTGAGAAGAACTGGTCTACCATCGTTCTCTTCATGTTTATATCTCTGAATAAAATTCCGTAAAGAGCATCGTTTAGCATCACATCAAGCCTCTCCAGTGCCCCCATAGCAGCAATCTCAGGCATACAAAGCCCAGATGCATAGTTGCAAAGCCTTATATACCTTCCCAGCTCTTCAGATACCTCATCTAAAGCTTTTCTCATTATCCGGAAATTCTCCTGCGTAGCATAAGTACCACCAAACCCCTCGGTAGTAGGTCCATAAGGAACGTAGTCTAAAAGGCTTTGAGCTGTAGCCCTAATCACTGCAATGACATCAGCTCCCTGCCTTGCAGCAGCCTGCGCCTGAACCACATCTTCGTATATGTTTCCTGTCGCAACTATAACATAAAGAAGTGGCCCTTCCTTATCCCCGTATTTCTTTAAAAGCTCCTCTCTTTTTCTCCTGTTCTCTCTTATCTTTTCAACAGTCTTTACTGCTATATCTTGAACAGCCAATTTTATCTCAAAAAGGTCTGCCATAGGAATCGAAGTCAAATCTAGTTCACCTTTTGCTACTCTTTCGGCAATTTCTTGAGGGCTAAGCCCTGTGTAAATCATGGCATTGCCGATATAAATTGCAGCCCCCAAAGAAAGATTTCCCCTGCTTTTTATATGGTCAACCACTACATTAGGAAGTGGAACTCCCAAGTCATTTACGCCATCTATGCCTAAAAGTCTGCACACCGTCCTTTCAACTGACACAGTCGTATGGGCATCTATAAATTTCTGCGTATCTTTAACAATGTTTCTCGCAGCTTCTCTGGCTTTATCCACTAATTCCCAATCAAGATTAAGCTTGCTCTCTCTCATACCCTCTCCTCCTCTTATAATAGGTCTCAGCTAGCTCTATAACTTCTCTTTCAAGTCCAAATATTCTGCATATGTTAAGGGCATCTTTTGGAACCTCACAATTAGGGTTCACTCTTTCTAATCGATAATCCATGTGTTCCTGGAGAATTTTTACTGAGTTTTCTTCGTCTATAACGATTTTTTGCCTTAACTCTTCAAAATTTACATTTTTAAGCCCTACGACCTGATAGTGCACCATGTCATCCTCTATCACCCCTTCATAATGGGTAGCTAATACAGTCATAGAAGAAAAACCGTTCAAATATTTTGAGATAGCCTTCACAATATAAAGTCCCTCTTCAGGATTTGTGCCCCTTGCTATTTCGTCTAATGCCACAAATCCTGTCCCTTTTTTTATATCTTCTATTACTTCCTTTAACTTCATAACTTCTGCACCAAAACTACTCAGACCTCTTGAAATTGATTGCAGATCTTCTGAGACAAAATGAATAAAATCCAGCATAGGAAAAGATACTTTTTTAGCAAAAGGGAAAAATCCCATCATGGCAAGCAAAAGATTTAAGGCAAAAGTTCTTAAAGCTACAGTTTTTCCCCCCATATTGGCTCCTGTGATAACAGTTGTCCCGCTCTTTAATTCAATAGTTAGAGGGGTAAACTCTCTTTCTTGGGTTTTTAAAATATCTGCAACTTGAGGATTTATAACATCTTCAAAAAGTATTTTTATCTCGTCATTTATCGTGGGTTTCACTCCATTGTACTCGATTGCCAGTTTAGCCTTTGCCATCAAAAAATCGAATCTTCCTATAGCCTTTATATTTTTTTCAATAAGGTCTACATATTTGCGCAATTTTTCAGATAGACTCTTTTTTACCTCAAGTTCTTCTTTTTGTTCTAGTGCAACTATATCAAGCCTTTCCTCCCTTAATTTTTCAATTTTTTCTCTATCAGTTTCTGCAAATATCTGCCTCTCAATTTCCCTTTTCTTTTCTCTTATCTCTTTTAACTTACAGGAATATTCGTCGTAGACATAAAAAGTAGCAATTCTCTTTTTCTGAGGGTCTAAAAGATCCAATACAGGAGTTAAAGAAACAAGCTTTATATCTTCAATATCTAAATTCAACCTTCCAATCAAAAGCCTTAACTCTTCGCTCAGTAGAGCGAAAATTTTTATCTCATAAAATTCCACCTCATCTAACACTTTCCCTTCTATGCACCTTTTAAGGCTGTTCCTTATATCTTTTATCTTAAATAGCGGTTTTAAAATCTTAAAAAATATTTCCTTATCCTTCTCTAAACTTTCCTTCAAAAGGTCGACGTACTCATATTCCCTTTCAAGTTTTTCTCTTTCTTCTCTCTTATAAGGCCTTGCATTTTTTAGCTCTTCTCTTCCATATGGAGTTATAACTTGAAGCTTTGAAATAACATAGTTAAATCCTACTTGTTCTCTTTCTTTTTCAGTTAAGAATTTAATATCAATCACCACCCATCACATCAAAGACAGGAAGATCTAATTTTTCCCTCAATCTATTTAAAAATTCTTTTCCATTATATCTGTAACCTGTGGGAGATATAGGATTTACAGCGACACAGATCAAATTTATAGGAAATACTACCCTAAAAATACCGCCCGCCTTTTGAAATTTTACAAAGGTCTCTTCCTCTATGAAAAGCTTCGTAGCATCCTCTGCCAAAAAGACTACTCCTTTATACTTATCAGTGGAAGTCATTACATCATTGATCAACTTATCTGTAATCACTCCTCTTATCACCACATACTTTGCTCCATTTAAATTCTCTACAATCTCTTTTGACGCATCAATAGCAGTTAATACCTCCACAGTTTTGTACTCTCCGCCTTCATAAATAAACCCCAAATTTGAATTTTTAAGGATTTTACTAGCTTTTACAATTATCTCTCTATCGCTTTCTTTCTGCACTGTCAGAAGTTTTACTGTAAACACCGTTTCATCTATTGTCTTTTCCATATCAGGAGATAAAACAGCTCCTGTTGATAAAATAGTAGCCTCAGATACAGCTGGAGAAGCCTGGGTCTTTCTGTTTAAAGCCCCGTCTATAAAAACTTTATCTGCACCTATTGAGATCAAAAACTCGCTTATCCTCTTGAGGTCTTTAGTAATGGAAGGACCGGCAAGGTCCACATAGCCATCACTTAAAGCCCTCGCTACAATTATTTCTCCCATCGGAGTATATATACCTGTAGTTCCCACTATCTCCTTTGTTATATCGCTTCGGAAAAGTGCTTCCCTCGCTGTGGCAATTAAAGTGCTCTCTTCAACGTAAATCCGCGGCTTTGGGAAAAAGGAAACCTGGTCGTATTCCTCTCCATCTCTTCCTATAGAGGTAAGACCAAGGGTATAAATACCCCTGGCCTTACTGATAAGATAATTTAATACAGTTGTTTTTCCTACATTTTTTGCCATTCCTATTATAGAGATAGTCCTGTAATTTTTTATAAGGTCAAGAATATCACTTCTCATCTTTTCTCCTTCTCTTTTTCCTTTCTAAATTCTCTGGCTCTAATACTCCAATGGTATCCTTCTGCATTAATCCTGCAACACCTTCAGATTTTGGAACTTCTTCATCGCATACACAAGGACCTGGAGTGTAATCTTTTGGCTCAACATACGTCACAATGACGCCTTCATAATTTCTCAAAACTATTTTATCATGGGACTGAGAAATTACGTAGTTTGGTCCAACAGGAATCTTTCCTCCTCCTCCCGGGGCATCAACTACAAATGTAGGTACGCAGTAACCAGAAGTGTGTCCTCTTAAACCTTCTATAATTTCAATACCTTTGGAAACGGGAGTTCTAAAATGAGAAAGCCCAAATGACAAATCGCACTGATAGATGTAGTAAGGTCTTACCCTTATTTTTACCAATTCATGCACCAGCCTTTTCATAACATGAACACAGTCATTTACTCCCCTTAGAAGTACTGTCTGGTTTCCTAAAGGTATTCCAGCATCTGCTAGCATTTCACATGCTCTCTTTGAATCTTCTGTTATTTCGTGCGGATGGTTAAAGTGGGTGTTGAGCCATATCGGGTGATATTTTTTAAGCATATTGACAAGCTCCGGAGTTATTCTCATAGGCAGCACTACAGGTACTGATGAACCAATTCTTATTATCTCCACATGAGGAATTTCTCTTAATCTCTTTATAATTTCTTCAAGCCGTGAATCAGATAAAGTGAGAGGATCTCCACCTGAAATCAGCACATCTCTTATCTGTGGGGTATTCCTTATATACTCAATCTGCTTTTCTATTTTATCCATCGGCATGGGAGCATCAGTTTCTCCAGCAAACCTTCTCCTTGTGCAGTGTCTGCAGTACATGGAGCACTGGTCTGTAACAAGCATCAATACCCTATCAGGATACCTGTGGGTAAGTCCAGGTACAGGTGAATCCACATCCTCATAAAGCGGGTCCACTAAGTCCTCCGGTGCCTGATAAAGCTCATGGATTGTCGGCACTGCTCTTTTTCTTATCGGGTCATTAGGGTCATTGGGGTCTATCAAAGAAAGGTAATAGGGCGTAATTGCCATTCTCAACTTCTGCAATGCCTTAGAAATAGCTTCTTCCTCTTCTTCCGACAATGGAAGGTATTTTTTCAACTCTTCCACTGTCTCTATTCTATTTGCAATCTGCCACTTCCAGTTGTACCAGTCGCTGTCTGGTACATGCCCAAAAAGTTCATGTCTTCTGTTAACTCTCATTTTATACATCTCCCCCTCTTAAACTATCACAGCCGTCCTCATTTAGCATACATTTCTTCAAAAACTTTTCTCAATTTTTCATTTTCTCTGAGCTCTTGAAGCGTAATTTCTGCGTGGTCTTTTGTATATCCATTTCCTATGATCATTGTTATATCCCTCCCAACCCCTTCTGCTCCTAAGGCTGCTTTTGTGAAGCTTGTCGCCATGGAGAAGAAGTAGGCAATTCCTTCATCTCTCACAGGTAAAATTGTGGACATTTCTGTGTTAGGCGTATTTACACAGTTTATAGCAATATCTACTTCTTTTCCTCCGTTGGCCTTTAGAACTTTATCCAAAACTTCTAAAGGCTTTTGAGCATCCGCTATAACTACCTCGTGGCATATCTCCAGTTCTTCCACCTTTTTCTTTGCTTCTTCCCTTCTCACCACACCTATAACCTTTCCAGTAGGACCTACTCTCTTCTTAGCTTCATAGCAACATAGCATACCGGATTTCCCATTTGCTCCTAACACCATGACACTCTGACCGGGCTTTACCAATTTAGCAGTCTGAGCAGGAGCTCCAGCAACGTCTAAAGCAGCCAGTGCCAAGGTCTCTTCCATATCCTCAGGAAGCTTCGCATAAATCCCGCTCTCAAAAAGTATTGCCTTTCCCTTTATTTCAACTCTTTCTATATCCATCTTTATATCCAAAATCTCATCTATTCTAAGAGGTGTAAGAGTTAATGAAACGAGCGTTGCAATCTTATCTCCTACTTTGAGGTCCCTTTTCCCGACCAGAGCTTCTCCTATTTTTTCTACTCTGCCTATCAGCATTCCCCCAGAACCTGTGACAGGGTTTTGCATTTTCCCTCTCTCATTTACTATCTCGAGGATCTTCTTCTTTATCTTCTCAGGATCTCCCCCTGCCTCCTCTTTTAACTGGGTAAAGCTTGCAGAATCTATGTTCAAAGCTATAACATCAATCAATATCTCATTATCATAAAGTACACTCATATCATTAGAAATTTTATAAGCGGCTTGAGGTAAAACCCCTTTTGGCTCAATTACTCTATGAGAACCGTATTTGCATCCCATCATAAACATATCCTCCTCCTTCTTCGAATTTTACACATCCATATATTTTACATCATCTGGAATAATTAAATTTGCCTCTGTCAAAGACTTGACCTCTTCAATAGATGTATCCCTGTGAATTTCTTTGAGAAGCAGTCCCTCTTTTGTCACTTCTATCACTGCAAGCTCTGTAACTATAAGACTCACTTTGCCTTTGGCCGTGAGAGGAAGGCGGCATTTTTTCAAAATCTTTGGCTGCCCTTTAGCAGTATGCTGCATAGCCACAATTACTCTTTTGGCTCCTGTAGCAAGGTCCATTGCTCCGCCCATGCCAGGAACTAACTTTCCAGGTATTATCCAGTTAGCTAAATTTCCCTCTTCATCTACTTCTAAAGCTCCTAGCACGGTAACGTCCACATGTCCTCCTCTTATAAGTGCAAAGGAAAATGCACTGTCAAAAAACGCTGCGCCAGGCAGAACTGTCACATACTGCCCGCCGGCATTGATTATGTTCACATCCTCTTTTCCGGGCTCTGGCATAGGTCCCATACCTGTAATTCCATTCTCTGATTGGAATATCACGTGCACTCCTTCGGGAATGTAATTGGCTACTAGAGTGGGAAGACCAATTCCCAAATTCACCAGCTGCCCATCTTTGAGCTCTTTTGCAATTCTTTTTGCTATTATCTGCTTTGCCAGTTCCTGATCAGTTATCATCGCCTTCCCCTCCTTTTACGATATAATCCACTAATACTCCTGGCGTCATGACATCTTCTGGCTTTATTTCTCCTACTTTGACTATTTTTTCTGCCTCCACGATAACTGTTTTAGCTGCAAGAGCCATTATAGGATTGAAATTTCTCGTCGTACCTTTGTAATAGATATTTCCAAACTCATCTACAATACTTCCTCTAATAAGCGCTATATCTGCTCCCAGTGGAAGTTCAAGGAGATACTCTTTTCCATTCACAGTTATTTTTTGTTTCCCTTCTTCTACCATTGTGCCGACTCCTGTAGGAGTCAAGATACCTCCCAACCCTGCTCCATAAGCTCTTATCCTTTCTGCAAGTGTCCCCTGTGGAACGAGCTCTACTTCAATTTTTCCTTCATTCATCAACTTTCCTGTAACAGGGTTAGTACCTATATGAGAAGTTATAACTTTTTTAACAAGCCCGGCCACAACTAAACGCCCTATACCCCTGTCTGGAAAACTGGTATCATTGGCAATTATAGTAAGGTCTTTAACGTTTAACTCTATGAGAAGGTCAATTAACTTCTCAGGTGTGCCATTTGCAAGAAATCCACCGATCATCAATGTCATTCCATCTTTAAATAAAGGCTTCAACTCTTCAAAAGTAACAACCTTCCTCATGGCTTCACCTCTAACCCTAATATTTTTCTGGCCTCATCAGGGGTTGCAATTTCTCTTCCCAGCTCTCTTGCAATTCTCACTACTTTTTCTACAAGTTCACCATTGGACTTTGCCAGAACGCCTTTTTCGAGGTATACGTTATCCTCAAAGCCAACTCTCACATGACCTCCTGCAAGTATAGCCATAGTAGCTACAGGGAATTCATAGCGTCCTATTCCTGTAGCAGTAAATGTGCTTCCTGGAGGAATGCTTTCCATCAAGAACACAAAGTCCCTCATCTCAGCCGAAATTCCGCCATTTACTCCCATCACAAAATTGAAGTGCATTGGAGCCTTTATATATCCTTTTTTGTGAAGCCTTATCGCTGCATCTATCATTCCTTTGTCAAATACTTCAAGTTCCGGCTTCACTCCCAGTTCATTCATCTTGGTGGCAAATTCTATTATCATGTTTTCTGTATTTACAAATATTTCATCTCCGCCAAAATTCATTGTGCCACAGTCTAGTGATGCCATCTCTGGCTTTAAGTAAACCGGCTGTAACCTTTCTTCAGGAGTCATGCCAACAGCTCCACCAGTTGAAGGCTGAATTATGACATCAGGGCATTTTGCTTTAATCGCTTCAATCACTTCTCTGAACCTTTCTTTGTCCTGTGTAGGGGTACCATCATCATACCTTACGTGCAAGTGAATTATGCTAGCTCCTGCATTATATGCAGATAAAGCCTCTCTCACCATCTCCTCAACAGTATAAGGCACATTAGGATTATGCTTCTTTGTGACCTCAGCTCCGCATATAGCCGCAGTAATTATCAATTTCTCCACCCTTCACTCACCTACCCTTCTTTTTTGTACCTCTGCTTTTCTTTTGGCACAACACAAGTGCCACTTGCCCTGCACACTACAATAGGTTCTTCCAGCACTTCTGCCGCAGAATCACTGATATCAGGCCTTGCTGCTATCACCTTTTTCGCCTCAAAGACCATCTTTCTCGAAGTATTTCCTACTTCTACTATCTCACCTGTAGCTTCTATGAAATCTCCCGCATAAACAGGCGCCAAAAATTCTACACTGTCATAAGCTCTAAAAAGCCCCTCATCTCCATCGTGCCTTATCAAAAGCTCTGTCGCCACATCCCCAAAAAGCTGTAAAATTCTCGCTCCATCTACTAAATTTCCTCCATAGTGAGCATCATGAAGACTCATCCTGACTCTTATTGTGGCTTTCAACCTGTATCCCCTCCCTTCTCAAATTCCTTGAAAACCTCTTCTCAAACTTTTATGCAAAATCCATACCAAGCATTGAGTAAAAAGAAAAAAGGCCATTTTTCGGCCTTTTCCTATAAAAGATTCACAGCTCGTTCTGATAAAAACCCATCTTATGCTGAAAATTAAGCATTAGACGCAAAATTAAATATTTATTTTTAACATTTTTATTTTGTACTGTAAAGTCTGTCTCGGAATACCCAAAATTTCTGCTGCTCTACTTATATTCCCATTTGTCTTTTTTAAAGTTTTAGTAATAAGCTCATATTCAACTTTTGCTAGAAAGCTTCTGAGATCCCCTTCTATCCCGATAGTATCTACTGCTATCTCTTTTTCTCCCTCTATAAAGGCATTTCTTAAAATGTGGTCAGGAAGGTCATGCAACTGAATTATTTCACCTTCGCAAAAATTAGCCGCATACTCTATAACTCCCTTTAATTCCCGCACATTTCCCGGCCAGGACAAACTCATCAAGGCTCTTTCCACCTCTTCGCTTATCCCTTTTATATCCTTCCCCAATTGCCAATTAAATTCCTTGATAAAGTACTTAACTAAAAGAGGAATATCACTTTTTCTCTCCCTAAGAGGTGGCACATACAAGACAATGGTACTTAATCGATAAAAAAGGTCAGGTCTTAAAATTTTCTTCTCTAAAGCTTCATAAGGAGAAATGTTAGAAGCAGCAATAACTCTCACATCTACTTTCCGAACCTTACTATCTCCTATTCTCCTTATATACCCTTCCTGCAAAAAGCGTAAAAGCTTTGCCTGAAGGTCAAGACTTAAAGAAGTAATCTCATCCAAAAATAATGTCCCTCCGTCAGCCAGCTCTACCAAACCAGGGCGATTTTCTGCACCAGTAAAGCTTCCCTTTACTGTTCCAAAAAGTATTGACTCCATCAAATTTTCAGGAAGGGCTGCGCAATTTTGAGCAATAAAAGGTCCATTCTTCCTTGTACTAGCATTATGAATTGCCTGTACTAAAAGCTCTTTGCCCGTACCTGTCTCACCATACACAAACACTGGCGAATTGCTTTTCGCAATTTTTTGAGCCTTGCACTTTAGTTCTGTAATTACTTTGGATTCTCCAATAATATCATCAAAAGTATAATAAGCTTCCTCGTTTTCTTTTACAGCACTTTTCTTTCTGTTATTTCGCACTTCTTCTCGCAAATCAATCACTTTTGTCATAAGATTTTTTATTTCGGAGAGGTTTTTAGAAATATCAATAGCCCCGCATATTTCTCCATCGATTACAATGGGGAGAGTAATAGTAAAAAGGCTGACTTTTTGTCCATAGCAATTTGTAATTTCCTGCTCATGTCCGACAACAGGTTCCCCTGTCCTTAAAACTTTTAAAATTGTACTTTCTCTATTAGAAAGGGATGGAAACATAGCTAAAACGTGCTTTCCAATCGCTTCATCTATAGGAATCCCATCAATTTGCGAAGAAGCTTTATTGTAATAAATTGTATAACCATCTTTATCAGTGATTTGTACACCCCAATCAATGTTTTCTAATAATATCTCCAGCGCTTTTTGGTAAAATTCCTGAGGTAATCCTTTTAACCTCAAATCCATCTTACTCCCCCTTTGAGAGTAAAATTAAAAGCAAAAACACCGAAAATATTTTCAACATGTAAGTATTTCTTCATTTCTAACAAAAAAGCGCTATTTATGCAATGAAAATATTTTCACTGCATAAATAGCGCTTCATGGGAGGTCCCATGACAGTGGTAAACTTTGTGTTTACCACCAAGGATGAGCTCAAGAACAAGCTCACCCTTTCGGCAGCCAAACCTTCTTCAGCGAGTATTGGAGGTTCTTCTCCTTAACACCTCGCCAAATACATGCTTGGCCGCTCCTCTATTTATGCGCTATTAAAATATCTATTTTTGATGTAAAGCTTATCAAAGTGCAATTATATTATATCACATTTTGAAAGCGGGAGCAATAAGCCCTTAAATATAAAAAAGAATGCCCGGAGGCATTCTCAATCCAAAAGTTCCCTATAAAGCTTCATAAGGCTTTCATTTATATTGTCTATCTCAAGCATTATGCCGGTTAAATCTTTTCCATCTTTCCTGTCTAATATCTCCTGTAGCTTATTAAATGCCTTTTCACTTCTTAACTTCATCTCTTCTAATTTATTGTTAAGCTCCAATTTAAACTTTTCTTTATCCTCAACCTCTCCTTTTATAAGCTCTTCCTTATCAAAATCGTAAACATCGTACCTTGAAGGAATCAAAGTCTCTATGCCAAATTGTGCTTCTATCTTATCAGCCAGTTCTTCCTGTGCCTCATCCTCGCCGTGCACTATGAATATTTTCTTGGGCTTTTTCTTAAAATTAGAAATCCATTCCAGTATACCTCTTTGGTCGGCATGACCTGAAAAACTCTCAATATATTCAATTTCAGCCTTAACGTGTATATCCTCTCCAAGTATCTTCACATCTTTTTCTCCATCTAAAAGTTTCCTCCCTAAAGTGCCTTTTGCCTGATACCCAACAAAAAGGACTGTGCACTCCGGCCTCCATAAATTGTGCTTTAGGTGGTGCTTTATCCTACCTGCCTCACACATGCCGCTAGCTGAGATAATTATCATGGGCGTCTTAATCTCATTCAAAGCCTTAGACTCTTCCGCACTGTGGGTAAAGTGCAAATTGGGAAAATCTAAAGGCATTTCTCCTTTTTTGATGTATTCCCTCGTTTCATCATCCAAGCACTCTGGATGCTTTGCAAACACATCTGTTATTGAGGTGGCAAGAGGACTGTCTACATACACAGGGATGTTGTTCAAAAATTCTATCTCATCTTTATACAAATCCCTCTCTTTGTGAAGCTCATATAATATCTCCTGTGTCCTTCCAACAGCAAAAGATGGAATAATAACATTTCCCCCTCTTTTAATAGTGCGGGTTATAATTTCCATCAACCTCTTTGCCCTATCCCCGACCTCCTCATGAATCCTATTGCCGTATGTAGACTCACAGAGAACATAATCAGCCTCATTTATAGGAGTTACATCTCTCAAAAGAGGCACCTTTTTATTCCCTAGATCTCCTGAAAACACTATTTTAGTCTCTTTTCCCTTTTCATTTACCCACACTTCAATTATAGACGAGCCAAGCATATGCCCAGCATCATTAAACCTCACTTTTATATGAGGTGCAGGCTCTATCACTTCCCCGTAGTCAACACCATAAAATATGCTTATAGATTCTTCTGCCTCTTCAGCCGTATAAAGTGGATCCCTCAAAGGCTTTCCAGCCCTTTTCCTCTTTCTGTTCTTCCACTCGCTTTCCATTTCCTGGATGTGCCCGCTATCCGGCAGCATGTACCTGCACAGGTCAACTGTAGCGTGAGTTGCGTAAATCCTCTTTCTGTACCCTCTTTTGTAAAGCACAGGAATTCTGCCACTGTGATCTATATGAGCATGGGTTAAAAGTACGAAATCGATATCTTTTATATCAAAAATAAATTCTTGATAGTTTAGCTCGTCTTCTACTTCTCCACCCTGAAACATGCCACAGTCAACTAAAAACCTAGCATTTTCCGTCTCCACAAGATAACATGAACCTGTAACTTCCTTAGCAGCTCCCAAAAAAGTTATTTTCACAGTAAATCCCCTTTCATTTTAGAAATTATAGTTATTTTCAAGCCATTTGTTCACATAAGACATATACATTACAAAATCCTCTAGTCGATTTTTTAGTATATCTACAATCACTTTTTCATCAATCCTAGTGTAGTCATGGACCAATATATTTCTGAAAGAAATCATATTAGCAATATTTTTTGCAAAGTTTTCTGGCAAAACACCTGCCTTATTTAACAGCAAAATTGTTTCTCTATAGGTATCAGGCTTTTCCAATCCCAGAGAAGAAATTATTATATTAGCGATATCAATTACATTCTCTATACATATCTGAATTCCTCTCTCTATCCCCCAATATTTCAACATATCTTCCTTTATGTTTTTCTCATTCACTTCCTGAGCTATTTTTTTCAACAATATTAAGTTTTTTTGTAACTCATTTATTTTAGAATTTATCAATTCCATTATATTTTTGGTCATCCTTCTCCCTCACATTTTCTTTAATCCACTCTTTAACAAATTCCATTTGCACTTTTCTAAAATATTCCATATCCATATATTCTCTTAAAGTCTGCACTTCAAAATTAACTCTCACCTCTTCACTTTCTTCAAAAATAATCTTCCCATATTTTATAACCTGGTGCCTTAACACAGGATTTGCTTCATTTAACACCACCAAGTCCACATCGTCTCTTTTAAATATTTCTATTAGGTCACCAATGAGTTCCAATTTTTTAAACGGTGCATAATCTCCACCTAAAAGCACTGCAATATCAAGGTCACTGTTCTTTTTATTAGTTCCTTTAGCATAAGAACCAAAAATATATATCAATTTTATGTCATACTTTTCTTTTAAATACTGCAAATTTCTCTTAAATATTTCTTCTACTTCCTTCAAATCCTTTTGAACCACCACATACACCTCTTCACTAAAGCTATACTCATCTATGTCATTCTTCTCCTATAATAGATTCCATTTCATTTACAAATTTTTCAATATCCTTTTTTAAATTCTCCAAAGCTTTCGGAAAAACCTCTAACAATCTTTCTATTCTCTCAGGCATAAGATTTAAATCTCCCTCCCTTCCCTTTCTATTTCCTTCAGCAAAGCCTCTGTAGCATCCCTTTGAGTAACTATACTTATTCTATAAGGTCTTGCAATATTTTCTACTTCAACGAACATTGTCCAGTAGTTAAACCTATCATCATCCCAGCCATCTATAAAAATATCAATATCTGAAAACTCCCAAAAATCAAATCCCCTTGCCAGTGATCCATATAACACGACTTTATTCACATTATACTTTTCTTTCAAAAACCTAGCAACCTTATAAGCTTTATCTAATGCATCCTTTTTTCGTATTTCTAACATTTCTTTCTCTTTTTCACTCTTTATCCGCCAATTTTCACGTATTTTTCTTTTTTCTTCATCAGAAATACTCACCCTTATCACCACACAAAAATTAGTCTTAATCTGCGCCTTTTACAACTGCAAGAGGAATAAGCTTTGCAACAGGTATAGTAATGCCTCTCTCTTCAAGGACAGAAACTACTGCTTCTACATCTTTATACGCAAGAGGAGATTCATCTACAATGTCTTTATAAGAGCGGACATTGTACACCACATCTCCCATAGACCTTTCAAATTCCTCTTTGCTTATCTTCTTAGCCTGATTTCTAGAAAGCCTTCGTCCTGCTCCGTGATTTACAGAATAAAATGTCTCTGCTGCCTTTTCTGTTCCGACCACCACATAGGAACCTGTACCCATACTGCCAGGAATTAGAGCAGGATGTCCTGTATCTCTATAGGAAGGCGGGTTTTGCGGATGTCCTGCCGGCAAAGCCCTTGTAGCTCCTTTCCTGTGAACAAGCATCCTTTTTCCCCCATGTACTTCCCACTTAGCGATATTGTGAGCAACGTCATACACAAGTTTAAACCCCATCTCTTCTTCCGATTTTTTTAAAACATCCTCAAAAGCCCTTATCACATCAAACATGATTATCTGCCTGTTTGAAAAAGCAAAATTCACCGCAGCCGCCATCGCCTTATAGTAATTCTGCCCTTCCTTTGACTTTATAGGGGCTGCTGCAAGCCCTTTTTCCGGTACCTCAATCCCATACCTCTTAGCTGCTTCCCACAGAATCTTTGTATAATCCGTAGCAATCTGATGGCCAAACCCTCTGCTTCCCGTGTGAATCATCACAGCAAGCTGTCCTTTAAAAAGTCCAAATTTCTCTGCCAGATTCTCCTCTAAAATCTCCTCAACTTTCTGAATTTCTATAAAGTGATTGCCTCCTCCTAAAGTCCCCAGCTGTTCTTCTCCTCTTTCCTGAGCTTCTTCTGATACCGCCGAAATATCGGCTCCTTCAAGCTTCCCACCTTCTTCAATGTATTCCAAATCAGACTTTTTGCCAAAACCTGCTTTAATCACCGCTTCAACTCCATTGTGCACAACATCGTCAAAAATTACCCGGGTAATACCCTTATGCTTTCCTTTTTTGCCTATCCCGGTCGGAACGTAATGCTCAATTCTCTCAATCAATTTATAGAGGATGTCTTTTGTAAAATAGTCTGCTTCAAGGTCAGACCTTACAAGCCTCACACCGCAATTTATATCGTACCCTACTGCACCAGCTGAAATCACCCCTTTTTCTTCTATAGCCATGACTCCCCCTATTGGAAGCCCAAAACCTTCGTGAATATCCGGCATGCCAATCACCGGTTCTACTACGCCAGGGAGGCTTGCAGCATTAACAAGCTGCCTTAAGGATTGGTCATCTCTCAAAAGGTCCTTTAAACTATCATTTACATAGACGACAGCGTCAACCCTCATCTTCCCAAACTTGGGAATTCTCCATTTATTTATCCCATCCTTCACTAATGTATAGCCCTGGATAATGTCCACAGACATCTTCCCACCACCCTTATTTTCTGTGATTTCATTATACCACAATCTAGAATAGAAAGCATGAAAAAGGGCCCATTAGGGGCCCATTAAATTTTTTACAAGCTTCTTTTCAAAAGGTCTAAATGCTCTAAGCTTACAGGCACTTCGCTTATTAACTTCAAATTCACCTTTCCCTGTTCATCTACTTCTACATTGTGGAACAAAAATACTCCTCTGTCCAAGTCAAAAGTGAATGTGCTAAGCTTTTTTCCTTTTAGATAGGAAGCAATCTTTTCATTTTCCTGATTATCTAAACTGGGAAAAACTCTCCAGTTTAGACGGTTGGGGTATTTGTATAGTCCGCCTTTCAGGCTGTCCCAGCCCCAACTGGCGGTATTTGGGAAACCTAGCCCCTGCCCCAAGAAGCAGGAACTAACGCCTCTACAGGTCTCCCCCACTTGCCCTGAATTAATAATTCTTTCAGGACAGAGAAGTCACGTGGCACCTTCTCAGGGGAGAGTGGTGTTACCACCGCTACCTTGAGAACTTGCCAGAAATCATAGGCACTAAAACTTGTTCCATACAGAGGTTTTAGCACCCTTTCTGACTCACTCTCAAGGCTTTGTATAAATTCTATTGCTTTCTTTATCTCTTTTAATTCTTCTAATTTCTCTACAGTCAATGTGTTGAGAAGTTTTATATAATTGTCTGGTACTCTTTTTTCTAATCCAAGTCCTTTTTTCCATCCCGCCTGTACTTTTGCATATAC
Organism: Caldanaerobacter subterraneus; assembly: GCF_004345675.1. Classification (GTDB taxonomy): domain Bacteria; phylum Bacillota; class Thermoanaerobacteria; order Thermoanaerobacterales; family Thermoanaerobacteraceae; genus Thermoanaerobacter; species Thermoanaerobacter subterraneus. The sequence goes on along the minus strand of NZ_SLWU01000004.1, from coordinate 18,006 downwards.
GTACTTTCTTTCACCTACATTTATCCTTAAGAAAATACCATTTTTCATTTATCTCTATTCTTGTGTTGAGATTTCCTTTCCTTTTTTCTTGCCATTTAATTTTCATATGCTTTTCCGTTTATATGGCGTTTCCTAAGTTTCTCAAATAACTTTAAATCTAATACGATTTGTTTGTCTTCCTCTTTATCAAAAACAAGTTTAGCTTGGATTGTTAACATGTTTTTTGCCACCTCTTTGTCCGTAAATTCTTGCCGCAAATGAGGTGACTATTGCTATTAAATCTTCTGCCAATTCTTTGTCTATCTCTTCTTTATTCTCTTCTCCATTTAAAACTATAAGTTCTACCCCAAAACTTTCCATAAAAAACTTAAGATATTCAAATCCAAATCTTGCTAGTCTATCAGGGTATTCTACTACAACTTTCTCAACTTCTCCTCTTTTAATCTTGTTCAAAAGTTTCAATAGTTCTCTCCTGTTTTCATTTACTCCGCTTGCTATTTCAGATATCACTTCATACTGCCATCCTTGAGAATTAGCGTATTCTTCAAGTCTTCTAATTTGATTCTTAAGATATTCTTCTTGCTTTTTTGTGGACACTCTCGCATATAAAACTACTTTTGGTTTCGGCTTTTCTTCTATCATACCTAATAACTTCTCTATGTCTTCTTTTTTGTATCTTCTTCTTCCTTTTGGTGTTCTAACTGGAGTTATTAACCCTTCCTTTTCCCAATTTATTAATGTTCTTCTACTGATATCATATATCTCTTTAACTTTTTGCATACTCAGCAGCATCTATTATCACCTAGTTAAAATTATATCTTTTTGCATTATTATTTTTAACTGTTTTTGTCTCCAATCACCGCAAATTCTTCCGGGCCATCAACTGCTTCTTCTAATTCTTCCCAGTATTCTTCCATCTCTTTTTGTATCTCAGGACGCTTGAAATATACTGCCGCAAGGTGCTTTCCACCATATTTCTCATTTAGACATGCTGCTATTATTAAATCTCCTCCAGTTCACAACAAGGTGCAAAACCTTTCCACGTTCCTTTTTGGGGTATATATACCACATTAAATTAGCAAGGCCATTTGTTGCCTCTTCTTCGTCTGCTGTTGTTTCTCCTACGTCAATAATTGCCTTACAGGCTTCCAGTTCCCTGATGAACGTTGTTCAACAACTAATGTGAGGGCAATTTCATTGTCGTTTAGGTAAGGGAAAACAAGGTTAAAAGTACGCTGCTTCCTGCTTTTGGGACGGCAGTAGTTAATTATGATTTTATCTTCCTTGTCTTTTATTTCAGCCATTTTTATTCTCCCTTCTATTTAAACCAAGTTTCTTCTATCTGTTCCTTTATTAATTTCCTTTAAATCTTTGTTTTTTTATTTTTATTGGAAAAGTTGGTCATTCATTAACTTTCAATTCATTGTTTTCTTTTTTTAGCATTAATAATATATAAAGGCTACCCTCTAGCCAACGGGTATAGCTTATGGGCAGCCCCTTTAATAAATACCGCTTTCTAAACCTTAAATTGCTCTACTTGTTTCTCAATACGTTTAGCAACTTCTAAAACTTGCTGTGCGTTTGCAGCTATCTCTTGCGTAGATGCAGCAAGTTCCTCGGCAGATGCCGATATCTCTTCAGCAGACGCTGATGTCTCTTCTGAAACTGCGCTTATGTTCTCAACACGCTCTAACACTATGTCCTTTGCTTTTACGGTATTATCTACTTCTGTATATGTTGCTTTAATCATCGGTGCTATGGCTGCTACTGATTCTAATATGTTATCAAAAGCCTTTATGGTATTCTCTACATTTTCTAATTGGTTATTCACTTGAGCAGTCACTTCTTCAGAAGTCTTTACAACCTCATCAGTTCCTGAGGTTATCTCGTTTAATAAAGCACTTATCTTATCAGAAGATACGCGAGTTTGTTCTGCAAGTTTTCTTATTTCGTCTGCTACAACTGCAAAACCTCGTCCTGCGTCTCCAGCTCTTGCTGCTTCAATAGCTGCATTTAATGCTAATAAATTCGTTTGCTCTGCTATTCCCTTTATAATCTCTAAAATCTCTCCTACCTGTCCTACTGAACCTTTAAGAATTCCAAGTTTTTTAACTACTACCTCAAATGCTTCACGCACTCCACTAATTGAAGAAATAAGATCGTCTAACTCTTTCTTGCCGGTATTTGCCAATCGAGAGGTTTCTTCACTATTTTCCTTTACGTGACCAAGTTCATTGTATACTTTTTCTAAGCTTGTCGTTATATTACCTATAAGAGATACTATTTCTTGCAAATCTTGGGCTTGGTTAGATGCCCCAGAAGCCACCTCTTGAATGGCTTTTGCAACGTCATTGGAAGAAGCAGCTATTTCTTGTGAGACAGCACTCAAGGCTTCTGAGTTTTTAGTTAATGTCTCCACACTGGTTTTCAGTTCTGAAAGCAGCGGTCTAATATTGGCCTGCAGTTTATTGATAGCCTCTGCAAGCCTGCCTATTTCGTCATGGCGCCTAAGAAATTGCTCAGCAACATTTCCTGTAAAGTCACCATTCGCTACAGTTTCTAAATAACTGACGCCAAGTAAGATTGGATTAGCAATATTTCCTGCCAAGAATAAACCAATAATCACGGCTAAAACAGAAATTATTGCTAATATTACTAGCACATAGACAATACTCTTGTTAAGTTTTGTTGCATACTCAGATTGCGGCATCGTCGCTATAGCTATCCACCCTGTTAGTTTTGATTGCTCAAAACCCGAAATTTTATCTTCACCACCAAATCTATATTTTAAGCTGCCGCTTTTGTTGTTAACAATTGTCTTACCAAAGTCGTATTTTTCTGCTATATTTGTAAGTATCATTTCTTTCGTGGGGTGAACAATTATTGTTCCATTTTCCGTAAGTAAGGCTGCATAACCTTTTTCCCCTACTTTTGTCCTCATAATATTGCTTTGAATTTGGTCTAAGCTTACATCTGCAGCAGCAACAGCTGTTTTGCCATCTGCAAGCTTAAAAGCCTTTGCAACTGTGATAATCATTTTACCAGTACCTGCATCTTGATATGGTTCAGTAATGACTATATTTCCAAATGATTCTTCAGCTTTTTTATACCATGGCCTCGTTGTTGGATCAAACCCTTGTGAAAGTTCTGTCTTAGGGTATTCAAGATATTCTTTGTCAGCATTGCCTATATAAACAAATAAAGCATTTGAATCTGATTCCTTAACATTTCGTAATACTACCATAGTTTTTGCGGTATCTCTACTAATAACATCCGGGTTTTTACTAATTGAATCAACTTCTGCTGACACTTTTTCAATGAAAGAGTCAATATAAGCTACTTTTTCTTTTGCAATTTGCCTTGCTAGACTACTAACTTGATATTCAACTAAACTTTTGCTTTGGTATAATGAAAGGCCTGCAGTCAAAATTGCAGGTAAAATTGATAATAGTATAAAAATCACAATTAGTTTTTGCTTTAACATCATGTTTGTGGAAAATTTGGTTTTCATAATTAAAGTTCCCCTTTTTTACGTTATTTTTTGTTTTCTTCAACAAAGTTGTTGAATAAACAGCATATAAAAATAACATTCTTGGTTAAATTATTGCTGTCCTTGATATTGCTTTCATTAGCACGTTTCCTCTCTGCCTTCACCACTTACCTTCTCCCTGCAGAGGTCTATTTCTATGCACCGGTTATAATCCGGGTGGATGCTTTCCTCTTTCACCTGGACAATAGTCCCTTTAACTGTCAAATTAACCTTAGAGCCTCGTCGTGTAATTCCTGCTGAAAGCCCGTCTATCAGCCGGAAAAGCCGGTGCATGGGCAGAAGACCATCAGGAAAATCGGGTGGCAGTTCTTCCTCAGTATGGTGATGATATTTGATAAGTTGGACAACGTTTTTATCAAGATGATATACATTTTTTGCTATTAAAGCACTTCTAAAAGCATGATACTTACCAGGTTCAAAGGCTTCCTTAGGATCCACAACTTCTCCAATTTTCAGAGGAGGTTGCACTTTGCCAAGGTCATGAAAAATGGTTGCATTGACCAGCGTCTCTTTGTTTATAACTCCTAGTTCTAATAGTCCTTGCTCCCACAATTCGGCCAGCAACCGCAGCATGTTTACTACGTGTAGGTAAGTTCCTTCCTTTATCACTCCGGTAATCTTTATTTTCCCAGTAGACAGATCATATTCATCCTGGTATTCAACTATGGATTTAAGCTTCACTATCACGTTGGGATCGATGAAAAGATTTGCCAAAGCCTTCTCAAGTTCTTCATGAATATAGTTGATCCTCTCAAAGTGTAATTGTGCTTCTTCCCTCAACTCCCTCTCTTTATCTCTCTCCTCCAAAGCCTCCTGTAAAAGCCCAGATACTGACAGTATACCTGCATTACCTTCGGTTGTGGTAAAATAGGGAAGGCGGTGTCCTCTTTTCTCGGCCCAACGACTTATATCAGATAGTTCCCCAAACACATTCAGGTAATCTTCTTCATTAATGGGACATATGAGTTTCTCTATACTTTTTTCCTTAATCTTTACCACAGCGGAGTCTTCTATAATAGTCTTCAATATATCTAAGCAGTTAAGCCAACCTACCGGCTCCCCTTTGTCATTTATTACTTGAAGGACAAAACTTTGTTGGCTGGCCATAATTTTCACGGCTTCTTCAATGCTTAACCCTACTTTTATGCTTGGCACTTTGTTATATCTTGGAACCGGCATCATCTTTTTGCCTCCTTAGTTCATCACATCGAAACCTTAATAAATACTGCTATCACTTCTTTTTATTAAAGCGAACATCCTCTTTAGCGATTTTCAACTTCTTTCCTTCGTATCTTCAGAACTCGCATTTAGAAACATTTCTTTTTCGTTGACTTTAAAGAGAAAATGTAGTTTAATTATAATTATCATCTTATCGTCTGTTTTAGCAATTCCTTCTACGAAAGCAGTGTCTATTGTAGTGACAGGTGGTGGAGGTTCAATCGAGTTTTCGTCAATGGTTATTACTTCATGTACTGCATCGACTATTAAACCCGCCTTCTGACCCAATATTTCCACTATGATTATTCTGCTGTCTTTGCTTTTTTCCTTTTTCCCAATTCCAAAACGCTTTTTAAGGTCTATTACTGGTATGATTTTTCCTCTTAAATTTATTATTCCTTCTATAAATTCGGGCGTTTCAGGTATTTTTGTGATAGACACATCTTTGACAACTTCATGTACATCGAAGATATCTAGTCCATAAAGTTCTTCTGCCAGGCTAAAAACTACTATTTTTTTAGGCATTACTTTCCTCCTTTTCTCATGGTGGTTTTGAAAAAAACATAAAAAGCGACAGCCCATACCCAAGGCTGCCGCAGAAAATCAATTTTTATTTTTACACATCCTTCGGCAGCCCGGCTACCATGTCCCAATCAGGGATTTAGGCCCGTGGCTTTGCGCCCCCGCCTTTCGACGGGTTTGCCCTTATCGAAGGTTAATATTTTGCTAAAGTATGCTAAAACTCAATTATATTCTACAATTTTCGCTATTTTTCGTCAAGAATTTTATAGATATTGGTCCTTGAATAGGTATAGACATATTTACCACTTGGAGAATAATTGCAAAAACATTGAAGAAGAAAACACCATAAAAAGAATAGAGGCTGCCTCCCTTCTGTTTGGTATAATTAAAATGTGTGAAATCCTTTTTAAATGTCTCAAAAAACAGCAGAAATATAAAAAAGCAGCTTGAGAGCAGGGCCAATGCCTCTTTTTCCTCTAATAAAGCTCTATATACACCCTCTTGCCGCATTTTTTCAGGATTTGGGCCAGTTCCTCTACTATCTTGAGCTTGTCGCTTGCGCCTTCCGGCAGGTATGCATTCCGGTGGGCAGGATTAACCGCCCGCCCCACCAGAAAGCGGATGTGAGTGGAGCGGTTGACAAGCAGGTCTGCCAGCATTGAAGCTCCGTCCTTCTTTTTCCTTATATCGTCTAAGAAGTGGGGAGAAAAGGAATACGTGTTTACAAAATTTCTCAGTATCTCGACACACCTGCTTAAAGTTATCAAACCTTCGGTTACGAGGTCTATTCCCTCTATACTACCGACGGGAGGTATCGCCGGGTCGGCATAGTCCATATTTGTAACTACTTTCCTTCCAGTTTCCCTAGAAACAATATTTGCAGTAGTACCTCCGCAGACCACTTTTTTGCCTTCGCTGTCGATAAGTTTTTTCACGACTTCTGCATCCTTTGACCTATCTTCAGGAGGGCCAACTAGTACCGTGATCAGCTCCGACTTTCTTAAACCTACTCCCACGACCGTGGTATCGTCCCCCGGATTACCGGAATAAAGGTGGCTACACGTTTTGATCAGCTGGTCCACCATTTCCGACACGAAATATCCCCTTCTGTCAAGCCTCTGCAGGTATTCGGCCACATTAGGCCACTGCCATCCCAGGTTCAGGACACCCCCCACCCCTGCGTGAATGACTCCGTCGCTTACCAGGAATATTTTATCCCCCGGAAAGGCTTCAAACCGGTACTCCAGAATCTTCCTCTCTTCCACCCTCAGTTCCCTGTAAGGTAGCTTAAGAACCTTTCCGTCCCGGATGTAGATCACAGGTGGATTATCAAATTCAAAAAGCCTTCCCTCTCCGTCATCGTTAATCTCGAGAATGGAAAAAGTGGAATAAGCAAGCTGCCGAACGCGGCACACTGGGAGAGTATTAATCAGGGTCTTGACCACTTCTTCTATGGAAGCCCTGTTTTTTATCATGGTAGAAGCAATCCTTACGGTAAGAGTGGAAAGTATACTGGCCTTTACCCCGCTCCCCAGGCCATCGGCCATTACGGCAATTATGCCGTCTTCGGATTGCACAACCTCAACGCTGTCCCCGCACAGCTCTTCTCCTTTTTTGGTAAGGCTTTTGGTGAACACTTCAGCAAAGATCTTCACTTTTCTTCTTCCCTGCCTTTAACCAGTTCTATAAGCTTAAGGAGCAGCATCTTGCTCTCCGCCGTCGTCTCTCCCAGCAGTCCCGCTATTTCTTGGGCGACGCGCATCTGCCTGTTTATTACTTCCTGGGCCTTCTCCAGGGTCTCCTCCCTAACCCTTTCCAGTTCCATCCTCTGCTTTTCCTGTTCGGTAATATCCTGAATAATCGCCAGTACCATGTCCTCTTCCTCGATATAGCACATAGTCTGGAGGGTAGTTAAAGAATTCCGGGGATAGTTCACCTTTTTATCCTGGAGGTTAGTTTTATTGGCCAGTACCCAGGCAAAATCCCTGTCGTCGATGACAGTGAAAAGGGGCTTCCCCTGGACCTGTTCCTTTTCAACACCGAACATTTTTTCCGCCGCTCTGTTTATTTCCTTTATATTCAAATTACTGTCTACCAAAATGATGCCGTTCGGGGTGTGGTCTATGATCAGGTTGGCCAAAGATTCGGCCCTGGACCTCATGTAGGGGATGCACATGTCCGGCTCCGCCATTCCATGGTAGACAGCCTCGGCTTTTTTGCGGCAGGAAGGATATCCGCATGCCCCGCAGTTCAGTTCCTTTTCTGGAGTCGTTTTGCCTATTGAAGCCAGTATTTCTCTTATCTCTGATTCGGTTGGCCTAGGCGCTTTAAAAGCCTTCGGCTCGAAAGACCTCCTGAGGTCAATACCCGCCGCAGAAGCCTTTATATTCTCATATCCCTGCTGCTGTTGATTATTTTCTATAAATGAAAGCAACCTTTCCCTTCTTTCATAAAGGGAACTGTCACACGGCATCGAGGGCCCATTGATACAGCCACCCCTACAGGCCATCATCTCAAATATGCGACCACTTACGTTTCCCATCTCCAGGGCATCTAAAAGCTCCATACAGTTTTCTATACCGTCCACGACTACGACCTCTCGAGACAAAAGGTCACCCTCCATTGAAGAAGTCTTTAAAAGCCCCCCTGGCAAGGGATAACTCCTGGCAATAAAAGGTTCTAATACATTTTCTCGCTCTCCAAAGTCTACTCCAGCTACCGCGGAGGCTTTCTCATCTATCCAATCGGCCAATTCTTGAAAAGTTAGTACTGCATCTACATCCCCTAAAACGCTTCTATCTAGGGCTTCAGCTTTTTTGGCAATGCAGGGACCTATAAAAACAACTTTAATGTCCAACCCATATCTTTGCTTCAATGACCTTGCATGAGCAACCATCGGGGAAACCACCGGAGCTAGATTCCTTATAAGTCCTGGATAATATTTCTCTACCAGATTTTTTACAACCGGGCAAGCCGTGGTTATGAGGGGACCCTTATGCCCCTTTTTGATCAAATGCTGGTACTCCATAGATACCATTTCAGCTCCCACCGCTGTTTCCTCAGCTCCATAAAACCCTAGGGCCTTCAGTATGGAAAACATCTCCTGAGGAGAAGTTACGTCAAAGACAGCAGGGTAAGAAGGAGCTATGGAGGCTACAACCTTTTCACCGGCATTTATGAATTCTTTTACTGCATGTAGGTCGTTCCGTATTTTCTTGGCATTCTGGGGGCATTCGATGACACACCTTCCACAGTATATACATAAGCTATCCACAACTTCCGCCTGACCGCCGACTACTTTTATAGCTTTGACAGGACAATGCCTAACGCACCGGTAGCAATTTTTGCAGTTTGCCTTAGATACACTGATTACATCCAAAATCAATCCTCCTCCCATTTACTATTTTTTATAGCTTCTAAATCCTCGCCACCTCCGGCGCGTCACAGAAGTGAAATATTTATCGGCAACCTTAATCATTACTCCTTTGACACACCCTCATATCCAATTATAAAATCTTTACTTTTGTGTTTTTTGCAATAATTAAATACATAAAGATGAAAACCCCACTTTTTGTATTGGCTAAAAGTGGGGTTTTTTTAAATTGTTGAACCTTTTGGCACTTTGTATCAGAATAGCCTTTGGCTATGGGTTAAGAGATTGGGTTAAGAGATTCTTCATAAATCTTGGCAATAACAGTTTCAGTGGCTTCCACTGGTGCAATAGAAAGTAATCCATCGAGAGAAGGTGTCGTTTTAGCAAGCTTTACTAGGGTTGGAACATCATCTTTTGTAAATCCAAAGTCTGAAAGTTTTTGAGTACATCCTACATTGAAGAGCCATTCTTCGACTTTTTTAGCTACATATTCTGCTTCAGCAGGCAGTCCTTTTAGTCCAGGCACGATAGGGCTGTATATGTCAGCTAACACCTCTGCAACAGCAGGATAAATAGTCTTTACCACTGCAGGCAGTATAGCACCAAGCCCAAGACCGTGGGCAATCTCAGGTTTTACTGCACTTAGTGGGTGCTCCAGTGCATGAGTAAGGTGCAAGAGACCATTGTCAAAAGAAATACCAGCTATAGCAGAAGCATAAAGCAAATAATATCTAGCCACAAGGTTTTCAGGGTCATTTACAGCAACAGGGAGGTAACGAACTATCAACCTCACTGCCTCTTTCGCCAATAGAATACTGTAAGGTGATGTCACAAGAGTAGTGGCAGCTTCGGTAACGTGATTTAAAGCATCTATAGTAACAGCTATTGTCTGTTTTTTATCAAGCTTTATCATGAGAGCAGGATCATCTATAGCATACATAGGATAGAGGCACTCATAAGCTATTGCAGGCTTATAATTTTTTTCTGGAATTGTAGCTACTGCAAATCGGTCTACTTCCGTACCAGTACCATGAGTAAGATTTATAGCTATAATAGGAGCAGCTTTTTCGGGCGTGAATTTCAGTTCATAAAGTTCTCTTGCATTTTTATCAGTATATTCTAACAGTACAGCCACACTTTTTGCAGTATCTATAGGGCTTCCACCACCAATGCCAATAACAGCCTTCGCCCCAGTTTCCCGGCCGAATTTGGCCGCTTCATCGACCATATCAACAGTAGGATTAGGTCCGACCTTGTCATAAAGTGAATATTTAAAGCCGAGTGTATTTAGAGCCGGTTCTATCACATCCCAAGCTCCACTAACTTTGTATGAATTCTTTCCGGTTACAAAAATGACATTATCGATACCCTTATGTTTTAGAACTTCTAGAATGTCTTCTATCTTCTTTATACTACCTATAAATAGAAGCAAAAAGAAAACACCCATGCCTACCCAAAAGCCTGAAGTCCGCAGGCGTAATTTTAACGAAGTAGCTTTGGGCTATTCGGAAGAAGAGGCAGTTAGTGAAGCCCAGAGGTGCCTTCAGTGTAAAAAACCAGGATGTGTTGAAGGGTGCCCCGTTCAGGTACAAATTCCCCAGTTTATAAAACGTATTGCAGAAAGAGATTTTGAAGGAGCTATAAAGATTATAAAAGAAACCAACAGCTTGCCCGCCATATGTGGCAGAGTCTGTCCACAAGAAACGCAATGCGAGAAAAACTGTGTTTTGGGCAAAGTAGGTGAACCTGTGGCCATAGGTCGCCTAGAACGGTTTGCAGCAGACTGGGAAAGAGCCAAAGGCATCCGTCCCCCGGTAATTCCTAAAAAGCTTGGTAAAAAAGTGGCCATCATCGGTTCCGGGCCCGCCGGTCTCACCTGTGCAGGAGATTTGGCTAAACTCGGCTACGATGTAACGATCTTTGAAGCTCTTCACAAACCCGGTGGCGTACTGGTATACGGTATTCCTGAATTCAGGCTACCGAAAATTATAGTGGAACAAGAAGTAAAGTTTATACAACAGCTGGGCGTAGAAATTAAAACCAACATGGTTATGGGCAAAGTTCTGACGATAGACGACCTTTTTGAAATGGGGTATGAGGCTGTCTTTATCAGCACCGGAGCTGGCCTCCCGAAATTTATGGGCATACCTGGTGAAAACTACCTTGGCGTGTATTCAGCCAACGAGTTTCTAACCAGAATAAACCTGATGAAAGCCTATTCTTTTCCCAACACTGACACCCCCATAAAGGTAGGCAAAAAAGTAGCAGTAATAGGGGGTGGCAATGTAGCTATGGATGCAGCCAGGTCTGCTCTAAGAATGGGAGCTGACGAAGTTCATATTGTGTATCGCCGTTCTGAAGAAGAAATGCCCGCAAGAAAAGAAGAATTCGAGAACGCTAAAGAGGAAGGTATTATATTTGATTTCCTCACAAATCCAGTGAGAATAATAGGTAACGAAAATGGTTGGGTCAAAGGTATTGAGTGTATCCGCATGGAACTTGGAGAACCTGACGCTTCGGGTCGTCGCCGTCCAGTTCCTATAACGGGTTCTGAATTTATCATGGATGTTAATACGGTAGTAATCGCCATAGGTACTGGCCCTAATCCCCTCCTCACAAAGACCACTGAAGGCTTAGAACTTACAAAACACGGTTATATCGCTGTCGATGAGGAGGGAAGGACTTCCAGAGAAGGGGTATGGGCTGGAGGCGATATTGTAACAGGTTCAGCTACTGTAATTTTGGCCATGGGTGCCGGAAAAAAAGCAGCTCGCTCCATCCATGAATACCTACAAAACAAAAAATGGCGGTAAACATTTTTCGGTAAACTAAAGAGGCGATAGCAGTCGGTGCTGTGGAAGGATATACATCCAGCTATCGTCTCTTTTATTTATGAATTTATCTTTTGCCTGCTCATTTATTTCCTGTTCAGCAAACGCTTTTAAAATTTTGTTGCTTCCATCTACTAAATAAAAGCTTTATACTGTTCCACCCTTTTTTCTAATAAGTTTTAAAAGCAGACAAACAACCAATTTAATCGTTTCGGCGCTATCTTTATCCTCCCGATGGCAACAAAAGAATTTCTCTACTGGATAATATTACCTTTACATGCTCACCTTCTTCTACAACTTGTCTTTTTTTATGTACTCTAAAAGGGCAGCGCACATGCACTGCCCTTTTGCTATTACAACTCCAAGAGCACTTCCGGTTGAGAAAGAAGTTCTGCCAGTCGATTTAAGAATCTAGCAGCAGGGGCACCGTTTATTACCTGATGATCTACAGTAAGGCTAAGAGTCATAAATTGCGCGGAGCGGATGTTTCCATTCTCAAGGACTGGTCGTTCCACTATTCTTCCAATACCGAGAATTGCAGATTGTTTTGGATATAGCACAGGGGTAAAGAAGTCAACACCATAAGTACCCAGATTTGTAACTGTAAAGGTACCCCCTTGTAGCTCTTCTGGCTTTATAATACCTTGTAGAACTGCATCAGTAAGTCGGCGTCTTTCAACAGCCATTTCATTAAGGTTAAGTCTATGAGCATTTTTGATTACAGGTACTAGAAGTTCATCACCACGGGCAACAGCAAATCCCAAGTGGACTTCTGCAGGCACTACCATATCATCTCCATCAATAACGGCCTGCATTACAGGATTTTCTAAAATCGCCTGAACCACTGCTTTATGTATAAGATCCGTTATGTTAGCAGGTGAACCTTTTTGTCTAAGCTCCATGCGGATTTTGATTAACGCGCTTACATCTACTTCCCGCCCTAATGTATACTGTGCAGTTTCTCGAAGACTCTGTAACATCCTTGATCCGACTAAACGCTGGGTAGGAGTGAGTGGTATTCTTCTTGCTGTTAAATTTGTCTTCTCAGAACGCTGAGCAAAATTCTTAACATCTTCCTCAGTAATTCGACCACCCGGACCAGTACCCGGCACTGCCTCTAGAGGAATTCCCAATTCGCGGGCGAGTTTACGGGCTGCAGGAGTGGCTCTTACATCGCCCGTGTTGCTACTATGGACTTGGGAATCCACTGGAGTACTCTGGGTTGTTCGCTCCGTTTCGCCGTGGAAGTGGGGCGTTTCCTCTGGCGCATGGACCGGAGGTACCGCAGATCCACTACCTCCAGCCACTTCTGTGGATTTTTCTTCGATCAAACAGAGCGGTTGCCCAACCTTGACTACATGACCTTGGGGACATAGGATTTTTGTCAGTATGCCGCTTACTGGAGCCTGGAGTTCAATAGCCGCTTTTTCAAATTGTACTTCCAACAGCAATTCACCTGCTTGTACTGGCTGTCCTTCATCCTTGAACCAATTCACCACAAACCCTTCTATTCCATTTGATACTACGTTAGGCATGCGAAATTCGTATGGCATAAGATATCAGTCCTCCTGCTTTGAAATCTCATTATTATGACCTGAGCAATTCCTTAACTGCATTCACAATTTTAGAACTTGAAGGTAATACAAACTGTTCCAAAGGACGAGAATATGGGATAGGCACGTCTGGAACCGCCAATCTTTTTACAGGCGCTTCCAAGTAGTCAAAAGCATGCTCAACTACAGTTGCAGCAACTTCTCCGCTCATACCATAGCTCAGGTAGTCTTCATCCACCACCAATACTCTGTGGGTCTTCTTTACAGTATTTATTATGGCTTCGCGGTCTAACGGCACCAATGTCCTGAGGTCCAGAACCTCAACACTTATACCTTCTTTTTCCAGTTCTTTGGCCGCCTCTAATGCTTGATAGACACCCATAGCCACGCTGATTATTGAAACATCTTTTCCTTCCCGTTTTACCTCTGCTTTACCAAACGGGATTGTATAAGGCTCCTCAGGGACAGGGCCAGTGCTGTCCTTAATAAGGGTCATCCATCCCAGACCAAGTAACCCCTTGTGGAACATGTATATAACAGGATTGTCATCCCGTATGGCTGAAATCATCAAACCTTTGGCGTCATAAGGAGTAGAAGGTACAACTACTTTAAGACCAGGCAGATGAGCAAAAGTCCCCCAAAGACACTGTGAATGCTGTCCCGCATCATTGTAACCACCGCCAACCGCCGTCATGAGTACCAAAGGTACTCGAATATTTCCTCCTGAAAAGTAAGTGTTTTTAGCAATGTGATTATAAATTTGATCCATAGCCACGCCAAAGAAATCTACAAACATTAATTCTACTATGGGACGCATACCTTCCATAGCAGCTCCTAAAGCAGCACCTATAAAACCTGCTTCGGAAATAGGTGTATCGATAACTCTTTCTGGTCCAAATTTTTCATACAACCCAGCTGTGGCACCAAATATGCCTCCATATACGCCTACGTCCTCACCCATGACAAAAACTCTCGGATCTCTTTCCATTTCCAAACTAATAGCTTCAGCAATTGCTTTTGCCATAGTAAGCTTTCGCGAAGTTATCGCAGACATAATTTTCTCCTCCTTTAAATATTATTCAACTAGACCGTAATTCACTATTCTACAAACACGTGAAGTAGGGCTTCTTCCGGCGCTGGATAGGGTGACTCCCGAGCAAACAAGAAAGCCTCCTCAACACGTTTTCGTGCCTCATCGTCTAATTGTTTAAGTTCATTTTCTGTGGCTATGTCATTTTCAATAAGGTATTTCCTGAACCGCTTAATTGGATCATTTTGCTTTAGGCGCTGAACTTCGTCCTTAGGTCTATATACTTCCGGATCACCCTGGAAATGTCCAAAGAAACGATCTGTTTTAACTTCAATAATAGTTGGTCCTCCTCCCTGACGTGCTCTCTCTATTGCTTCGCCAGCAGCTTCGTAAACAGCTAAGACATCGTTCTCTCCCACGTATACTCCAGGTATACCATACGCAACTGCACGGTCAGCATTTTGACTGATAGCTGTAGACTTTTCTTTTGGTACAGAAATTGCCCAACTATTGTCCTCACATACAAACACCACCGGTAGCTTCCAGATTGCAGCTAAGTTAAGTCCCTCATGAAAAGTACCCTGATTTGCAGCACCGTCACCAAAAAAGGCCACAGCTACTCGCTTTTCTTTGCGCATTTTGAAAGCTAGGGCTGCTCCTACTGCTTGTGGAATGCTAGCACCAACGATGCCGCTGCAGCTGAAGTGTACATCAGGGTCAAAGAGGTGCATGTGACCACCTTTGCCGCGGCCTAAACCGGTAACTTTACCAAATATTTCTGCTGTCATGCGTTTGAGATCTACTCCTTTTGCAATAGCAAAGTGGTGAGGCCGGTGAGTACCTACTACAGCATCCTCCTTTTTAAGGTGCATGCATACCCCTACAGCTACAGGCTCCTGTCCTGCAGCTAAATGCATCTCGCCAGGGACTGGGCCTGATGCAATGTTGAATACTGGGTATTTCCCCTCCTGATAGGCTTCAGCCATAGTTTCCTCATATAATCGAATTGTAACCATCTCAAGATACATACGCATAAGAGTTTCTTTAGGAATGTTCATACCTCTTCACTCCTATCTATTTATAATTTTTTCAATTTTTTGCAATATATTACCTTGCTTTATAATGTCAAAGAAGGTGAATATGTTTTAATTTTTTGTTTTTGTTACATCCCCCCTTTTAGATTTTGCATTTTGCATTAAATATATTCTTGCAAAAAATATGCCAGCACCCATTATTGAGTGCTGGCATATTTAACTCTTGATTTTTACGAGAAATTATGAAATCTTAATTTGCTTCTTTGTAACTTATGTCTCTTTTTGTAACGTTAGATTTTGGAACACTATAACGAGTCTTTAGTCCATATTTATAAAGCTTCCTATACAAGGTGTTCCGTGCTATGCCTAAGGCTTTAGCAACTTTAGTTATATTACCTCCATAATGTTCGAGAAGTCGACTAATCTCCTGCTTTTCCAGTTCAACAAGAGAGGTAGAAGAAAAGCTATTACTGTCCTCGCGGATAGTTTGAGAACCAGATAAGTAAGACGGCAAATGACTAGCAGAAATTGTATTATCCTCTGCTATATTCACTGCCCATTCTGCCACATTTCGTAATTCCCTAATGTTTCCTGGCCAGTCGTAATTATTTAATAAAGACCAAACTGATGGATCAATATTGGTAATAGTTTTACCCAATTTTTGTGAAAATTTATTAACAAAATGTTGAAAAAGAAGAGGTATATCACTTTTGCGTTCTCGTAACGGGCATAAATGAATAGTGAGAACTCTCAGGCGAAAATACAAATCCTCTCGGAATTTTTTCTCTTTTACTAACTTCGTTAAATCCGAATTGGTCGCAGCAATAATTCGAACATCTAACGGTATCTCCTTATGTCCGCCTATTCGAACTACCTTTTTTTCTTCCAACACTCGTAAAAGGTAAACCTGTATATCCATAGGCATATCGCCTATTTCGTCTAAAAATAAAGTACCTCCTTGTGCTTGTTCAAATTTACCTGGCTTGCCCTCTGGCCGTGCACCGGTAAAAGCTCCACCTACATAGCCGAAAAGCTCACTTCCAATTAATTCTCGCGGCAAAGCACCGCAATTTATCGCCACAAAAGGTCCTTTTCTACCACTAGCCTCATGAATGGCTCTTGCAAAAAGGTCTTTCCCTGTCCCTGTCTCTCCTAAAATGAGGACTGGTGCATCGCTCTTTGCTGCAATTTGGGCTAATCGTATGCTTTCACGCAAACAGGGATGATTCCCTAATATTACTTCGAATCCTTTTAAGGCTGGAGGAGAGCTTATATAAAATTGACTACCTTCATGCATTTTTAGAGCTATTAGAGCCGCTACATTTTCATTGTAATAACCACTTATAGGTGAAACATCTGCGCTACACCGCAAGATACCTTTTCTACTTTGCACTAATATTTCCTTGTTTTTTACACTCTGCCGCGCTTTTATGAGGAATAGGATTTCCTGCGAATTGTCAAATATTTCATCAGCTTTTCGTCCTATTAAATCTTCTTTTTTCCATCCCAAAACTTTCTCAGATGCATAATTAACCTTGACTAATCTTCCTGTATTATCCATCACTAATAAGGGATCAGGGTTGCTTTCTAAAAAGTATTCTGAGAGTTGTCTGTAAGTTAAAGTTTCTTTAAAGGCTTTACTCTGCTTCAAATTGTTTTCAATCGCAATTGCAGAAGATACTATAGTAGCTAATGCCAGTTTATTTTCTCGGTACCAGGGTCCCGAAAGGTCAATAACTCCAATAAGTTTTCCTTCCGGACTAAAAATTGGAGAACTAGCACATGTCCAAGAGTGAAGTCCACGGCAGAAGTGCTCAGCCCCAGTTACATCAAGGGCTTGTCCTATAACCATTGCGGTTCCTATCCCGTTAGTGCCCACTTTATCTTCTCGCCAGCATGCGCCAGGAATGAAATTGGTTTTTCGAGCTAGGTCTATAGTTTCCTTGTTATTCCCTAATGTTTCTAATATATAACCGTCCTCTCCTACTAAAACTGCGAGGAAACCATAGTCACTAGACAGCGATAAAAGCTTTTCCATAACCGGCCTAGCAGCTTGAATTAGTTCTTCTTGTCTTTCTCTGGCTTCTTTTAAAGCAGAACCCTCGATAATTTCTTGTCCTTGTTCCTGGTACGGATCGACGCCTGCAATTTTGCACCTTTCCCAAGATTTAAGTATTTCCGATCTAACGATTTGTTTTGAGATAGTCATGGTGTTTTGAAAATCGTTCCATTGATGCCACACTTCTTCATAAACTCCATAAAAATTTTCTTTCATTCACCTCTCCCCCCGTACCATGTAACGTCAAATTAAAGCCTTAAATTCGCGTATCTATAGTCTCCAAAACATTGGAATAAAAATTTTTTTCGAGAAAAAGGAGGATTCCCTCCCCTTGGTGTCGTAGGTAGTAGTTGTAGCAAAAACAAACACCATCAACCCAAAGGAGGGAATCCTAATTTATGTTTCGACAACTACTACCCGTTTTCCTTCTTACTCATTTATTAAATTTTTTGCTTAAAATTTCTCTATTCGCTCTCAAACACTTTAAAGTAGATATTCAGCCGCCTGTTGACCTCCAACCTTCAGGCTACAAAGTTTTGTCACCTTTAGAGGATCCTTTGCCACTTGTTGAAAAAGTTGTTGAGAAAAAAGATTACAAGAAAATCCTTGCCGAAGCTGAAGCTCAAGGTAAGCCTATCTCTCATGTTAGACGTATTAAACCCCTTTGTGTTGATGTTGATAAGTGCCCTGTTTGCAGTGCCCCTCCTGATTATTTGTACAGTTTTGGTAAAGACCCTGACGGCTTTCAAAAACTACAGTGTAAAGTGTGTAAACATCAATGGGCTCCTGGTAAACCTGCTCCTAAAAAGTCTCGCCTTACTTACCGCTACCCTTTC
>NZ_SLWU01000003.1 GCF_004345675.1 Caldanaerobacter subterraneus | reverse complement strand
CATGGGAGGGTAAACCCCATGAGATAAGTGGAGCTATCCCGCCATAATATGGAAATAGGATATGAGGTTTATTAAGCTTACCCATTTAATGGTTATATAAGTAAGAAATGTTAATATAAGCCATGAGATGCTCTTGTTGTGATGAGAAAATTAAAGAAAAACTAAGATATTAAGAGAAAATAAAAGATAATAGAGGGAGAGTGATTCTGATGCCCGTTTGGTGGAACCTGCCAGTAGTTTTACTAACAGGATATGCTGCATGGACAGACTATCAGAGGCAGGAAATAGACAACTGGATCCCTGTAGTGGTATTTGTATACGGGATAATTTTAAATGTTTTTGTCTTTCCATTAAAGTTTAAGGAAAGTTTTGTGTATATGCTAGCTGTGTTTGCAATTCTTTTTACAATATATACTGTAACAAATGGAGGGCTGGGGGGAGGTGATGTTAAGCTACTAACTGCGCTGGCATTTTTTTATGGCAATATTTCTATTGCAGTGCTATTGATAGCAGGAATAACAGCTTTTGTACATGCTTTTATCAAAGGAATAAAGGACAAAACTTATTTTAGCACCCAAATAATATTTGGGCCAAGTATTTTTCTGGCTGTAGTTTTAACCTCTATTTTCCCGCTGCAAATTTAAAAAATAATACAGAAAGGGGTATTTTGTTAATGAAAATCACAAAAACCGTTTTTAAAAAGTATGAAAATGGCAAATTAAAAGGCTTTGCAAGGGTAGTGTTTGATGACTCATTTGCGATAGTAACACGTGTGATAGAAGGCAGGAACGGGTTAATTGTAGCCCTGCCAGACCACGTCAATAAAGAAGGAAAGCGTTCGCTTGTGGCTTTCCCTTTAAACCGGGAATTGAAGCAGGAAATAGTAAGAAGTGTATTAAAAGCGTACAAAGAGGCGGAGTAACCGCCTCTTTTTTGTACCTTCTATTCAGAGAATTACCTTTTAAAGGGTTAAAAACAAAAAATCACCTGAATCTAGGTGATTTTGAAACAGATAAAGTCCCCTAACTTGTGCAGTTAGGGGACTTTATAAACCCATATAGCAATTTAAAACTTACTACAATGACAACGACACAATAAAAGCAAACAAAATTTTAACCCATATAGTTTTTGAAAACTTAAAGGAATGCCCACCGTGTTAACCCATGTAGTGGTGGAAAACTAGGCTTAGATAAACTATCGTAATAATGGGGCTGTGACCAGCCACAAAATTACGATAGTGTATTTAAGCCTACGTTTATTTTATATCATAAAAATAATATTCTATCAAGAGGTATTTGCAGAATATCTTTTTAAATTAAAACAATTTATAAAAAGAAGGGGTTTTCTATGAAGGTTATCGATCTTATCAAAGTGAATAAGTTAGAGGAACTTGTTAAATCGGCGCTAGCAGAGTGGAGCGACAAAACCTTTGTTCCTCTATTTTTTGTAATCAACAGCAACGGGCAACTCAAGGAAGAGTATAGAAATTTTTATAATATGCTACAAAAACTTGAACCTGACAAGGACATAAAAGGCAGAATAATTATTGACCCGCTGCTAGGGGACATAACCTCAACTCAAAACTCCAAAAATGAACGTCTGGAATTTTTAAGCTGGGAAGAGGTACTGGCATTGGAAGTAGATCTTAAGGATTTCGATAACTGGTATCTGCTGTATTTTATTGATGAACTGCTGTACCTTGTCACAATGCATGGCAGAGCCTTTGATGTAGAAACGAAGCGCAGAATTGAGTATGAAGAAAAAATAAAACAAAGCCTTGTTCCAAAAATAACGTCTGCTAAAGAAAAATTTCTATATTTTTTAAAAGATGTGCTGGATTTTTCTACAAGTCCTGAAGGTGTTTTGCTGTTAACACCCCTGATGCTTGTTCTGTTAATGACAATAACAGCTTATAAAAAACTTTTTGCATTTTTGTTTGCATTTCTAATTGGAACAGATCCACATTCACTTTTAATTAAAACTGCTGTTATGATAGCATTTTTTGTGTTTTTCATGGTTTTAAGAGTTTTTTATGTTAAGCTGGACAGCTATCTTGATGGAGAGTTTAAAAGAAAATTCAGACAGAACATAGAGCAGTACCTGAAAGAGCATCCGGAAGCATCTTCCTTTTTGAATACAGAACGGATAGAGAGTTTTGATTATGTTTTAAAACTGAAGTGAAAAAGAGGCGGTCGCCTCTTTTGATTATGCAAATCAATATAAAAAGAAAGGAGAATAAAGTATGTCTGAAGTTGTTTTCCAAAAAATACTGAATGTTTTAGACAGAGAAATTAAGTGGGCATTTGAAACAAGAGCACAGGCAGAGTCGCAGTCAGCTATTAATTATTGGTCTGGCTATTATTCCGGGCTTCAGAGGGCACTGGAACTTCTTCTTAAAGCAAGACATCTACAGACTTTTAACAGGGGTTAGATATTTTTTGATTAAAACGCAGGAAAGGTGTTTCCCCATAGAAAGAGAAGTAATGGTAGGTTTGTTAATGACAGGTCTAGTACCTTTGATTTGTTTACCAGGATGACGGAATTAACTCATGGAAAGAAGGCAAATTTTCAAAATCAGTACATTATTCAGCTGTAGGGGAAATAAAACGAAGACTGAGCAACAGTCTTCGTACCCCTACAATAGCATTAGATCGTTATTTGCCTACTACCAAAACGTGCAGCAGTTGTGGTAATATAGAAGACCTTTCTTTGTCAGATAGAATCTATAAGTGCTCTAGATGCGGTTTAGAAATTGATAGAGATTTAAACGCAACAATTAATATGTTAAAAATGGTAGGGCTGGGCCGGCCCGAAGTTAAGCCTGTGAAGAAGGAAACCGCTGCCAGAATATTAGGGAGCAATCCCTATATTCTGGTAAGTTTCCTTCAGTGAAGCAGGAAGCCCATCCCCTTTAGGGGATTGGGAGAGTGTCACTCAGAACTGATGGATGACAACCCAGGTGAATCTTTTGCTTCCAAACAAAGGTTAATAAGCTGGATAAACGACAATACTTCAAGAGGAAAAGTCAGAGAAGGGATACTAACAAGGTACAAAATAAAACATCCCGATCACTTTGAAAATGGTATATGGCAGGCAAGATACTTCAGCTACTTTGTTTATTACGCAAAAGAACTGCTAACGGATGAAACATTTGTAAAGAAAAAAGAAATTGCAGAAAAGTTTCAAAACTCTTTTAAAAATGAGCAGTGGTACTGGCAGGCAGTAGCAGTGTTGGGAGCAAAACTGCTGGAGTACCTTTATGACATGAACGCACTTCAAACGGATATAGCAAAAACCTATGTGAGGCAGATAAAACTTTCAAGGCAGCTTTTAAAAAGCATTGGCAGGATAACAGGAAGAGTTGCAAAAAACTATGGAGAGAATTATGGCTATAGCAACGCAGAAGAGGTTAAAGAAGCAATCCTTGCAATAAAACAAAGCATAGAGGAAACTTTCAAGC
Source organism: Caldanaerobacter subterraneus (assembly GCF_004345675.1). Taxonomy (GTDB): domain Bacteria; phylum Bacillota; class Thermoanaerobacteria; order Thermoanaerobacterales; family Thermoanaerobacteraceae; genus Thermoanaerobacter; species Thermoanaerobacter subterraneus. Next base: position 137,503 of record NZ_SLWU01000003.1, on the reverse strand, counting down.
AGCAGATGAAAATGTCCTATGAGATTTTTAAATCGCAAAAAGAATACCAGATTTATCTGGTTTACAGAAGGGAAATAAAAAATGAGATTTCTCAAATCTATTCTGAGGGATTACAGCTCAACAATCCTCCTCACCTGGCATTAACCGGAAAATAAACTGTTGCTATTATCAGGGGCAGGACAGTTCCTGCCTCTTTTTTTATGGAATCCACAAAAGAAAGGATGATTTCTTTGAAGCATCTTATCGCAGCAGCAAGCACAACAAATATTCAGGAAGAACTAAAACAGCATCAAATGCGTGTATCAAAGATATGTGAAAAGATAGCCCGTGTTCTGAAAATGCATTATGACAGCATGGTGGAACTGCTAATGGCAGCTCAGTTACACGACATAGGGAAACTCTGGATTCCCCAGCAAATTCTTGATAAACCTGAAAAGCTTGATGAAAAAGAAATGAAGATTATTAAAAGACATGTATTTTACGGGTACGAGTATGTCAAAAGCAAAAAAATGAACAGCAGCATTGCTGAAGCAGTCCTTTATCATCATGAACGTTTTGACGGAAAAGGCTATATAGGTTTAAAAAGCAAAGAAATTCCTCTATTTTCACGTATTATAGCAGTAGCTGATGCTTTTGATGCAATGACAAATGACAGGCCGTACAGAAAAGCTTTAAGCCTTGAAGAAGCTGTAGAGGAAATAAAAAAGAATTCCGGAACACAGTTTGATCCAGAAATTGCAGATACTTTCATAAAATTAGGGGTATACAAAATCAACAAATGAGTATATAATCTTTATAGAAAGAGAAAGAAGGTGCAAAAGATGACTCGTCCAACCAGATGCCCGAAATGCGAAGGAGAGCTTATAACTGTATACAAAACTTTTGAAGTAGACGGACACAGAGCTGAAAACGTACCTGTACTTACATGCCCCAGATGCAACATATTTCTTGTAGATACCCAGCTTTTTATAGACATAACAGAAAGGGCAGAAGATTTCAAAGGCAAGGATCAGCTTTTGGAAGAGTTGAGAGAAATAAAAAAAGATGAAGAAATAAGGGATATACTAAAACAGTACAGGTTTCAGAACCACATAAAAGAAGTCTTAAATGAAAAAGGCATATCTTTAAGACGGCTGGCAAATATGCTGGACGTATCAGCAAACTACATTCACATACTCACAAGAAATCAGTCAACAAGCATAAGAACGGCCTTGAAAATGGCCTATGCGCTGGGGGTGGATGTAAATAAGCTTTACACCCTTGAAAAAATTGGCACAGAACACAAAGAACCTAAGAAAACAGTTTACGTTAGAGTTACCAGAGAGGAAAGGGAACAGGATGAAAAAATAAAAGAAGAGCTGAAGAAAATGGACGTGAAGTTATATGTAGATGATGTGCTCAAAAAGAAGGGCTTAAAAAGAGCACAGCTGGCTGCAAGGCTTGACATGAGCCCTCAGGAAATGTACAACATAGTAAAAACAAGAAAAGGGAGCACAGGAATAGAAATTGCTTTAAAAATGGCCTATGCAGCTGGTGTGGACGTAAATGAGCTTTTTAAGCTGGAGAAAGCAGAAAAAGAGGCAGGAGAATAAATCCTGCCTCTTTTAATTTTATTTATTGACAGTAAAAATAAATAAATGTATAATCTTAAGTGAAGAAAGGAGATGTATAAAATGAGCCTTAACAAAGTCATGCTGGTAGGAAGGACAACAAAAGACTTAAAAAAACTTATAACTCCTTCCGGACATCCTGTCGTCCATTTTTCACTTGCAGTAGACAGAAACTACATCAATAAGGAAGGTAATCGTGAAACGGACTTTATACCAATTGTGGCATGGAACAGACTTGCAGAAATACTGGAGCAGTATGCAGTAAAAGGCACACTAATTGCAGTTGTAGGAAGATTACAGACAAGAAAATATACAGATAGCAAAGGGAAAAATGTGCGTATACTGGAAGTTGTTGCAGAACAAATTTTTTTACTCGCAAGGCCTAGAAATGGAAAACAAGAAGAACCTGTATCAGAACCGGAAATTGTAGAAGAAAAAGCTGAACCTGTAGAAGAAACTAACTTTGTTGACGAAGACTTTGAAGAAATCACAATAGAAGATCTGGAAAATCTTTTCAGTGTTTAAAATTTTCATTTAAGGAGGGTTTTACACATGAATATAGGGCTTGATTTGGGCTTCGGTTACGTAAAAGGAGTAAACAGCCAGAATAAAAGAATACTTTTTCCTTCAATTGTATCAATAGGCTTCGACAGACCCTTAGCAGGCATATTCAACACAAACGATATAATAGAAAATCTGCACATTAGAATAGTTGACAAAACAGGCGAAAATTCCTACTACGTAGGCAATCTTGCAAGAAGAGAAGGCTTTTCTGATTCTTTCACATTAGACATAGATAAATACACTCAGCCGGAAGCAAAGGCACTGCTGTCAACAGCGGTTATGCTCCTGACGCTGGATAGTGAACCAGAGGAGCCTATTAACCTTGTAACAGGACTTCCTTTAAAGCAGTTTCAGGCACACAAAAAAGCTTTTGAAGAAGAGCTAGAAAATTACAAAGCATTAATATCACTGCCGGAGCACAAATTAATGAAAACAATAGAATTTGAAAAGGTTACTGTTTTCCCTCAGGCAGCAGGCGCAGCCTACTATGCTTTGCTTGAAGATTTAGACAGATACCTCTATACAGACTCTTATATAGTCTTAATTGACATAGGCTTCAAAACAACAGATTACATTGTTTTCCTAATAGAAGATAGACCTCATTTCCTTCCTGATTTATCAGGAACTATTGATACAGGAATTTCCAAAATATTTACTGCGATAGAACAAATATACCTTGCTAAAACAGGAGCAACTATTGATACGGCAGGGCTTATGACAATCTTCAAAAAGGAAAGTATTTATTTTAAGGGAAAGTACGTTGATTTTACAGAAGAATTAACTGCACTAAAGAAAGAGCTCGCAAGATTGATAGAAAAGAGAATATATGCAACCTTGAAAGAAGTCTTTGATAGAGTGAGCACTGTGTTTATTGCAGGTGGCGGTGGCAGTGATTTATATCCTTACCTGAAAAATATTCATGCAGATGTAGTGCTTGTCAAGGATGCTCAGTTTGCAAATGCACTGGGCTTTTTAAAGATAGCTGAAATAAACAAATAAAAGAAATTAATGTTTAAAAAGTGTTAACACTTCTGAGTCTATTAACAGCAGTTGTTATAGGTTACAAAAATAAAAATTTGTTAACAGAGCTGATAACATGCTTAAAGCATTGTGTAATACGCATTAGATGGAACAAAAAAAGAAAATTGTTAACAAAGTTTTTGTGCCTTCTGATTGTTTGTTAACACTTTTATAATTTTAACTTCTAAAATCCTTAATATTACTGGCTAAAGTGTCGTTATCAAAAATGTTAACATTCTTATGTTTTGGGCTTTGAACGGCTCGTTATTACTAGTAAAGGTGGTGTTAACAAAATTGCAGTATGGATTTAGGACAAGAGCTGAAGATACGGAGCTGGATAAAGTTCTTTCTTCCTTAAAAGGGAAAGAACGAACTAACTTTATCAGAGAGGCCCTATACTTCTATATAAGAAACAAGAGTGTGATAGAACAAATTTCAAAAGACATTGCAGAAATAAAAGAAATGATAAAAAATCAGTCCATAAATACAAATCTAAACTCAAGCTCTGTTCTACAGAAGGCTGATAATAATGGGAAAAAGAAAACCAATGAAGAAATCCTGAGAGGACTGGTGAATGACTTTCTCAACATGTGAACATTCATCAGTCTTTTTTTTATTGAGTATTGCAAGTTTTAATAGAACAAAGTCAGTACATTGTGCGAAATAAAAGAGAGGTGTAATACGATGGTAAAAAGGAAGGAGCAGAAAAGAAGGCTGAACGTTCGTGTAGACGTTGATTCACCTATCTGGAACGAAAGGAACATGAGCGAAACTACAAGAAAAGCACTGGATTTTTATTACACGTTTTGGGACAGGACTGTTTTTGCTTTAAACAAAATAGAACTTTTGTTAGATAAAATTGAAAAGATGGAAAGGAGTGGTTTCTATGGAGAAAAAAATGATAGGTAAAGTAGAAGTCGAAGCAAAACATCTTTTAAATGCGTACAGTGCTGTTGAAAAAGCAAGAATGGAACTTTACTGGGCATTGAATTATCAAATTAAAGCAGGAGGAGAACCCAACAACATTCTTCCTCCAGATAATGTAAAAGTTGAAATTCTGGACAGCGGAGAAATCGTAAAATTAACTGTGATGAATTACCCGGCTAGATTTAAAACAATTAAAGATAAGGAAAAAGAAAGATGGATTAATAATGTGATGTTTGCTTTAAAGAAAATAAAAGATAAAGTTTCTTTTGATCGTGTTTTTGTTTTTATTAAATTTTATTTTCCTGCTCAGCACATAGATATAGATAATCGTGATATAAAGCCTATAATAGATGGAATAAAATATGCCGGGATAATTGCAGATGACAGTTACAAATATGTTTCTTACGGATTCAGTGCCCGATTTAGCAGTAAACCCAAAACAGAAATTTTTATTATCAAATATGAAAATTTTCCAGAAAAATTATACGAAATTTTAAATGAAGACTAGTTTTTAGCCTGTCTTTTTTTATGTCCAAAACAGCCTTAAAAATACGGCAATAAACGTATCTAAAAAGGGCATTTTAAAGACAGGTAGATAAAAAGACAGGTGTTCTATCTACTGCCAGTCATTAAAAATACTGTATTTTTTTATAAACAGAAAAGGCAGAAAATAATCAATGGAAGCTTTTTAATAGGGGTTTTCATCAAACCTGCTGGGGGTTCGATTATTTTAATACAACGGCTTAAGAAAATTAGGCAATTGTTTACTGGAAATAAGAACAGCAGTCAGGCAACTGACTGCCTGCTGATAAGCAGGCGGGCAGTTGCCGGAGTTTGGAGCAGTAAAAGAACAGCACTAAATAGAAAGAACTACACTAACAGGACAGACCGGCACAAACGATAAGGCTCTGCAGGTTTAAGGCAGTAGGAGAGAGTTACTAAGTAAGGAGTACTTTTACAGCGCTGCAATTGAAATGAGCAGGGAAGCCATATAAAGGTTTTAGACAGAGGAAGGAAGATACAAAGTGAAAAAGATTTTATTGACACAGCAAAGAAACACAAACAGGAGGGCACAGCAGGTTTTCAGGCAGTGGCAGAAAGTTTTCACCGAAGGAGGAAGTACAAGAACACAGCACATGAACATTCAGCAAAGTACAGTAAAAGAAAGGCAGGCTTTTCAAAGGCCTTATAAGGCTTTGATTGAACTTGTGGCTTTTCTGCCTTCTTTTTTTGGACGTGCTGGAAGTGTATTTATACCAGTTCATAAAACTTTGAGGTGATGTTTATGAAGGAAGAAATATACAGGGAAATAGGCAGACGGTTGAGGGAATTACGCAGACAGAAAGGTTTTACTCAAAGGCAGGTAGCAAAATATCTGGGGATCAATCAAAGGCAGCTTGCATGGTATGAAAAGGGCAGAGGAACAATCAGTACATACATCTTAGAACGACTGGCCAGGCTATATGGTTGTGATTATAAGTACTTGCTGGGTAACAATGAAAGTTCAAAAAGGCAGATTACAGCAAGCTTTAGCACGTGTAAAATCTCTGATGAAGATTTAGAAGTTATTGCATTTGCCAATCAATTTGTCATGAATTTAGATACAATGTACAGCATGGATGAAAAGCTTAAAAACAGGCCAGAATTTAACAAAATTACAGAAAGGAGAAGTTAAAATGGAGAAAAGACTTGTTCGTTCAAGGAAGAACAGAATGATAGGAGGTGTTTGCGTAAGGATAGCAGAGCACCTGGGAACAGACCCCACAGTAGTTAGGCTTATCTGGGCAGTCACCACACTTTTTTGGGGTACTGGAATTATTTTATATCTGCTTGCATGGGCAGTGATCCCTGAAGAAAAATAAAATTCAATAGGTGAGATACAGTTAAAGAAATCCTGCTACAAGACTTTGTTAAAATTTTAACGAAAATTATTTAAAACCGGAAAGGAGAGTGCCAGATGCCTGTAAATGTAGAGTTAACAGAACGTGATAAAAAGCTTTTAGAAATGCTGTCAGAACTGAGCATGATAAAAGTAGAGAATCTTTCTTACATCTACGAAACAAAAGCATACTACTTAAAAAGAATAGCCCTTTTAAGAAAAGCCCACTACGTAAGGAGGCTGAAAGGGTACGTAATGCTGGGCTCAAAAGGGATAGAGTACGTAAGGAGCATAGGCTTAAAGAGGAAAGGGATTCCTACAGCACACGGACAGAAAGAACGTGTACAGAGAATAAGCGACCTTTACTTTGACTTTTTAAGAACGGACTGGCGCTTTGTGGATAGTCGTAAAATAAAAGAGCAGAAGCCTTCAATATACAGAAGCAGCATTTTTTTAGGCTTTTTGATAGGACGTACAGAGTACGCAGTGTACAGCATAGGGAAAGAGCCCAGCAGAGAAAAGATAGACGCTGTAAAAAGCGAACAGGAGAAGCTGCACAAGTTAGGCATATACAGGAGCATAGTGTTTTATGAAAGTCCAGAAGCAAGGAAGAGATACGGCGTAGAAGGACTGGGATTAAAGGAGCAGCTGTTGCTACCCTATCCGTACGGAGTGGAGCTTTTAAAAGAGCATGGAAAAAGAGACTTAATAAAAGAAGCTGCAATAAAGGTTTATGTAAGCAACTTAAAAGAACCGAACTGGAAAGAAGCAGACTTCAGTGTAGGAGATAAAGAGGTTGTGGTATTAATTCTGAACGACATAGAAAAAATAGCAAAGATAAGGAATTACTTAATACTTGCCCAGTACCGGTACACAAAAACAACAGAAATAGAAATACTATGCTTAGAAGAACAGGAAGAAATGTTTAAAGAAATGTTTCCTGAGTGTAGTATAAAATCGCTGAAAGCAGAAGAAGTGCTGTACTGTAGGCAAATTTTCAGAAAGTTCATACAATATCGCAAAAAATAAAGACTTAAAGGAGCTGATAAAATGAACTTTAAAGGTTTTTCTTTTCCCGGTGAAGAACCACAAAGCACAACAGCAAAAATTCTGTTAGGTTTAACAATATTCCTGCTGTATATTTTTCTCACATCATGGCTTTTTGTACCTGCAATCAAAACGTTCCAGCTTCTCTCACAGCTAAACCCTCAGCACAACTCAAAAATAGACTTTACTCCCATAAAGCAGATGTATGCAAACCCACTGCTAAGTTTAAAAGAATTCACAAACCCTGCAACATTAAAGGCTTATCTTATCTTCCTGCTAATCTCCATACCGGCAATAGCAGTGTTAGTAATACTCGCCAGAGCAACAGATTACAGAACACAGGGAGTAAAATACCTGAGAGAAGACGGAACACACGGAACAGCAAACTGGATGACAGTGCAGGAAGCGAAAAAAATACTGGGTATAGGTACAAACAAAGGCTTAATACTGGGCAGGATAGGCAGCAGGGTAGTTACACTTCCCCCTGACAGCTTTTTAAACAGAAACGTTGCAATATTTGGTTCACCAGGTTCAATGAAATCAAGGGCGTATATAAGGACAAACATACTGCAGCTGGCAAAAGAGGGACAGAGCATGGTAATAACAGACCCCAAAGGGGAAATATTCAGGGACATGGCAGAGTTTCTAAAAAACAGAGGATATACTGTAAAAGTATTCAACCTTGTAAACATGAAGCACTCTGACAGATGGAACCCAATTGAAACCATACAGGACGACATAGACGCACAGCTCTTTGTAGAAGTAATCATAAGCAACACAAAAGTAGCGACAACAAAATCGGGCGATCCCTTCTGGGACAGGGCAGAGCAGAACCTGTTAAAAGCACTTGCCTTATACGTAGCAATGGAATATCCGGAGCATGAAAGAAACCTTGCAAGCGTATACTCACTTCTGGCAAGTGCAGAGCCAAGGGCAGTGGACTCCGTCTTTAAAACTTTACCTAACAGCCACCCGGCAAAAATGCCTTATAACATCTATGCGCAGGCAAACGAAACAGTCAGAACAGGCATCATAATAGGCTTGGGAACAAGGCTTCAGGTGTTCCAGAACAAACTGGTGCAGAAAATTACAGAAACAAGCGACATAGACTTAGAACTTCCGGGTAAAGAAAAATGCGCATACTTCTGCATATCAAGCGACACAGACTCAACATTTGACTTTTTAGCGGGCCTGTTTTTCTCATTCCTGTTCATAAAGCTCACAAGATATGCAGACATGAACGGAGGAACACTGAACCCGAACGTATACTTCCTGCTGGACGAATTTCCAAACATAGGCGCTATACCGGACTTCACCAAAAAGATAAGCACAATGCGCTCAAGAGGCATACACTCAAGTGTAGTGTTCCAGAACATATCGCAGCTTAAAAATAGATACCCAAACGATGCATGGCAGGAGATAATAGGCAACTGCGACACAAGGCTTTTCCTGGGCTGCACAGACGTTGCAACAGCACAGTTTGTATCAGATTTACTTGGGCAGGCAACAGTTGAAGCAAGGACACATAGAAAACATGCAGGTTTAGAAGGCCTTTTTGACTTTGGGGACATATCACTGAGCACTCAAAAAAGGCCTCTTCTCACTCCAGACGAAATATTAAGGCTTGACCACAGGAACGCAATAGTAATATTAAGAGGACAAAAACCTTTGCTTGTAGAAAAAATGGACTACACAAAGCATCCACTCTCAAGAGAAATTAAGCCTGTACCAATTACTGAATATATACCTGAATGGGCAAAAGAAGAAACAAGAGAACCTGAACCCAAACCTGTAGATGAACTTAAAAATGAGCTTAAAAAAGAACACAAAAATGAATCTGCAAACAAGCCCATAAATGAGTCTGCGGAAGCGGTTGAAAGTAACAGTAAACCTGCCGGCAGTACAAAAGACAGAGAAGAACCTTCTGAAAGCATTCCTGCGGAAGAGAAAGTATTTTTTATTTCAAACGCTTTCAGCACAGCAGAAAACGGGCAAATCAAAATAAGTGAAACAGATAAAATAGATGGCCCGTCAGATACTCCAGAAGAACCTGCTGTTAGAACAGACAAAAAAGAAAAATCAAAAAGAAAAAAGAATAAAAAACAATTCTGGTGAAAGGAGGTTTTAAACTTTGAAAATGATAAATGTCAGTCTCTTAAAAGAACATCCAAGAAATAAAGAATTCTTTGATGACATACAGGGACAGGCATGGCAGGATTTTTTAGAAAGCATAAAAACAAGCGGAATAATAACCCCTCTAATTGTAACCAGAAATGAAGACGAGACCTATACAGTAATATCAGGCTCACAAAGGCTAAGAGCTGCAAAAGAGCTGGGAATCGAAGAAGTGCCGTGTGAAGTAAGAACGTACAAAGACAGAGACGGGATAACAAAAGAAGACTGGATATTGAAAGACTTGATAGAAACAAACTTGAGGCAGAGGGGTAAGGGCAATCTGAATGATTTAAAACTTGCAAGGTGTCTCGTAGAACTTATGAGAATATACGGTATCAGAAGAGGTGGGGATAGGAAAAGTGAATTGGTAAATTCTTCATATCAAACGGACAAAATGTCCGATTCGACTGTAGAATTTTCTCAATCATACCTAGCCGAATTAATAGGTATTTCTGAAAGGCAGTTAAGACGTATTACCAGGCTAAATAATTTAATCCCCGAAATACAGCAGCTGATAGATGAAGGAAAGCTTTCAACAACAGAAGGTGTGCAGCTTGCAGCACTTGACGAAGAGGTGCAAAGAAAGCTCTATTACGCTTTAGGTGAAGACATAAACAAAATGACAGCACAGCAGATAAGAAAAATCAAAGAAGAATCAGAAGAAAGCATAAAAGAGCTTGTGGATGAAATAAACACCCTGCGCAAAGAACTTCAATCCAGAGAGTATACGCTGAAGCTGAAAGAAGAAGAAATTTCAAAGAAAGAAAGCTTAATAAAGCAGTACGAAGCAGCAATAAAGTTCAACGACGAAAAAATAAAAAGACTGGAAAATGGAGTAATAAAGACAGTAGAAGTAATTCCTGAGGATGTAAAAAGAGAGCTAGAGAGGCTAAAAAAAGAACAGGCAGAAGCTGAAGAGAAACTAATCCTGTTGCAGCAAGAACTTGAAATAACAAAAAAAGAATATGAAGAGCTGAAACTGCAGGCCACATCTGACGAAAAAGCAAGAAAAATAATAGACGAAGTCAGCAGGCTGAATGACAGAATATCCACCTTCAAAGAAATCACATCCTGCAGCAGTGAAGTAAAAGAGCAGTTCAAAAATTCCCTTTTAAGCCTTAAAAAGAGCCTGGAAAATGCACTGGGCTCTTTTTAAAATAAAAAAAAACTAAAATGAAAGGAGAAGGTAAAAATGACAGAAGCATGGCAGGACATTTATGCCTCAAGGCAGTCAAACAAAATTCTAACAGGTACCTTAAGCGCAATAGAAAGCCAGGAAGATAAAAACTTTGCAGTCATATTCTACGACGGAGTAAAAGTAATAATACCTTTTGAAGAAATGGGAATCGAAAACATAAACAAAACAATTGTACGCTCAATGATAGGCGCTGAAATAGACTTTGTAGTACGTGGAATAGACACAGAAAAAGAAATAGCAATTGCCTCAAGAAAATTTGCAATGAACTTAAGGAAAAAATACGAACTTCCTAAGCATGAAGTAGGAGACGTAATTCTTGCCCGCATCGTTGCAATAGGCAAAAACCATGCTGTTGCAGAAGTATATGGTATAGAAACGAAAGTACCAAAAGAAGAGATAGGATACGGCTATATAGACAGAATAAACGACCTTCTGCAGGTTGGAGACAGAGTACCGGCCAAAATAACAAAACTGGACATAGAAAACAGCGTAGTAGAAATCTCAATAAAGCAGACAAAGCCAAATCCATTTGAGCAGGTAGATACAAAATACAAAAAAGGAGGAGAATATTTAGGCACTGTAACAGGCTCACAGCCCTATGGATACTTCGTCAACCTTGAACCCGGAATAGATGTATTATGTCCCAATCCTTACTGGAAGACAAAGATAGAAAAAGGCGATAAAGTTACAGTGCGCATAACAAAGATAGACCACAAGAAGCAGAGGATAACAGGCGTCTTAAAGAGGCTTGTCAGGAAAGCGCAGTAGAGGGGCAGGAAGGCTTATCCTGCCCCTATTATTCAGCTGTTTGTAGTAAAAACGTTTACTAATGTTATAATATAGAAAAACAAACCGGGGGTAGTGAAAATGAAAGCAAAAAGTTCACAAACAAAAAAGCTTAAGATTGTCAGAGGACAGCATTTCTGAACTTGTTAAGGAAATAAGAAGCAAAAATTAAAAAAGGGGTTTACTTTTCAAAAAAGCAAGATATACTATATATTGAACAAGCAGCATCCTCAGCATAAAATATAGTATCAAAAATTGACAAACAAATTTAAATATGTTAAAATTTTTAATAAAACATATACTTTTTTAATTCAAGGGACGATGAACTTATGCACAAAGGTTGAGAGCCCCTGGTGGAAATCGCTCACTGCAAGGCCGATTTCAGTCTTGCATAGTTAGACGCCGAAACAATGGTGTGCATAAGGGAGTTAGCCAATTAAGAATTAAAAAGTATTCCCCGAAGCATTAGCAGAGGGGATAGAGGGTGTGGGGTTACACCCGGTTAGGCTGAATGTAGCCTAACAAAGAATAGTGTTTAATAAAATTTTGAATAGTTTTTAATACTTTAAACACTATTCGTAACCTTTTTCTCTCATACGAGAGACCGTACCCCTTCCGTTTTTGCGGATAAAGAAGAGGTTGCTGAAGGAAGCTGCCGGCATGGCGCTCAAGGCCGTAAAAAGCAGCGCCAAAAATTACAAAACACCTGCAGCGATTTTTGGCTATAAAAAATGATATTAAAAAGCACAAAAAATGTGAATAAAAGATTTGTCAATATTTTTGAAAGTATGTATACATCTTTTTATATTTCCGTAACAATGTTATAATTAAAAGAAAAGAAGGAATAATAAAAATTGGTGGTGATAGAAATGTCAAAAGCGCTTAATGACAGGCTGGATGATATTATATATGAAAAAGTAAAAATGATGCCAAAAGATGAACAAAAAGAAGTCCTGGATTTTGTAGAATATTTGATACAAAAAAGGCTAAAGATTGTAAAAGATATGTTTGAAATAACAAAAGAAACTAAGCGGGTATTAGAATCACACGGCTACTCAGAAGATAATATTTCTGAACTTGTAAAAGAAATAAGGGAGACTAATGATTAGGGCTGTAATTGATACAAATGTATTTGTATCAATTTTGTTTGGCAGTCCTATCATGAAAGAACTTCTTGAGTACTGTGCAATGCATAAATTTACATGGGTTATATCCGAAGATATATATTCTGAATATAAAAGAGTTATAGAGTATAAAAAGTTCAATTTCCGCAAAGAAATTAAGCAAAAACTGTTTTATTTTATCGAAGAACTTGCAGAATTTGTTCATGTTTCAAGTAATGTAACAGTATCAAGAGACAAGGATGATAATAAATTCATTAATTGTGCAATAGATGGAAATTGTAATTTTATAGTATCTGGTGACAAAGATTTGTTAGAAATCAAAGAATACGGTGGAATACGTATTGTAACAGTAAAAGAATTTTTGGAAATTATTAAAAATAAAAATTAAAAAACAATTAAAATGTGGAATTAAGGTATATTCAAAGCTTTTAAAAAGCCTTTGAATATACCTTTTTTATTTTTACAAAGCAGAACAAACGGAACAAAAATACAGGCAGACAGAAGAATCCTGAGCAGGAGCTTTCCCCTCCTGCTTTTTGTACATAGGGTTTCATCTCAGCGTAAAACACCTCTCCTGCGGTATCAGTACCCCTTCCGGTTGCGGTGCAGGAGAGAGTGAAGAAGGGGTTGCTGGGAGAAACTCACGGCACAATGCCCTCTGCCGTAAAAAGAGGCATTTAAAAAGTCTGAAACGTACAGAGCCTTTCTCTGTACGTTTTTTAATATAAAAAAAACAAAAAAAGGAGGAATTTGAATGGCATCAAAAAGAAATATCGAAAAGGCTAAAAAAGCTATCAGGGAGTATTTGCTTCAGAACAGGGACACAAGGTATTTCATGCTTTTCACTCTCTCATCAGTTGCTGACAGTGCAGTAGGGGAAGAGTTATTTCCGTCCCTATATGACTATGAAGACCTTGTCCCTGGCCGTGTAATGTGGATAGATGCTGAAAAACTTGACGAAAAAACATTTGCCAAATATCTTGGCGGTCGCTTTTTGGCAGTAGAGAATCCTTATTATTCTAAAAAATTTTAAAAAGGAGGAATTTGTATGCCTATTAAAGGATTAACAGAAAAAAGAAGTCTTGCCCGGATTGGGAAAATCCATCTGGGTATAAAGCAGAAAGGGAAAGGAGGGAGCCTTTATCCTGCAGCAACAGATTATTTTGTGGTTTATGAAGATGGAAATACGTCTCCAGAAATCGTGGCAAAGTTTAAAGCTCTTTATGGAGAAAAGCCCAAGGAAATTGACATCATCTTCCCGGTAAACGACCCGGAAGTATTTTTCCCGCAGTGGCTCAAAAGATACGGGAATAATAGACTTCTCTGCAAAGGAGACGGAGAAACAGCGCTCGAAACAAATCCACAGACAGGGGAAATAAAGCAGATTGAATGCAAATATAGAAACTGCCCGTATTACCAGAAAGGCCAGTGCAGAGAAGTAGGAAACCTGTTGTTTTACGTACAGGGAATACCGGAGGGAGTTTTTCAGATTGATACTAGTTCTATAAACAGCATCAAAAAAATAAACACAGCTATAGATATAATAAAGTCTGCAAATGGAGGGAAAATAGCCGGAATACCTCTTAAGCTGGCACTAGTCCCCATGAAAGTGCTGGCAGACGGCAAATACAACAAAACAGTCTACATCCTGCACCTCTACCAGCCAAATGCAGTAGTAAATCCGCCAGCAACAGAAGAGGAAAGGGACATAGAAGACATAATAAATGAAGCAATGGACGAAGTAGAAAACGAAGATTTTACATTTCCTCCAGAAGAAGCAATAGATGAAGTACCGGAAGATCTCTTCCCTGAGGAAGTGCAGAATGACAGCAGCAAATACGGGCCTCTGACAGTTGTAGCAGTTAAGGGTTTCTACAGTAAAAATGGTGGAACTTTTTATGTAGCCTCTCTAAAAGACATAAAAGGCAACCAGTATACAATGGTTGTCCCTGAAGAATTTAAAGAACTTAAAGACACAACAATAAAAAATTATACTTTAGAAGAAACGAATCTGGGAAACAAACTGTTAGAAAAAATAACAAATTACGAAATAGCAATGTAGAAAAAGAGGGGTAGTTCCCCTCTTTTAAATCAAAAAAAATGGAGGGGTAAGTTTATGCATGGGACAATTTTTCAATTAGAGGAGAAACCTTTAAGATTTGAAGAAGATTTTGCGTGTGAAGAAGACTTTTATGAAGGTTTTGTAGGAATAATTGCAGATTATGTAAGCGAAGACGTTGATAGAGAAGAAGAAATAAACTATTTTGTAACATATTTAGGAAAATACGGCATAACATACAATTCAGAAGAGCAGTCAATTATTTTTCCAAAAGGTTTTAAAGAGGAATACTTCAGCGCAAGGTTTTTTAATTTAAAAAAATTTGTGGAGGAACTCATAATTGAAGAATTTTCGACAGACAGCACAAAGGTGTGGATTTTGAAAAACCTAATCAATGAAAAATATGGGATATATATCTACAGCAGGCAATCCTCATGGATAACCTTTGACGAATTTGTACGCTACAATCTGAAGGAAGGGCAAGAGTATTACATTGGCACTGTATTAGATTATCATTTCTAAAAAAAAGATAAAGCACCTGTTAAAGACGAACCAGTAGAAAAGGACGAAAGAGGTGAGAATATGAAAAGCCTCGAAGAAAGAGTTACATATTTAGAAGGTTCACTGGAGCATATAACAAGTCGAATTGCGAACATAGAAAGCGATATTAAGGAAATAAAAGCAGAAATAAAGGAACTCGATAAAAAGGTAGATACAAAAATAGATGCAATTAATAATAGAATAGATGAACTTAACAAAAAAGTAGACAGCAAGATAGATGAACTTAACAGAAAAATAGATGGCAAAATAGATGAACTTAACAGAAAAATAGATGGCAAAATAGAAAAACTTGATAGTAAAGTAGAGAAAATATTATATTGATTTAAACAGTTCAAACAAATGGTTCATAGCAACGACAGCCACAGCAGTAATTGGCATCATAAGCATTCTAATAGCCATTATCAAAACAGGTTTATAAAAAATAAAAAGAAGGAAGCACGTCTCTTAACAGGGACGTGCTTTTAATTTTCAGAAAAATAAAGGAGGAGTTAGAAAATGGTAATAAAATCAATGGTTTTAAAAAACTTTAAAAACCATAAAAACTTATCAATAACTTTCGATAATAAACGGACCATAATCTATGGAGACAATGGTGCTGGCAAGACTTCTATTGGAGAAGCAATAGCATGGTGTCTAACAGGAGCAAACCTGTTTGGCACAGAAAACATAACAAATAAGCTGATAACTATAGGGAAAGGAGAAATGGCAGTAACCTTAGTTATAGAAAAGGATGGAAAAGAATACGAAATAACCCGTTCGAAAAAGAAGAACGAAATGGAAATAACCATAAACGGCGCTAAGTCTACACAAATTGACCTGTACACTCAATTTATACAGGACAAAGACGTATTTTTCACCATATTCAACCCTCTATATTTTACAAACCTTGCTCCAAGAGATGCCAAGGCTATCCTCTATAAGGTTTTGCCAGAGGTGTCTAATGAAGAAGTCTTTAAAGCACTTCCACCAGAAATAGCAGAAACCTTAAAGAAAAACGGATTTAACAATGCAAATACGTTCATCGAAAAACAAAGAGAAATTCTAAAAGACTGGGAAGAAGGACTGCTGAAGTTAGAAGGGAATATAGAAGTTTACAGACAAATCATTGAGGCAAAAATACCGGAAATAAAAACCTTCAATGAAACAAAGTTGAAAGAACTTGAGACGCAGCTTTTAGAACTTCAGAAAAATCAAAACGTAGAAATAGAAAAAGAGCTTGCTATTTTAAAAGAACAGTACAAAAATCCGCCAATAGAGAAACCGCAGTTGAAAGATGTAAGTGTTTTACAAAAAGCCAGAGAAGACCTTGTACAGGAATACAAACGAATTCAGCAGCAAATTAAAAACCTCAAGCCACAGTACATTACCTGCACCAATTGTGGACATAAAATAGACGTTACCGCAAAAGAAAAACAGCTTTTATTAGCAAAGCTCCAGGAAATAAAAGAAAAAGGCACAAAAATTGCTGCTGAGCTAAAAGCTGCAATTGAAGAGAACGAAAAAATAAAGAAGGAATTTGAAGAAAAAGTAAATAAATACAGGAAAGTACTTGAAACAAAAATTAAAAGACTAGAGAATACACTAAATACAAATGCAAACAAAGAACAAACACAGCAAATAATGCAGCAGATAGAAAGACTCAGATTTGAGGAAAGAGAAGTAATAAGCCACAACGAAAGTGTTAAAGCACTGCTCAGGCAAAAAGAAGAAGCAAAAAGAAAGCTCAAGGAGGTAGAAGACGATATAAAACTAGCCGAACAAAAAATAAACGAAGTAAAAACCTTGATAGAATACGCAAAAGCATTCAATGCCAAAAAGCTGGAACTCGAAGCAGCAGAGATAAACAAATACCTGAACAAAGTCTCACTACAGCTCTGGAAAGTCGTTCAGAGTACAGGAGAAATTAAAGATGATTTTAAAATCTTATATGACGGAAAAGAATTTAATATACTCTCCTACTCTGAACGAATTAAAGCAGGCCTTGAAATTGCAAACCTTATAATGGGTCTAACAAATATGAGATTTCCCATTTTTATTGATAATGCTGAAAGCATAACAGCATACACTGCACCGGACACACAGATAATCGAAACAAGAGTCAAAGAAGGTACCAAAAAACTTGAGGTTGCAAATGCTTAGAAGGAGAAGGCACTCTGCCTTCTCCTTCTGTACATAGAGCCCAGCCTAACATAAAAGTGTAACAATCGTTCCCTCTCCACTATGCGTTAAGGGAGGGTTGTTGGGCAGGCTCGGCGACATGGCGTCCTCTGTCGTTAAAGTCGGCGCCAAAAAATACGTACACATTTGTGTACAGTAAAAGAAAGGAGAGTTTTTATGAGTTACGAAAATTTCCCAGTAGAAAGGATGAGAAAGGACAGAAAGTTTCCAGTAAGAGACTTAAGAAAGGACGAAATAGACAAACTAAAACAAAAACAAAAAGAATTTCTTGATGAACTTCTTGAGGAAGAGGCAGAAGTTTTAACACTGTTTATTGACAGATACAAAAACTACAAAAACAAGGAAGGAGGGAAAGAAAATGGATAAAAGAATAATAGATATTGTACATGACATTCACTTATCCAGCAGCGAAAAATGGGAAAAGGTTATAGAAATGTTTAAAAACCAGGAGCACATAAACGTACCACTCATAGAGTTTCTGGGGAAAAGATTCGAAGTGCCAGAAGATGAAATAGTTGATACTTCTGCACGAAAATCAAGCAAACAAAAACAATGGAGATTTTGAGGACGAAGTTTTCTGGGACTTTATTGATGAAACTTTAAGAAATTACAAAAAGGCAAAGGAGGGGTAAAAATGTCTAAAGTACATGATATTGTGCTGGAGAGAATATTCCAGCAGATGGAGAGAGGAGAAATACCCTGGAAAAAGGGGTGGGCAGACACCCCACCCATAAATTATATAACCAGGAAACCTTACACAGGAATAAATGTGCTGCTGCTGTCAAAAGGTGGCGAATATTTAACCTTCCAACAAATACAACAACTTGGAGGCAGAATAAAAAAAGGGGCAAAGGCCGAAATAGTAGTATTCTTCAAACCTTATACCAAAATAATAGAGGAAGTAGATCCGGAAACAGGCGAAATTGTAGAGAAAGAAAAGGAATCCCTTGTGTTAAAATATTATCACGTATTTCACCTAAGCGATACAGAAGGGATTCCTTCTAAATTAAAAAAGAAAGAACATAATCCACTGCAGGAAGCCGAAAAAATCATAGCAGGATACAAAGATGCTCCCAAAATAACCCATGATAACCCAAATGAAGCATACTACAACGCAGTAAAAGATCTAATCAACATACCAGACAAAGGTCTTTTTTATGACATACACGAGTACTACTCTACGCTGTTTCATGAGATTATCCATTCTACCGGTCATCCAAAGCGACTGAACAGGTTCAAAGAAAATGAAAAAAGTGCCTTTGCTGCGGATTCATATTCGCTGGAAGAACTGGTTGCAGAGATAGGAGCAGCAATGCTCTGCCAGCACGCAGGAATTGTAGAAAAAACAATAAAGAACAGCACAGCATATATTCAGTCGTGGTTAAAGCATCTTCAAAACAATAAAATGATGATTTTCACCGCTGCAGGCAGAGCTCAAAAAGCAGTGGATTATGTTTTGGGGATTAAATCAGAAGAAGAGAATCCAGAAGAGCAGGCTTAGCCCCTGCTCTTCTGTAAAATTTAAAGAGAAAGGGGAAATAATGATGAACAAGTTAATATTTAAGAAAGGATATACCAGGACTGTCTGGGGTGGAGAAGCCCCGGCATATTATGTTATGGACCAAAATGTAGCAATAGCAGTAGTATACAGCTGGGAAGCTTTTTATCCCAAAAAATATCGAAACGTTTTCCTCAAAATGTTTAATAAGAAAGGAGATTTAAATTACATTGTCTTTTTAACAAGGTTTGGAAAATGTTTTGAAGCTTCCGCTCTAAAAGAAGTAAGAAATTGGTTTAATGAAAACTGGGATAGCGAAAATTTTAAGTTTAAAAATGAAGAAGAACTGGAAAGCAAGCTTTTAGTTTTTCCTGGAATACCAGAAGTTAAGTTAAAAAACAAAAATTCCATTATTTTAAAAAATAAACTAAACGTGTAAATTTAGAGCAGGAGCATTCCTGCTTCTTTTGTACATAGAGCTTTATCCTGACGTAAAAGAACTCCTGCTGGTACCGTACCTCTCCCACTATGCGGAGCAGGAAGAAAAGTAAAGGAGAGGTTGTCAGGAAAGGCTCACGGCACTGTACCCTCTGCCGTAAAAAGCGGTACAAAAAATCTTAAAAGTGTACCTTCAGCTTAAACACAGGTACACAAAATAACAAAGCTAAAAAGCATACATCTACAAAAACAGATGTATGCTTTTAAATAAAAATTTCAAAAGAGAGGGGAAATAAAAATGGGTAAAATTAATTTTCAAAAAGAAATTTGGGAAGGCTGGACAGTCAGGGATTTTATAGAAGTACTGGAACCGCAATTAGCTGCAGTTCAATCAGGTGCAGGCTGGCATCCACCTATAACTACCAAAAAAGAATTGAAAGAGTGGTGCAAAGATAACCAGCCTTATTACAAAAAGGCAATACCGGAAGTCGTGCAGTATTTTTCACAAAAATACAACCTTAAATAAACGAAAAGGAGGGATTTTTATGAAGGAAAAAGAGAAAAAGGAAACTCATAGACCTGTACAAACCATTCAAGAATTTTACTGCCCTGACTGCGGGGCAAAACTAATTCCTGCAGAGGGATGCTTACTTTGTCCTTTCTGCGGATGGAGCAAGTGCAGGTAAAAAAGTAAAAAGACACAAAAATAGAAGGGAGGAAGAAAATGCTGTATTTAGTAAACTTTGTAGATCCTAACGACAGAGACATTCAAATGAACCTGATAATCAATACTACCAAAAACAAAGAAGAAGTAGAGCAGATCATAGAAAATATTCTCGAAAAATCGAAAACGCTCTGGAGTGAAGATCCTGAAGCCTATCTAAGTGAAATCCTTGCAGAAGAACTTTCTAAAGAATTTGAAATACTAGATTATACCTACCTTAGTTTTTGCTGGTAATTAACCTGTACAAAAACAAAAAGGTTAAAAGTCATTCTGATAATGAGTACAACAACCTGTGCGATAGAATTGCAACTAGCAAGATTAAAGAATTTAAAACTTTAAAATAAAAAAGGACAGCATTTCGCTGTCCTTAAAAATTAGAAGGAGGAATTTTTATGAAAAAGATAAAACTGGAAAGTGTCTTAAAAAAGCTTGATGATAACCTTAATCCTTATGTAAAGCTTATCCGATTTTATGAACTCCTTGGCTGGGACAGAGAAAAAGAATTAGACCCCACCAAAGTAATACTAAATGAGAAAGACTTAGAAACATTGTTAAAAAGCGAAATGGAAAATGCTGAAAGATTCGGACTCACACCCTGGGAAGTAGGTTTTTTGTGGCTGAATAAAGGGCCAGAAGGAGATGACAGTGTAGAAGAAGGTATGATACTTCTCAAGGATGACTGGCAGATGTAAAAAACAAAAAAAATAAAAAGAAGGGAGAAATTTGAAATGACATTTGAAAAATATAAACCCGAAGGCTACATGATAGAAGCAGGAAACTGGTGTAAAAGATACGAAGATTTTATCGATGACAAAACGGTTAAAAAATGTAAAAAAGAGAGGAATATGCAGCCAAAAGGATGTCCAAATTGCAAATATTACAGTTATAAAGTTATCAGCAAAAAGCTGTATTAAACTGCAAGGGAGGACTAAAAAAGTGAGCAAAAGGAGGGAATATACAGTCTTTTTGTGGGGCAAATATATAAAAGTTGTTTTTACAGACCATGCACTAAAGAGGTTAGAAGACAGAACATCTCTTATGCCGGAGAACATTATTCAATCCATAAAAGCTGCCGAATCAAAAATAAAAAAACTGAGGGGGAAACAGCGCAGATTTGCAGTATTTGACTATGTGCTAAAAACGGCCTACATGGCCGTATTCGACAATCCAAACAGCGTAGCAATCATAACCGTTTACAAAGACACTAACACATGGATTGAAGGTGGCCCGGACATTATAGTGCGGACAAAAAAGGAGCTGCGGAGATACGTCTCCGTATAGCTCCTTTTAAAATTTATCAAAAGGAGGAATTAAGGATGAAGCAGGTGGTGTACTTTTCAGGGAAGGTTAAAGATCTTTCCAAATTTTTAAACCTTTTATACAACGTGGAAGGCAAGATAGTCGCATTCGATATTGATAACACACTTATCAATGTAAACAAAAGGCTGGAAGAAATGGGGTACAATACAGCCCTATACCCCAATCCAGAGCTAACAGAAGACTTCTGGACGACAGTAGAAGGAACCAGCATTTTACTTGGTGCAGAGCCAATTCCCAGTTCATTAAAACTTCTAACAACCTTTTTAAATCTTAACGCAGAAGTTGTTTTTGTAACAAGCCGCAGCAAGGATTTAAAGTTTTTAACTGAAAGGTGGGCAGAAAAATATTTCCCCGGAATTGAAGTTTACTTCACGAAAGAAAAACACCAGCTGGATGCAGATGTTTATGTGGAAGACGATCCGGTACAGATAAGACAAATACTTAACACAAACAAACTGGTACTAATTCCAAGATGGCCTTACAATCTAGACTTATTTGAAACCTTTGAAAATGCTGTCTATTACAACATTTAAAAGGAGGAGAACTTAAAATGCACAGAGATTTGGACATTTTGGACGTTGCAAAAAGGTTAAGAATAAGAATTTTAAGGAGAGCCTCTTCTGAAGAGTACATTGCGAGGTGTCCGTTCTGCGGGGATTCAAAAAACCCTGAACACGGACACCTTTATTTAAATGTATCAAAAAACGTCTACTACTGTGTACGCTGCGGGGAAGGTGGAGATGCAGTAAACTTATATGCAGAACTAAGAAACATTGATACAAGAGAAGCTTACAAAGAGCTCATGGAAGAAAATATCACTCCTCTTGTACTTAAAGAAAAAGTTCAGAAGAAAAAGCACAATCCAGTAGCTCCAATCGAAACAAGAGACAAAGTGTACAGAGCCTTTTTAGACAAACTTACTTTAAAAGAACAGCACTTGAGAAATTTACTCAAAAGAGGCCTTTCATGGGAAGAAACAGCTAAGAATCTCTATAAATCCCTGCCGGAAGAACCCCAGCAGCGCTGGGAAATATGCAGGGAGCTTATTAAAGAAGGGTACAACCTAAAAGGCATTCCGGGTTTTTACCAAAGAGAAAAGGACGGAGAAAAGTACTGGGATTTTGTAGATTATAAAGGCTTTTTAATCCCTGTAAAAGACGTACAGGGACGAATACAGGGCTTTCAAATAAGACTGGACGAAGAAGAAAAGGGAAGAAAATATCTTTGGTTCTCTTCTCGAAACAAATTAAACGGCACACCTGCTCATGCATGGCAGGGCGTACATGGAGGGCCTTCTAAAGTTGTCATTGTTACTGAAGGCCCTTTAAAAGCTGATGTGGCGCATTACCTGTCCAGATACACTTTTGTATCTGTTCCCGGAGTTACAGCAATCAAGGGTATAGAAATTGTACTAAAACAGCTAGGGGCAAAGAAAGTTTATATTGCTTTTGATATGGATATTTTGACAAATCCCGCAGTACAGAAAGCAAGAAAAAGGCTGGAAAATAAACTCGTTGAAGCAGGTTTTGAAGTTCGCACAAAGACATGGGACAGCAGATACAAAGGGATAGATGACTACCTTCTAGTGCAGAGAAAGCAAAAACAAAAGGAAGTTGTGTGAGAGAGGCTTTTGGCCTCTCTCTTTTTAAATTTTGAAGGAGGGGAATTAAGTTGGACAAAAACATAAAATTAATAGAGTTATGGGGAAATGAAATCTGGATTATTTTTTCTCCACATTCATTAGATCGAATTAAGGATAGAAACATTATCAAGGGATTAGTAATTGATACAATAAAAAGTGCCCAGGAAGAACTTGGAGAAATAAAAGTTAATCAAGATTTCGTTATTATAAATACTTTTGCTGATATTACTGTAGCAGGTATATTTACAAGTCCAAATGAAATTCTTATAAAAACTGTTGTTAACAAAGGAGAAAATTTCCATCCTAGAAAAACTGACATAATCATAAAATTATCTTGACAAAATAAACAAAAACAATTATAATAAAAATGAAAATGTAAGAAAAGGGCTACACTGGGTCAAAGAGAGTGTATGCCCTTTTTATATTTTTATTAAAACACTCTCTTTGACGAAATTCAAGTAAAGGAGAGTGTTTTTTATGAAATTAATACTTAGCAATGACGTAAAAAACTTTTTAAAAAATAGCATTTTAACTGAACAAGACTTAATAAACAAAATGAATGAATTATTTACTGAATATCCCAAAGTTTACACATTTATAAGCGCTGAAATTGTTAAAGATAACAAAGTTTTTGGTGTAGACTATGCAACAAGCGATAACATGAAAGACATAGAATGTATATATGTGCACGAAATAAACACAGATCCAAATGCCATGACTATAAGAGAATATATTGAAAAAATGAAAAAAGAAAAAGCAGAAACAAGATAAGTGCAGCGTGTTTTTGCTGCACCTTTTGTATTTTTTTAGGTAAAATTTTACTGTGGGAAAAGTGTGGGAATAAGGAAAGAATAAAAATTATATATTGCCTAAAATTCAGTATTTTTAAGCATTACAAGCATCAAATAAAACTTAAACCTTGGAATATGTATAAAATTGGTGATTAAAAGCCCTCAGGGCTTTTTTCTTTTACTTATGTTTACTATTTTATCCAGTAAGTTAAATATGATTTTAAGGAAAGGGATTATTGCGATGGCAGAAAAAATGTTAAAAAACGTGTGAGCATTGGCCACCTGCCTTAAGGGATTGCTAGGAGAGGTGTGTCGTAATAATTCTGCAAAAAAGTTTGTGAAAGGCAAAAACACTAAAGTGCCCCATAGGTTGAGGAAAATATTGAATAAAGCTATTTTTTTTCCTTCTCTGCTGGAGGCAAAGCTTAAAATGAATGCTTCAGAGCAGGTTCCTATGTTTAGACCGTAGATTATGGGCAAGGCCTGTTCTAAACTCAAAATGTGGGAAGTGACTAAGACTTGAAGGGTTGCTATTCCTATGTTGCTCGACTGAAGTATGAGAGCTGATACTACCCCAATAAATATTCCGATTAAGGGGTTGGACAAATTTGAATTGGTAAGGTTGACACCTGAGTTTTTGAAAGGGGATGTAGCTAATTCCATTATTTTTAGGCCGTAAAATACAAGTCCAAATCCTAGTGACACATCTCCCAAAAGTTTTAATTTGCTGTGCCAATTTTGAAAGTGAAGCAAGGATCCGATAAACACTAAAAAAGGTGCCAGTTTAAAAAGGTTAAAAGCGTAAAGCTGCACTGCAATAGTTGTTCCGATATTAGAACCCATTATTATACCTGCTGCGCTTTTAAGCGTTAAAAGTCGAGCGTTTGCCATAGTTACAGCGATTACTGTCACCATGCTGCTACTTTGTAAAATTAAAGTCACAATAAAACCTATTGTTATAGATTTAAAAAGGCTGTTTGCGAAATGGTTTATAAAATATGAAAGCTTTTCTTTGGATATAGATTTTAACCCGCTGGTTATGGTAAAAATTCCCCATATAAATATTCCAATTCCTACAG
Organism: Caldanaerobacter subterraneus; assembly: GCF_004345675.1. Taxonomy (GTDB): domain Bacteria; phylum Bacillota; class Thermoanaerobacteria; order Thermoanaerobacterales; family Thermoanaerobacteraceae; genus Thermoanaerobacter; species Thermoanaerobacter subterraneus. The sequence goes on along the minus strand of NZ_SLWU01000003.1, from coordinate 112,883 downwards.
AAAAGTACAGCAAAGATAAAAAAATTAGCATTCTATCCTCCACCTGCTTAACTTTTCATTTCAATTTTATGTAGCTTCAAGTTTGAAATGAATAATTTTTGCACAAATAAAGAAAATAAAAATTAGGGTCAATAAATTTTTTGGGGTGGTTGGATGAAAGGGATAATAATGGCAGGTGGAGAGGGAAGCAGATTAAGGCCTTTAACTTTTGATATTCCAAAGCCTTTGGTGCCTGTGGCAAATAAACCTGCGATAAAGCATATTGTAGAGCATTTGCACAAGTACGGAGTGGGGGAATTAGCAGTCACTCTTTTTTATTTACCTCACAAGATAAAAGATTACTTGCTTGAAGAATATGGAAATGAAATAAAGTTTTACACAGAAGAAAAGCCTCTGGGGACTGCAGGAAGTGTGAAAAACGCGAAAGATTTCCTGAAGGAAACTTTTATTGTCATGAGCGGAGATGTAATTACAGATGTAAACATAAAGGAAGTATATGACTTTCACAGGAAAAAGGGTTCGAAAGTGACTTTAGTTTTAAAAAAAGTAGAAATTCCTTTAGAGTATGGAGTTGTAATAGTCGATGAAACAGGGAAAATAGTAAAGTTTTTAGAGAAACCGTCGTGGGGAGAGGTTTTTAGCGATACTGTCAACACAGGGATTTACATAATTGAACCGGAAATACTTGAATTTATACCTGAAGATAGACCTTTTGATTTTAGTAAAGACTTGTTTCCGCTTCTTTTGAAGGAAAACATTCCTATGTATGGGTACATTACAGAAGGCTACTGGTGTGACATAGGAAATACAGCGCAGTACCTTTCAAGCCATTTTGATGTGTTGGAAGGTAAGCTGGATTTGGGTTACAGAAAAATCCTCCTTGAAGAAGGAAAAGTTATTGGCAAGAAGGTTTTAATGTCTTCGGGAGCAAAGTTGATTCTTCCTTTGATTATAGGAAATGAGGTGGTTATTGAGGAAAATGCTGTAGTAGGGCCTAATGTGGTCATAGGAAGAGGTACGATTATAAAGAAAGGAAGTCATGTAAAAAATTCTGTACTGTGGGAAGATGTATATGTAGGGGAAAACAGCGAATTGAATGGAGCAGTGGTGTGCAATAAGGTCAGAATAGATTCTAACGCAAGGATATTGGAAAATGCTGTAATAGGAGAAGGGGTTAGAATAAAGGCTTTTGCAGAGATAAGACCGGATGTAAAAGTTTGGCCTTTTAAGGTTATAGAGGAAGAGGCAGTAGTCTCAAAGGATGTAGTTTGGGGAAATGGCAGGAAAAACCTATCTTTTGGTTACAGAGGGATAAGGGGCATTTTTAATGAAGAGATAGGTCCTTATCAGGCTGTAGAAATTGGGGAGGCCTTTGGGGATTTAATGAAAGGGAAAGTCATTGTGGGAAGTGATGAGGAACTAGCTTCCTCTCTCATTGCCGATTTGATTGCTTACGGGCTTGCTTTTTCCGGGTGTGAAGTGTTAAAAAGCAATAGCTTTCTGCTGCCGGCTTTAAGAGTGGGAATCAGGTTAAGAAGTGCAAAAGGAGGGGTGTATGTAGAAAGGATAGGGGAGGAAATTAGAATTCTATTTTTGGATGGAGAGGGAATGGATATAGATAGAAATTTGGAGAAGAAGATAGAGAATAAATTAAAAATTCACGACATATCAAGAAGAAAAATAGAAGACATAAAGCCAATAAAAGAGGTGGATGTAGAGGGAGATTATAAGGATTATCTTGTCAAAAATAGAGCAGATTCTTTCAAGATAAAGGTTAAGCCTCATGATGAATGGACTAAAAAAGTGCTTCTGCAGATAAAAGGAGAGCAAATTTTAGATGACCAAAACTATCACTTGAAAGTGAAATTGAAAAAGAATGGGGAAGAGATAGAACTTTATGACGAAAAAGATAGGAAATTTGATGAAGATGAAGTGAATTATCTAAAGATGTTGATTGCCAGGGAAAAAGGTCTAAAGAAAGTTGTACTGCCTTTTAACAGTTCCAAGTATTTGGCAGAGTTTGCAGAAGAACTTGCAGTAGAGACAGTTGTAGGAAAGATTTCACCAAGGGACCTTATGAGGTCGATGACTAATTTAGAAGAGGGAAGGCAGGTGTATTTTGACCTTTCTTTTGACGGGATAAACTTTTTGTTAGAAGTGATTGAATACGTAAGGTTAAAGAATAAAAGGCTTTCGGAGATAAAAGATAGTTTTCCTCTTAGGTATAAAACAGTCAAGAGAATAAGATGTGATTGGAAGGATAAGGGGAGAATAATAAGAGAACTGTTTGAAACCCGTAAAAATAATGTTACATTTTTGGATGGGCTAAGGTTTGAAGAGGATGAAGGATGGGTTCTAGTGGTTCCCGATAGCGAACTTCCTTTTTGCAATGTGTATGTGGAGGCATTGACACCGGAGAAAGCTGAAAGGCTTTTTACAATTTATGAAAAAAAGATACAGGATATTTTATTGAAAAATGATGGAAAGTGATGTAAAGTGATAAATTAAAGAGGATGAGTAAGTTGTAACGCTTTACATCCTCTTTTTTTGTTTTAAAGGGCATTTAAGAAGGCGGGATTTCTTTTGATGTTTATAGGCTTGAATAATATAATATTTATGGTACAATAATTAGTAAATAAATTAACAAAAATGTCTGGAAGACATGGCAATATGTAAACATGTTGCCATGTAGTCCGCCTCCTGTAACAAGTGAGGAGGCTTTTATGTTTTTGAATTTATAATATTCTGTCACAAAAACGATAATAATAAGAGGTGAAGGAGAAAATGGATTTTATAATTCTAGCAGGTTTTGCCACATTGTACTCCATTGTAAAGGGAATAGTTAAATGGTGCCGCAATTTGCTAGAAGCCAATACCTATGAAACAGAGGTGTATTAAAGTGGTTCTTTTGTACGTGGTCTTTTTTCTTTTGCTGATCTATCTGTTTTACGCTTTGATACATCCTGAAGAATTTTAAGGGAGGAGACCCTATGTACTCAAATATAGAGCTTTTTACCATGATAGCCATCATAGTCTTACTGACCAAGCCTTTAGGAACTTACATGTACAATATTTTTGAATATAAGCCCATGAGGTCAGATAAGATTTTTTTGCCTGTGGAAAATTTTATATACAAAATTACGGGAATCAATCCAGAAGAGGAAATGGATTGGAAAAAGTATGCGCTAACTTTTCTGCTGGTGAATATGGTGATGATGATAATCACCTATTTTATTTTAAGGGTTCAACAGTTCCTGCCTCTAAATCCTACCGGTGCAAAAAATATGGAATCTTCTCTGGCTTTTAACACTGTTATAAGCTTTATGACAAATACCAATCTTCAGCACTATGCTGGAGAAGATGGTATTACATTTTTAAGTCAGATGATTGTAATTGTATTTTTGATGTTTACTTCTGCGGCATCAGGACTTGTCACTGCAGCTGCTATAATGAGAGGGTTGAGCAAAAAGACCACTAATTTAGGCAATTTTTATGCTGATTTTGTGAGAATAACTGTAAGGCTTTTACTGCCAATCTCTATGTTGGCAACCCTCATATTGGTGTGGCAGGGAGTACCTCAAACTTTTGCTGGAAAAGTGGTTGTGGATACGCTGGAGGGTGGGAAGCAAACTATTATAACAGGTCCCGTAGCTGTATTAGAGTCAATTAAACACTTAGGAACAAATGGCGGTGGATTTTTTGGGGCGAATTCTTCTCACCCCTTTGAAAATCCTACTTGGCTTACCAATATGATTGAGATGCTTCTTATGATGCTTTTGCCTACATCTTTAATTTACACTTATGGATTAATGATAAACAATAAAAAACACGCTTTGGTATTATACATTTCCTTGTTTGTGATTTTTATTCTTTTGGCTGTTGGAGCAGTTTATGCGGAAAATCATCCAGGAGTGGCTTATTCGAAATTACATATTTATGGTAAGCCTTATGGAAATTATGAAGGAAAAGAAGTTCGCTTTGGAGTCTCCCAATCTCCACTATTTGCGACTGTGACTACTGCTTTTACAACAGGTTCTGTTGACAGCATGCACGATTCTTATACACCTTTAGGAGGAGCAGTGCCGCTTATCCTCATGATGCTAAATACCATTTTTGGAGGAGATGGAGCAGGACTTCAGAATATAATAATGTATACAATATTGACGGTATTTTTGACGGGGCTTATGGTAGGAAGAACTCCAGAATATTTAGGAAGAAAAATTGAAACTAAAGAAATAAAACTTATAGCCCTTGCAATATTGGTTCACCCTTTTTTGATACTTTTTTCATCTGCTTTGACAGTGATGCTAAAAGTGGGAGCTTCTTCTGTAACAAATCCACTATATCATGGACTTACACAAGTTTTGTATGAGTTTTCTTCTGCAGCGGCAAATAATGGTTCTGAATTTGCAGGATTTATAGGAAATACTGTGTTTATGAATATAATGACAGGCTTGGTTATGTTTTTTGGAAGATATATAACCATTATTCTTATGTTAGCTGTTGCAGGTTCTATGGCGGAGAAAATTCCTGCGCCCCCATCGCCTGGAACTTTTAGAACGGATAATGCGATTTTTGGCGCCATATTTATAGCTGTGGTGCTAATTGTTGGAGCACTTACCTTCTTCCCTGCGGTGATACTAGGGCCTATTTCTGAGTTTTTGAGCATGACGTAATGGGGGTAAAAGGATATGAAGAGAAAGAGAGAAATAAAAACCTGGAGCAGAGAAATAGTAGTAGGGGCTATTAAGAATTCTTTCATAAAATTAAATCCTTTGTACATGTACAAAAACCCTGTGATGTTTGTGGTGGAAGTGGGAACCTTTATCACCCTTTTGGCTACTATATTTCCTACCTATTTTGGCAGTACTCCTGATGAGGTAGGATATAACGCTTTAGTGACTTTCATACTTTTTGTCACAGTTTTATTTGCTAACTTTGCAGAATCCTTGGCAGAGGGGCGAGGTAAAGCTCAGGCAGAGACTCTGAGAAAGACTAAAAAAGAGACAATGGCTAAACTTGTACAGAGCGATGGGAGCATTAAGATAGTCAAGTCTTCTGAGCTTAAAAAAGGGGACATAGTTATCTGTGAGGCAGGGGATATAATTCCAGCAGATGGTGAGATAATTGAAGGGCTTGCTGCGATTGACGAATCTGCCATAACTGGAGAATCTGCTCCTGTCATAAAAGAGGCAGGAGGAGACTTTAGTTCTGTCACGGGAGGAACTAAAGTAATAAGCGATCGCATCAAAATTCGGGTAACAGTTGATGAAGGAGAGTCTTTCCTAGATAGAATGATCAAACTAGTAGAAGGAGCAAAGAGGCAAAAGTCTCCAAATGAGATTGCTCTTACTACGGTACTGGTCAGTTTGACAATAATTTTTATAGTCGTAGTTATGACGCTTTATCCGATGGCCAAGTTTGTACACGTCAGGATAAGCGCTGCTACCATGATAGCATTGCTCGTATGTCTGATACCGACTACCATTGGAGGACTTTTGTCTGCAATAGGTATTGCAGGAATGGACAGGGTCACTCGCTTTAATGTGATTGCGATGTCTGGAAAAGCGGTGGAAGCTGCGGGAGATATAGATACAATACTTTTGGATAAGACAGGCACCATAACTTTTGGAAATAGATTAGCTGCTGATTTTATACCGGTGGGAGGCCACTCAAAGGAAGAAGTCACTTATTATGCACTTATTTCTTCTTTAAAGGACCTCACTCCAGAGGGAAGGTCAATAGTGGATTTAGCTAGAAAAATGGGTGCAAAGGCTCCTGATGATATTTTAGAAGGAGCAGAAGTTGTTGAATTCAGCGCGGAGACAAGAATGAGTGGCCTTAACTTAAAAGATGGCACTATTGTGAGAAAAGGGTCCTATGATAAAGTGAAGGAATACATAGGGGAAAAAGGCGGAAGTATTCCAGATGACTTAGATAAAGAAGTGGAGAAAATATCCCTATTAGGCGGTACCCCTCTTGTGGTGGTAAAGGATAATGAGGTACTGGGAGTAATATATCTAAAGGATACAATAAAGCCTGGAATGAAGGAAAGATTTAAACAATTGAGAGCTATGGGAATTAAGACCATCATGATAACTGGAGACAATCCATTAACTGCCAAAACGATAGCGGAAGAAGCCGGTGTCGATGAGTTTATTGCGGAAAGCAAGCCTGAAGATAAGATAAACGTCATAAAGAGAGAACAAGCTCAGGGAAGGCTTGTCGCAATGACAGGGGATGGCACAAATGATGCTCCAGCTTTGGCACAGGCAGATGTGGGACTTGCAATGAACAGCGGTACTATGGCGGCTAAAGAAGCTGCCAATATGGTAGACTTGGATTCTGACCCGACAAAAATTATAGAGGTTGTAGGAATAGGGAAACAGCTTCTCATGACAAGAGGAGCTCTTACTACTTTTAGCATTGCAAATGACGTGGCAAAATATTTTGCCATTCTCCCTGCCATTATTTCTGAAACTTTGCCGGCAATAAAAGTTTTAGACGTGATGAAACTTTCATCTCCAACAAATGCTATACTGTCAGCCTTGATATATAATGCGATTATAATACCTATACTCATTCCTATAGCTATGAGAGGAGTAAAGTATAGACCCATGAGCGCCAATGCCTTGCTTATGAGGAACTTGCTCATTTATGGATTAGGTGGTTTGATTGCTCCATTTGTGGGTATAAAGCTTATTGACATGATAATATCTTCTATTTTTGGGATGTGAGGGATTTTAATATGGGCGAAGAGATTAAAAGGACGATAAAATTTACACTGGTTTTTATGGTTTTGCTGGGATTGGTGTATCCTTTTGTAATGACTGGGATTGCAAATTTATTATTTCCTTATCAGGCAAAAGGTAGTATAATTAAAGTAGATGGTAAACCTGTTGGTTCAGAACTTATAGGGCAGAAGTTTACTGACCCTCGCTGGTTCATGGGAAGGCCTTCTGCTGTGGACTACGATGCTACTTCCTCGGGTGGCACAAACTACGCTCTGTCTAATCCCAAATTTCACGAAGAGCTAGAGAAAAACATTGAAGAATTTTTAAAGAAGAATCCGGGAGTTAAAAGGAGTGAAATTCCTGCAGATATCGTGACCTCTTCTGGTTCCGGTTTGGATCCTCATATTTCTCCTAAAGCTGCTTACCTTCAGGTCAAAAGAGTTGCCAAGGTTAATGGTTTGCCTGAAGAGGTTGTAAAAAAATTAGTAGATAAAAACATAGAAGGGAGATTCTTAGGCCTTTTTGGTGAACCGAGGGTTAATGTATTGAAACTGAATTTGAGCTTATTGGAAGAAATTAAAAAGCATAAAAAGTGAGGTAAATGGCAGTGAAGAGGTCCCCAGACTACTTCATGAGAGAAATTGAAAGGGCAAATAAAGGAAGGCTCAAGATTTACCTTGGTGCTGCTCCTGGTGTCGGAAAGACCTACCACATGTTACAGGATGCCAATGAGATGAAGAAAAGAGGCATAGACGTAGTTATTGGTTTTGTAGAAACCTATGGGAGAAAAGACACAGAGGAGCAGATAGGGGACCTTGAGATTATTCCTTTGAAGGAAATAAATTACAAAGGTGTAATTCTTAAGGAGATGGATTTGGAGGCAATTATTAAGAGAAAACCTCAGGTAGTCGTTGTAGATGAATTGGCTCACACAAATGCTCCTGGTTCAAAAAATGAGAAAAGGTATCAGGACGTGTTAGAACTCATAGACAACGGCATAAGCGTTATGACGGCTGTAAACATACAGCATTTTGAAAGCTTGAATGACTATGTAAACAGGATGACGAATGTGAAAGTTAGAGAGACCATCCCCGATAAAATTCTTGAACTGGCTGATGAGATTGAAGTGGTGGACGTATCTCCAGAGACCTTAATTGAGAGGTTGAAAAACGGCAAAATTTATAGTCCTGATAAGATTGAGACAGCTCTTAATAATTTCTTCAGAGTAGGGAATTTAGCGGCTTTAAGAGAGCTGACATTGAGGGAAGTGGCCAATGAGGTTGACGATAGGCTTTTAGAGTACAGGAATAAGAAGAAAGTCGTGGGATTAAAGGGAGCGCAGGAAAAGATACTGGTGTGTGTAAATTTGAGGTTTAATGCGGAATATTTGATAAGGCGTGGATATAGGCTAGCTAAAATGCTTAAGGCTGACCTGTTTGTGCTTCATGTCTACAACGACGATGAGCTCAAAGACCATAAAAATTTGAAAAAGTTAGATGAGATTACTATGCTGTGCAATAAATTAGAAGCCAAGTTTTACATGGTGAAATCAAATGACCCGGCAAAGGCTATAATAAAATTTGCTGAGGAGAATGCCATTACTCAGATTGTGGTAGGACAGTCTGTAAGAAGAAGGATAGACGAAATAATAAGAGGCTCAATTGTGAGAAGGATAATGAAGGGGACCAAATTTATAGATGTGCTTGTAGTTGCTGATCCGAGGGGTTAATCCCCCTTTTTTTATAAAGTTTTAAGAAGGGTTGCGATATGAAAAAAGAGGAGAAAAAGGGGTATATATCGGCTACTGAAGTAAATCAGTTTCTTTACTGTCCTTATCAGTGGTATTACATAAAAAAGTACGGACTCGAATATATCAACAATTTGAGAGAGCCTTCAGAGAGGGAAGAGCAGTTTGTAAATTTTAAGAGGGGAATAGACTATCATGAAAAGTACTATAAAGACATCGTAAAACTTAGATACAAAAGGTATGCTATCGCTTTTGGAATTGTATTTTTGATTTTACTGATTTTATTTGTGATGAGGTATGTGAGATGATTCTAAATATAGTTTTTCTCCTTATTGTGCTTTATCTTTTGATTTATTCGATAATTGAACAAAGGCCTTTTTACAGAAGGATGAGAAGGAGTATAGGCTTTAGGGGAGGCAAATTGATATACGTAGATAAGCCGCAGCAAGTCAAAGGAAAAGGGGTAGTTTACGGGAAGCTGCTAAAGTCAGAGAAATATGGTTTGACCGGAAAACCTGATTACATCTATCAGGTTGGAGACGAGCTTGTCCCAATAGAGCTAAAAAGCAGTGATGCAGAAGATTCGCCCTATTTTAAAGATGTGATGCAGCTTGTAGCATATTTTGTGATAATAGAAGAGGAGTATCAAAAGAGAGTAAAAAGAGGACGGATAGTTTATAGAAATGCCATGTTTGAAGTTTATAACAGGAAATATTTAAGAAAAGAACTTTTAAAAATTTTAGAACAAATGAGGAAGATGGAAAAAGGGGTGTACATGCCTTCTGTGACTCCTTCTTTTTCTCTTTGCCGCTTCTGCCCTTGTCGAGGGACAGTGTGCGAGATATACGAGGGCAATTCCAGATAAATACAGAATATTGAAGGGCTTAAAAGAAAAAAATAAAGATGTAAATTAGGAAGAGAAATGGGGTAGAAAAAATGGCAAAGAAAATTATCTCTTTGGCAATAGGAGTTGCCCTCTGTTTTTCACTTGTGTCCTGTGGTATAATCAAAAAAAACAGCAATGAAAATGATAAGGCAAAAATTCAAGAGGAAGCTCTACATGAGCCGTTTAACTCGCCTAAAGAAGAGATTTCAAACGTTGTAAATCATGTGGTTCAAAAGACAGAAAATCTTGACAACACTCCTTATGGATGGGGCTTAAGAGTTTTGCCCAATCACCAAACGCCGGAGATTACGCCTTATGCCATGGAACTTGTCAAAAAGTACAATGCGATTTTTGTTGGAGATACGACGAAAAAAGTGGTGTACTTGACTTTTGATGAAGGATATGAAGCAGGATATACTCCTCGGATATTGGATGTACTCAAAGAAAACGGAGTAAAGGCAGCTTTTTTTGTTACAGGACCTTATGTTAAACAGCAGGCGGACCTTGTGAAGAGAATGGTAGAGGAAGGACATATTGTTGGAAATCACACAGTCAACCATCCCAGTCTTCCTACCTTGCCTGATGAAAAAGTGAAAGAGGAGATACTTGGATTGGAAAAGATGTTTGAAGATTTAACGGGGCAAAAGATGAAATACTTCAGACCTCCAAGAGGAGAATACAGTGAAAGAACGCTCTATATTACTAAATCTTTGGGATACAGAACGGTTTTCTGGAGTTTGGCTATGGCTGACTGGCAGCCTCTTCCTGGAGGACCTGAAGAAAGCTATAGTACTGTTATGAAAAGGCTTCACCCTGGAGCTGTTATACTTCTGCACGCTGTTTCAAAAGATAATGCACAGGCACTTGACAGGATAATTAAAAGCATCAAAGAGGAAGGATATGAATTTAAGACATTAGATGATATTCCGTAAAAGAGGGGAATTGCTTTGGATGCGATTTTAGAAAAAAAGAACTTGTACATTTTGGGATTGGCTATTGGAATCAGCTTGATATCAATTGTATTGGTTTTGAAATTTACAGGGATAACTAATATAGAAAAAGCCTTTGATATTCCGCTTTTTTACATTATAACGATTTTTGCTGTGATAATAGCAAGCCTTGTGGTGGATACTTTGCGAGTAAAAGATTTGTTGAAGAAGTTAGGAGAAGACCTCTGTTTTAGTTACCTTTTTAAGTTTAATCTTGCTACTTTTTTCATAAGCTATGTAACTCCTTTTGGGTCAGGAGTACTACCTTTAATGATCTATTTGCTTAACAAAAAGGGAGTGTCAGCTAATAAGGCTTTAATCGTATTTACGGCAAAACTTTTGTTTTCGGGGATATTTTTTGTTACTATCCCTCCCTTTCTTCTAATTTTTTTTGGAAGGTATTTAGAATTAGGAAGTTTTTTGATGAGATTAGCTATTTTTGTAACTTTCTTTTTAATAGGGCTTTTGATTTTGCTCCTTTACATCATTTTAAGACCTCATTTTCTTATTGAAATTGTTGAAAGATTGGAAAGAATCTCTTTTGCCAAAAGATACATAAAGGAAGATTACTTTAAAAAGACTAAGGAAGAAATTTTGCTTTATCACAAGAACTTTCGCAATTTATTTGCTTCTTTTTCAGGGTACAGGGTATTTATTTGGCAGTTTTTATATGCTGTTATATACTGGATGCTTTTTTACAGCATTGCTCCTCTTTTGCTTATGGCCATGAAAATTCCATTTGACTTTTTGGCGGTTGTGGGAAGGCAAATCATCTTTTATGATGTACTGGCTTATAGCTTTATTCCAAGCGGTTCTGGCACAGTAGAGTTGGGATTTGCAGCGATTTTTTCAAATATCTTGCCGACTTCATATGTGGGTGTTTTTATTGGCATGTGGAGATTTTTTACCTATTACGTATATCTGGGCCTTTCTGCTTTAGGATTTTTTGCAGCAGTGAGGGATGCCAAAAAGGAGATTGTCAATCAAATAACAAATTGATATTAATTATCATGTGAATAGACAACCCTTGGTATTTTTTATCAAGGGTTTATTTTTTTATGGGCTTTTTCCTTGATTTCTTTTTGGCACAGTTTTTGCAATATATACTAAAGTGAGCGGAGGTATAAAGGATGAAAGATAAAATTTTAGAGACAATGACAGAATTTCCGATAATTGCGGCTGTCCGGGAGATAAAGGATGTAAAAGAAGCTGTCTCTTCCAATACACAAGTGATTTTTTTGCTGTCAGGAGATATAATGAATATTTGCGATTTAGTCGATTTTATCAAAAAAAACGGTAAAATTGCCTTTGTCCACTTTGACCTTATAGAAGGTTTGGGTAAGGACACAAAGGCTGTTGAGTACATAGCTGAAAGGATAAAGCCTCACGGTATAATTTCTACCCGGAATAATATTTTAGACCATGCCAAAGATTTTGGGCTCTTCTCTATACAGAGGCTTTTCATGTTGGATTCCCAGGCTTTAAAGACAGGGCTTTCTTCTGCAAAACAGATAAGGCCAGATGCTGTGGAGATTCTCCCCGGAATAATGCCTTCAATAATCAAGGAAGTGGCGAATGATGTCTTAATGCCCGTTATTGCAGGAGGCCTTGTGAGGACAAAGGAAGAAGTTATAAATGCGATAAAAGCAGGGGCGATCGCTGTTTCAACCAGCGAAAAAAGCCTCTGGTTTATAGAGTGAAAGGGGGGATATATGAAAAACAAAAAATTTTATTAAAAGTTAAATTTTGGAATTATGGAGGGGATATTTTATGAGTGACTTTGCAAAGTATTTGGCTGAATTTTTTGGTACTATGATACTTATTTGGCTAGGTGACGGTGTAGTTGCAAACGTTGTCTTAAATAAATCTAAAGGTCAAAATAGCGGCTGGATTGTAATCACCGCAGGATGGGGATTTGCAGTTATGGTAGGAGCGTATACAGTTGGCTGGCTAAGTGGTGCTCACTTAAATCCAGCTGTGACAATTGGCTTAGCAACGATAGGCAAGTTTTCGTGGAGTTTAGTGCCAGGCTACATTATAGCACAAGTTTTAGGAGCTTTTGTGGGAGCTATAATTGTTTATTTGATGTATATAGATCATTTTGCAGCAACTGAAGATCCCACAGCTAAGCTTGGTACTTTTGCAACTATTCCAGCTATAAGAAATTTAGGTAAGAATTTTATAACTGAGGCTTTTGGTACTGCCATGCTTTTAATAGGTATACTTGGCATTACAAATAGTAATAACCCTATAGGGGGAATGGGACCCCTTTTAGTAGGACTTCTCGTATGGGCAATAGGTTTAAGCTTGGGTGGTCCTACAGGGTATGCTATTAATCCAGCCAGAGACTTCGGACCGAGACTTGCCCACGCTATACTCCCAATTCCGGGCAAGAGAGATTCTGACTGGGGGTATGGTTTGATAGTTCCGATATTTGGACCAATAGTTGGAGGAATAATTGGAGCCTGGATTTATCAGCTTATCATGAGCGTACATTAAAGAGAATTATATCGGCGAGAAGTTCCTCTCGCCGATATGGCATTATAATAAAAACTCAAGTGAGGAGGAAGGGAAATGGCGAAATATGTAATGGCTTTGGACCAGGGGACGACGAGTTCCCGCGCTATAATTTTTGACCACAGCGGTAAAATGATTGCTTCTTTAAACAAAGAGTTTAGGCAGATTTATCCTAAACCCGGTTGGGTTGAGCATGACCCAATGGAAATATGGGAATCCCAGATAGAAGTTGCAAAAGGAGTAATAGAGAAGGCAGGGATTAAACCAGAGGATATTGCGGCAATAGGAATTACAAACCAGAGGGAGACAACAGTCGTATGGGACAAAAACACAGGGAAACCTATTTACAATGCAATAGTGTGGCAGTGCAGGAGGACAGCTCCTATATGCGATGACCTTAAGAACAAAGGCTTTGATAAGAAAATAAGAGAAAAGACTGGCCTTGTTGTAGATGCTTATTTCTCGGGTACCAAAGTGAAGTGGATTTTGGACAATGTTGAAGGAGCTCGTGAAAAAGCAGAAAGAGGAGAATTGCTTTTTGGAAATATTGACACATGGCTTATCTGGAATTTGACAAGGGGCAAAGTGCATGTGACTGACTATTCAAATGCTTCAAGGACAATGCTTTTCAACATACACGAATTGAAGTGGGATAAGGAGATATTAGAAGAGCTCAATGTGCCAGAGAACATGCTTCCAGAAGTAAAGCCATCAAGCCATGTCTATGGCTATACGGATAAATCGATCTTTGGAGTAGAAATACCTATTGCAGGAGATGCAGGAGACCAGCAGGCTGCTTTATTTGGCCAGGCTTGCTTTAAACCCGGAATGGCAAAGAACACTTACGGTACAGGGTGCTTTATGCTGATGAACACAGGCGAAAAAGCTGTTCCCTCCAAGACCGGGCTTTTGACCACAATAGCTTGGGGTATTGATGGAAAAGTAGAGTATGCCTTAGAAGGAAGTATTTTCATAACAGGTGCAGCTATTCAGTGGTTGAGGGATGAGCTCAGAATAATTGACAATGCACCTCAAAGTGAGGAATACGCCTTAAAGGTTGAAGATACAAATGGAGTGTACGTAGTTCCTGCTTTTGTGGGTCTAGGTGCTCCTTACTGGGATATGTACGCTAGAGGTGTTATAGTTGGCCTTACAAGGGGAGCAAAGAGAGAGCACATAATAAGGGCAACATTGGAGTCTATTGCTTACCAGACGAGAGACGTTCTAGAAGCAATGCAGGAGGATTCCGGAATAAAGCTTCAGGCTTTGAAGGTTGATGGAGGAGCAAGTGCAAATAACTTCTTAATGCAGTTCCAGGCAGACATTTTAGGCGTTCCGGTAGATAGGCCTCAGGTGATAGAGACTACTGCATTAGGTGCTGCATACCTTGCAGGGCTGGCGGTGGGCTTCTGGAACAGCAGAGAAGAAATAGAGAAAAATTGGAATATAGACAGGCGCTTTGAACCTGCCATGGAGGAAGAAAAGAGGGAGAAACTTTACAGAGGCTGGAAAAAAGCGGTTGAAAGAGCTATGAAGTGGGCTGAAGAATAAAAAAATTGATAAAAAGTAGCAGGAATTTAAAAAGTTTTGTAGAATATATCCTAATAATATAGGAAAAAATAAATAATAGGTATGGTGGAGATTGGGAGAACCATATATAGCCGAGATGCCTCGGTTATATATGGTTTTTTATCTTCTTAAGGAGGTTTTAAAAGATGGTGTACGATGTTTTAATAGTAGGTGCCGGTGTGGTAGGATGCTCTATTGCAAGAGAGCTTTCTAAATATAAATTAAAAGTGATTGTGGTGGAAAAAGGAGAAGACGCAGCTTCAGAAGGGGCATCAAAAGCTAACAGCGCAATACTTCACGCAGGGTATGACCCGGTTCCAGGGACTTTGAAAGCAAAGCTCAATGTCCGTGGGAATGAAATGTTTGAAGAACTGTGCAAAGACCTGGACGTTCCTATGAAAAGGACTGGTTCTTTAGTGGTGGCTTTTTCAGAAGAGGAAATTAAAGAGCTTTACAAGCTATTTGACAGAGGCATAAAGAATGGAGTAAAAGAGCTCTCCATAATTACAAAGGACATGGTAAAGGAAATTGAACCGTATATAAATGACAATGTCATAGCTGCTCTATACGCCAAAAAGGCTGGAATTATTTCTCCTTATGTTTTCACTATTGCTCTGGCGGAAAATGCTGCCCAAAACGGGGTAGAGTTTTCTTTTAATTCGGAGGTAGTAGATATTAAGAGAAAGGAGGATGTATTTGTCGTAAAGACGCCTTCAAAGGAGTTTTATGCAAGGTATGTGGTCAATGCAGCTGGAGTTTATTCTGATGTGATAAACAATATGGTGGGAGCAAAACCTTTCTCTGTGCATCCAAGAAAAGGTGAGTATCTGATACTTGACAAAGATCAAGGCTATCTTGCCAGGACTGTGATATTCCAGGTGCCGACAAAGATGGGAAAAGGTATTCTGGTATCACCCACCATTGACGGCAATTTGCTTATAGGACCTACTTCAGAAGACATACAGGATAAGGAATTTAAAGCGACTACGAGGGAAGGACTTAATAAAGCCATTACTGTTGCTAAAAGAAGTGTGGATAAATTTGACGTTCGAAAGACAATAACGCAGTTTACAGGTTTAAGAGCTACTCCTGACACGGAGGAGAAGGATTTTATCATAGGAGAATCGGATGTGAAAGGATTTATAAATGTGGCTGGAATAGAATCCCCTGGTTTTACAGCAGCACCTGCAATTGCGGAAATGGTGAGAGATATATTAAAAGACGCAGGTCTTGAGCTTGTTGAAAAGGACGATTTTAACCCAAAGAGGAAACCTGTTATAAGGTTTGTAGAGCTTTCTGATGAAGAGAAAAATAGGCTCATTAAAGAAAATCCTGCCTATGGAAGGATAGTATGCAGGTGTGAGACGGTGACAGAAGGAGAAGTTATAGATGCAATAAGAAGACCTGTTGGAGCGAAATCGGTGGACGGGGTAAAAAGGCGCGTAAGAGCAGGCATGGGCAGGTGTCAGGGAAGTTTCTGTGGTCCCAGGATAGTAGAGATACTTGCAAGAGAGCTTAACATTTCTCCTCTTGAAGTTACAAAGCATGGCAGGAATTCTTACATTCTTGCCGGTGAGACAAAGAAGTTTTTATTAGACAAGGCTTCAGAGC
Organism: Caldanaerobacter subterraneus; assembly: GCF_004345675.1. Lineage (GTDB taxonomy): Bacteria > Bacillota > Thermoanaerobacteria > Thermoanaerobacterales > Thermoanaerobacteraceae > Thermoanaerobacter > Thermoanaerobacter subterraneus. The sequence continues at coordinate 96,830 of NZ_SLWU01000003.1, read as the reverse complement.
TTTTGAAGAAAGAGGTGTATGGCAATGCTTAACTATGATATAGTCATAATAGGTGGCGGCCCTGCAGGCTTGGGTGCTGCTGTAGAAGCCTATGAAAAGGGTGTAAAAAATATAGTCATAATTGAAAGAGATAAATATCTTGGGGGTATTTTAGAGCAGTGCATACACAATGGATTTGGACTTCAGGAATTTAAAGAAGAATTGACAGGACCAGAATATGCACAAAGATTCATTGATAAAGTAGAAGAATATGACATAAATGTAATGTTGGAAACTATGGTTTTGGAAATAACTCCTGATAGAATTGTAAAAGCTGTTAATTCTAAGGAAGGTGTGTTCACAATAAAAGCTGGAGCTATAATTTTAGCTATGGGATGCAGGGAAAGGCCGAGAGGTGCTATTATGATACCTGGCACTCGCCCAGCAGGTATTCTCACAGCAGGTACTGCTCAGAGGTATGTAAATATGGAAGGATATCTTCCAGGGAAAGAAATAGTGATATTAGGTTCTGGTGATGTTGGGCTTATTATGGCGAGAAGGCTTACATTAGAAGGAGCAAAAGTAAAAGCTGTGGTAGAGATAATGCCTTATTCAAGCGGCCTTACTAGAAATATAGTGCAATGTCTTGAAGATTTTGATATTCCACTTTTATTGAGCCACACTGTAGTAGAGATACATGGAAAGGATAGAGTGGAAGGGGTTACTATCGCAAAAGTCGATGAAAACAGAGAACCTATAATGGAAACTGCCCAGTATATAAGCTGCGATACTTTGATACTCTCTGTAGGATTGATTCCTGAGAACGAATTGTCCAAACAGGCAGGGATAGAACTTGATCCAGTGACTGGAGGACCTGTTGTGAATGAGATGCTGGAGACAAGTGTTCCAGGGATTTTTGCTTGTGGCAATGTCCTTCAGGTTCACGATTTGGTAGACAATGTGACAGCAGAAGCCAGAATGGCAGCTAATTCGGCTATAAGGTTTATAAGAGAAGGAGGGTTTAAAAAGAGCAATATCTCTGTTAAAGCGGGGAAAGGAATACGTTATGTAGTGCCACAGAGAATAAACGTGGATAATATAGATAAAAGGATAAAATTTAGGATGAGACCGACAGATGTGTACAATAATGCCATATTGGCAGTAAAGTCGGGTGATAGGTACCTTTTAAGGCAGAAGAGGATAAGGCTTACTCCTGGTGAAATGATAGATGTAAATTTAAGTAAGGAAATACTAAAAAATGCAGATGAAAAAGAGGGTATTGTCTTTTTGGTGGAGGAGGGATAAAATGGAAGTAAAGGAGATTACCTGCATAGTATGTCCTCTGGGCTGCAGGATAAAAGTTGAAATGGAAGGAGGGGAGATAAAGAGCATAAAAGGCTATTCTTGTCCTAAAGGGCTTGAGTACGCAAAAAATGAAGTTACAATGCCAAAGAGAATGGTGACCACAAGCGTGAGGGCAAAGGGCGGACATTTGCCTCTTCTTTCTGTGAGAACAAAAGAGCCTGTTCCAAAAGAGAAAATCCATGAGATAATGCTGGAACTGGCAAAAATTGAAGTAAAAGCTCCTGTTAAAATTGGAGATGTGATAGTTAAAAACATATTGGGAACGGGGGTTGACGTGATTACCACTAGAAATCTTTATAAAAAAGAAGTAAGTTAATGCGTGGTGATAAAATGGTGGAAAAGAGGGAAAGGTTGAGACTACCTGTGAGCATCCATTCTCAAATTGCTGCCCACATAGTTCAAGAAGTAAGCCGCATAAGCAAAAGGAACGATGTCAGCATATTTTTTAGAAAAATCAATGAGAGTAGGTTGGTTCCTGCTGGTAGCATGCTTTCCATGGTGACCTTTTTTGCCTCTCGTGGGGAAGAAATAGAAGTGATAATAGAAGGGTTAAAGGCTGAAAAGGCTTTTGACGAATTTATGCAGTTTTTCAATTCTGAACTGGGCAAGGAAAAAGAAGAAAAAGACACGTATGAGCTTTTGAGGAATACTTCTATAGCCTATGAGAAAATTTTTAATTCCATCGGGTCAGGACTTGTGGTTACTGACGAAAATGGAGTTATAACAATATTTAACAAACTGGCAGAAGGCATTACAGGGATAAGCATGGATGAAGCTATAGGCAAGAAAATTCAAGAGGTCATCCCGGGAATAAAAATTGAGAATGTACTAAAAACGGGGAAAGAGGAAATGAACAAAAAGATTAAGGTTGGCAATAATGTTGTGTTTACCAATATAACGCCTATTTATACTGGCAATAAAATAGAAGGGTCTGTAATAGTCTTTTATGATTTTCCTCAGATAGAGTATCTGGAAAACGAGTTAAAAAGGAACAGGAAGCTGGATAAAGCTTTTGACATAATAATAGGGAATAGTGGAAAGTTAAGGGATGCCCTCACTATTGCTTCAAAGGCCGCAGAAACGGATTCCACTGTTTTGATAAGAGGAGAGAGTGGCACGGGAAAGGAGCTGGTAGCACAGGCAATCCACTACGCCAGCAGAAGAAGGGATAAGCCCTTCATAAGGGTGAACTGTGCCGCTATTCCTGTTACATTGCTGGAAAGCGAGCTTTTCGGCCATGAAAGAGGAGCTTTTACGGGGGCTGTAACGCAGAAGATAGGGAAATTTGAACTGGCGGACGGTGGCACCGTATTTTTGGATGAGATTGGGGAAATACCTCCGGAGATTCAGGTAAAGCTTTTGAGAGTTATACAGGAAAAAGAGTTTGAAAGGGTTGGGGGAATAAAGACTATAAAGGTAGATGTGAGGATAATTGCAGCCACAAATAAAGACCTTGAAAAGGCAATAAAAGAAGGTACTTTTAGAGAAGATTTGTATTACCGTCTGAATGTTATACCAATAATGCTGCCGCCATTGAGGGAGAGACGCGGCGATATACCATTGCTTGTGGAGCATTTTATAGAAAAACTCAATAAGAAGCTCAATAAAAATATAAAAGGTATTACGAAGAAAGCCATGCAAGCTTTAATTCACTATGACTGGCCTGGAAACATAAGGGAATTAGAGAACATAATAGAAAGATGTATCACTTTAAGCGAAGGTGAATATATAGACTATGAAGACTTACCTCAATACATACGGAATGAAGATACAATCGTTTCAGAAAACAATGTGATTTATTTGGATGAGCACAGCGAATTACTTACAATGGAAGAATATGAATACAAGATAATAAAAGCGGCCTTAGATAGATACAAGAGTTTTAACAAAGCGGCTAAAGTTTTAGGCCTTACTCATAAGACAGTCGCTTCCAAGGCCCGGAAATTCGGACTTGTTGATAGATAATACCAACTTACCCTGTCGCTTGATACTTTTTCCCAATATAGCCTGCATGGGCTTTTTTATTTTTGGGGAAAATAAGCAAAAAAAAACTGGCATGGTTTTTGCATAATAATAAAGCAAAAGAATTAAAGTAATTTACTGTGGGGAGGTACTTTTCATGAAAAAGTTAATTAACAATCCTGAGAGCGTTGTAAAGGAGATGATTGAGGGGCTTTTGGCAGCTCATCCCAATTATCTCAGAAAGCTTGAGAATATCAATGTGATTGTGAGAAAAGATGCGCCAGTTGAAGGTAAAGTAGGACTTGTCAGTGGTGGAGGAAGTGGACACGAACCTGCCCACGCAGGATACGTGGGTTACGGAATGCTTGACGCTGCTTGCCCTGGAGAAGTCTTTACTTCACCGACACCTGACCAGATGTATGAGGCTATTAAGGCTGTAAACTCTGGGAAGGGCGTGCTGCTTATCATTAAAAATTACACGGGAGACGTAATGAATTTTGAAATGGCAAGAGAAATGGCGCAAGCAGAGGGAATAGAGGTGGACCAGGTTATAGTAAACGATGATGTGGCAGTGGAAAACAGCACTTGGACGCAAGGCAGACGCGGTATAGCAGGAACTGTTTTTGTCCATAAGATTGCCGGAGCAAAAGCTCAAGAGGGAGCTAGCCTTAAGGAGGTAAAGAGGGTAGCTGAAAAAGTCATAGCGAATGTCCGTTCGATGGGAATGGCGTTAACACCTTGTACTGTGCCTGCAGCGGGTAAGCCAAGTTTTACTCTTCAAGAAGATGAGATGGAGATTGGAATAGGCATACACGGAGAGCCTGGTACGCACAGAGAGAAGATAAAACACGTTGATGAAATAGTGGAGCATTTAATGGACAAAATAATAAATGACCTTCCTTATAAATCAGGCGATGAAGTGGCTGTAATGATAAATGGAATGGGTGGAACTCCTCTGATGGAGCTTTATATCGCTAACAGAAAAGTCGCAGAAATTCTAAAAGAAAAGGATATAAAAGTTTACAAGACTTATGTGGGAGAATTTATGACTTCTCTTGAGATGAGCGGCTTTTCTATAACTTTGTTAAAGCTGGATGAGGAGTTAAAGGCATTGTTGGATGCAAAGGCTGATACGCCAGCATTTAAACAACTATAATTTTCAGGAGGTAGGAAGTATAAATGGTTATTACAAAGGAAGATGTGCTAAAAGTTATAGATAAAATTGTGGAAGTGATAAGGGAAAATAAAGAATATCTCACGGAACTGGACTCTGCGATAGGGGACGCTGACCATGGAATAAACATGGACAGAGGTTTTGAAGCTGTGAAACAGAAATTGGCGACAATTCCTGAAAACTCTGATATAGGGACGATATTGAAGACTGTGGGAATGACTCTTGTGTCGACAGTAGGTGGGGCTTCAGGGCCTTTGTACGGTACTGCTTTTATGAGGGCAGGTCAGGCAGTTCAAGGGAAAACTGAACTTACAGAGGAAGACGTGGTAAAGATTTTCGAAGCGGCTCTTCAGGGTATAAAGGACAGAGGTAAAGCCCAGGCAGGAGATAAGACCATGATAGACTCTATTGAGCCTGCCTACAAGGCTTTGAAAGAGAGTTTGGAGAACAACATAGCTCTTCCTGAAGCTTTAAAAAGAGCAGTTAACGCTGCTAAAGAGGGGATGGAATACACAAAAAATATATCTGCTAGAAAAGGTAGAGCCAGTTATCTAGGGGAGAGAAGCATTGGGCACATAGACCCTGGTGCTACTTCCTCCTATCTAATGATAAAGGCCCTGGCAGATGTTATTAATTTACTGTAATGGTGGAGGGTAAAATGGTTGGAATAGTGTTAGTGTCTCACTCAAGAAAAATTGTTGAAGGCGTGTTTGAGCTGGTAAACCAAATGACGAGGGGGAAAGTACCTATAGGCATAGCTGGAGGCACGCCTGATGGGAGATTGGGCACGGATGCTGCAGAAATAGTGGAGCAGGTAAAAAAAGTAGACAGAGGAGAAGGAGTAGTGGTGCTAGTTGATATCGGCAGCGCTGTTATGAGCGCTCAGACAGCGGTAGAGCTCTTAGGAGAAGAATATGAGGGAAAGGTCAAAATTGCGGACGCGCCTTTGGTAGAAGGGGCTGTAGCAGCTGCAGTAGAGGCTTCTATAGGGAGCGATTTTGAAAAAGTGCTTACTGTGGCTGAAGAAGCCAAGAAGATGAATAAGCTTTAAAGGCCTGGCCTGTGCCGGGCTTTTTTTAATTGATTTAAAATGAAAAAAAGAATATAATCAAATTATAGAAAAGTATTGCAAAGAGGTGTAAAAATGTCTCAGGATGAAATAAAGAAATTGAGAGAAAAACTTCACGAGTCTTTGAAAAGCCCTGAGAAATTTTCTCAATTTCTGAAGGAGATAATAAAAAAGCAGAAAGAGATAGTGCAAATTATAAGTTTATTGGAAGCTTACAACGAAGCTACTTATTTAAACTACGTGCTTTTTAGAAAAAGGGAGGTTGTTAAGGCTTTAGAATACATGGATGATAAAAATAGGGGTATTTTAGAGGTAGTGAAAAACGTAGTAAACGACGTATATCATTACCAGGTTGCAGAAAAAAAGATAAGGGATAACGTAGAAAAGGCGATGAGGGAATACAAAGACTATTTGGAAGACGCAATTGAGGTGTTATACGGCTATTACGTTGAGGCAAAATATGTGAATGAAGTTTTTAGTGATAAGCTGAGGGATTCGTTTGCTGCAGAGGCTATAGACGAGGAGAGTTTTTATGAAAGCGTTTTTAATTTTGTGAATGAGGTAGAGGAAGAAAAGGAAGAAAGGATAAAAGAAATTTTGAGTTCTCTTCCATTTGCTATGTCTAGAAGGCGTTTTTATGATTATTTGCAAAAGGCTTTAGAAAGAGAATATTCTACCTATGAATCCTTTTTAGCCAGCGTGATAAACATTGAAGAAAATTTCTATGGCAAACTGGTAGAAGGATATGGAGATATTTTCCCTTCTATAGCAAGTAAGATTGAAAGCCTTCAATCTCTGGATTTAAAGCTTCTTTCAAAAGAAGAGATAGAAATGTATTTAGAAGAGAGCTCAGAGCTTGTAAAAGCGATTCACTCATTAAGAGAAATAATTTTTTCTGTACGTCGTGTAATCAACAGGCTTTTAATAGTTTTTTTAGGAGAAGAGGATATTCAATCTCTGATAAAAAAAGAACCTTTTATAAAGCAGTATATAGAGTTTTACAAGCGGCTTATGAGAAATGAGATAAAAAGCAGTAAAGAAATTGAAAAAAGTGTTAAAAAGTGCGACAGTATCATTTCAAGCTGGTATTTTGAGCTTTACAGGTATAATTTGCTTTTAGGAGAGATAGAGTCTTCTGACCACAATTTGATAGAGATCGTGGATGAAAGCATAATTGGGGAAGTAGAAATTCTAGCCGAATATGAGAACTTGCTCAATGACGCTACTGAGATAGTGATTGAAAGCGATAAGTTTGGAGAGGACCCTGTAGATGAGATGATAATAAAAAACGAGATAAAAAATGTGATCTATTTAATCGAGGAATTGTCTAAAAAGATGACAAATGAGTACAGGAAAGCTAGGTTAAAGAGGCTAATGGGCATAATTCCTGTCCCAGTGGATTTTGACAAGGAGCTTCTTCACTATGTGAGAAACGCTTTGGAACTTGATAATTCTTACAGCAGGAAGCTTTCTTACATGCACACCATTAAGAAAAAAATGGATCTTTACAGAGAACTTAGAAAGCAGAAGAATTTTTATGAGAGTTTAATAAAAAATTCAAAGGATGTAATTTGACTATGAGGAAAGTGAAAAAAATCTTTATATGGGTTGTCACTTTTGTAATGGCTTTTTCATTAATTTTGTGGTTATTTTTATTTAATTTGGAACATGTAGCTTTCAATTTGGATTTTTACAAGAATGAATATTTAAAAAACGACGTTCCCTCTGTTACAAAGATGGAGATTGGAGAGCTTTTGAAAGTGACAGAGAAAATGCATGAATACCTAAAGGGAAAAGCAGATGACATGGATGTACTTGCAAACATTGGAGGAGACCTTGTAAGAGTGTTCAATGATAAAGAACTTGCTCATATGAAAGACGTGAAAAATTTATTTAAGTTGGGCTTTTGGCTTAAGGATATATCTATTGCAGTTTTTCTTGCTTTTTTTGCGCTTCTAGTGTGGCAGACCTCTTTTGTGAAAACCCTTTCTCTTTTACAAAAAGGTGTAGGTTTTAGTTTACTTGCTTTATTGATATTAGGCGTACTAATAGTTTTAGATTTTGAAAATTGGTTTACACTTTTTCATTTGGCTTTTTTTAATAACGACCTGTGGCTTTTGGACGTAGAAAAGGACAGGCTCATTCAGATGTTTCCTCTAAATTTTTTTGAAGATGCTGTCTCTTTGATTTTCAAAAATACGCTCATAGAAATTCTGGCGATAACAGGTGGAGTTTTTGCAATTTCAAAACTTTTAAAGGAGCCCTCATAGGGGCTCCTTTTACACGCACATAGAGGTCTTTTCTTCAATTATTTCCTCTAGCTCCTCTTTTGTTATTGTCTCTTTTTCAAGCAGTTTTTCTGCAATTGCTATTACTTTATCTTTATGCTCAAGGAGTATCTTTCTTGCGAAGGTGTAACAGCTATTTATAATCTTGTCTACTTCTTTATCGATCATTTCTGTAGATTTTACTAAATGCAAATCAAAAACTCTATTGCCTAATTCGCTCATCCCGAAATTACACACCATTTGGTAGGCGATTTTTGTAGCCTCTTTCAAGTCGTTTTCTGCTCCAGTAGAAATTTCGTTAAATATGATTTCTTCTGAAGCTCTTCCTCCCAATAGCATTGTGATTTTGTTTTTTAGCTCCGTCTTTGTGAGGAGGAAGGAGTCATCTTTAGGGAAATTAAGCACGTAGCCTAATGCTTCTCCTCGGGGTACTATAGAAATTTTTTCTATGACATTGACATTCAAAATTTTCCCTATGAGGGCATGGCCTGCTTCATGATACGCTGCTATAGTCCTTTCTTTTTCTAGCCCAGAGGGATTTTTCTTTTTGAGCCCTGCGATTACGCGCTCTAGTGCCTCTTCAAATTCCTCTTTTCCAATTTTCGTTTTATTTCTCATTACGGCTAATATTGCAGCTTCATTGCACATGGTGGCTAGATGAGCCCCAGTCATTCCGTGGGTTTTTCTGGCGAGGTCTACTAAAGACACGCTTTCATCTAGGGGTTTATTCCTCGTGTGAACTTTCAGAATTTCCAGGCGGCCTTTTAAGTTTGGCGGGCCAATATGTATGGTTCTGTCAAAGCGGCCAGGCCTTAAAAGGGCTTCATCCAGCATATCTATTCTGTTAGTAGCTCCTATTACTATGATCCCTTCATTGCTGTTGAAGCCATCCATTTCTACTAAGAGCTGGTTTAAAGTTTGGTCTTTTTCGGAATTGTTGTCAGTGTTTCTTTTGGTTCCAACCGCGTCAATTTCGTCTATGAAAATGATGCTGGGAGCATTTTTCTTTGCTTTTGCAAAAAGGGCTCTTATTCTACTTGCTCCAACGCCCACGTATTTTTCTACAAATTCTGACCCGGAAGCGCTTATAAAAGTGGAATTTGTCTCTCCTGCTAGAGCAGTAGCCAATAGCGTTTTTCCTGTTCCTGGAGGGCCGTAGAAGAGTATCCCTTTGGGTATTTTTGCTCCCATTTTGTTATATTTTTCTGTATTTGTCATAAAGTCAATTATCACTTTTAATTCTTCTATTACTTCATCCAATCCTGCCACGTCTTTAAAAGTTATGTTTCCTTTCTTTTTGGTAACTTCTTCATTTATCTCGGAAAGGGAGTTGTATTTAACTGGCATGAGCTCAGAAAATTTATTCTTTAGGAGAATATAAGCTATTGCGGTTGCCGCTGCAATCAAAAGAAAAGTGAGGTTCAAGCTCAAATTAGGATTTACTTCTGTGATAAAAAGATACAGGAGAAGAATATTTACAAAAATTGACATGACAAGGATTATTGTGTGCAAATTCTTCTTCATGTTTTCCGCCCCCACTTTTATTCTGAATGTAGTTTTTGCTTATTGATGGGATTTATTCGCAAAACTTCAAAAGTATAAAAAATGATTTTGAAGGCAAAAATGTAAAATAAATGAACTGTTTAGGAGGTTTAATATGGAAGGTTACATGGGAATAGACGTGGGGTCAGTCAGCACAAATATTGCTGTCATTGATGAGGAGAACAATGTCATAGATTATGTCTACATAAGGACCAGAGGGCAGCCGATAAAAGCTGTTCAAGAAGCTTTGAGGGAAATAAAAGAAAAAATAGGCGATGTAGAGATTAAAGGAGTCGGCACTACTGGAAGTGCCAGGCAGTTAACAGGGCTTATGGTAGGAGCGGATATTGTAAAAAATGAGATTACTGCTCATGCGGTGGCTGCTTCCAGCATAGTAAAGGATGTAAGGACAGTGATTGAGATTGGCGGGCAGGACTCAAAGATAATAATTTTGCGAAATGGCGTTGTAGTGGATTTTGCAATGAATACAGTATGTGCGGCTGGAACCGGGTCATTTTTAGACCAACAGGCTTACAGATTAAATATACCAATTGAGGAATTTGGAGATTTGGCACTAAAATCCAAAAACCCTGTAAGGATTGCAGGAAGGTGTAGCGTATTTGCAGAGTCCGACATGATTCACAAACAGCAGATGGGATATGCCCTTCCTGACATAATAAGCGGCTTGTGTGACGCCTTAGTGAGGAATTATCTGAACAATGTGGGAAAAGGAAAGGATATTAAGGAGCCCATTGTATTTCAGGGAGGTGTCGCTGCCAACAAAGGAATAAAAGCTGCATTTGAAAAGGCTTTGGGAATGAAGGTATATGTTCCCAAATACTACGGTGTTATGGGGGCGATTGGCGCAGCGATATTGGCAAAAGATGCAGTCAAAGAAAAAGGTTACACTTCATTTAAAGGCTTTGAAGTAAGCGATTTGGAGTACAAAGCGTTAGGGTTCGAGTGCACCGCTTGTCCCAATCACTGTGAGGTAGTAGAATTTATACAGGGAGATGAAGTTATTTCCAGATGGGGAGATAAGTGCGGAAGGTGGTCTAATAGTCCAAGCAAAAAAATTCACGCAGGTTCTATAGTTTAGCCCGACGCCTTTGTAAATTAGGTGTCGGGCTATATGATTTCTATCACATCTCCGGGATGAAGCAAATCAGTGTAGGAGGCTTTCTTGCCATTTATTTTCATTTCGGGTACTCTGTTGTTGTCCAATTTTATGTCTATAAAATTGAATAAGTCTATGAACATGTACTCTCTCTTACCTTTTAAAAGGACCTCTTTTCCATTTACCGTTATAGAAAAACTCTTTATGCTGTCTTCTACTCTTATTTCATCTCCTTCTTTTATTGAGTAATCGGGATCAGCCAGCTTTCCGTTTACATAAATTTCTTTATTTTCTGCACCTTTCACGAGATCTCTTACGGTAATAAAAGCGTCTTTTCCCTTTTTCCCGCCGATGATGCTTATTCTATCGCCTTCTTTTATTGAAGTTTTTAAATTAGCTAAAGTTCCGTTTACATATATTTTTGGAGGAATACCTTCTTCTCCTTTAATGGTCATTTTTTCACCGTTTAGCGTGAAGGTCAGGTCTTTTCCGCTTTGTGGAATTAGATTTTGAGAGCTGTAATCTATAGCTAAAAGAGCATCCATTACAGTAGGGCTCTTTATGTTAAAGATTTTAACTAATTTATCTTCTACATATACCTTTACAAAATCTTTCCTTTTATTTATCATCGCAGAATAAGCTATCCCTATAGGGGTAATACTTTCAGGACCTTTGAGCTTTTTTGGACGAGAGTGCAAAATTTCGACAGACTTTATATCTCTTACAGAAACCCTATTGGGAGGAAGCTTTAAAAAAGAGGTTATCTCTTCTGGCAGTATTGGAAGGTTGCTGCTTCCCCCTACTAAAAATACCGCGGAAGGGCTTTTGCCGTTATATTTTACAATTTCTTCGCATATTTTTTGGGCAAGGGTTTTGACAGAAGGCTTTATAACTTCTAATACCTCTTCTCTTGAAATAGTGTGTTCAATACCTAGAACGTCTTTAAATTTTATTTCTTTTTTAGTGGATTTTTTAATTTTTTCTGCGGTAGCGAAATCTGTGAGAAAATGCCGTGCTATTTCCTCGGAAATTTCATCGCCTGCGTAAGGCACCATCGAATAAGCGATTATATTTCCTTCCTTCGATATTGCGATGTCAGAAGTGCCTGCTCCTATATCCACTAGTGCTATGTTTAGCATCCTTATGTCTGGCTTGAGAGAGACATTTATAGCGGCGATGGGTTCCAGTGTTATGTAAGATACTTCGAGCCCGGATTTTTTCACTGAAGCGTAAAGGCCCTCTACTACATCGAAGGGAAGAAAAGTGGCCAAAATTTCTACTGCCATTTCTTTTCCTCTGTGCCCTTTTAAATTGGCTATTGGAAGGCCATTTAAATAGTAATTGGATACGGTGTAGCCAACAGTGTGATAGTCTGTTATCCCAGATTTAGATACAATAGATTTGTGGGCAATTTCCAGAGCTTCTAGCTCTAAGCTGTGTATATCCTCAAGGGTTATTTCATGGTCTTCTGCTAGACTTTTTTCTGCTCTGGCGAATTGCGTCTTAAGTGACCTTCCTGCTGCAGCGATAGCCACTTCTCTAAGCTTTATTTTCAGGGTGTTTTCTAATTTTTCTTTGATTGACAAGATCACATGAGCTACTTTATCTATATCGTGAACTTGGCCGTCAAACATCGCTCTTTCCTGGTGTTCCATTTGTTCACTTGCCAAGATTTCTAGTTTCCCATTGTTTTCAGTTGCGACTATCCCCACAACTACTCTTGTCCCAATGTCAAGGGCAAATACAATATCATTGGTATTCATCATTTACCCCCGAATTTTTTAAGTTTTTATTTTATTATACACTACCAAAGTATTATTTCGGAAGGGCAGAAAATAAATTTAACGCTTTTTATTTACTTGTATGGATTTGACATTATTGATATAATTAATGAGAGGTGACGGGGATGGATATATTTATTGAAAAGCTTGTTAAAAAGCAAAAAACTTCTCAAGATGTCTTTTTTACAATAGGAATAATAGTTGGAACGTTGATATTAGTGTTTGGGATTATACCATTAATCCCTTTTCTTAGAAGCTTTTGGCTTTTCTTTGCAGTGCTGTTTGGGTACTTGGCCTATTACTTGATTCGGTCTCGCAATATTGAATTTGAATACGCCCTTACAAATAGCGAATTGGACGTAGATAAGATAATAGATCAGAAGAGAAGAAAGCATCTTTTGACTGTAGATTGCAAAAATTTTGAGGTCATGGCGAGAGTTAATAGCGATAAATTTACTGAAGATATAAAAAGCATTAAAAATAGAATTGAAGCAGTAAGCTCTATGTCTTCTCCAGATGTTTATTTCGCAGTGTTTGAAAATGGCGGTGTCAAGACTTTGCTGTTTTTTGAGCCCAATGAAAAAATGTTAGAGGCGATAGGAAGGTATATACCTAGAAGGCTTTTTAAATAGAGAGCTGAGAGGTTTTAAGATGAATAAAAAATATGTCTTGTCAAAAGTAAGTGAAAAAACAGGGCTATCTGTATCTCTTCTTGGTGAGATAATAAAAGTGTTGAGCAAGTATGAGAGCGTTGAAAAGGCAGTAATTTTTGGGTCTAGAGGCAGAGGGGATTTTAAGAGGACTTCCGATATTGACATATGTGTGTTCGGGGAAAAAATAACGCATACAGAATTAAATCTTTTGCAGTTTGATTTAGAAGGATTGAATACCCCCTTGAGTTTTGATGTGGTGCATTTTGATACTCTTTGCAGGAAAGAATTTAGAGAAAGTATTTTAAAAGATGGAGTAGAGATATATGACAGAAGAAAGATTGTTACAGAGATTTAAAGATTTTGAAAATGCTTTAATGCGATTAAAAGAAGCTCTGGCAATAGAAGTGACAAACGAAATAATTATAGATGGGGTAATACAGAGGTTTGAGTTTACTTTTGAACTGGCATGGAAGATTATGAAAGATTATCTTGCTTATGAAGGGATTGAAGTAAATAGCCCAAGAAGTGCAATTAAAGCCGCTTATAGTGCAGGTTTAATACAGGATGGAGAAATGTGGATAGATATGCTTATGGACAGGAATAGGACTACACATATTTACAATAGCAAAATGGCTTTGGAAATTTATGAAAACATAAAGAGAAGATATGTCAGCTGTTTTGAAGAGTTAAGTGAAAAGATAAGAGTAAATATAGAAAACATTAAGGAATAATTAAAAAGAGAGGAATGAGTGGTGAAAGAGGGTAAAGAGGAATTTGAGAAGGAATTAAAAGAGTTAGAAGAATGGCAAGAAAATCAGTATAATCCAGGTTATTATATAGGCAGTGGTCGTGTACCGAGGCCTTTAAAAGGATTAAAAAAGAGGCCAATCTTTTTGATGGTAATTGCTCTTTCTATGATTCTGCCTTTAATTGGTATTTTATTTTCAAAAATTTCTGCTGAAGACCTTATAGCTTTTGTATTCCCGGCTTTTATAGGTGTTATTTTGTTTTACGCTGCAATAAGAGAAATGCTTGAAAAGAGGAAATTCAGAAAATGAGGAGGTCAAAACAGTTGGAATTGTTAGTAAAAAATGATATAATTTCAATTGAATGTTAATGAACGTTAATAACTATAAAAAAGCTAAAGAACTGTATGATATAAGCAGAATTACCTTAATAAACTGGGAAAAGAAAGGATTAATAACCTCAGTCAGAACATCAGAAGGGAGAAGAAGGTACAAAAAAGAAGATATAGAAAAGTTATTAGGTATGCTGGAAGAAAAGCCAAAACCTAAAGTGGTGTTGTATGCAAGAGTGTCTACAAAAAAACAGGAAGAATATCTCAAGAATCAAATTAAAAAGCTTGAAGAATACACTAATTTCCAAGAATAGCAGTATGAAGTTATATCTGAAATAGCAAGTGGAGTAAATGAAATAAAGAACTAGCAGAAGAGTTAATAGCAATAGTAACATCCTTCGCAGCAAGAATTTACGGGTAGAAGGGTGGTAAAAACGTGATAGTAATACAAGCTAAGCTTATTTTCCTGAATCAAGAAGACAAGCAAATAGTATTAGACTTAATGAGAAGATGGTCTTCTTGCATGAGATTTGCATACAAAAGGCTTTTAGAAGGTTATGATAGAAAAACATTAAAAAGAGACCTTCAGAAACCTTTTGATTTAAACTCAAGATATGTACACGATGCAATAATGAAAGCAAAAGGTGTATTAGAGTCATCTAGACAATTAGACAACAATCCAAAGAAAGTCATTTTTGGAGGAAGAGACTTGTTTGGAAAACTTCAAAAGCGCCATATAAACGGGAAGGCATATGAAAAATTAAAAATTAGGTGGCAGGAGAAAAGAAAAGGAAATCTATATTCAAGAGGAGATAAAAGCAAAAAAGGAAATCTCAACACAAGAATAGAAGTAGAAAAAAATGGCACTTTCTTAAGGATAAATGTAGGGGAAAGAAAATATGTATATGCCAAAATAGAAGCAGGCTACAAAAAGAATAAGAGAAGAGAAGAATTTCTGCAGGAAATTGGAGAATCAAACATACCCTACTCTGTAGAATTAAAACTTAAAAACGGTAGTATATACGCCTATTTTGCTATTGAAGAAGAATATCCAGAAATAAAAATAACAAAAGAAAAAGGAGTCATAGGAATAGACATAAACGCATATCCGGACAACATATCATGGACAGAAGTAGATGAAAAAGGGAATCTAATAAGCTATGGGAATATGCCAATGCCAGAGCTTGCAAGTGGCAGTAAAGACAAAAAAGAATATTTCAGATGGCAATATGCTCATGAGATAGTAAAAATAGCAAAAGAAAAAGGAAAAGCAATTGTAATTGAGGGATTAGAAATAAAAGAAAAAGGCAAAAGAGGAGACTTTTCAGGGAGAAAATCAAGGAGAATAAGACATAGGTTTAGCTATAAATCACTTCTTTCAAAAATAAAAATACTAGCAAAAAGAGAAGGGATAGAAGTAATAGAGGTAGACCCTTCTTATACGTCAATAATAGGCATGTTAAAATATTCACCGCAGTATATGATAACAAAAGATATAGCAGCAGCCTATGTAATAGCAAGAAGAGGGTTGGGACTGCAGGAAGAGATACCAGATAATTATATGAAGTTTCTCAACGCATTGACTGTAGAAGAATTAGAAGAATTAAAAGAGCATGTAAAGAAAACAGTTAGAAACAAGCATATAAAGAAAAAGCATTTAAGGGAAATAAATAAAGCAATAGAAATTTTACAAAGCCTTGAGAGTAAGCCAGGAAGGGTGCTAGAACCTCTGGATGGAACAAGTTTTAGTACCTATGATTTCTGGCGAGTTCTCAAGGTAGCGGTGGTGACTCCACTCTCTCCTGAGAAGGTACCAAGAGACTTCTCTACCCTGAAAGGATTACTAATTCAGGGTAAGTGGAGAGACCCGTAAGGGCGCGAGTTCCTGCTTCTTGGGGCAGGGGCTATGGCTTTCCCAAAAACCGCCTGCTGGGGCTGGGAAAGCCTGAAGGGCGGACTACAAATACCCCAGCTATCTAAACTGTGCATTTTTGTACAGTTTGGGTGACCAGGTGATGAAATGATTAAAGCAGTTATTTTTGACATGGATGGAGTAATGATTGACAGTGAACCTGTGCATCTTAAGCTTGAGAGAGAGTTATTTAGAGAACTGGGAGTTGAGATAACTGAAGAAGAACACATGACATTTGTAGGAAGTTCTTCTTATTACATGTGGGAAAAAATTAAAGAGCGGTTTAATTTAAAAGAAAGTGTAGAAGAGCTGGTAAGAAGAGACAGAAAAAGGTATTTAGACCACGTCTTGAGCACTGGAGAAATTATTCCTGTGCCAGGAATACAGGAATTGGTTAAGAA
The DNA here is from genome assembly GCF_004345675.1 of Caldanaerobacter subterraneus. GTDB lineage: Bacteria > Bacillota > Thermoanaerobacteria > Thermoanaerobacterales > Thermoanaerobacteraceae > Thermoanaerobacter > Thermoanaerobacter subterraneus. The sequence goes on along the minus strand of NZ_SLWU01000003.1, from coordinate 80,509 downwards.
GCTTTTTGAAAGGGAATACAAACTGGCAGTGGCTTCTTCCTCTCCAATAGATGTGATAGAATTGGTGGTTCAAAAATTAAACTTAAAGAACTTTTTTGATATGTTAGTTTCTGGAGATTATGTAAAAAGAAGCAAGCCGTATCCAGACATATTTTTATATACAGCTGAAAAGTTAAGAGTCAAGCCTGAAGAATGTGTCGTAATAGAGGATTCTTACAATGGTGTTCATGCAGCTAAAAGCGCTGGAATGAAAGTTATAGGATTTGTAAACCCCAATTCTGGGAATCAGGACTTATCAGAAGCAGATTTTATAGTAAAGAATTTAGGGGACGAAGTAGTAGAAATAATATCAGGGCTTGAAGAGGAGAAGGCCTTGAAATAAAAAAATGGTGCGCCTGACAGGAGTCGAACCTGCGACCTTTCGGTCCGGAGCCGAACGCTCTATCCACTGAGCTACAGGCGCACGCTTTCCAAATTAAAGTTTACTATGAAAAAGTGAAACTGTCAAACAGATTTGATATTATTAAAACAGGGTGGTAAAATAGTATGTGAAAACCAAAAAAAGAGGAGGGAGAAGATGCAGGCAATTACACTTGAGGCTGTAAAAAGGGAGACAGGTAAAAGCGCTGCTCGCCGATTGAAAAATCAAGGGTATGTTCCTGCTATTATGTACGGGAAAGACATGACAGAGAATATTCCTCTGGCTGTTGAGTATACTAAGCTACAAAAACTTCTGCAGAAATATGGGAGAAACGTATTGCTCAATGTAGTAGTAAACGGCACTACGCATACTGCGCTCATAAAAGAAATACAGGAGGACACTTTAAAAGGCAAAATAATACATGTGGATTTTCAGAGGGTATCTATGTATGAAGAGATTGAGGCTACTGTGCCTTTGAGATTTGAGGGAATTGGCCTCATTGAAAGCAAGGGCGGAATTGTACAGCATCAGCTCTGGGAGTTGACAGTGGAGAGCTTGCCGGACAAAATACCTCAGGAGATTGTAGTGGATTTGAGCCACTTGGAGATAGGAGATACGCTTTTTGTGAAAGATATACCTGTGCCTGAGGGCGTGAAAGTGCTGGATGACCCTGAAGAAATAGTGGTTTCTATACTTGTTCCTAAAGAGGCTGGTGAAGAGGAAGAAGAGGAAGGCGAGGGTACAGCTGAAGGGTAAAATAAAAAAGAGAGGGCATCCCCTCTCTTTTTTAATAATTTACTATTTTTCTTTTTACGCTTAATAACCTTTCAGGAATGACGTCCTTTCTTACAAGGTCCTCATAAGTCTCTCTTTCAACTATTACATCAGCTTGCCCGTTAGAAACTAATACTGCTGCGGGTCTTGGGAGCCTGTTGTAATTGCTGGCCATAGAGTAGTTGTAAGCTCCAGTTGACAGGACTGCTAGAATATCCCCTTCTTCGATTTCAGGAAGTAGTATGTCCCATATGAGCATGTCTCCCGATTCACATAGTTTTCCTGCTATAGATACCTTTTCTACCCTTGGGAGTCTGGCTTTGTTTGCCACAATAGCCTCGTATTTTGCTCCATATAAGGCTGTGCGGATATTATCAGACATGCCTCCGTCCACTGCTACATATTTTCTGATTCCGGGTATTTCTTTTATAGCTCCAACAGTGTAAAGAGTTGTTCCTGCATTGCCTATTATGGACCTGCCTGGCTCTACTATTATTTTGGGCATTTTTACATTTAAGGAAACAGAGTATTCTTTGACGGATTGCATCATCTCATGAGCTATTTTTTCAATAGGCTGGGGGTCGTCTTCCTCCGTATACGCTATTCCAAATCCTCCTCCTAGGTCTAATTCTTCTACTTCCCATCCGAGGAACTCTTTAATGAGTTTTATAAAATTCATCATTATTTCTATCTCAGCTTTGTAAGAATAGGAATCGAAAATTTGAGAGCCAATGTGGGAATGAAGACCTACCAGATTCACATTTTTAAGGGTAAGAGCGTATTCAATGGCTCTCATTGCATCTCCGTTGAACAAAGGGAATCCAAATTTTGAATCTATCTGTCCGGTTTTTACGTACTGATGAGTGTGAGCCTCTATCCCTGGTGATACTCTTATATAAATATTGGGTACCTTGTTCATTTTCCTTGCCAGTTCATTTAGCATGTTGAGTTCATGCCAGTTATCTACGATTATCTTTCCTATGTCATTTTCTAAAGCCATTATGAGTTCTTCTCGGGACTTATTGTTGCCGTGAAAATAGATTTTTTCTGGAGGAAATCCTGCCTTTAGCGCTGTATAAAGTTCTCCACCTGATACTACGTCAAGGCCTAAGTTTTCTTCTTCAATTATCTTGCATATGGCCATTGTCATAAAAGCCTTGCTGGCATAGATTACTTCGTTTCCCGGATAATCTCTTTTAAAGCCATTGTAAAAGGCTCTGCAATTTTGTCTTAGAAGTTCCTCATCTATTACATAAAGAGGAGTTCCAAACTTTTTAGCTAAGGCAACTGTGTCACATCCGCCTATTTCAAGATGTCCTTTTGAATTTATTCTCATTGTTCCGTGTAGCATACTCTCAACCTCATTTACTTTAATAATTTAAATTATAAAATTGCAAGACAAAATAAAATACAGCCAAGTATTACCTTAGCTGTCTATTTTCATCATAGACATAGGCAATACCTCCTTCCCCCGTAGCGAGATAGCTCTCCACTGAAGGCCTGGGGAGCCTTCAGTGACAGTCCTATACCTGTTCGGCATAGGCCCAGCTACGTAAACCTTAAGGAAGTTTACGCGCTTCGGCGGGCACCCCTTTCACACACCTTCATCGGCCCTTAACACCTCTGGCATGTTACTCTTGATGACCCGCGCCTCTACCTCACCTTCAAAGAAGATGAGGTATTTTTATTCGATTTTTTTACTATCATATCATTTGTGAAAATTGCTGTCAAGATATTTTCAAAAAAAACGGGAAGAATAAATTAAGAGGTGAAAGAAAATGTACTGGGTAGCCACATTTGTAATTTCATGGGTTATTTTTTTATCTTTGATTGATTTAAGATATATTAAATACACTATATGGGGAGGGATACTGGCAGCTATTTTTCAGCTTACAGTGGACGAGATAGCTATTACTTTGAATTTGTACTCTTTTTCTGACCCTGTTTTTACAGTTTTTAAATCGAGCTTTTTCTTTACTTTTGGAGCGCCTTTCTGCATAGGTGTTTTATATGCACAGACTTATCCGCGTAAGAAAAACTTGCAACTTGCCAATGTATTTATACTCACTCTTTTGTTTTTCATTATGGAGTATTCTCTTCATAATGCAGGAGCACTTGAGTATATAAAGTGGAGTTACATATACAGCCTTATTGTGGATGTAGGAGCTCTTCTTGCAGTTGGAAATCTCATAAATTTATTCAGTTTATCTCCATGGATGCGGAGGAAGGAAAATGAAAGATAAAGTGTTCTGGACTTTAATGATAATAGATGGGATTTTGGTTTACCTTTGGTTCAAGTTTTTGGATAAAATTCAAAAATATTAATTTTCATGTATGTATATTGTACAAAAATTTGATTGAAATATCATATTTACTGCCAATAGAAAATTGAAAAAAACAGTATTATAATAGTATCAAACGTTTTCGAATAGGGGGAAAAGGAATGGCTGAAGTAGTGCTCAAACATGTGTACAAAGTGTATCCTGGCGGTGTAACCGCAGTTAAGGATTTTAACTTGGAGATCGCCGACAAAGAATTTATAGTTTTGGTTGGCCCTTCCGGTTGTGGGAAGACCACCACTTTGAGAATGATAGCAGGGCTTGAGGAAATCACAAGCGGAGAATTGTACATTGACGGAAAATTGGTAAACGACGTGCCGCCCAAAGACAGGGACATTGCGATGGTTTTTCAGAACTATGCCCTTTATCCTCACATGACAGTGTACGACAATATGGCTTTTGGATTAAAACTTAGAAAAGTGCCAAGAGCAGAAATTGACAGGAAGGTAAAAGAGGCAGCCAGAATTTTGGGCCTTGAGGAGCTTCTCAACAGAAAGCCAAAAGCTTTGTCTGGCGGTCAGAGGCAGAGGGTGGCTTTGGGTCGCGCTATTGTGAGAAATCCTAAGGTGTTCTTGATGGATGAGCCACTTTCAAACTTGGACGCAAAGTTAAGAGTTCAGATGAGGACAGAGCTCAAGAAGTTGCATGAGAGATTGCAGACAACTTTCATTTATGTCACCCACGACCAGACAGAGGCTATGACGATGGGGACGAGAATAGTTGTTATGAAAGACGGGGTTATACAGCAGGTAGATGAGCCACAGGTGATTTACGATTATCCGAACAACTTGTTTGTTGCTGGTTTTATTGGAAGCCCGCAGATGAATTTCATAGATGCTAGACTGGAAAATAGAGATGGAAAGGTTTATGCTACTTTCAAAGGATATAGCATACTGGTTCCCGAGGGAATCTTGAAGAGGTTAAAAGACCCGAACTATATAGGAAAAGAAATAGTGCTTGGCATAAGGCCCGAAGATTTGCACGATGAAGAGGTGTTCTTAGAAGCCTATCCAGAGGCTGTTGTTGAGGCGAAAGTTGAAGTCACAGAGCTTATGGGTGCGGAGACGTACCTCTATCTTGATGTAAACGGCGTTTCTCTCACTGCAAGAGTAGACCCAAGGACCAGAGCGAAATCTGGCGATGTGATTAAGATAGGTTTTGATGTGAATAAACTTCACATGTTTGATAAGGAAACGGAAATGACAATATTGAATAGAACAGTGAAAGAGTCTCCCGTTATAATTGCAGATAAAACTGCAAGTTCATAAAATCTGAAGAGGCCGATGAGGCCTCTTTAATTTTTTTGACAAAATGCCACATAAATTTACTTTTGCCTCTTATTTCTTCTAGAAAATAGTGTATAATTATTGTATACTAAGAACTAGGAAAATGGGTGAGGATGATGGTCGATTACAATCTGTTGAGAAAAATTGGTGAAGATATTAAGAAACATTTGGATGTTCCTCTTTACATATTTGACACAGAAGGAAATTTAATATACGGAAAAGAAGATTTTTTTGAAAAAAAAGCAGGATTTTTAGACCTGATGGTAGAATATATTGAAGAAAGAGATGTCTATTACATAGGAGAATTTACATGTTACAACATTTTCTATGATAATAATCCAGTTTTTGTAATCGCTTTAAAGGGGAAGACCGAAGAGGAGAAAAAGCTTATACTTGCGATAAGCCTTATTTTCAGATATTTCGATGAGAATCTGTCAAAAGAAGATTACCTTATAAACGTGCTTGAAAATAGATTGCCTTCCAGCCTGCTTTCCTACTATGCGCACAGGTATAAGATTGATAATACTGTAAGCTATAATGTGGCAATTGTAGAGGTTGAAAATGAAATAGAGGACGCTGTAAAAATTGTGCTAAACATTTTTGAAAGAAAGGCTGTTCATGTCATAAAAATTGGTAAAAAACGATTTGCAGTTATATTTCCTTCTAGATATTGCGAAAATTTAGTACAGCTTTTCAAGACGATGAAGGATATGATAGAATCCGAAGGATACGTGAAAAATGTTAAAATAGCCGGTTCTTTTTCTTCTTTTCCTCTTGAGAAGCTCCATGTAGCCTATAAAGAGGCTGAAAAGGCTCTCTTCTTTGGCGAGAAACTGGAAGGGGAAAGAGGGATATATCTGTATCAGGATTATATCTACTCAGAAATTCTATGGGGGATGGATAAGGAAAAAGCAGAAGAGTTTTTAGAGAGAGTTAACATTGGGGAAGACCTTTTAAAAGACGAAGAACTCATGCAGACTTTAAATGCTTTTTTCAGAAATAATTTGAATTTGAGTGAGACTTCAAGAGACCTTTACATACATAGGAATACTTTGGTTTACAGGCTGGACAAGATTTTGAAGATGTCGGGCTTGGATGCCCGCAAGTTTGATGAGGCTTTACTTCTCAAATTGGCGATTACTTTGGCAAAATTATACGATATTTCGAGGTGAAAAGAGTTGATAAAGTTTATAAATGTTTCTAAAAAATATGACAAAGGGATAATTGCCCTTTCAAATATCAATTTTGAAATTGAAAGCGGCGAATTTGTCTTTATTGTGGGTCCCAGTGGCGCAGGCAAGTCTACTTTGATAAAGCTTCTGTTAAAAGAGGAAGAGCCCACTTCTGGAACGATTATTGTTAACAAAAAGGACATAACAAAGATGAAGAGGAAAGAGATTCCCTATCTGAGAAGGAGCATGGGGGTCGTTTTTCAGGACTTTAGGCTCCTTCCCAACAAAACCGTTTTTGAAAACGTGGCTTTTGCAATGGAGGTAGTAGGGGCACACCCAAAGGAAATACGGAGAAAAGTGCCAATGGTTCTCTCCCTCGTTGGCTTGAGCGATAAGGCGGACCAGTACCCTCAGCAGCTTTCTGGCGGAGAGCAGCAAAGGGTTGCTCTGGCCAGAGCAATTGTAAATGAGCCTTCCATTTTAATTGCAGACGAGCCTACAGGAAATTTGGACCCGGATACTTCCTGGGAGATTGTAAAACTTATGGCTGAGATTAATAAAAGAGGTACAACCGTGGTGATGGCTACCCACGCTAAAGACATAGTTGATGCGATGAAAAAAAGAGTTATAGCTCTTGAAAAAGGGAACATAGTTAGGGACGAAGCAAGGGGTGTATATGGATATGCTCTTTAGAAATTTTAGATACTTCATAAAAGAAGGTTTTAGCAATCTGGCTAGAAACAGATTGATGACTGTAGCTTCTGTCACCTCTGTGATGGCTGCTCTTGTCATACTCGGAATGTTTTTGCTGATAATCTTAAATGTAAACCATATGGCATACCAAGTTGAATCACAGTTGGAACTTAAGGCTTTTCTAAAAGATGACCTTTCGGGAGAACAGATACAAAGAATAGGAGAAGAGATCAAAGGAATAGACGGAGTTTCTTCTGTAGTTTTCGAATCAAAAGAGCAGGCTTTGGAGAAATTTAAAAAGCAGCTGGGGGAAAAAAGCTATCTTTTAGAAGGTCTAGAAAAGGACAACCCCCTCCCACAGTCCTATATAGTTAAAGTAAAAGACGCTAATCTTATAAAAGATATTGCCGATGAAATAAAAGGGATAAATGGTGTTGACAAAGTAAGCTATGGACAGGATGTGGTGGAAAAGCTTCTCGGCATAATCAGGATTATAAGAATTGTAGGACTTGCAATAATTAGCATTTTGTTTGTCATCTCAATTGTCATAATTTCTAACACAATTAAATTAGGCGTTTTTGCAAGGAGAAGAGAAATAAACATAATGAAGTACATCGGAGCGACAGACTGGTTCATAAGGTGGCCCTTTTTAATAGAAGGGATAGTTTTGGGTTTGCTGGGGGCACTGCTTTCAGTAGGTGTTCTGGCTTTGATGTACGGGTATACTTTGGACTATGTCAACAGCCGTTTGATAGTTTTTAACTTACTGCCTTTGTCCGATGTCATCAAGGACATGGCTTTGTATTTTGCGCTTTTAGGGTCTTTGATTGGCGCTATTGGCAGCGGCCTTTCTATAAAGAGGTTCTTAAATGTCTAAAATTTACAAGGGGGAAGTGACATTGCAAAAGTACAAGTTAAAATGGCTTATATTTGCTCTTGTCTTCTTAGTGACGGCTCTTTTTGCATCTTACCCGAGGGCTGACCAGTTACAGGATGCTAAAAATAAGCTAAACCAGATACAGAAAACTTTGGTGGAAACTCAAAAGAGAAAGCAAGAAATAATTAATCAGAAAAATGACATTGCTGCGCAGCTTAAGGAGCTGGATAAAAAACTCAACCTGACTTCCCAGCAACTGGCAGAGGCTCAGAAGAGGCTTCGGGAGGTCACAGCAAAGCTTGAAAAGACCAGGAAGGACTTAGAAGAGGCTAAAAAGAAGGAAAAAGAGCAGTACGACACCATGAAAGAGCGGATAAGAGCCATGTACATAAGCGGAGAGTGGGGCTATTTAGATGTGCTTTTGAATGCCACAAGCTTTGCGGATTTTATAAGCAGATTAGATATTGTAAAGTGTATAATAGACTTTGATGCGAATTTATTTGATACGTACAAGAAACAGAGGGAGATAATTGCGGAGAAGGAAAAGCAGCTGGCTCAAATGCAGAAAGAAGCTCAGGATTACAAGAACCAGATAGCTGCAAGGCAGAGAGAACTTCAGGTGGCGATGGCATCTAGAGAGGGCTTAATGCGGGACCTTGAGAGGCAGCAAAAGTATTATGAAGAGCAGGAAGACCAATTGTTAAGGGAGTCAAAACAATTGGAAAAGGTCATACAGGAGCTTCAAAGGAAGTCAAAGCTCAAATACAGTGGTGGAAAACTTCTCTGGCCTGTTCCTTCAAGTGGTGTTATTACTTCTCCCTTTGGCATGCGCCTGCATCCCATTCTTGGAACCTCCAGGATGCATACGGGGATTGACATAGCGGCAGAAATGGGAGCAGATATTGTTGCGGCTGCAAACGGACAAGTTATATTTTCAGGTTACTACGGGGGTTACGGATACGCAGTTATAATTGACCACGGAGACGGCATCTCTACCCTTTATGCGCACTGTTCTGCCCTTTTAGTTAAAGAAGGTGATACGGTAAAAAGGGGACAAGTTATAGCGAAAATAGGGAGTACAGGCCTTTCTACAGGACCCCACCTCCACTTTGAAGTGAGAAAAAATGGTGTTCCAGTGAATCCAATGGACTGGCTTAAATAGCCTGTCTGTTTTTTTTATTAGCAGAATGTTGTATAATAAAGAGGAGACTAAAAAAGGTGGGGGAAAGATGTCAAAGAAAAGATTTTATGTCTTGCTGGCAGTTTTATTGATAGTAACGAACGTTTTTACTTTTTTCATAGCTAATACGGTGTCAGTGGCTCTGCCAGGAGGAAAGGTTATCGTTTCAAGGGAAGATTACCGGCTTTTGAACCAGTATAAAAAGCTCTTTGAAGTAGGTAAAATACTGGAGAGCAGGTATGTGGATAAAGTAAATCCGTCGACGCTCTTAGAAGGAGCCTTAAAAGGCATGGCTGGTTCTCTGCAGGACCCATATACAGTGTACATGAATAAAAAAGAGTTTGCGGAGTTTATGACGCAGACCACAGGAACTTATGGTGGCATAGGCATAATAGTGGCTGTAGACCAGGAAGACCACATCGTAGTAGTTTCTCCAATAAAGAATACCCCTGGGGAAAGGGCAGGAATTAAATCTGGAGACATAATATTAGAGGTGAACGGCAAAAAAGTGAGTGGTAAGAATCTGGATGAAGCAGTGTCTATGATGAGAGGGCCTAAGGGGACGCAGGTTACTCTAACTATAATGAGGGATGGAAAGACTTTTACAAAGACCATAACTAGGGAAATAATAAAACTGGAAACAGTTTTTGACTACATGTTGCCTGACAAGATTGGATACATTAAGATAACCCTTTTTGACCAGAGCACTTCTTCTGATTTCAAAAAGGCTCTGGAGCGGCTTAAAAAAGATGGAATGAAAGGACTCATAATTGATTTAAGGGATAATCCTGGCGGGCTTTTAGAAGAGTGCGTAAATATAGCTGATATGCTTTTGCCGAAAGGAGTAATAGTCACTACAAAAGGTAGGGCAGAAAGTCAGGAATTTTATTCAAAAGGTACGGGGCTTGGCATGCCTTTAGTCGTCCTTGTAAACAAGGGAAGTGCTAGTGCTTCCGAGATTCTGGCAGGCGCCATTAAGGATAGAAAAGCAGGAGTGTTAGTAGGGACAACTACTTTTGGAAAAGGCCTTGTGCAGACTGTTGTCAACTTTGGAGATGGAACAGGGCTTAAATACACTATAGCAAGGTACTACACTCCAAATGGGACAGATATACAAGGAAAAGGCATTGAGCCAAACTATGTGGTAGAACTGCCTAAAGACTACACTTTAAAGGACACTCCTGACCTAAAAGGAGATACTCAGCTTATAAAAGCTTATGAGATAATAAAGTCTGAGATAAAGTAGGGTGTTAAGATGAATACACTTTTTCAGGTCGCTTGGATTGTTATAGAGACAATTGCTCTTTCTGTTTTTTCTCCTTTTTTCTGGATTGTTATAATACTTGTAATAATGCAGTACAGAAACAAAATAGCCATAGAGAGAGAAATAATGGGGATAGAGCAGGAACCGATAAAAGAGCTTGTGCTCGATTCCGTCTTCTACGGAGTGATAGCTGCGACTATAGGAAGCTTCATAATGGTGTTTTTAGGGATAACAATTGAGAACATAGGCCTTCAATACGTTTGGCCTTTAGCTATACTTCTCATGTTTATAAGCCCGAGATACATTTGCTTTTCCTACTCTGGAGGAATTGTGTCCCTTATAAGCCTCATTTTTGGAGTCACTAAGATAAGCGTTCCTGCTCTAATGGCTATTGTGGGGATTCTCCATCTCATGGAAAGCCTTCTAATATACATAGATGGGTGGAGGACTCCCACCCCCATTTTTATAAGGCTCAAGGATGGAAGGATTGCTGGCGGTTTTACAATGCAGAAGTTTTGGCCCATACCTTTTGCGGCCTTAACAGTAGTGACGGCTACTAATATGACAGGAGAGTTAATCCACATGCCAGACTGGTGGCCCGTGTTAAAGCCGGAAGGCATAGACCCTGCTACGGCAGTTTTTTTGATAATACCTGCTGTGGCGGCGCTGGGGTATGGGGATTTAGCGCTTTCTAAGCTTCCTGAAGAAAAGACAAAACTGTCCTCTAAGCGGTTGTTTCTCTTTAGTGGGACGCTCATACTTTTTGCTGTTCTTGGAATTTATGAGAAGGTTTTTCAATATATAGCTGCGCTGTTTGCACCTATTGCCCATGAACTTTTGATAATAATAGGGCAGAGGGAAGAGAGAGAAAAACCTCCTATATTCGTGGCTCCTGATACTGGGCTTATGGTTTTGACCACTGCAAAGGGCTCTCCAGCAAGACAAATGGGTATAAGGCCAGGAGACGTTATTTTAAGTGTAAATGGTGCTCCTGTGAATGAGCCTGAAGACATAATAAGGGTTATAGAGGATAGGCCGACAATGCTATGGATTACTGTGAAAGACCTGAAGGGCCATTACACCAGTTACGAGTATAGAGATCCAGAAGGGGTATACAGTTTAGGGGTTTTGGTGGTGCCTAAAACAGTGGGAATTGTGTACGACATAAATGAAGATGGGATCATTCTAAAAAAGCTTAAAAGCATCTTTAGAAATATCTTCAAAAAGGGAGAATAAGGGGGTCTTTAGAGTGTTTTTGCAAACTTATGAGACGTACAATTCTATAAACGACAGAGATTTAAAAGAAAAAAATGTCGTCGTTATAGATACGTTGAGAGCGACAAGTGTCATAACTACTGCTTTATTCAACGGGGCAAAGGAAGTCATACCTGTTTCAGAGGTGGAAGAGGCGATAGAGCTTTCCAAAAACTTTGACAGGGATACGTTTTTGCTGGCAGGAGAGAGGAATTCTCAGAAGATAGAAGGGTTTGACCTCTCAAATTCTCCTCTAGAATATGTGCCAGAAAAAGTTAAGGGGAAGACCATAATCTTTACTACTACAAACGGAACGAGGGCTTTAAAGAAAGTCGCTTCTGCTGAAGAAGTGATTTTAGGCTGTCTTTTGAATGTCTCGGCGGTTGCAAGGTATATATACAAGAGCAACAAGGATACAGTGATTGTGTGTGCCGGAACTGAAGGAAAATTTTCTTTTGACGACATTCTCACTGCCGGTGCTATATACGAAAAGCTAAAAAGCCTTACAGATTTTGAGAGTGATGACCTGTCAAAAGCCAGTTATTTCCTTTACAAGCCCTATGAAAACAACCTTTACGACATAATGAAGTACGGATATCATTTGAGGAGATTGGAAGAGCTGGGTTACACTGAAGATATTAAATTTTGCTTGACAGTAGACAAATTTGATATAGTGCCGAAGCTCAAAAACGGGATAGTGAGGACCTCACAGGACTTTTAAAATTTGTGCTGAGAGGTCCTTTGTGTTATAATATTACAATAGACCAAATTGCAAAGAGGGTATTGGTATGGGAGGTTTTAAGCTGGTTTCAAATTTCAAGCCTACAGGAGACCAGCCTCAGGCGATTGAAAAACTGGTGGAAGGGGTAAGACGGGGATATAGGTACCAGACGTTGTTAGGAGTTACAGGTTCAGGCAAAACTTTTACTATGGCCAACATCATAGCCCGCTTGAATAGGCCTACCCTGGTGATCGCTCACAACAAAACTCTTGCGGCACAGCTTTACAGCGAGTTTAAGGAATTCTTTCCAGAAAATGCTGTAGAGTATTTTGTGAGCTATTACGACTATTACCAGCCAGAAGCTTATGTTCCTGAGACTGACACTTACATTGAAAAAGACGCTTCTATAAATGAAGAGATTGACAAGTTGAGGCACTCGGCGACAGCTGCGCTCTTTGAAAGAAGAGATGTGATAATTGTTGCCAGTGTCTCTTGTATATACGGCTTAGGCGATCCTATAGATTATGAGAATTTGATGCTTTCACTAAGGCCTGGAATGGTAAAAGACAGAGATGAGATAATAAGAAAACTGGTGGAGATTCAGTACGAAAGGAATGATATAAACTTCACAAGAGGGAAATTCAGAGTAAGAGGCGATGTGATAGAGGTATTTCCTGCTTCCTTCTCAAATAAAGCTATAAGGATAGAGCTTTTTGGGGATGAAATAGACAGGATAGCAGAAATAGACGTCCTAACAGGAGAAGTTTTAGGGTACAGAAAGCATGTGGCTATTTTTCCTGCTTCCCACTATGCCACATCAAGGGACAAGCTGGAAAGGGCTATAAAAAGCATAAGGGAAGAGCTTGAAGAGAGGTATAAAGAGTTAAAAGAAATGGGGAAAATTGTAGAAGCGGAGAGGCTATGGCAGAGGACTAATTACGACCTTGAGATGTTACAAGAGATGGGCTACTGTAAGGGGATAGAAAATTATTCGCGGCACATATCTGGGAGGCCTCCGGGAAGTCCTCCTTATACACTGCTTGATTACTTTCCTGAGGATTTCCTCATATTCATAGATGAGTCTCATGTTACTATTCCTCAGCTGAGGGGAATGTACAACGGAGACAGGTCCAGAAAAGAGGCATTGGTGGAATACGGCTTTAGGCTTCCTTCTGCTTATGACAACAGGCCCCTTACATTTGAAGAGTTTGAACAAAGGGTAAATCAGGTCATCTTTGTATCAGCAACCCCTGGACCTTATGAGATGGAACATTCTGAACAGGTGGTAGAACAGCTCATAAGGCCGACAGGGCTTGTAGACCCAGAAGTGATTGTGAGGCCTGTGAAAGGGCAGGTGGACGATTTAATAGCGGAGATAAGGAAGACTGTTGCAAAAGGGTACAGGGTTTTGGTTACAACTTTGACTAAAAAGATGGCGGAGGATTTGTCAGACTACTTAAAAGAAATGGGAATAAGAGTGAGGTACTTGCATTCAGATATAGAGACAATTGAGAGGGTAGAAATTATAAGGGATTTGAGGCTGGGTAAATTTGACGTTTTAATAGGCATAAATCTCTTGAGAGAAGGGCTTGATATTCCGGAGGTTGCACTGGTGGCTATTTTGGATGCGGATAAAGAAGGATTCTTGAGGTCAGAGACTTCTCTGATACAGACGATAGGCCGTGCAGCGAGAAACGCTGAAGGAAGAGTTATAATGTACGCTGATACAATAACAAATTCTATGAGAAGAGCTATAGATGAAACAAATAGGAGAAGAAAAATTCAAATGGAGTACAATGAGAAGCACGGCATAGTGCCAAAGACAGTGGTCAAAGGAGTAAGGGATGTCATACAGGCAACACAGGTGGCTGAAGAGGAGGAAAAGTACGAAAAGACAGCCAATTCTTACGATCCCGATGTGATAAAGTCTACCATAGAACAGCTTGAAAAAGAGATGAGGCAGGCGGCAATAGAGCTTCAGTTTGAAAAAGCCGCAAAATTGAGAGACATGATATTTGAACTTAGGAAACAACTGGAGGAAGTCAGCTTGAGGTGAAAATATATGGCAAAAGATAAGATCGTGATAAAAGGAGCAAGGGTCCACAATTTGAAAAACATAGATGTAGAAATTCCAAGGGACAAACTCACAGTTATAACTGGATTATCAGGGTCTGGCAAATCTTCTTTGGCTTTTGACACGATTTACGCAGAGGGACAGAGGAGATATGTGGAGTCCCTTTCTGCCTATGCAAGGCAATTTCTGGGGCAAATGGATAAGCCTGATGTGGATTATATAGAAGGGTTGTCTCCTGCGATTTCTATAGACCAAAAAACTACTACTAAAAATCCTCGATCTACAGTGGGCACCATAACAGAAATTTACGATTATCTCCGCCTTTTATATGCCAGAGTTGGAACTCCCCACTGCCCTATATGCGGCCGCGAGATAACAATGCAGACAATTGACCAGATGGTAGACAAAGTAAAAGAGCTGCCGGAGGGAACGAGGATTCAAATCCTAGCTCCCGTGGTGAGAGGGAGAAAAGGGGAGTATTCAAAGCTTTTGGCAGACATAAAAAAGAGCGGTTATGTGAGAGTGAAGATTGATGGCATAATGTACGATGTAAATGAGGAGATAAAACTTGACAAAAATAAAAAGCATACAATAGAAGTCGTGGTAGACAGGATAATAATGAAGCCTGGAATTGACATGAGGCTTACAGATTCAATAGAGACCGCTTTGAAACTGGCAGATGGCCTTGTGACAATTGATGTCATAGACGGAGAGAGCTTTACTCTGTCTGAAAAATACGCTTGTCCCGCGTGCAATGTCAGCATTGAAGAGCTGTCTCCCAGGATGTTTTCATTTAACAGCCCTTATGGAGCTTGCCCTGTTTGCATGGGATTGGGAGAGTTCATGAAGGTGGACCCAGAGCTTTTAATACAGGACCCGAAGAAATCTCTTGCGACAGGAGTTTTTCCGGGAATTGTAGCGTCCCAGGGAAGTTACGCCTATTATAATATGTTGAGAGTGATAGAGTACTTTGGATATACCGAGTACACTCCCTATGAGGAGTTCAGTGAAGATTTAAAGAGCGTACTCCTATACGGAAAAGATACGAAAGGAAAATCTTACGGCTTTGAAGGGATAATTAACAATTTAGAGAGAAGGTATGAAAGCAGCACATCTGATTTCATAAAGGAAGAAATAGAAAAATACATGAGGCCTGTCACGTGTCCTGCTTGCAATGGTGCCAGGCTAAAGCCAGAAGCTCTTGCTGTTACAGTTGGAGGCCTTTCTATAAAAGAGATGACAGACCTCACTATAGGGGAACTCTTGAAATTCATAGACAACCTTAAATTTTCAGAAAAGCAGGAGATGATAGCTCGCCCTATTTTGAAGGAAATAAAGGCAAGGCTAAACTTTCTTGTGGACGTAGGGCTTGACTACCTCACACTTTCGAGGCCGGCATCTACACTCTCTGGTGGTGAAGCCCAGAGGATAAGGCTTGCAAGCCAGATAGGTTCAGGGCTTGTGGGGGTTACCTATATACTGGATGAGCCAAGCATTGGACTTCACCAGAGAGACAATCAAAGGCTTATAAATTCTCTCAAAAGGTTAAGGGACCAGGGCAATACGGTTATAGTGGTGGAGCACGACGAGGAGACCATATACGCTGCAGACTATATAATAGACATAGGTCCGGGAGCTGGAGAGCACGGCGGAGAAGTGGTGGTGGCGGGAACTATAGAAGATGTACTAAAGTGCGAGAGGTCTCTTACCGGCCAGTATTTGAGTGGTAAAATAAAGATAGAAGTGCCTGAGAAGAGGAGAAAGCCCAATGGAAAGGCTATTATAGTGAGAGGAGCTAAGGAAAACAATTTGAAAAACATAGATGTGGAATTTCCTTTGGGAGTTTTTATATGTGTGACAGGGGTATCAGGCTCAGGGAAGAGCACTCTTGTCAACGAAATACTTTATAAAGCCTTGGCACAGAAAATTTACAAATCAAAGGACAAACCCGGAAAGCACGACAGAATAGAAGGCATAGAGCACATAGACAAAGTGATAAATATCGACCAGTCTCCCATAGGGAGGACACCTCGCTCAAACCCGGCGACTTACACTGGAGTGTTTGACTATATAAGGGAAGTATTTGCCAATACTCCCGAAGCCAGGATGAGAGGCTACAAGCCGGGAAGATTTAGCTTTAACGTAAAAGGTGGGAGATGTGAGGCCTGTGGCGGAGACGGCATAATAAAAATTGAGATGAATTTTCTGCCAGACGTCTATGTGCCTTGTGAGGTGTGCAAGGGCAAAAGGTATAACAGGGAAACTTTAGAAGTAAAATACAAAGGAAAGAGCATAGCTGACGTGCTGGACATGACTGTTGAGGAGGCTTTGGAGCTCTTTGAAAATATCCCTCGAATAAAGAATAAACTCATGACGCTCTACGAGGTAGGACTGGGGTATATAAAGCTTGGCCAACCTTCCACTCAGCTGTCCGGCGGAGAGGCTCAGAGAGTAAAACTCGCTACAGAACTTTCAAAGAGGCCTACAGGAAGGACTTTGTATATTTTAGATGAGCCTACGACAGGGCTTCACTTTGCTGATATACACAGACTGCTAAATGTCCTAAACAAATTGACAGATGCAGGGAATACTGTGATAGTTATAGAGCACAATCTAGATGTGATAAAAAGCGCAGATTACATCATAGACTTAGGGCCAGAAGGTGGAGACAGAGGGGGAATGGTCATAGCTACGGGAACTCCTGAAGAGGTTGCAGCCAATGAGAATTCTTATACAGGATGGTTTTTAAGGAAAGTCCTTTCTCGAAATTGAGGTGAATTTATGTATTACATTTTATCCCAAATTTTAAAATATGTGCTCATTTTTTTGATTTACCTTTTTTTGTACAGGGTTTTTAAGATAATATACATGGACATAAAGGGGGTCAGAAGGGAAAGACAGCTGACCTCTGCCAAGCTTTCCTTTTTGACCGGAGAAAGGACTTTTACTCTTTTTGAGGTTACCTCTATTGGAAGGTCTGACGAGTGCGATATAGTTATAGAAAGTCCTTATGTCTCTGCCAGACATGCCTTGATCAAAAAAAGGGGAAAGAGGTTTTATATAGAGGATTTAAATAGCACAAATGGTACTTTTGTGAATGGCAAGAGGGTGAAGGTCGCTAGGATTAAAAATGGCGACATAATCACCCTTGGGGATGTTGATTTAAAGTTTATAGCTTAGGGTGAAATGATATGGATGAATATGTAAAAACGGGTTCTAAGGCTTTAAAGGACGTTTTCTGGATATTTGTAATAGCCTTTGCACTTTTATTTATGCACAGAAGACCGGAGGAGGCTAACACAATATACTATACACTTGCTTTTCCTGTCTTAATTTTTATTGTCTATTACTTGCATGTGAGGCTTTTCCCATTGGGAGAAATACAATTTGTAATCCTCACAGCCTTTTTAACTGAAATGGGGCTCATAATGATATATAGAGTTGCTCCAGAACTTCTTGTAAAGCAGATAATCTGGATCGCTATAGGTTTTGGCCTTTATTTTATAGCTTCATATCTTTTTAAACATTACGGATGGCTTTACAATTTAAAGTACGGAGAGTACATCTATATTTTTTTGGCAGTAGGGCTTATAATTTCTACTCTCTTTTTTGGAAAAGAAATAGGAGGAGCGAAGAACTGGCTTACTTTCGATGGGATATACGTGCAGCCTGCAGAAGCTGCAAAAGTCATATATATAATTTTCCTTGCCAGGTATTTGAAAGACAAAAGAGATTTGAAAAATATCCTTATACTGGGAGCTATAACGATAGGAATTGCTGGAATTTTCGCTTTAGAAAAAGACCTTGGAATGGCTTTTTTGTTTTACACTACCACAGTTCTCATGGTTTTTTTAGTGACTTCTAACCTTTTTTATGTAGCCTCAGGATTTGGACTTATGGCAATTGGCGGCATTTTGGCCTATTTTCTCTTCTGGCACGTAAGAGTGAGGATTGAAGCTTGGCTAAATCCCTGGATGGATGTTCCGGGGAAGACGTATCAAATCGTGCAGTCCCTTTTCGCAATTGCTGCGGGAGGCTTTTTTGGAACGGGGCTGGGAATGGGGCATCCTGAATATATACCCGTTGTTGCCAGCGACTTCATATTCTCTGCTATCTGTGAGGAATTTGGTATTTTAGGAGGAATTGCCATAATACTGGTGTATTTTGTTATAATGTACAGAGGAATTAAGGTGGCTTTGGAGGCAAGAGATGAGTTTGGCGCTTTGCTGGCGGCAGGTCTTATTTCCATGTTTAGCCTTCAAGTTTTTACTATCATAGGAGGGGTTATAAAGTTCATACCTCTTACAGGAGTTACTCTACCTTTTGTGAGCTACGGGGGAAGTTCAATGGTGATGAGCTTTTTTACACTGGGAATGCTAAACGGCATTTCCGTCGGGGAGGAGGAAGAAGATGTCCAATTTGAAGCGCAATATTAAAATACTCTTTGGAATCTTTGCCCTCCTCTTTTTTAGTTTGATTGCGTATTTGACATATTTTCAACTGTATGAAAGGGATAAATTGATTACCAGCTCTTACAGCGTGTACAATAGAAGGCTTATAGAACAGGAAAAGAAAATTTTAAGAGGTAGCATTCTTGATAGAAATGGCATTGTGCTTGCAAAAAGCGTGATAGAGGCTGATGGGACGCAAAAGAGAATTTACCTGGATGGACCTGCCTTTGCGCAGGTGATAGGATATAGCCGCAGGATATACCAGCAGGGCAGTACTGGAATTGAAAAGGCTTATGACAGGGAACTGCTTGGCATGGTAGGTTCTGACCCAATGGTGCTTTTGAGAAAACTTATTTTGGGGAAAGGGCAGATAGGGGATAATGTCTACCTTACTATAGACAAGGCTCTTCAGGACTTGGCTTACAGGGAAATGGAGGGGAAAAAGGGTGCTGTAGTCGCATTAAACCCTAAAACTGGGGAAATACTTGCTATGGTATCCACTCCTTCTTATGACCCTAACCTTCTCGATAGGGATTGGGAAAAAATAATGACAAGCCCTGAACATGTAGTTTTAAATAGAGCCACTCAAGGCCTCTATCCTCCGGGGTCTACTTTTAAAATAATAACAACTGCTGCAGTTTTAACCTACATGCCAGAGCTCTTTAAAGAAGTGTACGATTGTAAAGGTTACGTGGTAGTGGATGGCAACAAGATAAGCGATTTTGGAGGTATTGCTCACGGTAAAGAAAATTTTGAGAGAGCTTTTTATGTGTCCTGCAACTCTTTTTTCATAGAGATAGGGTTAAAGCTCGGTAGTGACAATTTGGAGAAGATGGCTTATGCTTTTGGCTTGAATCAGAGAGTTCCTTTAGAAATTGATACGGCGAAAAATTACTTTCCCTCAATTGATGGGAAAGTTGCTCTGGCAGAAACTTCAATAGGGCAGGGGAAGATTCTCGTAACTCCTCTGACAATGGCTTTAGCTGCTTCTGCTGTTGCCAATGATGGAGTCATAATGAAGCCCTATCTCATGAAATATGTGGTGGATCCTCTTTCAGGTGCTGTCATAGAGAGAAATACTCCCAATAAGTATTTGACCCCCATAACAAAGGAAGTAGCTGATGCTATAAAAAGTCTCATGATAGGAGTTGTCAACAATCCTGAAGGGACTGGAAGATTAGCTCAGATACCGGGCATTACAGTGGCGGGGAAAACCGGCACTGCTGAAAATCCATTTGGTGCTCCTCATGCCTGGTTTGTGGCCTTTGCACCTGCGGAAAATCCAGAGATAGCTGTAGCTGTGGTTGTTGAAAATGGCGGGGAAGGTGGAAAAGTAGCAGCACCTATTGCAAGAGACATAATAAAGGCTTATCTTTCGAGGTGAGAGAGGTGGATTTGCAGGAAAAGTTAAAGCTTTTGCCTGAAAAGCCTGGGGTATACCTGATGAAGGATGAGGAAGGGAATATAATCTATGTGGGCAAAGCCTCTGTTTTGAAAAACAGAGTGAGGCAGTACTTCCAAAACACAGACAATCATCCTCCAAAAGTGAAAGTAATGCTTTCTCACGTGGAAGACTTTGAATACATCGTAACAGATACAGAGCTTGAGGCTTTGATGCTAGAGTGCAACCTCATTAAAAAATACAAGCCAAAGTACAACGTGCTTTTAAAAGACGACAAAAATTATCCCTATATAAAAATTACGGTGGCAGAAGATTATCCCAGAATAATGTTCACAAGAAAAATAGACATGGACGGGTCCAAATATTTTGGACCCTATGGCAGTGCTTTTGCTGTCAGAGAGACGATAAAACTTGTGAGGAAGATGTTTCCTATAAGGACCTGCAATGTAAATATAGAAAAAAGCCTGGGAAAAGTGAGAGAATGCCTTTATTACCACATAGGGCTTTGTTCTGCGCCCTGCACAGGGAGAATAGAGAAAGAGGAGTACAGAAAATTGGTAGATCAGGCAGTCATGTTTTTAGAAGGGAAAAGAGAATGGCTTGTTGAGAAATTAAAGGAAGAAATGCAGAAGGCTGCCGATGAGCTTAGGTTTGAAGAAGCAGCAAGGTTAAGAGACCAGATTTTTGCCATAGAGAAGATTTCAGAAAAACAAAAGGTGACCTCTATCAGTGAAGATGAACAGGATGTAATTTCAATGGCGAGAAGTGATGACATTGCGCACATAGAGGTGTTTTTTGTAAGGGAAGGGAAATTGAGCGGGAGAGAACATTACTACATGAAAAATACAGAGGGAATGGGAAGAGAAGAGATAATTTCTTCTTTTATAAAGCAGTTTTATGAAAGTTCTCCTTCTGTGCCAAAAGAAATAATAATCGATGTGGAGTTAGAGGAAAAGGACCTTCTAGAGGACTGGCTTTCACAGAAGAGGGGAAACAGAGTGAGCATTACAGTACCTTTAAGAGGAAAGAAAAAAGAGCTTGTGGACATGGTGTATCAAAATGCGGTAGAAGCTCTAAAAAACGAGATCCTGGCGAGAGAAAAGATATTAAAAGACCCGGCTGTATTAGAGCTTTCAAACCTTTTAGGGATTGAATACCCTAAGAGGATAGAAGCCTATGATATATCCAATGTGAGAGGAGAAGACAATGTAGGTTCTATGGTGGTTTTTGTAGATGGAAAGCCTAAAAAGAGCGAGTACAGGAAGTTTACTATCAAGTACGTGGAAGGGCAGGATGACTATCAGAGCATGAGGGAGATGATTGAAAGAAGGTTCCTGCATGCACTGGAAGAGAAAAAACAAATAGAGGAAGGTACCCTTTCTAAAGAAAAAGCCAAGTTTATAGAAATGCCCGACCTCATACTGGTAGATGGAGGAATTGGCCATGTAAATGCGGCTTTGGAGGTAATAGAAAAGCTAGGAATTTCGGTACCCGTGTATGGAATGGTAAAGGATTCAAGGCACAGGACGAGAGGGCTTGTGGGGGTTTCTGGGGAAGTTCAGATGCCCGTGACTGGAAGAGCCTTTAGGCTGGTAGCACAGATACAGGAAGAAGCACACCGGTTTGCTATAACTTTTCACAGAGAAAGGCAGAGCAAAAGATTTAAGACAGATCTTTTAAACATCAAAGGGATTGGAGAAAAGAGGGCAAAAGTCCTCTATGAAGCTTTTGGCTCAATTGAGGAGATAAAAAAGGCCTCTTTAGAGGAACTTAAAAAAGTTAAGGGAATGAATGAGAGGTCAGCAAAAGCAGTTTATGAATATTTTCACGGCGAAGTTTAAATGTAGTCCAAAAGTCCTCTTACAGAGACTTCCCCTGATAGGAGGGCTATTTCTTCACCTTTTTCTGTCTTTATTACTAGTTTTCCCTCTTTATCTATTGCGATGGCCTGCCCTCTTATTTCTCTGTCAGTGTAAATTACTCTCACTTCTTTCCCTATTGTTATAGAATTTTCAAGTATTAGAGGCCTTAATGATTCAAACCCCTTTTCTTCATATTCTTTGTAATAAATTTCCAAATTGTTTAAGAGAGAAGCCAAAAGCTTTTTTCTGTCCACAGGCTTTTCTAATTCCAACTGCAAAGAGGTGGCTTTTTCTTTTAAGTCATCTGGGAATTCTGTACAGTTTACATTTATTCCTATACCTATCACTATGTAGTTTACGACATCTATTTCCGATGACATTTCTGTCAAAATCCCGCAAACTTTCTTGCTGTTTAGAATTATATCGTTTGGCCATTTGATTTTTGTTTTTACGCTGCAAACCTCTTCTATTGCCTTTACCACTGTTAAAGCTGCTACTTGAGTCAAAGCCACAGTCTTTTCAGGTCTTATTTGAGGCTTTAATATTACGGATGTAAGGATACAGGAGCTTTTTTCAGAGAACCAACTTCTGCCCATTCTCCCTCTGCCTTTTGTCTGTTCTTCTGCTACAATTACTGTTCCATCTGGCACTTTGTAAGCGAGCTCTTTTGCCATGTCATTTGTAGAGCTTAAGCTTTCTTTATGTATGTAATTTCTTCCTATGAATTTGGTATTGAGATAGGGTGCGATTTCTTCGTAAATTAAAAGGTCAGGCTCTGAAATCAAGCGATAGCCCAGTTTGCGATGAGCCTGTATTTTGTATCCCAGCTTTTCAAGCTCTTTTATTTGCTTCCAGATAGCCGTCCTTGAGACTTTCATAATCTCAGAAAGCTTTTGACCTGAGATGAAGTCTTCTCTGTTTTGCTTTAGAATTTCTACAAGTTTTTGTCTGAGCATTTTTTCACCCCATTTTTTCCTCTAGAAAATATTATAAACCAGGTTTACTTACTTTCCAATAAATAATATAATTGAATTAAATGCGGGGCTTTTGGGGCGGAGGTGAAAATGTGGAAAAGGTCTCTGTAGAAACTCTGATAAAGGATTTGAACTTGGAAGTGATTGTAGAAGCAGAAAATAACAAGATAGACATAACTACAAGCGATGTCAACAGGCCAGGGCTCCAGTTTGCTGGCTTTTACGAGCACTTTGCCTACGAGAGAGTGCAGATAATGGGAAAAGTGGAAACTACTTTTGTAGAGCAACTTCCGGATGAGGTTTTAGCAGAAAGGGCAGATAAATTCTTCGCATACCCTATTCCCTGTCTGATTGTGACGAGGGATTTAAATATAAGGCAGGAGATAATAGAAGCTGCAAAAAAGCACGACAGATACCTTCTAAGGACAAAGGAGGCTTCCACCAAGTTTATAAACAGGCTTATAAACTATCTTGATGAGAAGCTAGCACCTCAAATCACCATTCACGGAAACCTGGTGGATGTCTACGGGATAGGAGTACTGCTTTTAGGGGAAAGTGGCATAGGTAAGAGCGAGACAGCTCTGGAGCTTGTGAAAAGAGGGCACAGGCTGGTGGCAGATGATGCCGTGGAGATACGTAAAATAGGTGAAGACAAGCTTCAGGGCAGTGCTCCTGAGATAATAAGGCATTTTATTGAAATAAGAGGGATAGGAATTTTGGACGTTAAAACTTTATACGGCGTAGGTTCTGTGAGAAACAGCATGAGCATAGACTTGGTAATTCAGCTGGAGGAGTGGGATGAGGACAAGTACTATGACAGGTTGGGGCTTGAGGACGAGTATATAAAATTCCTTGACGTGGAAGTTCCCAAGCTCACCATCCCTGTTCGACCTGGAAGAAACCTGGCAATTATTGTAGAGGTTGCTGCAATGAACCATAGGCAGAAACAGATGGGCTACAACGCAGCCCATGAGCTCAATAAAAAACTTCTAAAGCAAATAGGAAATTGAAGGGGAGGATGAAATTGAGGCTGGTGCTAGATACTCACACCCACACCATCGCCAGTGGGCACGCATTTAGCACAATTATAGAAAATGCCAGGGAAGCCTTTAGAAAGGGGCTTCAGCTTATATGCATTACTGACCACGGACCGGAAATGCCAGGAGGTCCGCATATATACTACTTTGGGAACTTAAAGGTGATACCTGAGAAAATAGAGGGGGTGGAGATACTAAAAGGAGTGGAAGCCAATATAATGGACGAGGAAGGGAGGATAGACCTTCCTGAGAGGATTTTAAAAAAGCTGGATATTGTCATTGCAAGCCTTCACGATGAGTGCTTTGAGCCAAGTGAGGATGTAGAGAGAAATACTAAAGCTTTAATAAATGCCATAAAAAATCCCTATGTGGACATAATAGGACATCCGGGCAATCCCATATATCCCATTGATATTGAGAGAGTGCTTGAAGCTGCTAAAGAATACGGCAAGTTTATAGAAATAAACAACAGCTCTTTTGTAACCTCTAGAAGAGGCAGTGAAAAAATATGCCCTATAATAGCCGGAAAAGCTAAGGAAATGGGTGTTAGAGTGGCTGTAGGAAGTGATGCCCACATATGCTTTGACGTAGGACGGTTTGACGAGGCGATAAGGCTTTTAGAAGACATCAATATGCCAGAAGAGCTCGTATTAAATACTTCTGTAGATAAAGTAAAGCAATACTTACAAGAAAAGAGGAAAAGAATTGGGGGAGGTCAAAACAGTTGGAATTAGTAGTAAAAAATGATATAATTTTAATTGAGTGATGATAAATGTTATTAACTATAAAAAAGTTAAAGAGCTATATGATATAAGCAGAATTATATTAATAACTGGGAAAAGGAAGGATTAATAACCCCAGTTAGAACACCAAAAGGAAGAAGGCAGAGGACCTAATAGCAATAGTGGCGTCTTTCGCAGCAAGAATTTACGGGAAAGGGGTAAAAAGCATGATAGTGATACAGGCTAAACTTATTTTTCTAAACCAAGAAGACAAACAAATAGTATTAGACTTAATGAGAAGATGGTCCTCCTGCATGAGATATGCATATAAAAGGCTTCTAGAAGGCCATGACAGAAAAACGCTAAAAAGAGACCTTCAGGAACCTTTTGAGTTAAACTCAAGATATGTAGATGACGCAATAATGAAAGCAGGAAGCGTATTAGAATCCTCCAAGGAATTAGGGAATAATCCAAAGAAAGTCATTTTTGGAGGAAGAGACTTATTTAAAAAACTTCAAAATCGCCATATAAATGGGAAAGAATATCAAAAGCTAAAAACAAAGTGGCAAGAAAGAAGAAAAGGAAATCTCTATTCAAGAGGAGATAAAAGCAAAAAAGGAAATCTCAACACAAGAATAGAAGTAAGAAAAAATGGCACTTTCTTAAGGATAAATGTATGGGAAAGAAAATATGTGTATGCCAGAATAGAAGCAGGCTACAAAAAGAATAAGAGCAGAAAGAATAAGAGCAGAGGAGAACTCCTGCAGGAAATTGCAGAATCAAACATACCTTACTCTGTAGAATTAAAACTCAAGAATGGCAATATATACGCCTATTTTGCTATTGAAGAAGAATATCCAGAAATAAAAATAACAAAAGAAAAAGGAGTCATAGGAATAGACATAAATGCATATCCAGACAACATATCATGGGCAGAAGTAGATGAAAAGGGCAATCTAATAAGTTATGGCAGTATACCAATGCCAGAGCTTACAAGTGGCAGTAAAGACAAAAAAGAATATTACAGATGGCAATATGCCCATGAAATAGTAAAGATAGCAAAAGAGAAAGGAAAAGCAATTGTAATTGAGGGATTAGAAATAAAAGACAAAGGCAAAAGAGGAGACTTTTCAGGGAGAAAATCAAGGAGAATAAGGCATAGCTTTAGCTATAAATCACTTCTTTCAAAAATAAAAACACTGGCAAAAAGAGAAGGGATAGAAGTAATAGAAGTCAATCCTTCTTACACCTCAATAATAGGGATGTTGAAATATGCACCGCAGTATATGATAACAAAAGATGTAGCAGCAGCCTATGTAATAGCAAGAAGAGGGTTGGGACTGCAGGAAGAGATACCAGATAATTATATGAAGTTTCTCAACGCATTGACTGTAGAAGAATTAGAAGAATTAAAAGACCATGTAAAGAAAACAGTCAAAAACATACATTTAAAGAAAAAGCACATGAAAGAGATAAACAAAGTAATAAAACTCATACAAAGCCTTGAGAGTGAGTCAGAAAGGGTACTAAAACCTCTGTACGGAACAAGTTTTAGTACCTATAATTTCTGGCGAGTTCTCAAGGTAGCGGTGGTAACACCACTCTCTCCTGAGAAGATATTAAGAGACTTCTCTACCCTGAAAGGATTACTAATTCAGGGTAAGTGGAGAGACCCTTAAGGGCGCGAGTTCCTGCTTCTTGGGGCAGGGGCTATGGCTTTCCCAAAAACCGCCTGCTGGGGCTGGGAAAGTCTGAAAGGCGGACTACAAATACCCCAGCTATCTAAACTGTACATTTTTGTACAGTTTGGGTAACCAGGAGATGTATGAGGATAGGTGTTGACCTTGGAGGAACAAACATAGCAGTTGGCTTGGTAGAAGAGGATGGCAAGATAATTGCTACAGGTAGCAGGCCTACCAAGCCTGAGAGAGGATATGAGGCAATTGCAAGAGACATAGCAGAACTGAGTTTTGAGCTTCTTCAAAGGATGGGAATAAGCGTAAAAGACGTAAAATCCATGGGAATTGGTGTTCCAGGAGTTGCGGACAATGAAAAGGGAATAGTGATAAGAGCAGTAAATTTGTTCTGGACAAAAGTGCCTCTGGCGAAGGAGATAAGAAAATACATTGATTTGCCGATATATATGGAAAATGATGCAAATGTGGCGGCACTAGCAGAGGCTACTTTTGGAGCAGGGAGGGGTTCAAAGTCTTCTGTGACAATCACTTTAGGGACAGGAGTTGGCTCCGGATTTATACTGGATGGGAAGATTTACAGCGGCGCTCATCACTTTGCTCCGGAGATAGGTCACATGGTCATAGGGGATAATGGCATAAGGTGTAACTGCGGCAAAATTGGCTGCTTTGAAACCTATGCCTCTGCTACTGCATTGATAAGGGAAGGGAAAAAAGCTGCTAAGAGAAATCCCAATACTCTGATTTTAAAATTTGCAAATGGCGATATTGAGGGCATTACTGCTAAAAATGTGATAGACGCTGCAAAACAATATGATGAGGAGGCTCTAAAGATTTTTGAGGAATATGTAAAATATTTGGCAGTTGGGATTGTAAACATAATAAACCTGTTTGACCCGGAAGTAATAATATTAGGTGGCGGGGTTGCAAATGCGGGAGATTTCCTCTTAAAGCCTCTCAAAAAAGAAGTGGCAGAAAATATACTCTTTAAAGAACTTCCCTATGCTGACATAAGAAAGGCTGAGCTTGGAAATGATGCCGGCATAATTGGTGCCGCTATATTAAGTTAAAGGAGGATTAATTTTTATGAGAATTTTTGAAGTGCATAAAAAGTCAGGCGTTTCGGACAGTCACATAGCCATAAAATTTAAAGGCAGAGTTTATACCTATGGAGAAGTAGATGCCTTAATTGACAAATATGCCTCTTACTTTCAATCAATAGGGGTTAAAAAAGGAGATAGAGTTGCCTTGAGCTTCCCAAATTGTCCCGAATACATATTTTCATTTATGGGAGCTTCAAAGGCAGGAGCGATTGTTGTGCCTCTTAACATGATGCTTACTTTAGAAGAAATAGGGTATATCATAATGGAGTCAGGGACTAGCGTCCTTGTAGTTCACCCTGCTATTGCTCAAAAAGTGGATAAGTCGCAGCTTGCAAGGCTTAATTTAAAAAATGTGGTGATTATGGATGAGAACACTGTTAATGAAATTTTAAAAATGAAGTCTCCTGCGCCAGTGGATATAGAATCAGGTGAAGTGTGCGCCTTTTTGTACACTTCTGGAACTACAGGCAAGCCAAAAGGTGCTATGCTTACACACGACAATTTTGTCTCTGATGTAAAAATGCTATATGATGTGTCGAGAGTGATTGACTTAGGACCCAATGATAATTTCCTTACAGTGCTTCCTCTTTTCCACAGTTTTTCCTGGACAGTCAATGTGCTTTTAGGGCTTTACCTGGGTTCTACCATAACTCTTAAAGAAACTTTTATGCCGAAAGATACGCTGGAGACCCTCATACAGGAAGACATAACTGTTTTTTGCGGTGTTCCCTCTATGTTTGCAGTATTGATGAGAATGGCAGAAAAAGGACAATTTAAAGCATTAAGGCTTGCAATATCTGGAGGAGCGCCGCTGGCAGCAGAAGTACAGAGGGGTTTTGAAGAAAAATTCAACTTTCTGCTTGTAGAAGGCTATGGATTAAGTGAAGCAGCCCCTGTTGCCCTTTTAAATCCTCTTGATCCAAAAGCCTTAAGAAAGCCGGGTTCCATAGGTTTTCCACTGCCAGGAGTTGAAGCAAAAATAGTTGATGAAAATGACAATGAGCTTCCAGTAGGAGAAATAGGAGAGCTTGTCCTTAAGGGGCCTAATGTAATGGTGGGTTATCACAATATGCCAGAAGAGACGGCTAAGACTTTGAGAAATGGGTGGCTACACACAGGAGACCTTGCCAAAAAAGATGAAGATGGGTATTTCTACATTGTGGATAGATTGAAGGACATGATAATAACAGGGGGGTTCAACGTATATCCAAGAGAGATTGAGGAGGTGCTTTTAACTCACCCTGCTGTTCTTGAAGCAGCTGTAGTAGGAGTTGGGGACCCTCTAAAGGGCGAAGAGATAAAAGCTTTTATAGTATTAAAAGAGGGTGCTGAAGCAGACAGAAGAGAGCTTCAATCTTTCTTAAAGGACAAAATTGCCTCCTATAAAATCCCAAAATATTTTGAATTTGTGAAAGAACTTCCTAAAACTCCTACAGGGAAGGTGAATAAAAAACTTTTAAAACAGATGTAAGGTGAAGTCAGATGAGAGATTCTAAATTCTGGGATTTTGCATATTTTGTAACAGACCTGATGATACTCAATGTCCTGTGGCTTTTAGCTTCACTGCCTGTTATCACTGTTTTTCACTCTACAGATGCCCTATTTTATTCTATACGCCTTTTGAGAAAGGATGAGGGAGGAAGCGCCTTAAGGGAGTTTTGGAGAGGATTTGTAAAGCACTTCTGGTGGATGACAGCAAATTTCTTTATCACGGCGTTGACTCTCTTTATACTCTATGTGGACATACAGTTTTTTACTCACCAGCGCTCCTCCTTTGGCTATATTTTAAGCGGGCTTCTTCTCTCAATGGGACTTATGTTTTTAATAACTTTAATTTACACTTTCTTAACAGTGCAGTATTACGAAGGCAATCTTTTAGGGCTTTGGAAGACATCTTTTGTACTGGGGTTAGGACATTTGCCCCAGACAATTCTTATAATAGGCATAATAGCACTTGCTTTCTTTGTGCTTCAGGTTGTACCAATAACTTTTTTCCTCATTTTAATAAGTGGAACGGCATATCTTATAGACATTGTCTTTGAAGGGATTGTAAAAAAGTACATAAAGAAAGATTAGTGATTTACATTTTAGCAAATCTCTACAAGAAGTTCTTATTCTCATATGAAAGCTTCATCTCAAATAAATGGGATGAGGCTTTTATTATTGTGGTATAATCAATTATAGAGAATATCAAAGAGGTGTGTCAAAATTGGAAAAAGATGAATTGGTAAAATTTTGGCTTGAAACAGCTGAGAAAGATTACAATACTATGCTTCATTTATATGAAAGTAAAGATTATCATTGGAGCCTTTTTATGGGGCATTTAGTAATTGAAAAATTGCTAAAAGCATTGTATGTTAAAAATATAGGTCCCGATGTACCAAGGACACATGATTTATTGAGAATAGCTGAAAAAATTGGGATTTCTTTAACTGAACAAACGAGAGATTATTTTGATTTACTTACTACCTTTAACATAACTGCTAGATATCCTGATTATAAGCAAACTTTTTATAAAAAATGTACTCCTGAATTTACAGCGTCAATTATTAATGTCGTAAAGGAGTTGAGAGAATGGATACTGATGTTGATAGAAAAATGATACAAAAATTAGTAAAAGAATACATTGACTTAGTGAAAAAAGAAATAAATGTCAAAAATGCTTATTTATTTGGTTCTTATGCAAGAGGGAAATATGATGAAAACAGTGATATAGATATTGCTATAGTTAGTGATGACTTTACAGGAGATATGATTGAAGATACGTTTAGACTAATGAGGCTGAGGAGAAAGATTGATATGCGTATTGAACCACACCCTTTTAGAACAGTGGATTTTGATGTTTCTAATCCTTATGTAAAAGAAATTGTAACTAAGGGGATTAAGGTTGTATAGCTATAAAGCTTCATCTCAAATAAATGGGATGAGGCTTTTATTATTGTGGTATAATCAATTATAGAGAATATCAAAGAGGTGTTAAATATGGGAGAACTGGTGGGTTGTTACCTGATGCCTCATCCTCCTATAATTGTGCACGAGGTAGGGCGCGGAGAAGAAAGAAAAATACAAAAGACAATTGACTCTCTTGAAAATATTTCCCAAGAAATAAAACAAAAGCGGCCGGACACGGTGATAGTGATAACACCCCATGGCTATGTATTTAAAGATGCTGTTTCAATAACTACATTACCTTCTCTAGAAGGAGATTTATCTCAATTTGGCGCAAGAGAAGTAAAATTTAAATTTGAAAATGATTTAGACCTGGCAAGAGAAATAATGGAAGAGACGAAGAAAAGGAACATACCAATAGCAGAAGTAAGTGAGGAACTGATAAAAAAATACGTACTTCCCAAAAAACTTGACCACGGGACAATTGTACCTTTATACTTTGTTACCAAACATTACCCTGATTTCAAATTAATCCACATGTCTTATGGCTTTTTGCCTTTTGAAAAGCTTTATGAGTTTGGCGTTGCAATCAAAGATGCAATAAATAAATCGGATAGAAGGGTAGTCTTCATAGCAAGTGGTGACTTATCCCATAAACTGACGCCAAACAGCCCAAATGGTTACACTCCAAAAGGAGAAGTTTTTGACAAGACCCTTTTACAATTGCTTTCAGAGATGAAAGTAGAAGAAGTAATAAGAATGGATAAGGATTTGATAGAAGAAGCTGCCGAATGTGGTTTTAGATCTGTCTGCGTAATGCTGGGAGTCTTGGATGGATATGAAGTCAATGCTAAAGTTCTTTCCCACGAAGGTCCTTTTGGAGTCGGGTATGGTGTTGCAAAATTTGATGTAACAGGCTATAAAAGCACAAGTTTACTTGAAAGATTTTCTACAATAGAAGAAGACCCTTATGTGAAACTTGCTAAGGAAAGCCTTGAATACTATGTGAAATACAGGCGTCCCATGCCTGTCCCCGAAGGGCTTCCTGAGGAAATGTACAGAAGAAAAGCGGGAGTTTTTGTGACCCTTCACAAAAAGGGAGAGCTTAGAGGCTGTATAGGAACAGTAGTTCCGCAGAAGAAAAACGTAGCTGAAGAGATAATAAGAAACGCTATAAGTGCAGGTTTTGAAGACCCCCGTTTTCCCCCGGTTAGAGAGGAAGAGCTTCCCGAAATCGAATATTCTGTCGATGTATTAATGCCTACGCAGCCTGTGAAATCAAAAGATGAGCTTGACCCCAAAAGATATGGAGTTATTGTGAGAAAAGGATTTAGGGCAGGACTTTTACTGCCTGATATAGAGGGAGTGGACACTGTGGAGGAGCAGCTTTCCATTGCTTTGAGAAAAGCTGGGATTAGGCCCGATGAAGACTACACAATTGAGAAGTTTGAAGTTGAAAGGCACGAACAAAGGGTGTTTTAAATGCTAAAAGAAGCCATGTTTTATGAAAAATTAGAAAATAATGCCATTAGGTGCCGGCTATGCCCTCACAACTGCTATATCACTGAAGGGCGATACGGTATATGCGGGGTCAGAAAAAACGTAGGTGGCAGACTTTTTTCAGAAAATTACGGAGTGATAACTTCTATTGCCTTGGACCCTATAGAGAAAAAGCCCCTTTATCATTTTTATCCTGGCACTTACATCTTTTCTGTAGGTACTTACGGCTGCAATTTAAAATGCAAGTTTTGTCAAAATTGGGAAATTGCTCATCAAAAGTGGGAGGGGGACTTTATCTCGCCTCAAGACCTCATACTCCACGCAAAGAGGCAGAGGCACAACATAGGTATAGCTTTTACTTATAATGAGCCTCTCATATGGTATGAATACGTATATGAAGGCTTGCAAGAGGCGAAAAAGCAAGGGCTGAAGACAGTTCTCGTGACAAATGGATATATAAACCCTGAACCTTTAAAAAATTTGCTTCCATATGTCGACGCGATGAATATAGATGTAAAAGCCTTTACAGAAGATTTTTACAAAAAAATAGTAGGTGGGAGATTAGATCCTGTACTAAAAACAGTGGAGGAAGCCTCAAAACACAGTCATGTAGAAATTACGAATTTGATTGTGACGGATTTAAATGACAGTGAAGAGGAGATAAGGAATTTGTCTAAATGGCTTTCCCAAATTGATAAAAATATTCCTTTACATTTTTCCAGATATTTTCCTCACTACAAGCTGACTAAGCCCCCTACTCCCATATCAACTCTGGAGAAAGCGAGGGATATTGCAAAGGAATATCTAAATTTTGTGTATGTGGGAAATGTTTTAGGAATTGACAGCAACACCTATTGCCCTTATTGTAGCAATCTTCTCATTGAAAGGCATGGATTTTATGCAAAAATAAAAGGGCTTGACGGCAATAGGTGCAGTAAATGCGGAAGTGTCATAAATGTAGTTGTATAGGTGAAAAGGCATGTTCTGCCTTTTTCTTTTTTTGTGACAATATTGAGCTTCTTTTCATATATTGTCTTTAGATTATACTTCTTTAAATTTTGGAGGGAGATTAATGGATGACATAAAAAAAGAATTTCAGAAGGCAGTCGATGCCTTAAAATACGCTATAGAGCTTTCTTTTAAAGAATACAAGAAAGACCCATCCAAAAAAGACCAGATAGTGGCCTTGTGGCAGAATACCATAGGAGAATTTTTGCAATATTTTTCTAAGATTAGTGAAAAATACAATGCAAAGGACTTGTATAAAGCTATAACAAAAGTTATGATTTTTGGCAAATAACACATTAAATTTTATCAAAAAACGGGGGCAAAATATTAATGAGCTAAAGAAAGGAGGAAAGATAAATATGGCTATTTTAAAATTTCTTTCCTCCAGAAAATTTTACTGGGGGGCTGTTGCAGCGGCTTTAGGCATGATGTTTTACCCCAAGGCTAAAGAGAATATAAAGCCCTCATTGGAGAAAAGCTTAAAAGAAATGCAGGATGCCATAAATAAAGCGGTCAAATTTTTTGATGAAAATAAACAAAAAATAACCGAAGCGATTAAGAAAAAAATAGAAGAATTAAATCAGACTGCGCAAAAAGGCAGTATAACCAAACAGAAAGAAGAGGCTTTGAACCAGTTAGAATATCTTAAAGCTAAAATTCAGGCTTTGGAGGAAGAAATAAAATCCTTAGAGTGAATTGCCTGACCTTTTAGGTTGGGCTTTTTTAATTATTGATTTTTTAAAATTTAGTGGTATAATAGTTAATGTAATGCGTTACAAAAATTGCAGAAAAGATGGTTGAAATTTATTGAAAAATATTATGTAATCTGTTACATAGGAGGCTTGCGATGGCTAATATAAGAGAGGTTGCAAAGAGGGCAGGGGTTTCTGTTGCCACAGTCTCAAGAGTTTTAAATAACAGCGATTTGGTGTCAGAAGAAACACGTGAGAGGGTTTTGAAAGCCATAAAAGAGCTAAATTACCATCCCAATCTTCTTGGCAGAAATTTAAGGCGCTTAAAAACGAAAATGGTACTGGCACTTATGCCAAACGTGTCGAACCCCTTTTATGCAAGAGTTGTAAAGGGAATAGAAGATGTAGCTCATAAAAATGGGTACAATGTAATGCTTTGCAACACAGATTCAGACCCTGAGAGGGAAAAAGCGTATTTGGACCTTTTGAAAAATAAGCTGGCAGATGGAGTCATCCTCATGGCATCAGTTATGGGAAAAGACGAGTTAACTCTTCTGGCTAAAAATTACCCTGTAGTTCAATGCTGTGAATACATAGAAGGAGCGGGTGCATCTTACGTCTCTATAGACAATTTTTCTGCTGCCTATAAAGCTGTAAAGCACCTTATAAATTTGGGCCTCAGGAGGATAGCACTGATTACCTGTAAAAACGACTTTATTTCCACCAGGCAAAGAGAAACAGGATACAGAAAGGCCCTGGAGGATGCGAATATAGAATTTGATGAAAATTTGATAAAATATGGAGATTACAGTTTTAAAAGCGGGATGAGAGCGGCCAGACAGCTTTTATCTTTAGAAGAAAAGCCTACTGCCATATTTGCAATTTCTGACATAATGGCCATCGGAGCTATAAAGGCTTTAAAAGAAGAGGGATTTAAGGTTCCAGAAGATGTAGCAGTTGTAGGATTTGACGATATAAGCTTTGCCTCCATGTACGACCCGGCCCTTACCACGGTATCTCAGCCCAAATACGATTTGGGATGTATCGCGATGGAAGTCCTCTTAAAGCATATTGAAGGGGAACTGGAAGATCCGCAGAGAATTTTTCTGGAGCACGAGCTTGTTATAAGAGAGTCAACAGTCAAGTATTAAAAATTGCCCTTTGAGGCAATTTTCAAAATAAACAGCAAAGGGAGGAAGAAAAATGTCCAAGGAAAAAGTGAGAGTAGGAATAATTGGTTGCGGAGGGATAGCTTTTGGAAAGCACATGCCCTCTTTGGCAAAGCTTGATAACGTTGAAATGGTGGCCTTTTGCGACATCATAGAGGAGAGGGCTAGGAAGGCAGCAAAGGAATACGGAACAGACGATGCGAAAGTGTACACAGATTACAGAAAGCTTTTAGAAGACAAGACTATAGACGTAGTGCACGTCTGCACACCGAATAAGTCTCATGCAGGCATAACTGTGGATGCTCTTTACGCCGGAAAGCATGTAATGTGTGAAAAGCCAATGGCAAAGACTGCAGAAGGCGCAAGAAAGATGGTAGAAGCTTATAAGAAGACAGGCAAAAAGCTTACAATAGGGTATCAGAATCGCTTCAGGCCAGATTCGCAGTATTTACATAAGATTTGCCAGAATGGAGAGCTTGGCGAAGTTTATTTTGCAAAGGCATATGCAGTGAGGCGCCGTGCTGTTCCCACATGGGGGGTTTTCTTGGATGAAGAAGAGCAGGGAGGAGGTCCTCTAATCGATATAGGAACCCATTCTCTCGATTTAACCCTTTGGATGATGAACAATTACAAGCCTAGGATGGTGGTTGGCACAGTGTACCACAAACTTGGCAAGATGGCAAACGCGGCAAACGCATGGGGACCATGGGACCCTGAAAAATTCACAGTAGAAGATTCTGCCTTTGGGTTTATAGTCATGGAAAATGGCGCTACCATCATATTAGAATCCAGCTGGGCTTTGAACACACTGGATGTCGGGGAAGCGATGACGACTCTCTGCGGGACAGAAGGCGGAGCCGATATGAGAGATGGGCTTCGCATAAATGGCGAGAGGTTTGGACGCCTTTACACTACAAAAGTATCTTTTGACATAGGCGGTGTCGCGTATTACGAAGGGAAAGGAGAAGACCCCGGGTATCTGGAAGCCAAGTCCTGGATAGATGCCATTGTAAATGACAGAGAACCGGTTGTAAAGCCAGAAGAAGCTTTGGTGGTAAGCGAGATATTAGAGGCTATTTACACATCAGCTAAGACAGGAAAGCCTGTATACTTTAATAAGTAATGGAGGTTTATGTATGAAAAAACTCAGATACGCATGTGTCGGTGCAGGTGCAGTTGCTGATTACAAGCACCTACTCGGTTATTCAAGATTAAAAGATGTTGAAATTGTAGCCATATCTGACCCGGATGTTGGGGCGGCTAAGAGGCTGGCAGAGAAGTACAGTATTCCTCATGTTTACGAAAACTATGAAGAAATGTTTGAAAAAGAAAAACTTGATCTAATTAGCATATGTACTCCTAATTATTTGCATGCCCCTATTTCTATAAAAGCGATGGAGAAGGGAATTCACATCCACTGCGAAAAGCCCATGACTTTAAATGCCAAAGAGGCCCACAAAGTAATTGAAGCGAAGAATAAATACAAGACAAAATTTATGGTGGGATTAAATAACAGATTTACAAACGAATCTTACTTTGTAAAAAAGTACATAGAAGAAGGCTATCTTGGAGAAATATACCATGTAAAGACGGGATGGAGGAGGAGAAGAGGCATTCCGGGTAAAGGTGGATGGTTTACCACAAAAAAATTATCTGGAGGAGGGCCTTTGATAGATTTGGGCGTGCATTTTATTGACCTGGTCATGTATTTTATGGATTATCCGGAGGTTAAGTCCGTTTCAGCAGCTACCTACTCTAAATTTTCAAATAGTACTAGCTGGAATGGATGGAGTGAAGCAAAATCAGGCAATGGCATTTACAATGTAGAGGATATGGCAGTGGGATTTATAAGACTTAAAAATGGTACTACAATTGACTTTGAATTTAGCTGGGCCTCCAATATTGAGGGAGATTACAACTACTATGAAATTTTAGGAGATAAAGGCGGTATATGGTTCAAAAATGGTCAGATAAAGGTATTTTCAGAAGTTGTGAATACTTTAGTGGACATAATACCAAATACAAACTATCCCAAGAAGCCTTTAGACGAGTTTGAACACTTTGTAAACTGCATAAAAGAAGGTAAAGAACCTTTGGCTTCAGCGGAAGAGGGAGCAAAACTTATGGAAATAATAGATGCGGCGTATCTGTCCGCTGAAAAGGGAGTTGAAATAGTTCTTTAAGGGGGAAGTTAGGATGCTACCTATTGCGCTTCAGCTTTATACTGTTAGGGAAGAAGCACAGAAAGACTTTACAGGCACTCTTGAAAAAGTGGCAGAGATGGGATATGAAGGTGTAGAATTTGCAGGATATGGCGGATTAAAGGCAAGCGAACTTAAAAAGGTTTTAGATAGGACTGGTCTTAAGGCAGCCGGGTCGCATGTGGGTATAGAGTTACTGAAGAAGGATTTAAACGGAGTTTTAGAGTATAGCCTTGAAATAGGGAACAGGTATATAGTGTGTCCCGGCGTTCCCTATAAATCAAAAGAGGACTATATTGAGATGGCAAAGTTTTTCAATGAAGTAGGGGAAAGGTGCAAAGAAAAAGGGCTTATTTTCTGCTATCACAATCACGCCCATGAATTTGAAATTTATGATGGAGAATACGGCCTTGATATACTTTTTAAGAATACGGATAAAGAGTCAGTGAAAGCAGAAATTGATGTCTACTGGGTAAAATACGCTGGAGTAGACCCTCTCGAATATTTAAAGAAATTTTCTGGAAGGCTTCCTCTCATTCATTTAAAAGATATGGATGGAAAGGATAGGAGCAATACAGAGATAGGGAATGGAATAATCAACTTTAAAAAGATAGTAAAAGTTGCAGAAGAAAATGGTGTGGAGTGGCTGATTGTTGAGCAGGATGAGTGCAAAAGGTCCCCTCTTGAGAGTGCAAGAATAAGCCTTGAGAATTTAAAAAGGATTTTAAAGGAGGAATTGTAATTATGTATATAGGATTTTTAACAGTGGCTTTAAGAGACATGCCTTTAAAAGAAAAAGCCAAATGGGCGAGTGAAAATGGATTTAAATCCTTAGAGGTTGCCTGCTGGCCTAAAGATAACACTAGGGATTATTCAGGTACTGACATAGACGTGGAGACTTTGACAGAGGAAGAAGCAGAAGAGATAAAAAAATATTTTAAAGAGTACGGGCTCACAATTTCTTCTTTAGCATATTATGACAATAACCTGGATAAAGACCCTGAAAAAAGGAAATTTATAAACAACCATCTTAAAAAATGCATTGATGCGGCTAAAATGCTGGGCACTGATATGGTAGGAACCTTTGTGGGAAGAAACATTGAAAAGAGCATAAAAGACAATTTTGACGAATTTGAGAGGGTTTTTACGGATATAATAAAGTATGCTGAAGACAGAGGTGTGAAAATCATAATAGAAAACTGCCCTATGGAGGGCTGGCAGGTACACGGGCTTCCTGGGACAATATCCTTTACGCCGGAACTCTGGGAAGAAATGTTTAGAAGGATTCCATCCCCAAACTTTGGATTGAATTTGGACCCCTCTCACCTTGTGTGGCAGTTTATAGACTACATAGAAGTCATACCAGAATTCAAAGACAGAATATTCCACGTCCACGCAAAAGACACGGAAATTTTTGAGGATAAACTGAGAAGATACGGAATTTTTGGAAGGCAGCTCTCACCTGGAATGGGATATTGGAGGTACAGAATGCCAGGCATGGGAAAAGTCGATTGGGAAAGGTTTATAAAAACGTTGAAGGAAAGCGGATATGATGGAGTTATAAGCATAGAGCACGAAGACCCTGTGTATGAGGGTAGCGAAGAAAAAGTAAAAGAAGGACTTCTTTTAGGATTAAAATACCTAAAACAGTTTATATAAGGCTCAACTTTAAGTTGGGCCTTTTTTGTAAATATTTTAAAACTGTGGTATAATCGAAATTGACAGGATGAGGTGAAAAAATGGTCACATCTAAAATAGCTGAAATCCTCGTAGAAATCTTCATCGTTATGGCTGTCGGTTATTACGTAGCTTATATAAAGCTTGTAAAAGAAGAACATTTCAAGATGCTAGCAGATTTAACCATTTTGGTTGCAACTCCACTGCTTATATTCTACAGCATGTATGTAAATTACACTCCAGAGCTATTAAAAGCCTCTTACAAATTGCCTCTTGTGAGCTCTTTTACTGTGGTTTTAACTTTACTGATTTCTGCTTTTATTTTTAAACTACTTAAGGTTCCAAAAGAGAAGAAAAATGCTCTGTACGCTCTTTCTTCCTTTAGCAATACTATATTTTTGGGTCTCCCAATAAATATGGCACTATTTGGGGATATAAGCCTTCCATATGTCATCCTCTACGATTTGGGGCATACACCTTTATTCTGGACTTTAGGCATCTGGGTTTTATCTGATGATAAATCTTTTGATGTAAAAGGACTTAAACAGATTTTAAATCCCTCTTTTATTTCCATAGTTTTAAGCTTTATGGTAGCATCACTGCGAATATATGTACCAGAGGTCATAATGAAGAGCGCTTATATGATAGGGAGTATAGCAATTCCAATGGCCCTTTTATTTATAGGGATGAATATGTACGTCATAGAAAAAGGAGACTTAAACTATTTGCTCTTTATTCCTGCTTTGATAAAGCTAATTTTAACCCCCTTAATCGCTTTTTTATTGGTCTATTATCTGAACCTGCCTGTTATTGCCAAGAAAGTTGCTGTACTTGAAGCTGCAATGCCCACAATGATTACTGTGGCAATTGTCGCAAGGCAGATGAGTGAAAAGAACGGCTTTGCTTCTACAGTAGTCTTCATTGCAAACCTGCTTTCGTTTTTAACAATACCAATATTTTTGGTGTTGATAAATAAACTTTAAGTGGAGGAGTGATAGCAAGTATGTTTAAAGTTTTTGTGACAAGAGCTATTCCAGAGGAGGGACTGGAACTTTTAAGGAAGTATTGCGAAGTGGAGGTGAGCCCATATGACAGAATGCTTACCAAAGAGGAGCTTTTGGAAAAAATAAAAGACAAGGATGCAGTGATAACACAGCTTACTGACAAGGTGGATAAAGAGTTTTTTGAAGCTGCCAAAAATGTAAAGATTGTCGCAAATTATGCTGTGGGCTTTGACAATATAGATCTAGAAGAAGCTACAAAAAGGGGAGTTTACATAACAAATACGCCCGATGTCTTGACAAATGCTACTGCAGAACTAGCTTGGGCTCTTTTATTTGCTGCAGCGAGAAGAGTGGTAGAAGCGGATAAATTCATGAGGGCAGGTAAATTTCAGGGCTGGGCGCCAATGCTTTTCTTAGGAAAAGGTGTAACCGGGAAAACGTTAGGAGTTATAGGCGCAGGGAGAATAGGACAAGCTTTTGCTAAAATGGCAAAAGGCTTTGAGATGAAGATTTTATATAATGCCAGAACTCCAAAACCCGAATTTGAAAAAGAGACAGGAGCCAAGTACGTTGATTTGGACACTCTCTTGAAAGAATCCGATTTTGTCTCAATACACCTTCCTTTAACACCTGAGACAAGGCATTTAATTGGAGAAAGAGAGCTAAAACTTATGAAAAATTCTGCAATATTGATAAACACAGGTAGAGGGCCTGTGGTAGATGAAAAGGCACTGGTTAAGGCTTTAAAAGAAAAATGGATTTACGCTGCAGGCTTAGACGTCTATGAAAGAGAACCAGAATTTGAAAAAGAGCTGGCCGAACTTGACAATGTTGTAATGCTTCCTCACATAGGAAGTGCAACAGAAGAAGCTAGAAGAGACATGTCAGTGCTTGTCGCCCAGAATATAATTGACGTGATAGAAGGAAGAGTTTCTCGTACATTGGTTAACAAGGATATTCTGAATAAAAGATAATCTTTGGGGGTCCCTTTTGGGATTCCTTTTTTAACTCCAAAAATTCCATAAAGGCCAATAAAAAATTTAGAAATAAAGGAGGATTTTTTGGATTTGTGTAGAATTAATATAATGAAAGCAATAAAAATCCACAAATAATGTTAGGATTTTAACATCTTATAACATAGGAGAGGGTGTAGATGCTTGTTTCAACGAGGAGGGAAAAGATTAAGGAAATCATCTTAAAGAAAAAAGCTGTCAAGGTTTCAGAACTGTGTGAAATATTCAAAGTCTCAGACGAAACAATAAGAAGGGATTTAGAGGAACTTGAGAGACAGGGGCTTATTGAGAGAAATTACGGAGGAGCAGTATTGAAAGAAAATATAGTAGTTCCTCCCCTTGTCAAAAGGTTTAAAGAGCACATAGAGGAAAAGCAGAGAATTGCTGCAAAAGCTGTAACAGAGATTAAAGAGGGAAATGTCATATTCTTAGATGCAGGATCTACCACCTATCATATAGCTAAGGCCATAAAGAGTTTAAAAGGCATAACAGTTATCACAAATGCTTTAAATGTTGCTACAGAACTCTCTACCAATCCAGACATTAACCTTTTTATCACTGGTGGCAAATTAAAACATGACAATCAGTCTATGGTAGGTTTCGAAACTGTAAACTGCATAGGCAAGTACAACATAGATATATTGTTTTTAGGAACTGGCGGCATATCTGTAGAAAAAGGGCTTACCACTTCGGATATTTTTGAAGCTGAAGCTAAAAAAGCCATGATAAGGTCTGCCAGCAGAGTGATTGTGGTTGCCGATAGTAGTAAATTTGGAAAAGTTGCTATGGTCTCCTTTGCTACCTTTAACGATATTGAGAAGATAATAACTGCAGGGGAAGAAAACAGGGAAATAGTGGAGCAGTTAACAGAGTATGTAAAGATTGAAATAGTGTAATTATATTTGAAAGGAAGATAAAGATGATTAACAAGGTAGCTGAGTATCTTTCACTAGAAGGTTTTTATTTTTACGAAAAATCATTTAGAAAGCTTTCAGAAGACATTTATATTTTTGTTGTAAAAAAGGCAAATGAAAAGAGCATTGGCCTTTTAACACAAGGAGGTTTTACACTTTCTTCTCCCTATTTCACCGAAAGGAAATATTTAAAAGAGATAGGCTTTTATTTAAATCTCTATCCGCTGACTTATGAAAATTTTGTAATTTTAAAAGACAAGTTTAATATTGCGCCTGCCCCGTGTGATAAAAAGGCTTCTTTTGGAATGGGTGATAGGTTAGGGCTTGTTACTGCTGCTCATATTAGAGCAGT
This sequence comes from Caldanaerobacter subterraneus, assembly GCF_004345675.1. GTDB lineage: Bacteria > Bacillota > Thermoanaerobacteria > Thermoanaerobacterales > Thermoanaerobacteraceae > Thermoanaerobacter > Thermoanaerobacter subterraneus. Next base: position 38,790 of record NZ_SLWU01000003.1, on the reverse strand, counting down.
AGAGAATTACGATGTCTTCCCTGTTTTAGCTCAGCAATCTCCTAGAGAGCTTATGAAAACCCATCGGAGTTTCAAAGAGGCTATTTTAAAAGCGATTTTGGGTGTGCTGGAAGAAGGATATACAGGGAAATTTGGTGCAGACGCTGACCACATAAAAGATGAAAATTATTTGATGGAGGCAATTGATGCAGGCTATACCATGTATACTCTTGATTTAAGTGATATGCTGGTGAAACTATCATACTATACAGAATCCCAGTTAAAAGAAAAAGCGGAGAAGTTAAATATTACAAGCAAGAGGATAATTGAAAGATTTAAAGGCAAAAAATTTGTGATGCCAACAAAAGAAGCTTTTACAGTTTCAGAAGAGGAATTGTATAAATCTGCTCTCACTTATGAAAAAGCCATGGACTTCGTAGAAAAAGTGTATGGTATTCTGAAGGATAAAGTAAAAAATTTTGACCTAGAGATTTCAATTGACGAAGGAGACAAAGACACAACAGTAGAAGATCACATATTTGTCGCTGAATATCTGCATGAGAAAGGGATAGATTTCTGGAGTTTGGCCCCTAAATTTCCTGGGGAATTTCAAAAGGCCATAGATTATATAGGCGATGTGGATAAATTTGCTGTAGAATTGAAGAAACATCAATTTCTCTCCAGAGAATTTGGAGGATACAAATTGAGTCTTCATTCTGGAAGTGATAAATTTAGCATTTACAAAGTATTCAGCGAAATCACCGAAGGGGAATTTCACATAAAAACTTCTGGCACGAGCTGGCTTCAGGCAGTTAATTTGATTTTTGAAAAAGACAAAGAGCTTTTTAAAGAACTTTACCAGATTGCCCTTTATAACCTTGAAGAAAGTAAAAAAGCCTACAAAGTGCTGATTGATAAGAAGGACTTTCCTGAAAATATAAACTTGGAAGACTCTCAGATTGTTTCAAAGCCGGAAATTAAGCAGCTTTTCCACATCTCTTATGGAGTTTTACTGGAAGAAAGGAAAAAACAAATTTTTGAAGTTTTAAATAAGTACGAAGAGGAGCATTACGAATTTGTCAGAAAAAATGTTGAAAATCACTTTAAAGAGATATTCAGTAAATAAAGAAAGGGTGGTTGAAATGGGTGTAAAAATTGCAATTGTGAATTCTAGCAGTTTCGGGAAGTACTTTCCTGAACATATTGAAAGATTAAAAGCATTAGGGCAGGTAGACAGGTTTGAGCTTCCTCATGACATGAGAGGGAAGGCTCTGGCAGAAAAATTAATGGGCTATTCTATAATAATTGCCAGTGTAAAGCCCTTTTATGACAGGGAGTTTTTTGAGTACAAGGATGAAACTCTTTTAATTGCTCGCCATGGCATAGGTTACGATGCTATAGATATAGAAAGTGCGACAAAAAAAGGCACTATAGTCACCATAGTTGAAGGAATAGTTGAAAGAGAAGCTGTGGCAGAAAATGCAGTTGCACTCCTTTTAGATGTGATGAGAAAAGTAAGAGAAGCCTCAATTAAAGTAAAAGAAGGGAAATGGCATGAAAGAGCGAATTTCATAGGGTATGAGATAAAGGGCAAGACTGCGGGGATAATAGGTATTGGCAATATTGGAAGTAGAGTTGCTGAGATATTAAAATACGGCTTTGGGGCGGACGTAATAGCCTATGACCCAAATCTTTCAAAAGAAGAAATAATAAAGAGAGGAGCTCGTCCTGTGTCTTTAGAGGAGTTATTAAGGTCATCAGACATAATTTCTCTTAATGCTTCATTAAATGAGAGAAATTATCACATGCTTTCAGAAAGGGAATTTTCCCTTATGAAAAAGAATGTATTTATTGTAAATACTGCGAGAGGAGAGCTCATTGATCCAGACGCTCTTATAAAAGCCTTAAGGGAAGGGAAAGTCGCCGGGGTTGGACTTGACGTGGTAGAAGGAGAACCTATTGATGAAAATCATCCACTCCTTAAATTTGACAATGTTGTGATAACCCCTCACACTTCTGCCTACACATACGAGTGTTTAAAAGGCATGGGAGATAAAGTTGTTTCAGATGCAGAAAAAGTTCTACGAGGCGAAATACCCGATGGGGTTGTAAATAAAGAGGTGCTGGAGGGGGAGAAATGGAAAAAGATTTGATTCTTTCTGTTGACATAGGGACGACAAACTTAAAAGCAGGTGTGGTGGACGAAAAAGGAAATATTTTAAGCTTGTACAGGAAGGAAACGCCTATTGAAAGAGACAACGAAGGAAAAGCAGAGCACGACCCAGATACCCTTTTTAACGCTTTTGTAGAAGCAGCAGGGGGGGCGGCAAAAGGCTTTGAAGATAGGATTTCCTTAATCGTTCCTTCTTCTTATATGTTTGGCTTAATTCCCATAGATGACAAATTAAATCCTTTAATGGGCATTATGACACTTCTGGATTTGAGGGCGAGAGAAACCTATGAGGAACTTTTAGAAAGAATTGATGTAAAGGAGGTTTACAGAAGGACAGGCTTTACTCCAACTTTTCATGCCCCTTTGTTTAAAATTTACTGGTTAAAAAAGAAAAGAAGTGATATATTTAATAAAACAAGGTTTTTCTTGAGCTCTAAAGATTTTATACTTTTAAAACTTTTAGGAGAACCTTTTACAGAGCCCAGCCTTTCTTCTGCAACTGCTTATATGAATGTAAATACACTTGAATGGGATGACTATGTACTTGATATTTTAGGGGTTTCTAAAGAAAAACTTCCTCCCATCATGCCTTCAGATAAAATTTTGGCCGATTTGCCCGAACAATCTAAAAAGCTTTTGGGACTAACAAAAGATGTGAAAGTACTTACAGGAGTTTACGATGGAGGAGCGGTGGGAATAGGAATTGGGGCTTTTGAGGAAGAAGTTGGTGCGATAAACATAGGGACTACTGGAATGTTCAGAGTAGCCTATCCTGAACCTGTTTTTGACAAAGAAGAGGCTATGAGGCTTCAAACTTATTATTTATCTTCGGGTAAATGGTTCATTGGGGCTGCTATAAACAATGCAGGAGTTGTACTAAAATGGCTTAGAGACAATATTTTTAACATGCCCTATGAAGAATTAACTCATGAGGCTTCAAAAGAAGATTCTTCAAATCTCTTTTTCCTGCCCTACTTGACAGGTGAAAGGGACAAAGAAATAGGCAATATTGCATCAGGAGTGTTTTTTGGATTAAAGAATATTCACACAAAGGGTCATATGATAAGAGCGGCTATGGAAGGAGTAGCCTTTTCCCTGCGTATGATTTATGAGGCGTTGAAGGACAATAATATAAAGATAAGAGAAATTAGGGCAGGAGGAGGAGCGACAAATTCACCATTCTGGATGGAAATTTTTGCATCGACACTGGGGCTGCCTATTAAAGTCTCTAAAGTAGAAGAACCTGCTCTTGTTGGCTCCGCTATTCTAGGATACTATGTTCTTGGAAGATACAAAGATTTATCTGAAGCTACGAAGGAAATGGTTAGTGTAGAAAATGTTTATATGCCAGACGAAAAAGAGATCAATTATTATGAAAAGAAATTTCAATTTTTCAAAAAATTATCTCGAGAGCTCAAAAGCCTATTCGAAGCTCACAGCAAATTATAAAACAGGAGGTATTAAAAAATGAATGAAATAGGGCTGATTGGCTTAGCAGTTATGGGTCAAAATTTAGCTTTAAACATTGCCAGGAAAGGTTATTCCGTATCTGTATTTAACAGAACTTCAGAAAAGACAAAAGAATTCTTAGAAGAAAGAGTAAAAAATGAAAAAATAGAGGGGTATCACGATATAAAATCTTTTGTTGAATCTTTAAAAAAACCTAGAAAAATTATACTTATGGTAAAGGCAGGGAAGCCTGTAGATGATGTTATACAGGAGCTTCTGCCCTATCTTGAAAAAGGTGACCTTATCATTGATGGGGGCAATTCCTATTTTAAAGATACTTCAAGGCGTATAAAAGAATTAAAAGAAAAAGGCATACTCTATTTAGGAATGGGAGTATCGGGAGGAGAGGCAGGAGCATTGCACGGTCCTTCATTAATGCCTGGAGGAAGTATTGAGGCTTATGAAATGGTAAAAGATGTTCTTTTAAAGATTGCAGCACAGACAGAATCAGGTCCTTGCTGTACATATGTAGGAAATGACTCAGCAGGACATTTTGTTAAAATGGTTCACAATGGAATAGAATATGCCATAATGCAGGCAATAGCTGAGGTTTACGATATAATGAGAAAAATTTTAAAGCTTTCTCCTGAAGAGATAGGAGATGTATTTGAAAGATGGAATAATGGAGAATTGAACTCTTTCCTAATGGAGATTTCCTACAAAATTATGAGGTATAAAGATGAAGAGACAGGAAAACATCTTGTAGATTTGATATTGGATGAAGCAGAACAAAAAGGTACAGGAAAATGGACTTCTCAGACTGCACTGGATTTAGGAATACCAACTCCCTCACTGAGCCTTGCAGTAGAGGCAAGGAGTTTGTCATTCTTTAAAGAAGATAGAGTAAAACTTTCAGGGAAAGTTAAAAAAACATATCCTGATGTAAAATTGGATAAAGAAAAAGTGATAAAAGACTTAGAAAATGCCCTTTTATTTAGCGTATTCACCTCCTTTTCTCAAGGGTTGTGGCTTATACATGAGGCCTCAAAAACTTTTGAGTACAATATTGACCTTCCAGAGGTATTGCGCATATGGAAGGGCGGCTGTATTATAAGGGCAAAGATTTTAGACTTTTTGAGGGAAATATTAAATGAAAACAAAGAAAATGTGAACTTGTTAGACAGCGATAAATCTATTTCATTCCTCATGGATAAGTTGGATTCAATAAGATATGTGACTAACTTAGCAAAAGAATTTTATATCCCAACTCTAGTACTTAGTTCTTCACTTGACTATTTCTTAAGCATGGTTGAAGGTAACCTACCTGCAAACCTGATACAGGCGCAAAGAGATTTCTTTGGAGCCCACACCTATAGAAGAATAGATAAAGAAGGAATTTTCCATACAGAATGGGAGCCAATCGATTAAATGTTGAATTGATGGGAGTTTTTTGTCCTCCCATTTTCTTTCAACAAAAATTCAATAAAAAAATTTAAAAATCAAGAAGGATTTTTTGGATTTGTGTAGAATATATATTATTAAACACAAGATAATCCACAAAGTAAGGTGGAACATATAATGCAAATAATGTAATATTACAAAGCAAGTCAAGAAAGGGAGAAGGGATATGCTACTGACAAGGGAAGGTATAAAAGATGTTGAAAAATGGCGGAATCGGGGCATAAAACTTCCCAACTACGATGTTGAGGAGATTTCAAAAAGAACCAAAGAAAGTCCAATTTGGCTACATTTTGGAGCAGGGAACATTTTTAGAGGATTTATAGCACTTCTACAACAGAATCTTTTAGATAAAGGACTTATTGATAAAGGAATTATCGCAGTGGAGTCATATGATTATGAAATAATTGAAAAAATATATGTTCCTTATGACAATTTAAGTATGCTAGTAGTCATGAACATAGATGGAACACTTGAAATAGAAGTCATAGGTAGTATAAGCGATAAAATAATAGCTGATCCATCCCATAATGATTGGGAAAGATTGAAAAACATCTTCTCTAATCCATCACTGCAGATAGCAAGTTTTACAATAACAGAAAAAGCTTATAACTTAAAAGACTTTTCAGGTGAATATATAAAAGATGTAAAAGAAGACATAGAGGGAGGGCTGGATAAACCTAAACACATCATTTCAAAAGTAACTTCTTTACTCTATGAAAGATACAAAGCAGGAAAATACCCTCTTGCTCTTTTGAGTTTAGACAATTTCTCTGGAAATGGAGAAAGACTTTTCAATTCGATAAAGACTATCGCAGAAGAATGGATAAAAAAAGGTTTTGTTGAAGAGGGATTTTTGAATTACTTAACAGATTCTACAAAAGTATCTTTCCCGCTTAGTATGATAGATAAAATAGTGCCAAGGCCTTCAGAAGAGGTGAAAAAGAAGTTAGAAGACCTTGGCATAGAAAAGATGGACATAATTAAAACCAGTAAAAACACTGTAATAGCGCCTTTTGTAAATGCTGAAAAAATACACTACCTAGTGATAGAAGACAAATTTCCTAATGGAAGACCCCCTTTAGAAGAGGCAGGAGTGATTTTTACAGATAAAGAAACAGTAGAAAAAGTAGAGAGGATGAAAGTAACAACCTGTCTAAATCCTCTCCATACTACATTAGCGATTTTCGGTTGTTTACTAAATTATAACACAATAGCAGACGAAATGAAAGATCCATGTCTTAAAAAGCTTGTTGAAAAAGTGGGATATGACGAGGGGCTACCTGTAGTTGTTCATCCAGGTGTGTTAGACCCAGAAGAATTCTTAAGGGAAGTAATCGAAGTGAGATTTCCTAATCCGTACATGCCAGATACGCCGCAGAGGATTGCAACAGACACGTCACAAAAGATGGCAATAAGATTTGGAGAGACGATAAAATCCTATAAACAAAGGTCAGATTTAAAAGTGACAGACTTAAAATACATTCCTCTTGTGATAGCAGGATGGTTGAGGTATTTAATGGGTTTAGATGATGAAGGCAATCCAATGACATTAAGCCCAGACCCATTGCTTGAAGATTTAAAATCCCATGTTTCAAAGATAAAGTTGGGAGATGTAGATTCTGTCCAAGACAACTTAAAACCTATTCTTTCGAATGAAAACATTTTTGGAGTAAATCTTTATGAAGTGGGACTAGGAGAAAGAATAGAGAGCTATTTCAAAGAGCTTATAGAAGGACCAGGCGCAGTGAGGAAAGTATTGGAAAAATATGTGGAGTGCTAATTAATTTTAACAGCAAACAGTAAGTTTTTTAGATTTAAATTAGAAAGGGGGAGGATAAAGTAACTTAATAGTACCTAGTAAGGTGGTTTAAGAAAAATCTATGCAATTAAAGAAAAAATGGAGGGGGATTAGGAAAATGAAGCCCGGTTTGAAAAAGTTTTTAACACTTTTTGTGGTGGTAATATTTGTATTAAGCATCTTTACAGCATGTAGTACTAAATCTTCTCAACAACCAGCTCAATCATCTCAAGAAACTAAAACGTCTCAGACAAGCGAGCAATCAAAGCCAATAAAGATAGCAGTTATTGTAAAGGCACTGAATAGTGACTATTGGAAAATTGTAGAAGCAGGTGCAAAGGCAGCAGGAAAGGATTTAGGTGTTGAAGTAACAGTATTGGGACCTTCTGCAGAAACAGATGTTTCTGGGCAGTTGGCTTTAATTGAAGACCAAATAACTAAAAAAGTTTCCGCTCTTGCAGTGGCACCTTCACAGCCACCATCTGCTATTCCATTTTTTGAGAAAGCTAAAGCTGCTGGAATTCCAGTTGTGCTGATAGATACCGATGCAAATTGGGATGGTAAAGTAAGCTTTGTAGGAACAGGAAACTATAATGGTGGAAAATTAGCAGGAGAATTTCTTGTGAAAGAACTTGGGCCAGGCGGTAAAGTGGTAATCATAAGAGGAGCAATGGGAGATCCAACACATGATGAAAGAACCAACGGAGCTGTAGATGTTTTAAAGGAGAAAGGCCTAAAAATTTTAGATATTCAACCGGCTAACAGTGAGAGAGGAATGGGCATGAGCGTTATGGAAAATATACTTCAGGCTCACCCAGATGTTCAGGGAGTATTTGCTACTAACGACGAGATGGCTCTTGGAGCGTTAAGAGCAATTCAAGCTGCAAACAAGAAAATTATTGTAGTAGGATTTGACGGTTCACCAGATGCATTGAAATCTATTGCCGCAGGAGAGCTTACTGCTTCAGTTGCTCAGAGCCCATATAACATTGGGTACAAAGGTGTAGAAGCTGCAGTAAAAGCTGTTAAAGGAGAACCAGTAGAAAAAAGGATAGATACAGGTACCTACCTCATTACTAAAGACAATGTACAAGAAGAACAACAAAAACTCAACCAGATACTAGGCAAATGAATTTAAAAATTTCTTCCCCCAATAAAGCGAAAGGGCTTTATTGGGGGAAGATGGAGGTAAAAGGCAATGGATGAAAAAACGATATTGTTAATGAAAGGAATTAGTAAAAGTTTTCCAGGAGTACAAGCGCTGAAAAATGTGGATTTTGATTTGATGAAGGGTGAAGTACATGGTTTATTGGGGGAAAATGGTGCAGGTAAATCTACGCTCATTAAGATTTTGACAGGAGTATATCAAAAAGACGAAGGTGAAATTTTTTTAGAAGGTAAACCCGTTGTTATTAATAATCCTAGAGATGCTTTGAATTTAGGAATTGCTGCTATTTATCAGGAACTAGCATTACAACCCTATTTGTCTGTTGCAGAGAATATCTTTTTGGGACATGAAATAACAAAACAATCCAAGCTTGTAAGATTTATTAATTGGAAGAAAACACATGAAGAGGCCAGAAAAATTCTGAAGGAATTGGAGTTAGATTTAGATTTAAATACTCCTATTAAGGAGTTAGGAATAGGGCAACAACAGATGGTAGAAATCGCTAAGGTTTTATCCAAAAATGCAAAAATTGTAATTATGGATGAACCAACTTCCTCTCTAAGTGAAAAAGAAACAGAAGAATTGTTTAAGGTTATTTTCCGCCTAAAAGAAAAGGGTATATCTGTGATCTATATTTCTCATCGTTTAGAAGAAATCTTTAAAATTTGTGATAGAGTTACTGTTATGAGAGATGGAGAGAAAATTGTAACTTTAAATCCAAAAACTACAACAAAAGATGAACTTATAAGATACATGGTAGGTAGGACATTAGAGCAACACTATCCCAAAATTGAGACTAAAAAAGGTGAAGAAGCTTTACGTGTTGAGAATTTAACCAGAAAAGGACTTTTTGAAAATATTTCCTTTACAGCATACACAGGAGAGATATTAGGTATAGCAGGATTAGTTGGAGCAGGTAGAACAGAAATAGTAAGAGCTATTTTTGGGGCCGACCCTATTGATAGTGGGAAGATTTATATATTCGGTAAAGAGCGAAAAATAACTTCACCTCAGGACGCAATCAGAGAAGGACTAGTATTAATTCCAGAAGATAGAAAAACACAAGGGCTAATTCTTATACAAACTGTGTTAGATAATATAGTTTTAAGTTCGTTACCCAAATATAAAAAAGGATTACTGTTAAACTATCGGGAAATGACTAATGAGAGTTTTGATTTGATTAAAAGATTAAACATAAAAACACCTACTGCTAAAAAAGTAGTTAAAGAATTAAGTGGAGGCAACCAGCAAAAAGTAGTGATAGCAAAATGGCTAACTCAAAAAGCTAGGATATTTATTTTTGACGAACCTACGAGAGGGATTGATGTAGGTGCAAAGGTAGAGATTTACAATATAATGAACGAATTAGTTAAAAATGGAGCTAGTGTGATTATGATTTCATCAGAATTACCAGAAATATTAGGGATGAGTGATAGGATAATTGTCATCCATGAAGGAAGGGTGACTGCTGAATTCAGTCGTGAAGATGCTGACCAAGAAAAAATAATGAAAGCTGCTACAGCTGCAGGGTAAAGGAGGAGCCAAAGGTGCTGGAAAAGGCGAAAAATACGCAAGAAGCAGCCAAAATTAATTGGGGTAAGGTGAAAAATATTTTATCTTCAGCAGGCGTGTTAATAGCATTAATTGTTTTAAGTGCGATTTTAGCAATATTATCACCCTATTTTCTCGAAGTGGAAAATTTAATGAATATAGCCAGACAGTCTGCGATCAATAGTCTAATTGCAGTAGGAATGCTCCTTACTATTTTAACGGCAGGTATAGATCTTTCTGTAGGTTCCGTTTTGGCGCTGTCTTCAGTGGTAATGGCAATATTGATAAAGAATATGGGGATAAATCCACTTTTAGGAATGATAGTAGGACTTGGAGTGGGAGCTTTCCTTGGATTTTTGAACGGAATTATGTTGACAAAACTTCATCTTCCACATCCATTTATATCTACATTAGGTATGATGAATATAGCTAGAGGACTTGCGTTGATTCTTACAAAAGCTACTCCTATTTCAGGGTTTCCTCCTGTTGTCCAATTTATTGGGGCGGGTAGCATAGGAGTGGTGCCTATAAGTTTCTTGGTAGTGATAGGTGTTTATATAATTTACCATATATTTCTAACTAGGACCCCTACAGGAAGGTATATCTATGCTATTGGAGGGAATATAGAAGCGGCAAGACTTTCAGGAATTAACGTAGAGAAAGTATTGGTGATAGTATATACCTTGAGTGGATTAATGGCTGCAGTGGGTGGATTAGTACTGGTAGGAAGAGTTAATGCAGCTTATCCTTTAGCTGGTTTAGGATATGAATTAGATGCTATAGCAGCTGTTATTATAGGAGGAGCAAGTTTCATGGGAGGTGTTGGAACAGTTTGGGGAACTCTTGTTGGTGCAATAATCATGGCAGTCATAAGAAACGGACTTAACCTCCTAAGCGTTTCGCCAGAGTGGCAAACAGTGATTATTGGTTCTGTAATAATTGGTGCGGTTTATTTAGACGTATTAAGAAGAAGAATGGAAACAAAAACAAAATGATAATATTTAAAAATTTATAAAAAATTTGAAGGAGGAGTTATATATGGCAAAAATGAAAGGAGTTACTTTAGTTGCAGATTGGGATCCAAGACCAGGTTTTGAACTTGGACCCAAAGACATTGAAGGAAAGCAGACCTATCTAGGAAGCAAAGTATGGAGGAATCCTAGATTAGAAATCAGGGAATATGATGTTCCTAAACCTGGTCCAGGAGAAGTTTTAATTGAAGTAAAAGCGTGTGGTATTTGTGGAAGTGACGTTCATATGGCTCAAACTGATGAAGAAGGGTATATACTTTACCCAGGATTGACAGGTTTTCCAGTTATTTTAGGACATGAATTTTCTGGAGTTGTTGTAGAAGCAGGACCAGGAGCAATAGATAGAAAAACGAATAAACCTTTTAAAGGTGGAGAACCAGTATGTGCTGAAGAGATGTTATGGTGTGGCGAGTGCTATGCCTGTGCTATTGGATATCCTAACCAATGTGAGAGGCTAAACGAAATAGGATTTAATGTAAATGGAGCTTTTGCTAAATATATTGTTCTTCCAGCTAAGTATGTATGGAACATTGAAGCTTTGAGAGAACGTTATGGAGAAGAAAAAATGTTTCTTGCAGGTAGTCTAGTAGAACCTACTTCTGTGGCTTATCATGCAGTCATGGAAATAGGAGGTGGAGTAAGGCCAGGTGACAGTGTAGTTATATGCGGTGGAGGTCCTATAGGTCTTGCAGCAGTAGCTATAATGAAAAGGAATGGTGCAGCAAAAGTAATTCTTTCTGAACCCTCTCCTGCAAGAGCTGAACTTGGGAAGAAATTAGGTGCAGATTATGTGATTGATCCTACAAAGGTAGATTTTACTGAAGAAGTGTTGAGACTTACTAATGGGTATGGTGCTAACCTATACTTAGAAGCAACAGGACTCCCACATATTGTATATCCACAGATTGAAAAAACTATATGGGAAGGTAGGACAATAGGAGCTACGGTAGTAATAGTTGCAAGAGCTGATGCAAAGATTCCAGTAACAGGAGAAGTTTTGCAGGTGAAACGAGCTAAGATAATTGGTTCACAAGGACATTCTGGACATGGTACTTTCCCAAGAGTAATCGAAAGCATGGCTGCTGGAATGGATATGACACCGATAATCACAAGGACAATTAAATTAGAAGAGGTTCCTGAGTATATTATTAGATTACAAACAGATAAAACAGATGCAAAGGTTACTTGTGTAATGGACTAAAAATAAAAGAAAGGAGAAAAGAAAATGGAAAAGCCAAAGGACAAAAAATGGTTGTTGACTGATAACCCTGCGATAATTTTTGAAGATAATGAAGTTGGCAGACTGAAAAAACAAATTTGGGATGCATCAGAGGAAGAGATAGATCAAATTTTAAAGGAATATGAAATTCCTTCACCTTCTGAATTGGGCAAGCCAGGGTGTTATATACAAACTACCCCGCGCGTAAAAGTAATTGAGAAAAGAAAGAAAAATGATATTGTGCTTGTGCCAATAGGTTGTACGGAAAACCATGGTATGCATGCAAATAGCGGATTAGATACGTTTATGGTTACTCAGATTTTAGAAGGTGTACGCCGTTATACCGCTAAACAAGGAAGAGAAGTAAGTCTTGCTTTACCGCCTCTTAACTATGGAGGCCATCCATATCATCACCTGGGAATGCCAGGAACTATAGTAATGCCTAAAGAAGTTGTAGAAGAAACTATTATTTACACAATGTTAGGGTTATGGAATGACGGGTTTAGGAAAATTATCTTAGTAAATAATCATGGTCATTTATGGATGTTGGAATCAGCCATACAAGAGTTTATGAAAAGATTCCAGTTGCCAGGTATTTACAGAGTAATAGATTGGCATAGAGCTGTAAGAGAATTCTTCTATCCAACAGATAGGCCAGATAGTTTGGAAACACATTTTGTACATGCTGATGAAGCTGAAACGTCTGTAGCGCTATTACTCTTCCCAGAAATGATAGATATGAGTGTTGTTGAAGATGCAGAAGGAGAAAGCTTTTTACCAGATGGGCATTTTGATAAATCAGTAGATCCTTTCCGTAGGCCGAGTCGATGGTCTGAAGGAGAAGGACACATGGCTATAGAAAGGGCAGCTACTCCTCAAGGAGTGGTTGGAAAACCTAGTTTAGCTGATCCAAGGAAAGCTAAAAGGCCTATTGCTGCAATATTGAAATATTTAACTCTTGTAATTGATCAGATTTTAGAAGCATTTCCACCTGGTACTGTACCACCAGTAGAAAAGGTGACATTAAGGACAGAAAAAGAAATGGAGCCTTTCTTGAAGGAACCTTTGAGCCCGGGATGGAAGTCAGTTTATGAATTGCCCATGATTGGCGTGTTCCATAAACTATGATAAGTATTAACAAATAGGTAGTATCTGCTCCTCCTGGTATCTGGTATACAGAAAGATAAACTGCCAGGAGGAGCAGATTTTGGAATACAAATTTGCGTTAGGAGGCAAATTTTATGAAAAGCAAATTAAAGGTTGGAATAATAGGTGCAGGACGAATAGGCAAAATGCATGCGGAAAACATAAAAAGATATTTTAGTGAAGAAGTGGAAATTATTTCTATTGCCGATATTTTTGCTGATAAAATTTTGGATTGGGCAAACAGTATTGGAGTAAGTAGAGTGTATAAAGACCATAGAGCAGTTTTAGAAAATAAAGAAATAGACGCTGTTTTGATATGTTCTTCTACTGATACTCATAGTCAATTTATTATTGAAGCAGCACAAGAAGGAAAGCATATATTTTGTGAAAAACCTATTGATTTTAATGTGGAGAAAATAAAGCAAGCCTTATCTGAGGTAGAAAAAGCTGGAGTAAAGTTACAGATAGGTTTTCAGAGAAGATTTGATCCTCATTTTAGGAAAATGAAACAAATGATATTAGAAGGGAAAATTGGCGAAATGCATATACTTAAAATAACCTCTCGGGATCCTGAACCTCCACCTATTGATTATATAAAAGTTTCAGGCGGAATTTTTCTCGATATGACAATACACGATTTTGACATGGCGAGATATCTAACAGGATCTGAAGTGGAAGAAGTATTTGCAGTAGCTAATGTACTTGTTGATCCAAAAATTGGTGAAGTGGGAGATGTAGATACAGCTATAGTAACTCTAAAATTCAAAAATGGAGTATTAGGGGTAATAGATAATAGCAGAAAATCAGTATACGGATATGATCAGAGAATAGAAGTCTTTGGATCTAAAGGTAGTCTTTCCGTGGGCAATGAACTGAATACAAATGTGGTTTATAGCGGTGATGGTGGAATTTTAAGTGATAAGCCTAAATACTTTTTCATAGAAAGATATAAGGAAGCTTACATAGAAGAAATTAAAGCTTTTATAGATGCTATCATTAATGATAAAGAAACACCTGTAACTGGTATAGATGGTCTGGAACCTGTTCTTATAGGTCTTGCGGCAAAGAAATCTTTAGAAGAAAAAAGAGCAGTGAAGGTAGAGAGATAGGCGGTGTTTTTTAAATGAAAGTTAGTATTGCTATTGGTAAAGAAGTGCCAGAGAAATTTCCGGCAGTTTTGAGAGGGGATATAGAAGGAAGTATAAAAAAGGCAAAAGAGATAGGATACGATGCAGTTGAAATCCATGTAGAAAATCCCAAATTACTCGATATAGGAAGTGTTTTAGAGATACTCAAAAGAGAAAAAATATCAATTTCTACTTTTGGTACGGGGCTTGCGTTTGTAAAGGAAGGACTAAGTTTTACTCATTCTGATGAGTGTGTAAGGGAAAAAGCTATAGAACGTGTGAAAGAATTCATAGATATAGCTAAAATTTTTAACGCAAAAGTTATAATAGGTTCAATAAGAGGGAAACTGCCAGAAGGGGAAAAAGAACGGTACGAAAATTATGCTCTTGAATGTTTTGCTAAAGTACTAGAAAAGGCCGAAAAAGAAGAAGTGGAGTTACTTATTGAACCAATTAACAGATATGAAACCAATTTTATCAATACCACAAAAGAAGCACTCGAATTGATAGAAAAACTTTCATCCAAGTATTTAAAAATACATCTGGATACTTTTCATATGAACATTGAAGAAGAAAATTTTCACAAAGCAGTCATGTTAGCCGGAGATAAATTGGGACATATTCATTTTGCAGATAGCAATAGGAAATATCCGGGAAGTGGACATATAAATTTTGTAGAAGTAAAAAATGCACTGGAAAGTATTAATTACAATGGTGTAATAGCTTTTGAGTATCTTCCACTGCCAGATAGTGAAACTGCAGCAGTAAAAGGATTGGAGTTTGTAAAGAACTTATTTAAAAATTAAAAGCTTGTCCTTACCTCATTCTTCATTAAAAAGTGCAGGGATTTTCTCTGCACTTTTAAAGTTTTTTAAAAATCTTCTCCCTCTAAAAGGATTTTTCAAAAATGTAGAGAATTTATTAAGGACAAAAATTATTAGGGGGTACGTTTATGCTGGATAAAGTATTTATTGTTCCAGAACCTAAAAGATTTGTTTTTAATGGCAATTGGTTTTCATTTGATGGTTTTAATAACTTACCTGAATTTTTTAGAAAAGAGTTTAACATACCTCAAGGTAGTTGGGTTATTAAGAAGATAGATAGAGAAGGTACTGGTGTAAAAATAAAAGAAAGAGAGGTAGAGATTTGGGGGGATGAGAAAGTCTCCTATGCTACAATTATACAGATTGTGATGCAGACAAAAAATCGCCTTCCAGAAGTAGAGATAGAAGAGGAGTTTCATTTTCCATTTAGAGGGTATCATTTGGATATTGCTAGAGGTGGGGTGCCCAATTTAGATACTTTTAAAAAGATTTTAAGATGGTTGTTTTTACTGAAATACAACTATTTTGGCATTTATTTCGAAGACCTTTTTCCATGGCAGAAATACCCTCAGATTGGAAAATTAAGAGGTAGATTAGAGAGAGAAGAATTGGAAGAAATAATATCTTATGGGGAGAATTTAGGCATAGAAGTTTTTCCTTCTCTTGAGCTTTGCGGCCATATGGAAAATATATTATCTCTTCCCGAATTTACAAGGTTTAGTGAATGGCACAGACCCCAGGAAGGTACCATTAACGTTTTTGATGAAGAGGCGAGGGAGTTTACATATGACCTTCTAAGAGAAGTTGTAGAATTTTTCCCATCAGAGCACATTCACATTGGAGGAGATGAGACATGGGCTTTAGGTAGGGGTAAAAGTCTTGACAAAACAAATACTTTCAAGGGGCCAGAGCTTTTTGAACTTCATCACAGAAATTTAATAAATATAGTAAGGGATAAAGGCAAAACCCCTATAGTTTGGGGAGATATGCTGACAGGGATGTATCTAAGACCTGATGAAAGAGAAAAGTGGAAAGTAGTGCTTGAAAGTGAAATATGGGATGATGTAATTATTGCTAACTGGGATTATACAAACCTTTCTGAGAAGCACTTCCGTGAAAAAATAAATCTTTTTGGGAAAAGGAAGGAAAAGCAAATAGTATGTCCCGGTTTTTCTAACTGGGGAAGATTTTATCCAAGTTTTGACATAGCCATAACTAATATAACTAACTTTTTGAAACCTGCGAAAGAAGAAGGGGTAAAAGGTTTTTTAGTAACCTCATGGGGAGACGATGGAGCAGAAGCACTTTACAGCTTTTTAGATCCTTTGATACTTGCAAATATGGAAATTGCAGAAGGGAATGGAAATTGGGAGGAAAAGTGGATTGCACTTTCTGGAGAAAGGCATGAAGTGCTAGAGGTAAGAAAATTATTTGGAAATGACCTCTTTTCAATGACAATTAAGCATGTATTTTTAGGAACACCTACTTTTAGATATTATTCAGAGATTTTGAAAGATAATGTGCACAGGAGAGAAAAAAGTACAGGAGATTTGTGGCTGGACTATTACATGGGATTCATAAAAAACCTTAAAGATACTGAAGCTCTTTTGAAGGAATATGAAAAAATGTTAGAAAAAGTTTACAATGTAACGCTACCAGAGGATTTAGAAATGATAAGGGATATGTTAAGAATTGGAATAAAAAGGCTAAGAGGCGAAGTCAATTTTTCTGATTTTGTTGAATTTGGAAATAGATATGCAAGGCTGTGGCTTTCTGAGAGGAAAAAAGAGAATTTAGAAGTTGTAATTGTAAAAATTTATGGGGCTGCTGGAAGAGCTGACTTGAGGATTTTCTAAAAATTTTTCACAAATTAGAAGGAATTTTTGAGTATGTGTCGAATATAATAAAAAAGATGTTAATTAAAATAATAAATAAACCTTTCACATAAAACAAAATTTGTTGAGGGTATATTGTAGTGCATTAGAAGTTACGTTTTTATTGTAACTGCTATTGTTGACATACCAGGCGCTTTTCTTTTGAAGACTTAATTAAAAAATATAATAAAGTCTGTGAGGGAAAGAAAATGACTCAAAAAGATGCAGCATTTCACATTGAAAGGCTTTTAAAGTTTGCACTTCAAAAAGGCTTGATAGAGGAATTAGACGTAATTCCGAGTCGCAATGCACTTATGGACCTGTTTAAAATAGAAAAGCCCTATGAGGGTGAGGTACCTGAGGAAAAACTGGATAGCCCTTCTCCAATTCTGAATGAATTGCTCGACTATACGGTAGAGATAGGACTCATTGAAGATAGTGTAACTTATAGAGATTTAATGGATGCAAGGATTATGGGGCTTTTAATGCCAAGGGAATCGGAAATTATTAGGAAATTTAATGAAATTGCATCAAAAGATGGGATTGAAAAAGCTACAGAATATTTTTATGAGCTTTCTAAAGCTTCTAATTATATACGTATGGACAGGACTTCACAGAATTTATACTGGCGCACTCCCACTGAATATGGGGCTTTAGAGATTACAATAAATCTTTCAAAGCCGGAAAAAGACCCAAAAGAGATAGAGAAAGCCAAGAAAATTCCCCAATCAGGATATCCAAAGTGCCTTCTGTGTATCGAAAATGTAGGTTTTGCTGGAAATTTAAATCATCCTGCAAGACAAAACTTAAGGATAATACCCGTAAAAGTTGCGGGAGAGCAATGGTATTTCCAGTATTCCCCCTATGTCTACTACAATGAGCACTGCATCCTCCTACACGAAGAGCATATACCTATGAAAATTTCAGAAAAAACTTTTGTGAGGCTTTTTGACTTTATTGACCAATTTCCCCATTATTTCATGGGATCCAATGCAGATTTGCCAATTGTAGGCGGGTCAATTTTAGTCCATGAGCATTTTCAAGGGGGAAGGCATACCTTTCCAATGGAGGAAGCGCCTATAGAGGAATATTTTATACATCCTAAATATAAAGAAGTGAAAGCAGGGATATTAAAATGGCCCATGTCAGTTATTCGCCTATCAAGTAAAGATAGAGAAAAACTTATAGAGCTGTCTTCCCATATATTGAATGTGTGGAAGGGCTACAGTGATGAATCTGTAGATGTATTGGCATACTCAGAAAAGGATGGGAAGATTGTCCCTCACAATACAATCACGCCAATTGCCAGATTCAATAAAGAAGGAGAATATGAAATTGACTTGGTCCTAAGAAATAACAGGACAACTGATAAATACCCTTACGGAATTTTTCACCCTCATGAGGAACTTCATCATATAAAGAAAGAAAATATTGGCCTCATAGAAGTCATGGGGCTGGCAGTTTTACCAGGAAGGTTGAAATTTGAATTGGAGGAAATTAGAAAAATTTTAACTGGGAAAGAGAAGTTTAATAAAGATATGTATGATGAAAATCATCCATTGTACAAACACCTTCATTGGATTGAAGAATTGATTGTCAAATATGGGACTCATTGCACTGAAGAGGAAGCCGAAAATTATATAAAACAGGAAGTTGGAAATAAATTTTTGCAGGTTCTTCTGGATGCAGGAGTTTTTAAGAGAGACGAAAAAGGCAAAAAAGCCTTTGAAAAATTTATGGAAACAGCAGGATTTAAAAAATTATCATGAAAGGAGACGAAAGATGGAAATAGCAGTGGTAGAAGCTTTAGAAAAATTTTATGGCAAGAGTGACAGAGAAATAAGGCTTTTTTACTCGCCAGGAAGAGTGAATCTAATTGGAGAGCACACGGATTATAACGGAGGCTATGTATTTCCATGTGCTCTTGATTTTGGAACTTATGCTGCTATAAGAAAAAGAGATGACAAAAAAGTATTTATGGCTTCATTAAATTTTGATTTAAAGGTAGAGGTGGATTTGGACTCGATTTTCTACGATAAAGAGCATGACTGGGCAAATTATCCTAAAGGGGTTTTAAAGATATTGCAGGAGGAAGGGTATGAATTTTCTGGGTTTGAAATTGTATTTGGGGGTAATATCCCGGTTGGTGCAGGCCTTTCCTCGTCAGCTTCAATAGAAATGGTTACAGCTGTTGCAGTCAATGAAGTTTTCAATTTAAACATTGACAGGATAAATCTTGTAAAGCTTTGTCAGAGGGCAGAAAATACGTTTGTGGGGGTAAACTGCGGTATAATGGACCAATTTGCCGTTGGAATGGGTAAAAAAGGCCATGCAATCCTCTTGAAAAGTGATACTTTGGAATACTCGTATGTGCCCTTAAATCTTGAAGGCTACAAAATTTTGATTACAAATACAAATAAAAAAAGAGGACTTTTAGACTCAAAATACAATGAAAGAAGAAGTGAATGTGAGAAAGCTCTTACTTATCTCAAGAAAGCTTTGCCTGTAAAAAATTTATCTGAAGTTACAGTTGAACGGTTTGAAGAGTATAAAGATTTGATACCTGATGAGGTCTTGAGAAAAAGGGCAAGGCATGTCATAACAGAGAATAAAAGAGTTTTAGATGCAGTAAAAGCCTTAAATGATAATGATATAGTCAAATTTGGTAAATTGATGATAGAGTCGCATAATTCGTTAAGAAATGACTTTGAAGTTACAGGGAAAGAACTGGACACACTGGTAGAAGAAGCGCTAAAATTAAAGGGAGTAGTGGGCTCTCGAATGACTGGAGCAGGATTTGGAGGGTGCACAGTAAGCATTGTAAAAGAAGACGCAGTGGAAGAATTCATAGAGGTAGTGACACGCAATTACACGCAGAAAATAGGATATGCTCCAACAGTCTATATCACAGGAGTAGGTGAGGGAGCAGGAGAAGTTGAATATTTGAGGAGGTAATGAAATGGCGATTCTGGTTTGTGGTGGAGCAGGTTATATTGGAAGTCATGCAGTTTATGCTTTATTAAAAAGGAATGAGGAAGTAGTTGTGGTAGACAACCTCGCCACAGGGCACAGTGAATCTGTTTTAGGAGGAAAATTATACATAGGAGATTTAAGGGATGAAGATTTTTTAGACAAAGTTTTTTCAGAAAATAATATTGAGGCTGTAATGCACTTTGCAGCTTCTTCACTTGTTGGAGAAAGCGTTGAAAATCCCTTTAAGTACTATGAAAACAATGTATGCGGGACTTTATCTCTTTTAAAGGCTATGAAAAAACATGGTGTCAAAAAAATTGTATTTTCTTCAACTGCAGCAGTGTACGGTGAACCTGAGAGAATTCCTATAAAGGAAGAGGACAGGACCGAACCTACGAATCCTTATGGGGAGACAAAGCTCGCTATTGAAAAGATGTTAAAATGGGCGGATGCCGCTTATGGGATTAAGTACGTGGCGCTTCGTTATTTTAATGTCGCGGGAGCTCTTGAAACAGGTGAAATTGGAGAAGACCATTCTCCTGAGACACACCTTATTCCCATTATACTCCAGGTAGCTTTGGGGAAAAGAGATAAAGTAATGATTTATGGAGATGACTACCCTACAAAAGACGGCACACCTATAAGAGATTATATACATGTCATGGACTTAGTAGATGCACACATTTTGGCTTTGGAGAAGTTAAGAAAAGAAAATAAAAGCGAAGTTTACAATCTAGGTAATGGGGAAGGCTTTACTGTAAAAGAAGTCATAGAGGTTGCGAGGAAAGTGACAGGACATCCTATTCCAGCAGAAGTTACAGGAAGGCGCCCAGGAGACCCTGCAGTTTTAGTTGCATCTTCCGAAAAAGCGATGAAAGATCTTGGGTGGAGGCCTAAATATGCTTCTTTAGAAGAGATAATTGAAAGTGCCTGGATGTGGCATAAAAACCATCCAAATGGCTTTAAAAGGGATTGAAGGAAGGGATGGAAATGGAAAATTTAATACCAGTAAGTTACAAGCTACTAAAAGGAATGAATGAGTCTGTCATATTAAATATTATACGAAAAATGGGGCCGATTTCCCGAGCAGATATTGCAAAGGAGACTAATTTAACTCCTCCAACTGTTACAAATATTGTAAATAAACTTCTGGCAGATAATGTGGTGATAGAGTACAAGGTTGGGGAATCCAGTGGAGGGAGGCCTCCAATACTTATTAAATTAAACCCGGATTTCATGAATATTATTGTAATTCACATAAGTACTTACACTTTGCACCAGTATACTCTTGATGCAGAGCTTAACACAAAGAAGAGCGAAAAACACTCAATAAAAGGGCTAAAAAAAGAAGAAGTCTTAGATTTACTATTGTCTACATTAGAGAAAGCGATAAAAGAGGCGCCTCAAAATGTTTCAGGGATAGGGATTGTGGTAAGAGGTCCTGTAAAGATGAAAGAAGGTATATCAGTTTTTGCGCCCAATATAGGTTGGAGAAATATGCCATTAAAGTCAATTGTAGAAGAGAAATTTGGAATACCTACCTATATTGTAAATGACGTGAGAGCAATGGCTTTAGGGGAATTTCATATGGGGAAGGCAAAAGATGTGGAGAACATGATATTTTTAAAAGTCGGTTACGGAATAGGTTCTGCAATTCTCATAAACGGCAGGATATACACTGGCGCTAGTGACAGTGCAGGTGAAATAGGGCATACGACAATTGACGTAGCAGGACCTCAGTGCAGCTGCGGCAATTATGGCTGCTTTGAAGCTTTGGCGTCTGAAAAGGCGTTGGTCAATTTTGTTGTAAAAGCGATCAAAGAAGGAACGGATTCTATTGTGTACCAAATGGCAGAGGGAATGCTGGATAGTGTTACTCCTGAAATGATATATGAAGCTGCCAAATTAAACGATGACTTGGCTGTATCTACATTGAGGATAATAGGAAGATATTTGGGCATAGGCATAGCAAATATAATAAATACATTTAACCCTGAATTAATACTTATAGGAGGTGGAATTGTACAAGGACGTGAGTTCTTTGAAGACATAATGAGAGAAACAGCCAAAAAGAGGGCTTTTGAAAGTGCTTTTAATGCGTGTTCTATAGCTTTTTCTGAGCTTGGGCCCAACGCTACGCTAATAGGAGCTGCTAATCTTGTGATGGACGAAGTACTATGAAAGCACTGTAACAGGAAGGAGGAGGAATATGTCAGTAAAAATTGAAAAAATAAACTTTTCTGGATGGGAGAACAGCATAAGACTTTCAAATGGCATTATTGATGTTGTGGCGACTACAGATATAGGGCCCAGAATCGTGAGATTTGGATTTGAGGAAGATGCAAACGAGTTTAATTTAGATCCAAGAACTCTCAGATTAAAAGGAGGGGATGAATTCAGGTTTTACGGCGGCCACAGGCTATGGCACAGTCCTGAAGACAGAAAGAGGACTTATATACCAGATAATGACCCTGTTGATTGGCATGAAATAGAAAACGGGATAAGGCTTATTCAGAAGCCTGAAAAATGGGTAAACACACAGAAGGAAATTGACATAGTTTTAAATCCGAATGAGAACAAAGTAAGGCTTGTACACAGGATAACTAATCTTGGAGCATGGCCTATTGAGCTTTCAGCATGGACAATAACAGTACTTGCACCTGAGGGCATCGAAATAATTCCTCAACCAAATAAAGACACAGATTTACTTCCAAATAGGCAAATTGTACTTTGGCCTTATTCTAAAATGAATGATAAAAGGGTGTATTGGGGAGAAAAATATATTGCACTGAAACAAGATCCTAATAACAGAAAACCTTTTAAGTTAGGAATTAATAACCAAGAAGGTTGGGCTGCTTACGTAAGAGGGGGACACCTTTTCATAAAAAGATATTATCCGAAGGAGAATGCAACATATCCTGACTTTGGTGTGTCTTTTGAAACATACACAAACGACTGGATGCTTGAAATAGAGACATTAAGTCCTTTAACAAAACTACAGCCCGGTGAAACAGTTGAACACATTGAAGAATGGGAGCTTTACGATGGAGTATATGTAAAGGATATAGATGAAGATGTGTTTGATGAAATTGCAAAGAAGTATTGCAGGAAGTAAGAGGAATAAGAAACTTTATAAAAAATTTTAATAAATTGAGGCTGAGAAGAAGGAATTTTTAAATTTATGGCGAATATATAAATATAGAGTTAGTTAAAATGAAAAAGAAAGTTAAGCTAAATACATGGCGAATTTGATAATACGTATGCAAAATTTTTGTATTAAAGTTACGAAATAAAAGAAAATAATTCTAAAATATATTAAAAAATAAAGCAAAATACATAGAACAATTTACCATATAAATTAAAATAACTAAAAAACTTAGGTAAAAAGAGAGTTTTTAAATTTAGTGAGAACGTTAACTACATTTGTATTTACTATTATACTAGGGCTGTGCAAAATTAATTAAAATAATCATAATCAAAAAACCAAAATATGTATGACATACAATATATAGTAATCAAGACTGACAATAAAACATAAAGGAAGTGGTAAGGGAAAAGAAAAGACAAAAAGAGGAGCTAAAAAAGGGCATGAATATCCTGTAGAAGTCAAATGTTAAAAAGTGGCATGAACTAAATTCAGTAAAAATTAAGCCGATTGCATCAGAGCAACAAGAGACTTAAACTCATCAAATTTACCCAGTTTAATAGCTACAATAGCGACAGTAAGCAAAGTAATATGGCCAAAAGTATTAAGGTTGCTCACAGAATTAATATTTCTAACATAAGCCTTTTCAAAATCTAGGGCCTTAAAGCGAGAATTATATCTTTCTGATTCAATCCTCAATTTATAGACAGCCTTAAAATATAGGGAGTCTCTATTAATAGAGGACCTATAATCAGAAGATATAATAGCATACTTAGTACAGCCTCTATGCTTTTTGCCATTAAAATATTTAGGATGCTGAATAGGGCAAGCAGAGTCATTTTTAGAATTACAGAACTTGCAAACAAATTTTTGCTTAATAAAACCATCAAAATATTGCTTGCCGTCTTTGAGCATTTTAATACCTGCTTCACAAATGATATAACCATCACCAGTCAGTGGGGGATTTTTAGAATTACGCCAGTTTCGAGGAATAAAACAATGACCATGGAGAGTATCTCTAACATAATTATAAAGTTTCTTAACATCATAACCCTTATCGCCAATAAAATTAGTACCAGTCAGTTTAAACCAACTATTAGTATCAGCAAGTAAAGACAAAGCGACATCAAAATCAGGAACATCAGCGGGAGTAGTAGTTTCAGCGATAGGTAATCCAGAGATAGCATCAACAATAATATGATTTTTATAGCCCCAATAAAACTTATATCGTTTATTAGAAGAATCATTAGAAGCAAAATAAACACCTAATTTACAATCCTTATCAGACTTAGGCTGATTATCTTTAGAGAATTTATTTTTAGAAAAAGACTTAGGGTTATTTAACTTAGTGTTAGCTTTAATAGGGGTAGAGTCCATGGAAATAAACTAACCGGAGATGATGCCCATATTTTTGAGGATATTGACCTGATTTTGAAAGATAGAGGTCAAATAATCATGAGAGAACTCATTAATAAAACGGCGGAAAGTCCAATAAGAAGGAAGAGGTTTAAAAATGTTGAAGCCACAAAGATGAGCAATGATAAGATTATTGCGGAGATAATCCAGGAGGTCAGAAATTGTACCGAATCTTTCAGCTTGCATAACAATAAAAGCTCTAAACATTGCATGATGAGAGTAACCCTTACGGCCAGGACTAGAGGAAGGGAATTCAGGTATTGAAGACAGATCAAGATTTTTAAACATAGAAGAATAAAAGTCTATTTTAGACTGGGAAGTAAAGAGTTCAGGTATATTTAAAAGTAATTGAAGCTGGTACATGTAGGATTTCCTCCTCCTTAAAAAATATTTTCATGCGGTATATATAATAATTCGACAAATGGGAGGGGAAATCGTACATAAAAGATAAAAAATTCAAGAGTGATAGGAAAAAAGTATATCTGTAGAATGGCTTAAATGAAGGCTTTTGAATTTTGCACAAGTCTAATTATACCTAAAAGGAGGGGAAAGAAGGTGATAAGAAAATAGGCAATATAGTTACTTTTGATAAAACGAAACAAATATTTTTTAAAAAAGGAGGAAGTTTTACTATGAAGAGAATTATTGCTTACCTTGTCTCGGTAGTATTTCTAATGACAATTTTATTGACCGGATGTGGGAGTTCAGGGAATTCTGTTTCTAAAGGTTCTGAGCAATCGAGTACTACAGCAAATTCTGGAACTAAAAAAATTACAGTATGGTGCTGGGATCCAAATTTTAATGTCGCTATTATGAATGATGCAAAGGCAATTTATACTAAGGAACATCCTGATGTTCAAATTGATGTGGTAGAAATGGCGAAGGCTGATTTGGAACAAAAATTAAATACAGTGCTTGCTTCAGGTGTTAAAGAAGGTTTACCTGATATTGTATTAATAGAGGACTATAACGCACAAAAATATCTTCAAGCGTATCCAGGTGCGTTTGCAGATTTAACGGATAAAATTGATTATAGCAAATTTGCAAAATATAAAGTTGAGCTCATGACTCTTGATGGGAAAATATATGGCGTTCCTTTTGATTCTGGAGTTACGGGATTATTTTATAGAAGAGATATATTAGAACAAGCTGGATATAAACCAGAAGATTTAAATAACATAACTTGGGACCAATTCATAGAGATAGGTAAAAAGGTAAAAGAGAAAACTGGAAAAGCAATGATTGGTTTTGATCCAGCAGATGGTGGATTAATGAGAATAATGCTTCAATCTGCTGGTGAATGGTACTTTGATAAAGATGGGAAACCTAATTTTACTCAAAATCCAGCAATGAAAGAAGCGATGATAACGTACAAAAAATTGTTTGATTCAGGTATAGTAAAAAAGGTAAGTGGCTGGAACGAATGGGTTGCAGCTTTTAATAAAGGAGATACGGCTACAGTTGTTACAGGTGCATGGATTATTGGATCTATTAAAGCAGAGGCGAGCCAAAGTGGCAAATGGGGCCTTGCGCCTACACCAAGACTTTCTCTCAGTAATTCTGTTAATGCATCGAATCTTGGGGGTTCGAGTTGGTATGTTTTAAATGGTTCCAAGAATAAAGACGTTGCCATTGATTTCTTAAAAGAAATATACGCAGGTAATGTAGAGTTTTATCAAAAAATACTTGTAGAAAGGGGAGCAATTGCTACTTATTTACCTGCTCAAAGCGGAGAAGCATATTCTGCACCTGATCCATTTTTTGGCGGTCAGAAAATATATGCTGATTTATCAGAGTACATGAAAAATATTCCTCCAGTCAATTATGGAGTATACACGTATGAAGCAGATGCAGCAATTATGGGGATAATGCCGGATGTATATTCTGGAAAGATATCTATTGATGAAGCTTTGAAAAAAGCAGGAGAACAGTTGAAGAATCAAATTAATCATTAACATCTAGCTGTAGAAATAGCAGCTTCTTTAGCTGCTATTTCTACGGCAGAAAAAGGAGAATAAGAAGAGGTGCAGATTATGGTAAAGAGAAAAATGGAGCATTCGATTTTATGTAAAAATTTATCTTACAATAGAATTTTGGATAACTATGGTTGGCTTTTTATATCATTTGCACTTATGTTACTTGTAATATTTTTATTTTATCCAATTGTTTATTCTTTTTATCTTTCTTTCACATCTTCGAAAGGTATTGTACAAAAATTTATTGGTTTTGAGAATTATATAAAGCTTTTTAACGATCAAATGTTTTTGCTAGCGTTAAAAAATACTTTTACCATTTTAATAATACAAGTACCCATAATGCTTTTTCTTGCTTTAATACTTGCAGATATTCTTAATGATAAGAACATTAAATTTCGAGGATTTTTTAGAACAGGAATTTTTCTACCAACAGTTACTTCACTTGTAGCCACTGCCGTGCTATTTAAAATGATGTTTAGTTTAGATGGTCTTGTGAACACCATTTTATTAAAATTACATTTACTTAAAGAACCTATTCCATGGTTATTAGATCCTTTTTGGGCGAAAATTACACTTATTATAGGAATGACTTGGCGATGGACAGGCTATAATATGGTATTCTATTTATCTGGATTACAAAATATTCCATATGATTTATATGAATCTGCAGCAATAGACGGGGCAAATAAAATCCAGCAATTTTTCTATATAACTATTCCAATGCTAAAACCTATTATAATCTTTACAACTATCATGTCCACAATAGGTACTTTACAACTATTTGATGAACCTATAAATCTTTCAAGTGGGGGAGTTACTGCTTCTAGTGTGGGGCCTGGAAATTCCTTACTTACCCTTTCTGTTTATATTTACAATCTGGTTTTTAAATATATGCCTAATTTTGGATATGCTGCTGCAGTTTCATATGTTATAGTCTTTATTACTGCAATATTAACTTTCATTCAATTTAAAGTGGTAGGTGAGAAAGAATGAATTTAAAAAAATTATTGTTTAGATCTTTTGCTTACATATTTTTGATTTTAGTATTTATTGCTTCGGTATTTCCTTTCTATTGGATGATAGTGGGAATGACTAACAGTGCTGTTGATGTAATAAAAGGTAAAATGACTTTTGGGAATCAGTTGATTTACAATTTTAAAACACTTACTGCTTCGTATAATCTAGGGAAAATATTATTTAACTCTATAAAAATTTCATTGTCAACTATGATTGGGACATTGATAGCGACTTCTATGGCAGCATATGGTTTCGAAATTTATAGAGCAAGAACTCGAGAAAAAATATATAATATAATTCTTTTATCAATGATGATCCCATTAGCGGCGTTAATGGTTCCTTTATTTAGGCTAATTGTTGAACTTAAGCTTTTGAATACTCCTTGGGGAGTGATACTTCCAGCTATTGCTTCAGTATTTATACTGTTTTTCTTTAGGCAAAGTTTTAAATCTTTTCCTAAAGAGATTATAGAAGCAGCTAGAATCGATGGGGCGGGAGAACTAAGAATATTTAGTTCTATTGTCGTTCCCATGATGAAATCTACTTATGCTGCAGCCGCTATTCTTTCATTTACCACAAGTTGGAATTCATATCTATGGCCTCTTATTGTATTGCAAACAGATGAACAAAAAACGATCACACTATTAATTTCAAGTTTGGCTTCGGCATATTTTCCTGAATACGGAATTATCATGATGACGATTGTGATAGCTACTTTGCCTAATATTATTGTATTTTTTACATTGCAACGGTATTTTGTACAAGGTATGACTGGAGCAATAAAACAATAATTTATAAATTGTAAAATTTGGTTTAAGAAGGGGGGGATGAGATGCCTATTTATTTCGATAAAAATACAAGAACTTTTCATCTTTCTGCGAAAGATACAAGTTATATCTTACATGTTTTAAAAAATGGGGCCGTTTTACATGTATATTTTGGTAAGAAAATGAAAAGTCCCAATATATATAATTTACTAAAGTTCCCACACATAAATTTAGTAGATACGGATATTACTAATTTTGGTAACCAATTAATGCTAGATTTTTTGCCACAAGAATACCCTGCATATGGTAACACTGACTTTAGAAGTCCTGCATATCAAATTCAGCTTGAAAATGGATCCACAATTTCTGATTTAAGGTATTTATCTCATAAAATCTATAAAGGTAAACCTAAATTAGAAGGGCTCCCGGCTACTTATGTTGAAAATGAAGATGAAGCTGATACTCTTGAGTTAGAATTGTATGATAAAGTAGCTAATTTAAAGGTAACTTTAATTTATACAGCATTTAGAGATTATGATGTTATAACAAGGTCGGCAAAATTTGAAAACATGGGAAAAGAAGACATAAAACTACTTAAAGCTTTGTCTATGAATGTTGATTTTAATGATAGTAACTTTGACATGCTACAACTGTCAGGAGCTTGGGCGAGAGAAAGACATGTTATAAGGAGACCGCTTGTACCAGGAGTCCAGTCTATTGAAAGTAGAAGAGGTGCAAGCAGCCATCAGCAAAATCCTTTTATAGCGCTTTTAAGGAAAGACGCTGATGAATGGCATGGAGATGTGTATGGATTTAGTCTTGTTTACAGTGGCAATTTCTTGGCACAAGTAGAAGTAGATCAATATAATATGGCAAGAGTTTCTATGGGAATCAATCCATTTGATTTTTCATGGCTTCTAAAGCCAAGTGAAACATTTCAAACACCAGAAGTCGTTATGGTTTATTCGGATAGCGGCTTAAATAAAATGTCAAATACCTATCACAAACTGTACAGAAGTAGACTTATGAGAAGTAAATTTAAGGACAAAGAAAGACCAATTCTTATAAACAATTGGGAAGCCACTTATTTTGATTTTACCGAAGAAAAACTTAAAGAACTTGCTAAAGAAGCTAAAGATTTGGGTATTGAATTGTTTGTTCTTGACGATGGATGGTTTGGAAAGAGAAATTCTGACAATTCTTCACTGGGAGATTGGTTTGTAAATAAAGAAAAGATTCCAAGTGGTTTGGATGGCCTTGCAAAAGGGATAAATTCTTTAGGTTTAAAATTTGGATTATGGATGGAACCAGAAATGGTGTCTCCTGATAGTGATCTATATAGAAGGCATCCTGATTGGTGTATACATGTACCTGATAGGCCGAGAAGTGAAAGCAGAAATCAACTTGTATTGGACTTATCACGAAAAGATGTACAAGATTATATTATAAAAGTAGTGTCAGATATTTTGGAAAGCGCCAACATAAGTTATGTAAAATGGGATATGAATAGAAATATGACAGAGATAGGCTCTGCACTTTTGCCTCCTGAAAGACAAAGAGAAACTGCTCACAGATATATACTTGGACTTTACAGAATATTAGAAGAAATAACGACAAGGTTTCCTGATGTTTTGTTTGAAAGTTGTGCTGGTGGTGGTGGTCGTTTCGATCCAGGAATGCTTTATTACATGCCACAGACTTGGACCAGTGACGATACAGATGCAATTGAAAGACTTAAAATACAGTATGGTACAAGCATAGTTTATCCTCTTATTTCAATGGGAAGCCACATATCTGCTGTACCAAATCATCAAGTTCACAGAATTACGCCGTTAAAAATACGTGCACATGTAGCAATGTCAGCTAATTTTGGCTTTGAACTTGATTTGACAAAACTATCCAGTGAAGAAAAAGAGGAAATAAAGAAATATGTTGAAAAGTATAAAGAGATTAGGAAACTGGTGCAATTTGGAGATTTTTATCGATTGTTAAGTCCCTTTGAAGGGAATGAAACTGCTTGGTTGATTGTTTCTGAGGATAAAAGAGAATTTTTGCTCTATTATTTTAGAGTTTTGGGAGGAGCAAATGAACCTATTAAAAGACTTCGTCTAAAAGGAATAAATCCAGATTTTAATTATGTTTTAGAAGATGATGGTAGTCTATATAGTGGTGATGAACTTATGTATGCAGGGATAGTAATTCCAGAACTTAAAGGGGACTTTCAGAGCATTATGATGCATTTTAAGGAGGAGAGTATTAAGAATGGGTAGAGAAGTATTGAATTTTAATGTAGATTGGCTATATATTCCTGAAAACTTAAATGATGCATATAAATTTGATTTTGATGAAAGCAATTTTGAAGTTGTTAGTCTTCCTCATGCAAACAAAACATTTCCTCACCACTATTTTAAAGAAGAAGACTATAGGTTTGTTTCATGGTACAGAAAACATTTTAAAGTAGATGAGAGATACAAAGGGAAAAAGGTTTATATTTATTTTGAAGGTGTTATGACTGTTGCGAAGGTTTATGTAAACGGCGAATTCGTAGGAGAACATAAAGGAGGATATACCCCTTTTGAATTTGACATTACAGAATATGTCAAATATGGCGATTTTGAAAATTTAATTGCTGTACAAGTGGATTCAAGAGAGCATAAAGATATTCCTCCAGAAGGTTATCTTGTAGATTATATGTTGTTTGGTGGAATATACAGAAATGTATGGTTGAAAATTTTAAATGATACCCATATAAAAGATGTTTATTTTGTTGTTGATAAATTGCAAGATTCTGTTGCGGAAATTTCAATTACTACAACCATCGAAGGTAAAGAGGTAAGAAATGCAAAAATATTGACAGAGGTTATAAATAAAGAAGGTGTTGTGTGTTCATCAGTGATTACTGACATAAAAGAGATGCAAAAAGAGATTGTACAGCAAATAAAGATGGAGAATCCATTAACTTGGCATCCAGATCATCCGTATTTATATAATGTATCTGTGAAACTTATTGCAGAGAGTGAAATTTTAGATAATTATACTTTTAGAACAGGAATAAGGACTGTGCATTTTGGAGATGATGGCAAATTTTATATTAATGGTGAACCTTTAAAATTAAGAGGATTAAACAGGCATCAGACTTTTCCTTATGTTGGTGGTGCTATGCCGGATAGGGTACAAAGAAAAGATGCAGATATATTAAAGTATGAATTGGGATTAAATTATGTTAGGACGTCACATTATTCGCAGGCTGTTTCATTTTTGGATAGATGTGATGAAATAGGCTTGTTAGTTTTTGAAGAAATACCTGGATGGCAGCATATAGGCGATGAAAATTGGAAGAACATTGCAAAAGAGAATTTAAGAGAAATGATTTTAAGAGATAGAAATCATCCTTGTATATTTATGTGGGGTGTGCGAATAAATGAGTCTTTAGATGAACACGATTTTTATAAAGAAATGAATGAAATAGCTCATAAATTAGACAGAAGTAGACCAACAGGTGGTGTTAGATATTTAAGAGATAGTGAAAAGCTAGAGGATGTATTTACATATAACGACTTTATATACAATTTAGAAGGCAAAATACAACTTCCAAACCACAAAAAGTATATGGTAACAGAATATATGGGCCATATGTATCCAACAAAATCATATGATAACCTTAATAGACTTATTACTCATGCAAGGTTACATGCTCTTATCCAAGACAAACAATATGGAATACCAAACATGGCTGGTGCATCAGGCTGGTGTGCATTTGATTATAATACCACGAGTGCTTTTGGTTCAGGAGACAATATATGCTATCACGGAGTCTGTGATATTTTTAGGCTTCCAAAATTTGCAGCTCATTTTTACAGAAGCCAGGCCGATCCTCACTTATATGGGCCCTATGTGTTTATAGCTTCGTACTTAATACCATCATTTGAAGAGGAAAATGGTGATAAATTGCTTGTATTTAGTAATTGTGAAGAAGTGGAGTTATATTTGAATGACAAATTAGTGGCAAGACAAATGCCCAATAGAATTGATTTTCCAAGTTTGCCTTATCCTCCATTTGAATTTTCACTAAAGGAATGTAGAATTGACTATATAGAGGTAAGAGTTAATAATGCTTCTATTACTGCGATAGGTTTAATAGATGGCAAGGAAGCAGCAAGACATACATTAAGGCCATATGGAAAACCGCATAAATTAATTTTATCACCAGATGATAATGAATTGATAGCAGATGGTGCTGATTGTACACGGGTTGTTATAAGTGTTGTGGATGAAAACGGCTCTATTCTCCCATATGCTAATATACCTGTATCATTTGAAATAGAAGGAGAAGGACAACTGATTGGAGAAAATCCATTGGTATTAGAGGCTGGCAGAGGAGCAGTTTATGTAAAATCGACACGAAAGCCGGGAGAAATAATTTTAAAAGCTAGATCTCATTATGTAGAAGGAGAAGCTATGGCAAATGTAAACACGAAAAAAATAGATTTTCCGTATGTTTAAATTTTAGTGAAATATTACTAAAAAGGAGTGGCTTGCAACGCCACTCCTTTTTCAATCAATGGGCAGGGTGGTTTTTACGCGGAAGCCGCGGGTAATAATGGCTAGATAAATGAAACCTAATATGAGCCATGCAAATCCTAATTCTTTAGCAAGCTTGTCTAAGCCCCACCACACGGCAGCAGTAATAATAAAGCCAATAGCTGGCATAATTACAGCTAGAGGTCTCTTTTCTTTTGTTAAGAAGATGTAGCCTAAAGTGTCACTAAAGAGGGAATCCCCGAAAAGAAAACCTCGGCCTAAGAGAGGTTCAAAACTTGACCCTTACAAGGAATACTACCAAACCTAGTTTTTAAACAGAAAGGCTTAAACTATATTTCAATTATTATACTTTTAAGTATAATAATTTGTGGTATAATAATATTGAGGTGAAAAATCATGAAAAAATTTGTTAATAGAGAAGCTGAAATTCAATTTCTAGAAACTCAATTCTCTAGAGAAGGGTCATCTTTTGTTGTTATTTATGGAAGGCGAAGAGTAGGCAAAACTGCACTCATTAAGGAGTTTATAAAAGACAAAAAAGCCATATATTTTTTAGCAACTGAAGAAATAGAAAGTCAAAATATTAATAATTTCAAGACTTTGGTGGCAAGGTTTTTTAATAATAGCTTACTAGAAAAAGCACAAAACATTATGTGGGATGAAATTTTTGAATTTATAGCTAATAATACGACAAATGAAAAGCTGGTTATAGTCATTGATGAGTTTCAGTATCTTTGCAAAGTAAATCCATCTTTTCCATCGATTTTACAGAAGATATGGGATGAAAAATTAAAAGGGAAGAACATTTTTCTTATCGTATGTGGCTCATTAGTAAATATGATGGAACAGCATGTTTTAAATTATTCAAGTCCATTATATGGGAGGAGAACTGGGCAAATAAAATTAAAACCACTAAAATTTAAATCTTTGAAAGAATTTTTTCCGCAGTCGACAGAGAATGAGCTTATTTGGCTTTACGCTATATTGGGTGGAGTTCCAAAGTATCTGGAGGTATTTAATTACAAAGGAGATATTTTTGAAGCTATAAAAGAGAATGTACTAAATAAGCAGAGTTTTTTATATGAAGAGCCTTTGTTTTTGCTTGAAAGGGAAATTCAAGACATTGGTACTTATTTTTCTCTAATTAAAAGTATTTCTTTTGGCAATCATAAACTTCAACAAATAGCTCAAACCCTTTCCGTTCCTCAGACAAGACTAACAAAATATATAAATACACTGATAGACTTGGATATACTGCGCAGAGATACTCCTGTAACAGAAGAATATCCTGAAAAAAGCAAAAAAGGATTATATTTTATTAATGATAATTTTTTGAATTTTTGGTTTAAATTTGTTTATCCCTTTAAAGAACAACTAGAACTTGATAATGTAGAATTTGTTTTAGAAAACATAAAGGAAAGAATTATAACTGAACATATAAGCTATGTGTATGAAGATATCTGCAGGGAATATGTTTGGGAATTGTCACAGAAGGGGAAGCTACCTTTGAAGATAAGCAAAATTGGAAAATGGTGGGATAAAAATAATGAAATTGATATTGTAGGAATAGATACAACAACTGGCTCTCTTCTCTATGGAGAATGCAAATATACAAATTCTAAAGTGGATATTGATTTATTTTACTCTCTAAAACAAAAGGCAAATAAAGTAAATGCAAAAAATAAAACTAAGGAATATTACATTATATTTAGTAAATCAGGATTTACAGAAAGATTCTTGAGTTTCAGTAGGGAAGTTAAAAATTTGATACTTATTACTTTCCCTGAAGGGAGAAATACGATTATTTAAAAGAAGAGGGAACAGCTCTTGTAGAATCTGTTCCCTCTTTTTCAATCAATGGGCAGAGTGGTCTTGACGCGAAAACCTCGGGTAATAATGGCCAAATAAATGAAACCTAATATGAGCCATGCAAATCCTAATTCTTTAGCAAGCTTGTCTAAGCCCCACCACACGGCAGCAGTAACAATAAAGCCAATAGCTGGCATAATTACGGCTAATGGTTTCTTTTCTTTTGCTAAAAAGATGTATCCTAATGAGAGATGCATCGCGATGAAAGAAGTAAGAGCACCAAAGTTTACTAATGAAGTGATATCTTTTAAGGGCAAGAGATAGATTAAAGGTCCAGTTATGAGGGCGACAAATATTGTAGCCACGTATGGAGTTTTATATTGAGGGTGAATTCGTGCAAAGATTTTTGGAAAATGGCCTTGACGCTCCATAGAGAAAAGAACTCTTGATATACCTGCTTGAGCAGCCATAGTATCTCCTATTCCCCAGGCTAGCACGGTACCCAACACGGCAAGCATCTGAAGCCAGTTTCCGCCTACCTCTTTTGTGATTTCAAAGAAGGCCACGTCTGGATCTGCAAATTTATACCCTGGGTGTACCACCGCGCCTAAATAGGTCTGCAACACAAACATTAATGCGACTAAAGGAATTACTATTCGAACGGCTCGAGATACGTTTTTTCTGGCTTCTACTGTTTCTTCTGCGAGGGTGGTCATGATGTCAAATCCTAAGAAACTTAAAACGGCAATAGAAGTTCCTGCTAAGACTGCGTGAAGGCTTTACTTTAGGTATGGATACAAGCATTCTAAGGAAAGAACAGGGTACTACATTTGGGAAAGAGAATCAAAAGTAAAAAATAAGGGGAAACTCTGATAAACGGGCTTCCCCTTTTAGTATATAAAAGCCATTTTTTCTTTTTCAAGTTTCTTTGCTACAAGGAAGGAGAAAAAGAAGAGGAGTAGGAAAAGTAAAAAGAGCAGTAAAAGGCTTTCAGACCTTTTGAAACTTATATAGAGTCCAAATAAAATAAAAAGCCAAAGAAAAGTGCATAGCTTATTGTAAGAGCCTTGATGTGCTTGCCACAGAAAGTCCAACAGCGCACAGAAAAAAGGTGAGAGAAATTATTATGAATTTGTGTAAGGGTCATTTCCAAAAGCAGATACATGACCTTTATCTGGCTTTAATATTTCAGTGATTATCTCCACAAGAGCTGCTTTTCCAGAATTTTTTGGTCCAACTATACATACTTTTTCTCCTTCTTTTACTTCAAAATTTATATCCTCCAGTGTTAGCCTTCTTCCAAGCTTTTTAGTAACATTTTCTAGTTTTACTATTTCTTCTGCTATCATCTTCTTTCTCTCCTCAGAATCTTATGCCGTAGGATTCCAGTATCCAGTTGGGGAGGCTAAAACGAGCTGTTTTTAGTGGGTCAACCACCTGTGATATTTGTGCATTTCCTGTTATGCTAAAGAGAGTGGCTATTCCTTCGGTAGAAAGGTCTGTGTGCTTTTTAAAAAGTTTTGCCATATCGTGTACGGCTATTTCCACTGCTTTGTCTAAAGATTCGGCTGAAGCTATAGTAGCTGTTACTTCAGCAGTTTTCACAACAGGATTTTTGAGATTCAATCCCTTTATGACTTCCACTTCTAAAAGCACTTTTCCAGCAACTTCTACGCCTGAAACGCCTACTTCTCCATCTCCCATTAAAGCGTGTAAGTCCCCTAGAGCAAGCAAAGCTCCTTCTACAAATACAGGAAAGTAGACTTCTGCTCCTTCTGCTATTAAAGTGGTGTCCATGTTTCCACCGTGGGACCCTGGCGTTCCGCAGTTAATGCTTCCTTCCTTTGGGGCAACTCCTATTACTCCTATCATTGGCTTTACAGGAAGAGCTAGTTTTTCATTAAATATTACCTTTCCATCCTTTATATCTACTACTTTGGAATACAGGCCTTCCATTAAATTTCCCAATACGCCTAGACCTTTTCCTGTTGCCAGAACGCCTTTTTCTGCTACTTCAATTTTCTTGATTTTAACTTTAAGTACATCTCCTTCTTTTGCGCCTTCCACAAAAATTGGACCTGTGGCGGGGTTTACTCTGTTCCAGTCCATCTCATCGAGTTTGTCCTCATTAGATTGAATTTGATTGGAGAAGCAGTCCATTGTTTCAAGTTCTAATTCATCTCCGCTCTTCACGGAAATGGCAGGCTTATTTTCCTTAGAAAAGGCAAATATGTGATGGTCTGCCGAAAGGCTGTACTTCATTTAAATCCCCCCTCAACAATTGTATTAACAATATTATACCCTGTAAAATAAAATTTTTCTACATTGTGCTTTTCCTTTTGACTTTAAGCTTTTAATTTTTGAAAGTTAGTTATATAATAAAGGTAAAGTTAAATTAAACTGCGGAGGGATGAAAATATGAAATTCTTTCTTGACACTGCAAATATAGAGGAGATAAAAGAGGCTTATTCTCTAGGAGTGATATCTGGGGTTACTACAAATCCGTCGCTTGTTGCCAAAGAGGGAAGGGATTTTAAAGAAGTAATAAGGGAGATAGCAGAGATTGTGGACGGGCCCATAAGCGCAGAGGTTATAAGCGATGACCATGAAGGGATGGTGAAAGAAGCAAGAGAGCTTGCAAAGATACATAAAAACATAGTCATAAAAATACCCATGACGGCAGAGGGCCTGAAAGCTGTTAACATCCTTTCTAAAGAAGGAATTAAGACAAATGTGACGTTGATTTTTTCAGCAAATCAGGCGCTTCTTGCAGCTCACGCTGGTGCTACCTATGTGAGTCCATTTGTAGGGAGACTGGACGACATAAATACGGATGGGATGCAGATAATTGAGGATATAGTAACTATATTCACAAACTATGATATACAGGCAGAAATAATAACTGCCAGTGTAAGGCATCCCATACACGTTTTAGAGGCAGCAAAACTGGGAGCCCATATTGCTACAGTTCCTTACAAAGTGCTCATGCAGATGATTAAGCATCCTCTCACAGATATAGGGATTGAGAGATTCAAAGAGGACTGGAAAAAAGCAGGATTGAAGATATGAATAAAAGGGCAGGGGAAAATCTCCCTGCCTTCAGACTGTTGACAAAATATCGGGAACCCGTTATGATGAGAAGGGTTCCTTGTTTTTTTAACGGTACAAAGCAAAAGGGGAGAGGAGAAGAAAGATGTTATCAAAGAAAGAGGATGCAAGACATCAAATAGAATTTGTAAGCATAGATCAATTAGTACCACAAGACCACCTTTTAAGAAAGATAGAAAAAGTCATAGACTTTAGCTTCATATACGATTTAGTAAAAGACAAATATTCCGAGGGTCACGGCAGACCAAGCATAGACCCAGTAGTACTCATAAAAATACTTTTCATTCAATATCTTTTTGGCATACCATCGATGAGGAGGACAATAGCAGAAATAAAAACAAATGTAGCGTATAGATGGTTTTTAGGGTATGGGCTGACAGAAGAAATACCTCATTTTTCAACATTTAGTCAGAACTACATAAGAAGATTCAAGGGGACGGATATATTTGAAAAAATATTTACGAAAATTTTAGAGGAAGCAATAAAACATGGGCTAGTAAATGCGGAGGAAGTATTCATAGATTCAACTCATGTAAAAGCAAGCGCCAACAAGAAGAAATACACAAAAGAGATAATAGAACAAGAAGCTAGAATTTATCAAGAAAAACTAGAAGAAGAAATAAACAAGGATAGAGAGGCTCATGGGAAAAAGCCATTAAAGAAAATCAAGAAGATAAAGACGAAAGAAGTGAAAGTAAGCAAAACAGACCCAGATAGCGGAATGTTAAACAAAAACGGAAAAGAAAAAATCTTTGCATATTCTTTTCATACAGCCTGCGATAAAAATGGATTTGTATTAGGAGTAAAAGTTGAAGCAGCAAATGTACACGACAGTGTGATGTTTCAAGAAGTATTAGAAGAAGTTGAAAAGAGGGTAAGAAAACCGAAAGCAATAGCAGTAGATGCAGGCTATAAAAATCCGTACATATTAAAGACAATATTTGATAGACAAATAATACCAGCAGTACCATACACAAGGCCAAAAACAAAAGATGGTTTCATGAAAAAACATGAATTTGTTTATGATGAATACTATGACTGTTACATATGCCCGCAGAATGAAATATTAACATATGTTACAACCAACAGAGAAGGATATAGAGAATACAAATCAAACCCAGAAAAATGTAAAAACTGTCCTCTAAGAGAAAAGTGTACCCAAAGTAAAGACTACACAAAGAGGATATTCAGGCACATATGGGAAGGATATGTAGAAGAAGCAGAACACCTAAGGCAT
>NZ_SLWU01000002.1 GCF_004345675.1 Caldanaerobacter subterraneus | reverse complement strand
CTGCCGTGATCTTCGGAATATTTGTCTTTTACTAAATCGTATATGAAACTAAAATCTATAACTCTTTCTATCTTCCTTAAAAGGTGATCTTTTGGTACCAATTGATCTATGCTTACAAATTCTATTTGATGTCTTGCATCCTGTTTCTTTGATAACATCTTCCTTCTCCTCTCCTCTTTTGCTTCATAAAAAACAAGGAACCCTTCTCATAATAACGGGTTCCCGATATTTTGTCAACAGTCTGAGACCTTCAACGAAGGTCTTAGACTGTTGACAAAGTCCCTCTCATTTAAGTGGCATTTTGTGTTAATGCTCCAGAGTTACAAAGGGACAAAACTAAGGCTCGCTTGAGGGCTTAGGCGGGGTCCCGGCCAATTCGCCTTTCAGGCTCAACGTGGCCGCTCGCTTTCGCTCGCCCCGCCTTCGCTCCTCAAGCTCGCTAAGTTTTGTTACCGCTTTGTAACAAGTCGCATTTACACACAAAATGCCACTTCTCTAATTTTGTCAACAAACCGAGACCTTCAACGAAGGTCTTTACAGCCAACCTCTGACTTTCATGGCCTCATATACTCTCTTTATTGAAATCATGTAGGCTGCAGTTCTCATGTCTACTTTATACTGCTGTGCTAAATCATATATAGAGTTAAAAGCATTTACCATCATGATTTCCTGCCTCTCTTCTACTTCTTTCTCAGTCCAGTAATAGTTCATCAAATTCTGTACCCACTCAAAGTAAGAGACTATGACTCCTCCAGAATTAGCAAGTATATCAGGCACTACAAAAACACCTTTTTCAGAAAGTATCTTGTCGGCTTCTGGAGTTGTGGGTCCGTTAGCACCTTCACATATTATCTTTGCCTTTACTTCATTTGCATTAGCAGAGGTAATCTGGTTTTCTAAAGCTGCCAACACTAATATGTCCACCTTCATCGTCAAAAGCTCTTCATTTGTGATGGGAGTGGTTCCCTCAAAATTGCACACAGTTCCTGTTTTGTTTACATGTTCTACTAACTTCTCTGCATCAATTCCTTTTTCATTGTATATTCCTCCGTACACATCGCTCACTGCTATAATTTTAGCTCCTAACCTCTGGAGACTTAAACCGGCATGGCTTCCAACATTTCCAAACCCCTGAATTGCTACAGTACAGTCCTTAAAATCCATGTTTAAACGTTTTACTGCTTCCCTTGCCATTAGAGCAACTCCGTAGCCTGTAGCTGCCACTCTCCCTTTTGAACCGCCGTAAATGAGGGGTTTTCCCGTAATCACAGCAGGGCTGTTGTAACCCACAATTTTATTGTATTCATCTACCATCCAAGCCATAATCTGGGCGTTTGTTCCAACATCAGGAGCTGGTATGTCTTTTTCAGGTCCTATTATGCTTGCTATAGCCCTTATATAACCCCTGCTCAGCCTCTGAAGTTCATCATTGGAGAGTTCTTTTGGATTTACAACCACTCCACCTTTAGCTCCGCCATAGGGAAGACCTACTACTCCGCATTTAAAGGTCATCCACATGGATAAAGCTTTTACTTCATCTAAAGTCACATCCGGATGGAATCTTATTCCTCCTTTTGTAGGACCTAGTGCATCGTTGTGCTGCGATCTATATCCCTTGAAGACTTTTATGCTTCCATCGTCCATTTGCACAGGGATGGAAACCTCCAGAACTCTCATTGGCTCTTTCAAAAGCTCGTAAACTGACTCCTCAACTCCTAAAATGTCACAAGCTTTCTTTATTTGCTTTTGAGCAATTACCAATGGATTTAATGATTCTGTGGACATTTTTCATCCTCCTATTCTTTATTTTAAAATCAAATTTTTAGCCTTGCTTTGAAATATATACGCCATATTCATCCCAGATGCTCTCCAGTTTTTCAAAAGTATCAGCCACTTTTTCCCTTTCTTTTAATCCCACTGCTACCACAAGAGCATTGACCAAGCTCAAAGGCGCCACAAGAGAATCCACAAAAGAAGCCATGTGGCTTTTAGCAATTAAAACCTCATCTGCCACAGAGGTCAAAGGCGAAATTAAGCTGTCTGTGATAGCCACAATTTTAGCCCTTTGAGTTTTTGCGTATTTTAATACTTCTACTGTTCTCTTGGAATACCTGGGAAAACCTATACCTATTACAAGGTCATTTTCGCCAACTCTTAAAATCTGCTCAAATACGTCTGAAACTCCAGGCTTTACAACAGAGACATTTCCGCGAATTAGATTGAGGTAAAAAGCCAGGTATTCAGCAATTACTATAGAGCTTCTAGAAGCGACTATATAAATCTTAGAAGCCTCCAGAATTTTTGAAACGACTTTTTTAAAATCTTCTTTATCTATCTCGTGAAGAGTCTCTTTTATGTTTTCTATATCAGATTTTAAAACGTTATTTAAAACAGCTATCTCATCTTTTTCTTCTGTCATCTCTAGCCTTTGGACAGTAGTCAATTTAGTTTTTATAAGCTCTTGGAGTGCATTTTGCAGTTCAGGATATCCATTATACCCTAAAGCATTCGCAAATCTGACAACAGTGGACTCGCTTATATTTATAGTAGCTCCAAGTTTAGCTGCTGTCATAAAAGCTGCTTTGTCGTAGTGGTTAATGATGTACTCAGCAATTATCTTTTGGCTTTTAGAAAGCTTCGCATAGTTGTCCTGTATCCTTTTTATCAAATCATCTGCTCTACCCATTTATCTTCCACCTTCCCCAACTTAAAACCCTCTTCTAAAGCTTTTCTGTTAAGTTCTTCCGT
This sequence comes from Caldanaerobacter subterraneus, assembly GCF_004345675.1. Lineage (GTDB taxonomy): Bacteria > Bacillota > Thermoanaerobacteria > Thermoanaerobacterales > Thermoanaerobacteraceae > Thermoanaerobacter > Thermoanaerobacter subterraneus. The sequence goes on along the minus strand of NZ_SLWU01000002.1, from coordinate 144,509 downwards.
GCCAGCCGGCACTCTCTTTAAAACAGCTTTTTCTAAAGATTCTTCACTAACTATCTTTGTAAGCTCTGCTATAACACCTAGAGAGACTATATTGGCAACATATGCTTTTCCTACAACTTCCTGTGCTGTCCTTAATATCGGAAATTTCAATGTCTTTACTTTGCTCTCTTTTTCTACCTCTACAGAATCGTCAACTATTATAAGCCCTGTCTCTTTTACATCCTCTTTATAGCTTTTATAGGCAGAACTCGTCAAAGCCAGCAGTACATCTGGCTTTAAAACTTTTGGATACACAATGGGTCCATCGCTTATTATTACCTCTGCTTTGCTGGAACCTCCTCTCGCCTCAGGCCCATAGGATTGGCTCTGCACGCTTACCTTCCCATCCAGTATTGCCGCTTCTGCCAAAATTATTCCTGCAAGAATTAACCCCTGTCCTCCAGACCCTCCTAACCTTATTTCAAGCGACCTCATTTTACACTCACCTTCAATCTCTCTACCATCTTTTGATACTCTTCTGTGTACTCAGGAGCCTCTATGTTTACAAATTCGCCTATTATTATCTTGCCTTCCAATTCTTCCGGCTTCATTTTAGCTGCCTTGTTTATGTCAATCGAATTATCTTTAAGCCACTTCAACATGTCTGCTGGGCTTCCCTTTTTGTTCCTTCTGCCATAGTAGGTGGGGCATATGCTCATGGCTTTAATGAAAGAAAAGCCTTTGTGGGAAATCCCTTTTTCTATAAGTTTGACAAGCTGCTGTACGTGATAGGCTGTGCCTCTGGCCACATAAGTTGCTCCTGCACCTATAGCCAATTTGCATATGTCAAAATCCCTGTCTATGCTGCCATAGGGTGCTGTTGTGGCTTTATCGTACCTTGGTATTGTAGGTGATGCCTGACCTCCTGTCATGCCGTATATGTGGTTGTTGTACATGACGACCGTTATGTCTATGTTCCTCCTCGCTGCGTGGATGAAATGGTTTCCACCTATAGCCGCATTGTCCCCGTCCCCTGTTATCACTATCACCGTAAGTTCTGGATTTGCAAATTTTACTCCTGTGGCAAAAGCTATTGCCCTGCCGTGAGTGGTGTGTAAGGTGTTAAAGTCTAAGTAACCTGAAGCCCTTGAAGAACATCCTATCCCTGATACTACTACCACTTTGTCTTTGCCAATTTTTAAGTTGTCTATCGCTCTCACTATTGCCATTGTCACTATTCCATTGCTACAGCCTGGGCACCATATGTTTGGTAACGTTTCCTTTCTGAAGTATTCCTCCACAAGCCTAGAAGCCATTTTTTATTCTCTCCTTTACCTTCTCTACAATTTCACAAGGAGTAAAAAATTCCCCGTTCGCCTTGTTTATATTCTCTACCTCCCCTTCCCTCTTTACTACCCTGTCCACTTCGTAGTATAGCTGCCCTCTATTCATCTCTACTACAAATATTTTTCTGAATTTAGGGTATATCTTTCTAAGTCTTGTGTCAGGAAAAGGCCATATTGTTATTGGTCTAAAAATGCCAACTTTAAAGCCCTCTTTCTTAAGTTCTTCTTCTGCTGCTTCTACTGCCCTTGATGTTGAACCAAAAGAGATAAAGAGAATGTCTCCTTCTTTTTCGCCTTTTTCCTTGTACATGACTATGTCTTCCTTGTTTTTTTCTATTTTGTCAACCAATCTTTTTATTAGTCTCTCCGCAATTTTTGTGTCATTTGTGGGAAGGCCTTTTTCATTGTGCACAAGTCCCGTGACGTGGTATCTTACTCCCTTTCCAAAGGGAATTAAAGGAGCAACTCCATTTTCTATATCTTTGTAGGGAAGGTAATTTTCTATATCCTCTGGGATTTTTCTTTCAATTATTTCAATATCCCCGTACTCGTCTAAATTTACCGTCTCCCTCAGATGACCTATCACTTCATCCATGAGGATTACAACAGGAGTCCTGTACTTTTCTGACAGATTAAAAGCCTGTATTGTGACATAATAGGCTTCTTTTACTGAGGATGGCGATAAAACTATTATGGAATGGTCTCCATGAGTTCCCCATCTTGACTGCATTACATCTCCCTGCGCAGGTGATGTGGGCATACCTGTGCTGGGACCCATCCTCTGCACATCCACCACTACGCATGGAACCTCCGCCATTGCTGCAAAGCCTATATTCTCCTGCATCAAAGAAAACCCAGGCCCTGATGTGGCTGTCATGGCTTTTAACCCAGCCAGTGATGCGCCGATTATTGCAGCCATGCTGGCAATCTCATCTTCCATCTGAATGAATTTCCCGCCTACAAAAGGAAGCTTCTCGGCGCACAATTCGGCAATTTCAGTAGAAGGAGTTATTGGATACCCTGCATAAAACCTCATCCCGGCTCTTATAGCGCCTTCCACTACTGCCTCATTTCCCTGCATTAACACCCTCGACATCTTTCTTCACCTCTAAATAAATAGCAAAATCGGGACATCTCATCTCACACAGTCCGCATTTAATGCACCTGTCCTCATCTATTAGCCTTACTTTGCCATCTTTTATCTCAAGTACTCTCACAGGGCAAAACTCGACACAGATACCGCAACCTTTGCACCAATCTTCGATTATTACCAGTTTTTTCTCCAATATATCACCTTCATCTCAATTTTTTCGCAATATATATATTCTATAAAAAAACAAAAATTCCTTCATAAAATGAATAGCAACTGTCAAGAATATTTTTGATACAAGTCTTGCGTCATTTAGAATATTTAAAATTATATGTCAATTTTCCAGGAACTCAATTTCTTAACTGCCTCATAGTCTGTAAGGTCAAAATGAATGGGAGTAATCGAAATGTAACCTTTTTTGACTGAAACAATATCTGTTCTTTCGTCATTGTCAATTTCCGAAATTTTACCGGCCATCCAATAATACTCTTTTCCCCTAGGGTCGTAGTTCTTTTGAAAAGTCTCTGTGTAAATTCTTTTTCCTAAAATTGTAATTCTTATTCCATTAATTCCTTTTCTAAAATCTGGGATGTTAACATTTAATAAAGTGTTTTTTGGCAATCCTTCTTCCAAGACTTTCTCTATCAATTTTTTTAAAAAAATGTACATGCGCTGTTCTTCAAAGTCTCCGTCTTCTTCTAAAGATACGGCAAGAGCAGGTATGCCATAAAGTGCCCCCTCTATAGCAGCAGAAACTGTGCCAGAGTACAATATGTCTGTGCCCATGTTTAGTCCATTGTTTATTCCAGAAATTATGATATCAGGATTTTTCTCCATCACAACTTCAATCCCCATCTTGACGCAATCGGAAGGGGTTCCATTTATCGCATATATGCGTAAATTTTCTTCTTCTCTAACGGGTTTTAGTCTCAAAGGTTTGTGAAGCGTTATTGCATGACTTATGGCACTTCTTTCTTTTTCTGGAGCTACAACTACTACATCAAATCCGTTTTCTTTCAAATATTCTGCTAAGTAGAGTATCCCCTTTGCCTGTACTCCATCGTCATTTGTGAGCAGTACTGAGGTTTTTCCCATTTTTCATCTCCTCCAAATCTTTTGTATCATATCCATTTTATTATAAACTGAAAAAAGAGGCAATAAAATAAAAAGGCGCACAAAGGCGCTCTTTTACGGAATACATATCTGTTGTCCTGGATATATCAAGTTAGGGTCTGGAATTTGAGGATTTGCCTTGATTAAAGCCTCTAAACTTACTCCAAACATGTTGGCGATTGACCACAGACTATCACCTGCTTTAGCAGTGTATATAGTTCTGCAGGTTTGAGGAGACGGCGGTGGGCAGTAGAAAGGTATGCAAATTTGCTGCCCAGGATATATTAAATTTGGGTCAGATATTTGCGGATTCGCCTTGATAAGGCAATCTAAACTCACCCCAAACATGTTAGCTATTGACCACAGAGAATCCCCAGGCCTTACCGTGTAAATTGTCCTGCACTGTTCATAAGAGACGGGTGGACAATAGAAAGGTATGCAAATCTGCTGTCCAGGATATATCAAATTTGGGTCTCTTATTTGGGGATTTGCCTTAATTAAACAATCAAGGCTTATTCCGAATTTATTTGCAATGGACCACATCGAATCCCCGGGCTGCACGGTATAAAAACTCCTGCAATGTTCGGGGTGAGGATGATGCGGGTAATAAGGGCTGTATCCATCTATTGTCATTAGGCTTCCCTCCTTTAAACTTTCTAATACATGTTATGAATTATGAAAAGATGTGTTACAGGAGGGAAGCCAAAATACAAATCAAACAGGATATGTCATGTACTCTGAATTGATAAGTGTCGAATCTATATAGTATTTCCTTGCTCTTCTGTATTCAAAAAATTTTTTGGCTATTTGTGGGAAGAGGACATATGTTAATACATCTTCTTCTTGTTCGTAATACTCTTTTATCTCTTCTTTGGCCTCTTCAAATTGGGGCTTTAAGAGGTCTGCTGGCCTCACCTTTATTGTCTCTTCATCCCCTATTATTTTTCTCTTTACTTCTTCGGAAATGGGCGCAGGAGGCCTCCCGTACAATCCCTTCACATAATCCTTTACTTCTTTTGGAACCATTTTATACCTCTCACCAGTTATCACATTTAAAACCGCCTGAGTTCCCACCATCTGGCTCATGGGAGTGACCAGAGGCGGATAACCTAAGTCTTCCCTTACTTTTGGAATTTCTTTTAAAACTTCCTCATACTTATCAAGAGCTTTCTGCTCTTTTAACTGGGCAATGAGGTTTGAAAGCATTCCTCCTGGCACTTGATATACAAGGACATCTGTGTCAACTCCCATAACCATTGAAAACTCTGTTTCTTTATAGTGATTTCGTTTTACTTCCTTAAAATATGAAGCAATTTCTGAGAGAAGTTCAAGGTCAAGCCCTGTATCATATTGAGTTCCCTTCAAAGCTGCCACCATGGTCTCTGTAGCAGGCTGAGAAGTGCCCAAGGCTAAAGGAGAAATTGCTGTATCTATCGCATCTACCCCTGCTTCTATGGCTTTTAAATAAGTCATGGAAGCCATTCCACTCGTGTAATGGCTGTGCAGCTGTATGGGAACATTAACTGTCTCTTTGAGCCTCTTCACCAGTTCATAGGCTACATAAGGGCTCAATATGCCCGACATGTCTTTTATGCAGATAGAATCTACACCTAATTCTACCAGTTCTTTTGCCACTCTTATGTAGTGGTCTATAGTGTGGACAGGGCTTATAGTATAGACAAGAGTCCCTTGCGCATGGGCTCCTACCCTTTTTGTCGCCTTTATGGCAACTTCTAGGTTCCTCACATCATTTAAAGCATCAAAGATCCTTATTATGTCTATTCCATTAGCTACAGCATTTTCTATAAATTTTTCTACAATGTCATCCGGATAATGTCTGTATCCTACCAGATTTTGCCCTCTTAAAAGCATTTGCAGGGGTGTATTTTTTATCCTCTTTTTTAACTCCCGCAGCCTTTCCCACGGGTCTTCATTTAAAAACCTGAGACAAGCATCAAAGGTAGCTCCTCCCCAAACCTCAAGAGAATGATATCCCACCTTATCAAGCTTTTCTGCAATAGGCAGCATTTCCTCTGTAGTCATGCGAGTAGCCATCAAAGACTGATGGGCATCTCTTAGAACTGTTTCTGTTATTTTAACTTTATTGCTCATATTAATACCTCCTCCTAATATATTATACTAAAAAAGTCAAAATAAAAAAAGGCCTTTTTGGCCCCAAACTTAAAAGAAAGAGAGAATAGCTTCTCTTACAAGTTTTGCCGCAAGTATAGATGTAATACCTGCGACGTCATAAGGAGGAGATACTTCTACTAAATCCATCCCTATCACATTAAAATCTTTTAAAAGGTGGATGGCTTCTAAGGCCTCTTTTGCCGTTATCCCACCGGGTTCTGGCGTTCCAGTCCCTGGTGCAAAAGCAGGATCTAATACGTCTATATCAAAGGTTATGTATATAAAATTTTCTTTTATCTCCTTCATCACATTTTTTAGAGGTTCTACCACCTCATACAAAAACATATTTGTATTTTTTTCGGCAAATTCAAACTCCTCTTTTTCTCCAGACCTTATGCCAAAGTGATATATTTTAACTTTAGGGCTTAGTTCCCATACTTTTCTTAATACAGTAGCGTGGGAATAGGGCTCATCAAAAAATTCTTCTCTTAGGTCTGTGTGAGCGTCAAAGTGTAAAATAGCCAACTTATCTCCGTATTTTTTTATATAACTTTTTAAAATCCCATAAGTAATCAAATGCTCTCCGCCTAAGAAAATGCCCTTTTTTCCATCTTTGACTATTTTTTCAGCAACTTCCTCAATTAATCTCAAGCTTTTCTCTATATTTCCATAAGGCAGCACCAAATCTCCCAAATCACATATTTTTTTGTCTTCTAAGCGCCTGTCAAGGTAAACGCTGTAAGTTTCAAGCCCATAGGAGGCCTGCCTTATAGAAGAAGGACCAAAGCGGGTACCAGGCTTAAAGCTGACGCTGTAATCCATAGGTACCCCTACCAAGACAATGTCTGCCTCCTCATATTCCTTAGTAGCGGTTAAAAACTTTCCTGTATCTATGAAATTTACTCTCTCTCCCATTTTACACCTCATCAAAAATATCTTTTACAAATTTAGGAAGCACAAAAGCCGCCTTATGGATTTCCGGTGTATAATACTTGGTTTGAATTCTAGGTATAGAATTTATATCGACTTCCTCTGGGTCATATTTTTTAGAACCCATTGTAAATGTCCACAAGCTACCGGGATATGTGGGAACTGTAGCAATGTAAGCTTTTGTTATCGGATAAATCTCCTTGAACATCTTGCTTATTTTGTTAATCAGTTTTCCGTATATAAAAGGCGATTCTGTTTGAGCTACAATAATTCCATCTTCTCTGAGGCACTCGTATACGGCTCTGTAAAAGTCTGAAGTGAAAAGTCCTACTGCAGGCCCTATTGGGTCAGTGGAGTCAACAATTACTACATCAAATTCGTTTTTATGCTCATTGACATATTTTATCCCATCTCCAATCATTATTTCTACTCTGGGGTCATCTAGAGCACTGCTTATGGTAGGCAAATATTTTTTTGAGTTTCTTATAACTGCCTCATCAATTTCAGCCAAAACAACCCTCTCAACAGATGAATGCTTCAAAACCTCCCTTGCTGAACCTCCATCTCCTCCTCCTATTATAAGCACATCTTTAGGATTTTTATGGGTAAATAAAGGCACATGGACTATCATTTCATGGTACACAAATTCGTCTTTTTCCGTAGTCTGGAGGATTCCATCCAGTACTAAAACCCTCCCAAATTGATAGCTGTCCAAAATTGCTAGATGCTGATAAGGAGTTTTTTCAACAACTAGCGTCTCCTTTACCTTAATAGAAAATCTCAAATTTTCATCTTGATGTTCTGTAAACCAAAGTTCCACCAAAAGCACCTCCAGTAATTTTTATTCTTTAAAAAAATTTTTTAAATTGACAACTTGAAAATTTCCTTCTCTCACAAAGCCAATCTCACAAAAAAAATCCTCCCAAGCCTTAAGGTCAGTAGCTGCCCTTTCAAGCCCCATGTCTAAAGCGTGGTTTAATATCACTCTTATTATCAAATTTTCAAGATTTTTGTCTCTATGAGAAGGAAGCAGCACAAAATTGGTTATATAAACTGTATCATCTTTTATACTCATAGAAATAAATCCAAAAGGAATAGAATCTTCTGCAATCATAAAAATTTCACTCAAAAAATCCAAATCGGAAGTTACCCCACATTCTTTTGCCAATTTTTCAATTTTGGGAAAGTCTTCTCTTTTGGCAAATCTCAAATGAAACATAATTCACCTCAGGCTTTTTAAATATCTTATCTCATCTTCTGTTAAATAACGCCATTCTCCCGGCTTTAAACCTTTTAATTCTAGTTCACCTATCTTTGTCCTTTTAAGAGCTATGACGGGATGTCCAATCGCTTTACACATCTTTTTCACTTGTCTGTTTCTCCCTTCGTGGATCTGTATCTCAACCACGCTTGTCCCATTTTTTACATTCAAAATGCGTATTTTAGCTTTTGCCGTTTTCCTTCCGTCAATAATCAACCCATTTTCAAACCTTTCCATTTCTTCTTTTGTAGGAATCCCTTTAATCTTGGCCACATAAGTCTTGACTATTTCGTGTTTTGGGTGCATCAATATATTTGCCAATTCTCCGTCGTTTGTAAGAAGAAGCAAACCAGAAGTATCAAAGTCAAGACGGCCAACAGGATATATCCTTTCTTTTACCTTCACTAGGTCCAAAACAGTAGGTCTGCCAAAAGGGTCCTTTACAGAAGTGATATATCCTGCTGGCTTGTAGAGCATTATATACACTTTCTTTTCTTCTCTTCTCACAATTTTATCATCAAATTCGATTATGTCAACATCCGGGTCTATTTTTGTACCTAATTCTTTCACAACTTTTCCATTTACTTTTACCCGTCCTTGTAAGATATACTCCTCACATTTTCTCCTTGAAGCTATACCACATTCTGCTAGGTATTTTTGCAATCTTACCATTTGTTGTCACCCTATTTTATTTTACACCAATTTTTCTTCGTAAATTCCTAACAAGTTATCTTTCATAACTTTCTTCTTTATTGCTTCCGTGTCAGTGGTGTAAAGGCCAAGTTGTTTCATCCTTTCAAAGTACTCCGCACCTGCAAAAGTATATCTTTTCTTGAGGCCCTCTTTAGTCCTTATACTTTCATTTGCGTAGGCAATTAAATCCCCTGAGGCTAGATTCCTAGGAAGCTCTAAAGTAGGCATCCCTAGGGCAACCCTCACGCTGTTGTGTCCTGCAAGACATCCAGTAACCATGGCTTCTGTATGGCCTGTGAAAAGGCCTGATTTTTCCCCTGCACAAAGTAGGTTATCCAGGCCTATCACTCTCATAGAGTTATCTCTAGGGGCCATAGAGAGATACCTGACTGAATTTCCTTTGCCTCCAGAGTAAGGGTCGTCATATCTTGCCCTCTCAAGCCCAGGAATTTTTCTTAGCTTTTCCAAAGGATAAAAAGGAGTCATCAATTTCACATATCCAGTATCTAATAGTATAACATTTTCTGCGTATTCTGGCAATGCGTATTGTTGACATACCTTTAAATTTAATTTTTCCATATTGACATCTTCCTTCGGAACAGGCAATATTACTACCCCCTCTTTTTCAAGCCTTTCTCTTATTTCAGGGCTTAGAGATTCTTTGCTAAGCTTGGTAGAGCCGCTAAAAGCACCGTATACCTCATCTGCCCTCATTCCTAAGATGTCCTCTACACCTGCCCTATAACTTATGCTTATGCGAGGTCCAAAGGAAGGGCAGCGCAAAATACACATAGCACATCCATTTCCATATCTTAAGCAGTTACCCATAGGTCCCGTGGAACCTGTAGCTTCTACAAAGACATCTCCATACTCTACAGTGTCATCTGCTAGCACTATTCCTTTTATCCGCCTTTTGCTTTCCATCACCACATCAGTAGCTCTGGCCATCAGTTTTATCGTCACACCCTTTTTAAGCAGCATCTCTTTAACCATCGGCTCTACCATTGTCACGTCGTAAAGGCTGGCATGGCGATGCCCTGGAAAATTGACGTTTACGTGTCTTGCAGCTTTGTCAGTTATTTCTATAAGTTCGCTGCAACCTAAATATATCAATTCCTCCGCAGCAGTGTATCTGCCGTTGTTCCTCATTATTCCTCCAACCAAACCACACCCTAAAAGCATGTCAGTTTTTTCTAATAACACAACCTCTGCACCGGCTTTCCTCGCCGCCAAGGCAGCAGCACATCCTGCCCATCCTCCACCAATGACCACCACTTTAACCACGCAGCATCTTCCTTTCCAATGCTTTTCTTATATCTACCTGGACTTTACAGGTTCTCATCTTTTGTCCCTCTATTTCAATTTCACAGCTCCCACATATCCCTTCTCCGCAGCATATCTTGTTATTATTAGACACAGCTAAATACGCTTCACTGTTGTATGTATCTAAATACTCTAAAATGTTTAGATGCTGTTCATCAGACCCTCCGCTGTAGACAACAGTGATCTCTTTGTCCTTTATGAATTCTTTTAGAATCCTCTGCCCTTCTTCTGTTAAAAGGTCTATCTCTACGAAAGCTATGTCAAGTTTTTCAAGGTAGTCTTTTATAAAATTGGCCTTAACTTTTCCTTTATCTAAAAGTACGATGACTTTGTTTTTATTTTGAATTAGTTTTAAGATTACAATCACTCCAGGTGCTTGAGCAATCCCTCTTAAAACTACTAAAGCCTTAGAATTATGTGTCCCTTTTATGTACCTGTGACCAAACATCCCATTCCAGTAAGGTCCTCTTATGTACACCTCTTGCCCCTCTTTCGCGTTAGCAATAAGCTTTGTCTTAGGTCCAGTTACCTGAACAGCTATCTTAATAATTCCCTCCACCTCGTCTGCCCACATTACAGACATAGGTGTGTCGAAAAAAGAAGGACTCAAATAGCCTCTTATAAAAACAAAAGAACCAGGTTCATTCAGGTCCCTAGCCATTTTATTGGGCACTTTGAGAGTAAGAACTATCACCTCGTCGTTTATCTCTTCCCTCTTTACAACTTTAGAAAAAACGGTACTCCTAGTGGCCTTTGCCTTGTAACCAGCCCACACAAATTCCTGAAAAATGCATACCCCCCTCCAATTGCAATCGCAAAATTTCTTTCCCTGAAGTTGAGAGCACACTATGCATTCATTAAGTTCAGCCAAGTAGCAGGGGCAATATTCTGTCCCTGCATCTACGCATTCCAGCCTATTTGCCAATTTGTTCACCTCCGATTTTTACATTAATAAAATATTCTCGGAGGTTCAAAACTATTACAAAATAAAACCCCTCTTGAAAAGTCAAGAGGAGCAGACTGTTGACAAAATAAAGAAGTGGCATTTTGTGTGTAAATGCGACTTGTTGTCAAAGCGGTAACTAAACTTGGCGAACTTGAGGAGCGAAGGCGGGGCGAGCAAAGCGAGCGGCCACCTGAGCCTGAAAGGCGAATTGGCCGGTACCCCGCCTGAGCCCGAAAAGTGAGCCTTAGTTTAGTCGCTTTGCAACTCTGGAGCATTAACACAAAATGCCACTTAAATAAGAAGGACTTTGTCAACAAACTGACTCCTCTTGAAAAGTCAAGAGGGGTTAAAAATTTCAATCCACTTTTTTATTATCCTTTTAAAATTGTACACAAAATCTTGCCTATCCACTTCTTGAAAAGAAAGGCAATTAACCTCGCAGACTTTCTCCTCCCCTATTTTTACAACTACATGCCCTATTTTTTCCCCTTTTTTGATTGGAGCTTCTAACTTATCAGGAATGTGAAACTCTAGATTAACTTTCCCAATTTCTTCCTCAGAGACAGGTATGATACAATCTTTTTCTACTGCAACTTCAATTTCTTCTATTTTTCCTTTTTCCACTTTTACCTTTTTCACCACATCATTTCTTTCAAATACCTTAAAAGGCTTGAATCTAGAAAATGCGTAATCTAGAATTTTCATGGAGTCTTCCCACATAGGGGGACTGTTTAAAACTACTGCAATAAACCTCCGCCCCTCTCTGGTAGCCGAAGAAACAAGGCACCTTCCAGCTTTATTAGTAAATCCTGTCTTTACGCCATCAGCTCCTTCGTATATCCACAAAAGCTTATTTTTATTTCTCAAATACCTGTCCCACTCTTTTCCTTCCCATGGAATCGTCTTTTCTTTTGTTGACACAATCTCTGCAAATTTAGGATAATTTAAAAAAGCATATCTTGTTATGAGTGCCAGGTCATAAGCAGTCGTGTAATGGTCATCAATGCCAATGTCAAGCCCTGATGGCGTTACAAAATGTGTATTGTAAGCCCCTATCTCTTTCGCCTTTTGATTCATCATCTCAACAAAATTCTCTACAGTTCCTCCAATATGTTCCGCTATAGCAGTCGCAGCGTCATTTCCTGAATTTAACATGATACCGTAGAGCAGGCTTTCCATATCTATTTTTTCTCCAGGAGAAAGCCAGATAGAAGAACCTCCCACACTCGCTGCCTTTTGACTCACCGTCACAATGTCATTTAAATTTCCTCTCTCTAAAGCTATAAGAAGCGTCATTATTTTAGTAGTGCTGGCCATTGGTAATTTCAAATGGGCATTCTTTTCATACAAGACTCTACCTGTATTCTGGTCCATAACTATGGCAGCCTTCGCAGAAACAGAGGGAATATCACTTCCATAAACTTTAGAAAAAGTGACAAAAAACATCAAAATTAAAAGCAAAGAAAAATATTTCTTCATATTTCAACTCCCCTGTATATACAAAAAAGTGGGTTCCCCCACTTTTAAACATCATTTCCAGTAGTAATGATTTGACTCTGAGGTTTTTTTGCCGTTTTCCCCTTGCTAAAGAGATTCTGAATTTCTTCTAAAAGTTTAGGAGTCAAATCTATAATTCTCTCTAACATAGCGCTCTGAGTGACAGGTAAAAGCCTAATTTGTCCTTGTCCTACTACCATGAACGCCACCGGCTGTACAGATACTCCTGCTCCGCTTCCTCCAGCAAAAGGCATACTCTGAGAAGATTCTTGATCAGTACCTTTTTTATCTCCTTTAGAAAGGTTTATCTCTCCTCCTCCTGCAGCAAAACCAAAAGTGACCCTTGAAATTGGAATTATTATAGTTCCATCAGGAGCCTCTACTGCATCTCCTACGATAGTATTTACATCAATCATGTCCTTTAAGCTTTCCATTGTGGTTTTCATCAGGGCATCTATTGGGTGGTCACTCATCTTTTCACCTCCCCTTTAAATTATTCCACAACTTCATTCCATTAATAATAATATTACCACAGCTCGTCTTAAATATGCAAATTAAATCTCCCTCTACTCTGTTTTCTCCATAGATAGGCATGATATGCACCTCTGGAGGGTTTAAAAATTTTGCGTTGTTATAAAAGGGCATAATGGCTGTGTATACCATTCCCCACAGCGAACCTGTCAGAATAGCTGTGTAAGCTGCATCTTCCAGTCCAACCTTTATGGCAAGGTAAAATCTATATACTACAGTTCCTTTTAGCATATCTTTAAAAATCCTCAAAATTTCAAAAAAACCCATGTTTTTTACACTTATTCCTAAACTCTCTCTACTTTTCTTGTAAAGGTCTTTCCCTCTTTTTTCTATATTTAAATTTATCCCCAGAACTTTCAAAACGCTACTCTTACTGCCTTCAAAAGAATGCAAATTAAATCTCAATAGTTTTACAAAAAATATATTTATTTCTATTTCCAGGGAAATAGTTCCTCCTTCCTTCCTGCTTTTGACTTTCACTTTGAGAGGCAAAAAATAGAAGGCAACTAAAAAAATAAAAACTAGAAGGCCAAAAGATATATATTTCATCATTCCACCTCTATAAAATGCCCGAATAAACATTTAAAACTAAGAAGTAGGTTCAATTTCGGGCAATTCTTTTAAAGAAGATATGCCAAAGTATTTCAAAAAATCCTCTGTAGTTGAATAGAGAATAGGTCTACCTGGAGATGAAGCTCTTCCGCTTTCTTTTATCAAATTGTATTCCAATAAGGTATTGATAGGTTTATCACTTCTTACTCCTCTTATTCTTTCAATTTCTGCTTTTGTAATAGGCTGGTTATAGGCAATTATCGCTAAAACCTCTAGAGCTGCCTGAGATAACCCTTGGGTTATTTCCATCTTCAAAGCCTTTCTTACAATGTCTCCGTACGAATCGTTAGTGCACATCTCAACTTTATCTTCAAAAATCACTATGTCTATTCCTCTATGATTCTTTACATATTCTTCCTTTAACCTTTTAAGCAACTCCCTTACTTCTTCTTCAGTAACTTCTAATGCTTCTGCAAGAGTCCTTATTTTTACTGCTTGTCCTGCTGCAAAGAGGATAGCTTCAATCTTGCCTTCCTGGGTCATGTTTTCTCCCTTCTCTTCCTAAAAATCTAATAAATATATCCCCATAAGCTGTTTGCTGCTCTGCCGCTACTCTGTTTAGTTTTATGAGCTCTAAAAGGGCAACAAAAGATACCACCACTTCTAACTTGCTTCTACTTTTTCTTACAATTTCACTAAACCATAGAGCAGGCTTTTTCACAAGATAGGTCAGCAGTTCTTTAATTTTGCTTACTACTGTATATTCTTCCTTCTTTATCTCAATTTTATTTTCTTTTTCTTTATTTCTTTCAAGAATTTTTCTGTACACATTTACTATATCTTCAACCGAATAGTTTAAAGCTACTCTTTTGTCTATATAATTTAAATCTGGCTCCTCTTTAAAAAACCTGCGGTTTATCCCGCAAATTCCGCTTAAAAGCTGCGCAATTTCTTTGTATTTTTTGTACTCTATAAGTTGCTTTACAAGTTCTTCTCTCGGGTCCTCTTCTATTTTTTCTGCTTCTTCTTCCAATCTAAATTTCGGTAGAAGCATCCTCGACTTGATTTCCACCAGCGTAGCAGCCATCACTATAAATTCCGAAGCTACGTCAAGGTCCATTTCTTGCAGACTTCTTATGTACTCCATATATTGGTCTAATATTATAGATATGGGAATGTCCATCAAATCTATTTCGTTTTTTTCAATCAAATGAAACAAAAGATCAAAAGGTCCTTCAAAAATTTCTAGTTTTACTGTGTACATTTCTACACCCCAAAAGGTTTTAGTAAGAGAGTTATGAAATAGTCAAGTCCGTTTATGAGAGGCCACATAACTTTGCCAATAATTCCTGTAAATACTAAGACAAGCAGGAGGACCTGTCCGTACATTTCATACTGGGAAATTACATAAGCCTCCCTTGGAGGAAGCAAGCTCCACAGCACTTTTGAACCGTCTAAAGGAGGAACGGGAATTATATTAAAAGCAGCAAAAATTAAATTGTAAACGTACAGTAAATATAGTATGGGTGCCAGAACAGGGACATGCCCAAATGGCACTAATAAAATCCTGGTGACGATCGCTAGTAAAACATTAGACAAGGGGCCTGCCAAAGCTACGAGAAACACTCCCTTTCTTCTATCCTTGAAGTAAAGCGGATTTATTGGAACAGGCTTCGCCCATCCAAACTTTAAAATCCAGAGCATTAAAAGTCCAATGGGGTCTATGTGAGCTATAGGATTTAACGTTAGCCTTCCGCTTTGCCGCGGAGTAGGGTCTCCTAGCCTGTCAGCCACATATCCATGGCTGAACTCGTGAAAACTCATCGCCAAAAGCAAAGCTGGAATTCTGTATATAAAATCTAGCAGCAACTTGTATTCTCCTTTCCAACTCGTAAGATGTTCTTCACAAACGAAATCTCTTCTTCTTTGCTTTTCAGTCTTCCTTCAAGTTTAGCTTTAAATACCTCATCCAGCAATTCTCCGTATAAAGGGCCAGGTGAAACTCCCAAGTTTTTAATGTCTTTTCCTTTTATATAAGGCTTGCTTTCAATTATTTTTTTCGCCTTATCTCCTTCCATGACTTCGAGAACTTTCAGCACTTCATTTCTAGCGCTTTCCAATGTTTCTCTTAATTTTCTAATCCACCTTCTGTATTTTATCTCTTCCCTTAAAAAAATTAGTTCTCTAAGAGCTTTCAAATGTTCTTTGTTCAACTTTAAAGCCTTCTGCACTTTTTCCACGTCTTTTTCAGCAATTTTATAAAACAATATTAGAAGACGGAATAAACTTAAGTCTAAATCTTCAACAAAAACATCTAGCTTATCTACATTTACAGGAACATCTTTAAAGATTACTTTATCAATCCCATATTCTATAACTTTTTCTATCATTTCCTTTGCTTTAGGTTCTTTTAGTATTAAAAAAAGTTCATTCCTTATCCTGTCTTCTGATAAGAGGGAAATATTTTTTATGGAATCTTTCATCAAAGCCTCTGTATTAGCTTCAATTTCAAAAGAATATCTCACAGAATATCTTATAGCCCTAAATATCCTCGTGGGGTCATCTATAAAGCTCTTTTCATGGAGAACCCTTATTATCCCTTTTTTTAAATCTTCGATTCCCCCAAAATAGTCAAGTATCTTTTTCTCCAGCACATCGTAAGCCAAAGTGTTAATAGTGAAGTCTCTTCTTCTCATATCTTCATATATATCAGCAAATTCAATCCTGGGCAAGGCTGCTGGATAATCGTAATATTCTCTTCTGGCAGAAATTACATCGATTGAAATGCCACTTTTTTTAATAGTAGCAGTTTTAAAAGCTGGATATTCTATCAATTCGCCCTTTATATATTCATTTAACTCATAAGCAAAATCTATTCCATTTCCCTCTACTACTACATCGATGTCCCAGTTTTCAACCCCTAGTAAAAAATCCCTCACAACCCCTCCAACTATATATGACTTTACACCTACTTTTTGTGAAATTTCTTTTAAATATGAGATCAATTCTTTGCCTTCAATTTGTATGCGCAAACAACCACCCTTTTTACCTAAATTTCCCCTTACTCTTTATATTATATCACAGCCTAAAATAAAAAAAAGCTAAAACTAAGACTCTACTTCTTAGTTTTAGACTGTTGACAAAGACCCTCTCATTTAAGTGGCATTTTGTGTTAATGCTCCAGAGTTACAAAGCGACAAAACTATGGCTCGCTTGAGGGCTTAGGCGGGGTCCCGGCCAATTCGCCTTTCAGGCTCAACGTGGCCGCTCGCTTTCGCTCGCCCCGCCTTCGCTCCTCAAGCTCGCTAAGTTTTGTTACCGCTTTGTAACAAGTCGCATTTACACACAAAATGCCACTTCTCTAATTTTGTCAACAAACCGAAACTAAGACTCTATTTCTTAGTTTTAGGGTTAAACATGAGAGCAAAAATGTATCCGAAAAATATAGCAGCAGAAATCCCTCCTGCTGTAGCCGTAAGTCCTCCAGTAAAAGCTCCAATCAACCCGTCCTTTTCTACGGCCTTTATCACTCCCTGTGCTAAAGAGTTCCCAAAACCTAAAAGAGGAATAGTAGCTCCAGCTCCTCCTATGTCGATCAATTTTTTATAGACTCCTATCCCTCCGAGAATAGCTCCAAGTGTAACATATGTTACAAGTATTCTTGCAGGAGTCAATTTTGTCTTATCTATCAAAATTTGTGCGATGGCACAAATTAAACCGCCCATCAAAAAAGCTCTGATATAATCCATAGCTACCTCCTAAGAAAGTATTGTAGATATTGTTATTGCATGGGCAATCCCTGGAATAGATTCACCCTGATAGGTACTGGTGGGAGATAATAATGCTCCTGTTGCCATAAAAAGCACTTTTTTATATACTCCATTTCTTATTTGGGAAAGCAACCATCCATTTAAAACAACGGCTGAACAGGCTGCCCCACTTCCTCCCGAGTGAACGTCCTGAGACTCATAAAAAATTTCTATCCCGCAGTCTTTATACTTATCGGCAATGTCAAACCCTTCTTTATAAAGCAATTCTAAAAGTATGTCTCTCCCTACTCTCCCCATATCTCCTGTCATAATTAAGTCATAGTCTTCTATGGTAAATCCCGTATCCTTGAAGTGAGTTATTATAGTATCTGCTGCTGCAGGTGCCATGGCAGCACCCATGTTATTAGCGTCCTTCATGCCGAGGTCAACGACTTTCCCAGTTGTAGCATGCGTTATATACGGTCCTTCGCCTGTAGATGCCAAAATAGTTGCACCAGCTCCAGTTACAGTCCACTGCGAAGTGAAAGGCCTTTGAATCCCCTGTTCAAGCGGATACCTAAACTGCCTTTCTGCGGTGGAAAAATGGCTAGAAGTAGCGGCTATCACATAATCCGCATACCCACCGTCAATTAACATCGCTCCAAGAGTTAAACCTTCGGTCATAGTGGAACAAGCTCCATAAAGCCCAAAGTGAGGTACATTTAACTGCCTTGCCGCAAAATTAGCACTTATAATCTGATTCAAGAGGTCCCCTCCTAAAAGGTAGTCAATATCAGAAATTTTTAAATTTGCCTTCTTAAGAGCCAAGTTCACGGCATCCTGAAACATTTTAGACTCTGCCTTCTCCCAGCTTTTTTCTCCATACGTGTCATCTATCAAAATCATGTCAAAATAATCTCTCAAAGGACCTTCTCCCTCTTTTGGACCTACAATTGTACCTCCTGCAATTATGGAAGGAGGATTTTTAAATTTTACTGTTTGAGCACCTAATTTCTTTTCTGCCATGCCTTTTCCCCCTTTACTTCAGGAAGTAGTATATTATTCCTATCAATATTGAAGTGCTAACGCCGTAAACTATAACAGGGCCTGCAATAGTAAACATTTTTGCAGCTGCGCCAAACACAAAGCCTTCTCTTTTAAATTCCATTGCAGGTGACACAATGGAGTTCGCAAAACCCGTTATTGGAACTATGCTGCCAGCTCCCGCAAATTTGCCAATATCATCGTATACTCCTATGCCAGTTAAAAAAGCCCCTATAAACACCATTGTTATTGCCACCAGTGTGTTGGCATCTTCCATAGAAAATCCCTTTGAAAGGTAAAAATTCAAGAAAAATTGGCCTATATCACTTATCAGCCCTCCTACAATAAAAGCCATAACCACATTTTTCAGGAGTGTGGGTTTTGGTTCATACTTTTGAGCTATGTTTTTGTATTCCTGCTCTTTTTTTACATCTCTTTCCATTTTTCTCCCCTTTCCATAAAAGAGCACCAAAAGCGGTGCTCTCAAAGTTAATCTAGTTGTCCATCTGCTCTGTAAGCTATCTGTATGTTGGCTTTATACTCCACTATCTTTCCATTTTTAACATTTGCCGTCTGATTTACGACTTCTATTCCTGAAATATTCGGAACGCTTTTAGCGGCTTCTTCAACAGCTTTGTGAATTGCATCTTCCCAGCTTACTGTGGAGTCTCCAACTACGTTTAAGACCTTCACCACAGCCATACTATCTCCTCCTTTATACACTAGATTGGCGCTGTCTGGTATTTTCTTACCAGACCTGTGCAGATAAAAAATAGCTACAATTATAAGTAGCACAGCGATTGCAATTAAAATTTTTTTCATCTCATTTCACCAGCCAGTATTAGTATGTGAAGAACAAGTTGAATTAATTCAAAAAAAGTGTAGCATTCATGCCAAATGCTACACTTTTTCTAATTCTTTCCTTATCTTTTCCAAAACTTTTTTCTCTATCCTTGAAACCTGCACCTGAGAAATTCCCAGGATGTTCGCTACCTCCGTCTGAGTCATGTCTTTAAAATACCTCAAAAATATCACTTGCTTCTCCCTAGGTTTTAGCTTGTCTATGATCATGTGAAGTGTAAGCTTTTCTTCTAAATCTACACTATCTTCTTTATCTCCCACCATTTCAATAAGCTGCCTGTCCTCTTCTTCATGGCTTATGCTGTCATAAAGAGATTCCGCTGTGGCAGCCGATTCAAAAGCCATAGCAATTTCTTCCGGGGTTACATTGAGCCTTTCTGCAATTTCGTTAATAGTAGGCTCTCTATTCAGCTCATTGCTCAACACTTCTTTCATGTAAAAGGCTTTAGAAGAAAGTTCTTTCAAAGACCTACTGACTTTTATCAATCCATCATCTCTTAAAAACCTCTTTATCTCCCCCATTATTATGGGAACAGCATATGTAGAAAACTTCACATTGTAAGATTCGTCAAACTTCTGCACAGCCTTTACAAATCCTATACACCCTATTTGATATAAATCTTCTAATTCATAGCCTCTGTTAGCAAATTTTTTTACAATGCTCCAGATAAGGCCGCTGTTTTCCAAAATCAATTTTTCAAGACTAGCTTTGTCATTATTTTTTGCAAGCTTTATAAGCTCAAGATTTTCCTCCTCCTTCATGGGATGGTCACCTCATCTATTTCGCCCTATGTATTTAGTCATTCTCACTAAAGTTCCTTTGCCTGGAGTAGACTCTACTTCTAG
Organism: Caldanaerobacter subterraneus; assembly: GCF_004345675.1. GTDB lineage: Bacteria > Bacillota > Thermoanaerobacteria > Thermoanaerobacterales > Thermoanaerobacteraceae > Thermoanaerobacter > Thermoanaerobacter subterraneus. The sequence continues at coordinate 124,615 of NZ_SLWU01000002.1, read as the reverse complement.
CTCATCCATAAAGGTCTGCATGACTGTAAATCCCATTCCAGCTCTTTCTTCCTCCAGACGAGTTGTAAAAAGAGGCTGCATGGCTTTTTCTACATCTTCAATTCCCTTTCCTTCATCTATGACCTCAATGGTGATTTTATTGTCCAAGATAAAGGCTCTTATAGTAATAATTCCTATTTTATTTTCATAAGCATGAATTATGCAATTGGTTACAGCTTCAGATACTGCCGTCTTTATATCTGCAATCTCTTCAATCGTCGGGTCCAACTGCGCGGCGAATGCAGCCACTACAGTCCTAGCAAAAGATTCATTTTGTGACTTGCTTAAAAATTTCAATTCCATCATGTTGTTGTATTCCATTCTTATTATCCCCCTTACATGTCCTTTATGGCTTCCTCAAGGCTATTATAACACTTAATTATTCTCAACAATCCAGAAACCTCAATTACTTTTTTTAAATGTTGATTTGCATTTACAATTGCCACTTTCCCACCATTATTTTTTACTTTTTTGTATCTTCCGATTATGACGCCAATTCCTGAGCTATCCATGAAAGTGAGGTTTTTTAGCTCAAAAATCATATTCTTACAGCTCTTCTTTTCATACTCTTCATCAATTGCCCTTTTTACTCTCTCCGCCTCATGGTGGTCCAATTCTCCTTCAATCTTTACAACTAAAGTGCTGTCTTTTTTAGAAAATTTTGCTCCCATTCATATCAACCTCCCTCTATTATATTCGATACAAATTTAAAAAATCCTCCTTTTTTAGAATAATTTTCTAAAAAATAAATGGACGGGATAAAAACCCGCCCGCCTTAACTCCCTTTCTTAATCCAGTAGTTTATCACCTTATTAAAATTCTCAAAGAAATTCGCCTTCTTCACATCAGTGGCAGGGTATATGTCAACTGTCTTTATCAGTTTTCCTTCCTGCAGGATTTTGAGCACTCCTAACGGATTATTTTTACTTACAGGAGCAGTGAGAAAATTCTTAAGCTCCACCTCTTTTTTAATATTTTTCCCTTCGCCTTTTTTCACAACTACATATTCATCTTTTAATGAAATTCCCTCTACCATCTCCTTATTCCCTTTTAAAACCTTTATCTTTCCTAGTACTTCCCCTTTTGAAGCTACTTTCACCGTTTCGAAATTTGCAAACCCGTAATCCAGCAATTTAGCCGTCTCGTTGAACCTAGTCTCCGAATCGGGAGCTCCAAATACCACAGCAATCAACCTGGTATCTCCTCTTTTTGCGGTTGCAGCCATGCAGTAAAGAGCCTCAGAGGTAGAACCTGTTTTTATTCCATCAACTCCTTTGTACCTCCAAAGCAGTTTATTTGTGTTTATAAGGCTGAATTTCCCATTCCTCAAGGAGTCAATTTTATTAGTCAAATACTTAAAAATTGACGGATGTTTTACAAGTTCTCTGGAAATCATTGCTATATCATACACCGTGGTTAAATGTCCTTCTTCAGGAAGACCTGTAGCGTTTTTAAAAGTGGTATTTTTGGCTCCCAGTTCCTTTGCTCTTTTGTTCATCATTTCCACAAAATTTTCCTCTGTACCGGCTATATATTCAGCCAAAGCTACAGATGCGTCATTTGCTGAGTTCATCGCAATAGCTTTCATCAAATCGTCTACAGTCATTTCTTCTCCTACCTCAAGGTATATTTGAGTACCCCCCATGTCAAAAGCGTGTTTGCTGGTGACCACTTTGTCTGTGACTTTGATCTTCCCTGAATCTATCGCCTCAATCGCAAGGAGCAAAGTCATTACTTTCGTCACACTAGCAGGAGGCAAAGGTTTGTGAATATCTTTTTCATATAGAATCTCTCCAGTTTCTGCTTCCATAAGTATTGCAGATTTTGCTTTTAAATTCATGACATCCGCATATGCCGTATTAAACAGCAAAAATGTGCTTATCAATAATGCTAAAAACTTTTTTGACATAAAAATTCACCCTCCTTCGTTGCTATTTTATATTGTGTACCGGAGGGTGAATTTTATGCCTTTTCAAGCTCTTGGATGAAATTTATTGTAAACTTCTTTCATTTTTGACCGCGAAACCAGAGAAAGTAAATTATTTCCAAAATTTACTTCATATCCCAGCATCTCTTGGACAGTCTTTAAATCCGCTCCATTTTGAAGCATGTGCTGGGCAAAAGATTTTCTCAAAATGTTTGGAGTTAAAGGCAAACCCGGACTTATTTTGTCAGCGTATTCTTTTATTATCTTCCAACATCCCTGCCTTGTAAGCCTTTTCCCTCTCAAATTGAGAAAAAGGGCTTTTTCTCCTTTTCTGGGTTTTCTTCCTTTTTCAATATATTCCTGAAGTGCAGCAACTGCGTAAGAACCTATAGGAATAACCCTTTCTTTTCCAGAGCGCACTACAATGTAGCCACTGGCCAAATTTACATCCTCTATCTTCAAAGATATCACTTCAGAGACTTTAAGGCCGGAAGCGTACATCAATTCTATCAACGCTTTATCTCTCAACCCTTTCTCATCTTTACCAAAATCAAAAGATAAAAGCATATCTACTTGTTCTACTGTCAAGGTAACAGGCTCCTTTTTTTCTACTTTGGGGGCATTTATACCATAAGAGGGGTCTTCCTCAATTTTTTTCTTAGCAAACAAATAGTGATAAAAAGCTTTTATTGAAGAAAGAGCTCTAGATATGGTAGCCTGGGATTTTCCCTGCTGTTTTAGAAAATAAAGGTAATTTACAATGGTGGACTTTTTAGCAGAACAAAAATTTATCCCATGTTCATTCAGGTAAGTTAAAAATTGTTCTACATCTCTGGAATAGGACTCTAATGTATTTTTAGATAGCCTTTTATTTTTCTTTAAAAACTCCAAAAACTCCCCAACCACGCTTTCAGCCATACCCTTTTACCCCTACAATTTTCTATATAAGTTCATTAATTATAAATATTCAACATAAATCGTCAATTTCCTTCTTTTCTACAGCGAAAAAATAGGAAGAAGTAATACATACGGGATAAGGTAAGACTCTATCAGGCATCCCAGCATTATAAACAGAAAGCCTGCATAAATTGCAAAAGTGTAGGAAATAAATTGGGAAGCTAATTCCTCAAAGTAAAATTTTTTATTTTTCAAAAGATATACAGAAAAATTGATTGCAGTAACTGAAGTAAACAAAATCCCTAAAAGTATAAAAATATTCTGAGGCAATACCCCCAAAAGCGTTAGAAGTACTCCCTTCATTTGCATTTCCTTAATCAGTACGCCTATTGAAAAGCCTAACGTAAAACCTCTCATGCCAACGATTAGAAATATAAAAGGAATGCCTATTATGGTGGCTCCCAAAATCCAGAGCAAAAAGACTGTCACAAAATTGTTTAAAAGAGATTGCTTAAAAATCTGCACGGGACTTAGTTCTATAGTCTTTGCAATTTGATAAAACTTGGAAATATATTCTCTTATCTGCTCCCTTTGAATGTCAGTTATATTGTTTACTGTAAAGGCCCCTGTAGTAGTGCCAATCATCAGAGCAGTTAACACCAGCACATATAGAAAAAAATTTCCTCTGATATGGGAATAAAATCCTGCCTTTACAAATTTCAAGAATATTGCCCCCTATTTTTTCTTTGCTAATTTAAATTTATGAATAAAAAGGGGACAATATTCCTCAACTATTCTAACAATACCTTCCCGTATATTCCGCCTCCACCCGAAGAAACAGTAAGTTCTCCATTTCTCGCCTTTAAAATATTGAGAGCGTTTTTCTCACCTACGACCTTCTCTAGATCTTCGTAAGAAGCCTCATGAAGAGCGTAAAGTTCACTTCCAAAGTGATGTACAAGCTTTTCTACTGTTCTTTTTCCTATATTAGGAATAAATTCCAAAGGAATCTGATAGATATAGGGGGGTCTAAAATCAGGATGTCTGGTATCATAGTCTTTTATTTCTTCTATTCTGTCTCTTACCCCCATCAATACTTTATCACTTCCACATCTGGGGCATCTTCTAACAGGGGGAGTTTCTTTCGCTATATAACCGCATTCAAGGCAGAAAGTCCTGTGGTACTTCCCCAATTTAGGGTCTAAGCCGTAATTTTTTACAACTTTTCTTCCCTTTTCTCTCTTTAGAGCCATTAAGATTTCTTCAAAATTTGCTTCTTCTACCTCAAAGACATTAAATTCCCTTCCAATTTTGTTTAAAGAATGGGCATCTGAATTAGAAAGAAAAATCTTTAATGATAGCTCTTCAATTTGGTCCGCCATATCCGAGTCAGCGCTCAGTCCCAATTCTACTGCCTCAATTTCCTTGTAGCGGTCTTTAAAGACCTTGTGCAATCTATCAGTACAGCTTCCGTAATAGCTTTTAAAAGGAGTAAAAACGTGAGCAGGAACAACTATACCGTTACAGCTTTTTATAACTTCTACTGCCTGTTCGCTGTTTAGGCTTACTCTTTGGGAACTCAATCTTATATTTTTCATGTACTTGCCTATTTTTTCAGAAAAAGAGGAAATGTCTTCTATGCTTTTAAAATATCCAATTAAATGGGGAGAGCCTTCTTCTTCTCCCCCAATTTCAATTTCACTTCCTAAAATCAGCGTAACTTTTCCCTTGTACTTAAGTCCTCCTCCTTCAATGCAAGATAGCACTCCTTCTTCGCAATGTCTTTTTATCTCGTGAATTACAGGTGGAGATGCACAATCTACTATACCGACAACGTTTATCCCCTTTAATAAGCTTCTTTCTAAAATGTTTAAAACAGTCAAATCCTTCGAAGCAGCGACTTTTACAGAAATACCCTTTTCAGTTCTACCTATGTGGATGTGCAAATCTCCATAAATCTTCATCATATTTTTTCATTCCTCATTTTCAAATAGTACAGAACGCCTATTATCGTTTTGGAATCTTTTATCTTATTTTCTAAAATCATCTTCCACAGTTCTTCCGGAAAATATTCGCCCACTTCTAAAAACTCATCTTCATCAGGATGTATCTTGCTTTTCTTTAAATCCTTTGCAAAATAAAGGTACATCTTTTCATTGGAAAAGCCAGGAGTAGTGTAAAAAGTAATCAAATGCTCTATGTGACCCGCTTCATACCCTGTCTCTTCTGAAAGCTCTCTTTTGGCACACTCCAAAGGGTCTTCTCCTTTTTCCAGCTTTCCTGCAGGTATCTCTAGCAAAACTTCTTCAGCCGGTTTTCTGTACTGTTTTACTAAAAGGATTTTCCCATCATTTGTGACTGCTACTATTGAGACACCGCCAGGGTGCTCTACTATTTCTCTCGTAGTTATTTTCCCATTTGGAAGCCTTACCTCATCAACTCTTAAGTTTATTATCTTCCCTTCAAATACCTTTCTAGTGCTTACTGTAGGCTCTTTTTGTTCCATTTTTACCTTCCTTTCTATGTATAATTTTTACTCCAAATACATACTATAGAAATGAGGTGAGAAAAATGATTGTGCTCTTATACACAGGGAAATTTTCAAATCTGCTTGTCTTTTTAAAAGAGCTAAGCATGAGATATTCCACTTTGAAAGACCTGACAAATTCAGTTAAGTAATTCACTAGCTACATAAATAGCAGCAGCACCGCAAGCATTAAAAAATTCTTTTTCCTCTTCATAACTTCTTCCCATTGTGGTTACATAAAATCCTGCTTCCTCTAAATACTTAGCTGTGTCGCAAGCGTTAATAAAGCGAATATCGAATCTAGAAAAGACAGTATTTGAATTTATCTGCCTCTTCACCAATTCTTCCTTCTCAGAGTCCATAGAAGGAAAAGTTATGACACAGGAAGAATAGCACAATTCCAGCACAGTAACAGTGTGGTGACTTATGCCCTGATGCCTCCCCCTTGCGTCTTTAAAACTTATCCTTGGAATTAGCACAGGCTTTCCTCCCATTTTGTTAACAGCATCTATTATGTGGGCTTGTTCCACACCTGAAAAGCCATATTTTGTACCTGTCCCCACAATGCCAGGCCCCATGGCAACTATGGCCACGTCTGAATTTAAAATTTCCTTTGAAGCTATTAAAGCCGTGTAGATGTTGACACATTCATAATCCCCGCCAAAGGCATGTCCAATGGTAATTGTGTTGTCAATTGCTCCTATCTTTTTTAGTTCGTAAATTGCGTTGCTGAAGTAAAGAGGAAGTGCACCTCCATCTGTCATTATGTAAGTAATTTTGACATCAGGAGCTAATTTTTTGAGGACCAAAGCAGCAGGAGCTACCATGCTGTGGAGCTCCCCCACTATGACAGGAAATCCTTCTAAATTTCTGAATTTATCAAATTCCTTATGATAGGGACTTTTTTCCTCTTCCATTGTCAAAAGGTTTATCTGAAAAGGGGTATACCTCAATTTCATTATGTGACCTTTTTTAATATTATCAAATTTTTCATACCTTAAGTTTGCGACAATAAAGTCATACCCACCTGTACCCAAATTGAGAAGGCGGGCAGTCTTATTCACATAGACAAAATCCCCTTCTTTTACCTCCCCTGTAAGCTCGTCGTAATTTATAGCTAAGGCTTTTTCATTTTTGGTACTTATTTCCACTACAGAAATCTTTTCTCTTTTTGATATCACTTTGCTGACTTTTCCAAGGTAGGTGCTTATCACATCACTCTTCCCCTTTTCTTCCTAGCATGTCTAGATAATTTAAAAATTTATTTTTCTCAATTATAGCAGTTAAAGAATACTTCTCAGTAAAAAGGTGAAATAAAATCAGTGCAAAAAGTAGTATCAGCTTTTCATAAAAGTTGAAAAGCAAAATGGCCGCTATCCCACTAGCCATTCCCAAAACGTTAGAACCTGTATCTCCCATCATAAGCTGTGCCTTTAAATCTTCCGGCAGATATACGAGTACAATCACAAAAAGGATAAACAAAAACTCTGGCTTTCCCCTGCCAATCAATAAAAATAGCAATGAAAGGAGTAAAAAGCCTTTGGCACATCTTCCTGGCCTTAAATCAAGAAGGTTTAAAAGGTTAGTAAAAAGTGCTATGATGAGAGAATCTATAGTGACCTCTATTAGACTTATCCCCGCTATTTCGTAACTTACAAAAGCAGCAATTAAAAGCCCTCCCAAAGCTTTTAGACTGCCAGTGGTAGGCTTACCTTTTATAAGCCTTAGGATGTGCCCTTTTAAGCCTTTTACTTTAGTATCTCCTATGAGGTCATCTGCAAATCCTACAAATGAAATGAGAGAAAGAGCTATTAAAATTACTTCCTGGTATTCTACGCTATGCCCCAACAAGTTTATCAAGAAAATAGAAGCAAAAAAGCTTGGAACAAACACTATGCCGCCACAAACTGGAATCAACTTTTTCTTGTAATTCTCCTTTAAACAATAAGGGTGGTAAAGCAGTTCTCTAAAAAACTTTTTTACAGCAAATGTCACAATGAGAGGTATTGATATTAAAACTATCCATTTCACTTCTTCCACCTGCTTTTGAAGAATTTATAGAGAAGCACTTTTAATATGTCCCAAAATTGCCTTCCTCTGTGCAAAAATCCCTTTAAATTCCTCCCTGTAAAAGAGTGAGTCATATTGACTTCTACTTCTTTTACGCGGTAACCCTTTTGCAAAATGTCTATTGTCATTCCCACTTCTATCCCAAAACCTTTATAAAAAGTATCCAAACTTTCTAAAACTTCTCTTTTAAAAGCCCTTTGCCCTGAAAGGACAGATTCAATTTCCTTCCCAGTAAAGTACTTTACTCCCTTTCTTGCCAGGCTTTTTACAAGCCCAAAGCCGCCTTTTACTGGAGTTTTAGGAAATTTTGCGATTACCACATCAGCTTCATCTAAAAATACAGGCTTTATCAGCTTTTCAACTTCTCTGGAGGTAAGACCCACATCGGCATCTAGGAAAACCACAATATCATTTTTTGCATATTTTAGCCCCTCTCTCAAAGCCGCGGCTTTCCCCATATTTTCCTTCATGTTCACCAATTTCGCTCCTGCCTTTTTTGCCCTTTCCGCAGTTTGGTCCGTGGACCCATCGTTTATTACAATTACTTCATCCACCTCTTTCACAACTTCTAACCCTTTTATTGTATCAATTATTTTATCCTGCTCATTGTAAGCTGGTATCAGAACGCTTACCTTTTTGTTCATCAATCATCCTCACCTTTTTTGAGTAATGTTAGAAGTATTCCCAAAAGAATCTGGCATCAAACTCATCGCTTCTTGTTTCACTCCATAATTCCCTTCTTTTCCTTCCATTACCATTATAAGGGATGTCTGACCTATTATGCTGTCCACATTGTCTATTGTGGAAATATGCTGCTTCTTATACGCTTCCATATAGGAGTATTTTGCATCACTTTGCTCAACTCCTACTATAGGGATGTTCAAAAGCTTAACTTCTTTGATAATCGGAACATCTATATAATTTACATTATTTTCCTTGTTATTGCTTCCCCCGGCTATAATGACAAAATCTACATTTCCGGGCATCCCTGTAAAATCTATATAACCGTTTGACTTCAAGTAGTTTATGAGGTCTACATCCTGCCCTGTGACAATCGCATGAGCCAGCTTCTGAGATACAAATTCGTTAAGATGTTTGGGGTCTATTGAAACACCGTACTTGTTTGAAAGAAAATTTATCAAATTCTGGACTTCCAATTCATCCCCCGCATCAAATCCCTCTTTTATTATCGTTATAGATTCAATAGTAGCTCCAGCCTTTAAAAGAGCATTTCTCATCCCAGAAAATATAAACTCATTAGTGGTCTCAATTATAGCCACCTTAACGCCAGTAAGCCTATTAGCGACAAGCTCCGGGAAAATTATCTGATGATATTGGTTGTAATAGTTTATCTCTTTGTTGAGCTCCTGTACTGTATTTTTTAAATTAGCATTTTCGGCTTGTAAATCTTTAAACTTTTGTTCCAGTTCGTTTATTATAGCAGTCTGCTGCTCAGAAAAAATTTTCTGCCCGTCCAACATAAAGCCAATGAAAATCCCTACCCCCAAAGCCACAAAAATAGAAGCAATTGTAAGGACGTAATACTTTATGTTTATATTCATACTAAATCATCTCCTTAAAAACCAATTAAAAGCCTAATCCTTAACTGCAGGAGTTTGAGAAGCTGTTGCATTGGAGGTGAAAAGTAAGCTAGCACTCCCAACGGAACTAGGGCTGCAATTATTATGCTGAATATATACGAAAGCTTAAAAGTTTCCCTGTAAAGCTTGTTTACTCCTTTTGCATCAATCAATTTCTCTCCAACTTTCAGGCGCACCAAAAATGTGCTGGCCATTCCTTTTCTTCCCTTTTCTAAAAAATCAATCATGCTAGAATGAGTTCCTACTGCTACAATGAGATCTGCTCCTTTTTCAAAAGCCAAAAGCATCGCTATGTCTTCACTGGTCCCTGGTGCTTTAAAAACTTCTGCACTAAGTCCTAGCTTCTGCACTCTCTCAAGCCCTGGCGCTGTGCCATCTGGATAAGCGTGGACTATAATTTCTTTGGCTTTTCTTAAAGCTTCATCGCTTACACTGTCCATGTCTCCTATCACTATGTCAGGAACTAACCCGAATTCTAAAAGAGCATCCGCGCCTCCGTCCACTCCTATCAGAATTGGTTTTACGTCAGTGATATACTGTTTTATAGTAAAAAGGTCTTCTTTATAGTCTTTTCCGCGCACCACTACAAGAGCATGTCTTCCTTTGAAGCGGACCTTTGTAGGAGGAAGTTCAACTCCCCCTAGAATGAAATACTTTTCCCTCTTAGCGTACTCTAATGTGTTCTCAATAAACTTGTCCAGCTCTTCTCCAATGTTTTCTCTGCTCTCCTGAAGTTTATATTCAACCACCTCTTTGGTGAGAAGTTTTCCCCTTTTTATTAAAACCCCATCTTTGTATATCTCGTTGTCTACTATAGTAATTTTATCATTTTCTTTGAGCAAGTCGAATATGTCTTTTCCTACATCATCAATTATTGGAATTCCAGCTTCACACAAAATAGAAGGTCCCATATTGGGATACCTTCCACTTATTGACTTATCTGCGTTTATGACAGCCAGCACTTTTTTCTCAACAAGAGATTCAGCTGCTACTTCGTCCAAATCCCTATGGTCGATTACGGCTATCTCACCAGGATTTAGCCTTTTGACAAGGTTTTTGGTCCTTTTATCCAATTTTACAAATCCTGTTATCTGCATAAATACTCACCTGCCGGAGTATAACTTCCCTGTCTATTATAACACAAAAAAAATTTACATAAAATAAACAAAAAATAAAAAGCAGGAAATAGAAAATTATCCTGCTTTCATTCCAAGCCTCAACTTATCAGCGATAAGAGCAATAAATTCAGAGTTGGTGGGTTTTCCTTTCTCATCGTTTATAGTATAGCCAAAAAGTTCATTTAAAACTTCTGTCCTTCCTCTGCTCCACGCTACTTCAATGGCGTGTCTTATAGCTCTCTCTACTCTGCTCGGCGTAGTATTGTACTTTTCAGCTATCTTGGGATACAGCATTTTTGTGACTGAATTCAAATACTCCATATTGCTTATCACAAGAGAAATCGCATCTCTTAAATACATATATCCCTTTATGTGGGCAGGTACTCCGACTTCGTGGATGATCTCCGTAATCATAGCCTCCAAATCGTAATCTTTCTTCGCTTTCACAACAGGGAAAACCGTCCTTGACACAATGTCCAAGTCGGGTTCCATCAGTTCTAAGATCCTCTTTGACAGCATTGCAAGGTCAAAAGGTTTGAGCACGTAGTAATCTGCTCCCAATGCTATGGCTCTTTGCGTAATTTTCTCCTGCCCTACTGCAGACAGAATGAGAATTTTGGGCTTCTTAAGCTGCTCTTCATTTATTTTTTCCAGCACACCTATGCCATCTAGATATGGCATTATAATGTCTAAAATCAAAAGGTCTGGCGATTGATTTTTTATAATCTCAATAGCTTGGTTGCCGTCATTGGCAACCCCTACCACTTCAATGTTCTGCTGAGCAGACAAATACTCAGCCAAAATGTTAGCAAATTCTTTGTTGTCGTCTGCAATGGCTATTCTAATCTTCTTAATCAATTACTCTTACCTCCCGTTGCTAATATTAGTATATAATATTTATTCTACATAATAGTTGAATTTCCTCCTTTTTGGTAAAAATTTTTATTCATTTATAAAAACCTGCTTATCGTTGAGCAAGTTATTCACTTCATTTATCATCCATTCTGCGTAAACAGCATAGCCTTTTGAAGGGTCATTGACAAACACGTGAGTTATAGCTCCTACAAGTTTTCCATTTTGAATTATGGGGCTTCCGCTCATACCCTGTATTATTCCTCCAGTCTTGGCCAAGAGGTTCTTATCTACAATCCTTACTATCATGCCTTTTGGAGTAGGTGACTCTTGATACACCTTTTTCACAATTTCTACGTCAAACTCCTGTACTCCTTTATTATCAATGGTAGCAAGTATTTTAGCAGGTCCTTCTTTTATCTGTCCTTGATAAGCGACAGGAATCTCTCCATAGAATTCATTCTTAAAGTCCTTGTACATGTAGCCATATATGCCAAACTGAGTATTTTTTAAAATATTTCCTATCGCATCTATCTCTTCAAAAAACACCCCCTTCAATTCTCCTGGCTTGCTTCTGCGACCTTGGTCAATAGATGTAATGCGAGTATTCATTATTTCTCCGTTTTCCACTGACAACATGTGTCCCGTATCAATGTCAGTTATAGCATGCCCTAATGCAGCGTACACCTTTTGCGAAGGATAATAAAACGTCAAAGTGCCAATCCCCGCAGTATGGTCCCTCACCCACAATCCAATTCTATACTGCTTATCTTCTTTAGATTTTACAGGATGAATGACAGTGTAAAGTATGGCATTTTTCCTGTTAATTTTGAGCTTCAAAGCCTTGCCTTGAAGTTTATTAGCAATATTTGTAATATCTTCCGCCTGCTTTATCTCGACTCCGTTTACTTCTAAAATTATGTCTCCAATCTGAATTTTACCTTCTTTATACGGGCTGTAAATTTTCCCATCTTCTCCCATTATGTCCGAATAACCTACCACTAGGGCTCCTTTTGTATTAAGTTTCACTCCTATTGCTTGCCCTCCAGGTACGACTTTTATCGTAGGCACTACATCAACATTTATGTGTTTTAAAGGTAAAAATCCAAATAATTTTACATCTAAATTTGCTTTTCCAGTGTTTACTGCTTCAATGGTTATCTTATCTTTTCCATTTATTCTCAAAAGCCCTTCTTTGTCAATTTCAAACGTAATTTTAAAAGGAAATTTAAAATTGTAACTTAGCTTATCACCCTGAAAAATTTTGAAATTAGAGGGTGTTTTTGCTAGCTCCTGAATAGGTGTAAAGTAGTTTGCAAATACTAAAAAAAAGCTCAATAGGGCAAATAAAACCAGCTTTATTAATTTCCTATTCATCATCTCACTTCCTTTTTCAAAACTTCAGCTGAATCTACATTTAAATTAACCCTTTTGAAGTGCTTATATACTGTAAATAAATTATCCCGATAGCAAAAGGAAGCGAGATGAGGATGAAGTTAAAGGGAATTTTTAAATTTTGAAGCCATTTCTAAAAGTTCTTTCGCGTGCTCAAGAATTGTAGAAGTTATTTTCTCTCCTCCCATAATTCGCGCCAACTCTTTTATTCTGCCTTCATAGTCAAGCTCTGTAAGTTTAATATAAGTTCTGTCGCCTTTGGAAATTTTTGAAATAAAATAATGGGCATCTGCCATACAGGCTATCTGAGGAAGATGGGTTACACAAATTAGCTGATGCCTTCTAGAAAGATAAGCCATCTTTTCTGCCACAAGCTGTGCTGTCTTGCCACTTATTCCCGTATCTACCTCGTCAAAGATTAGTGTAGGAATTCCATCAGAAGAAGCCAAAATTGTCTTTAAAGCAAGCATAATTCTAGATAGTTCTCCACCTGATGCAATTTTAGAAAGCGGTTTTAAAGGTTCTCCAATATTAGTAGAAATCAAAAATTCCACTCTATCAAATCCATTTTCATTTGGACTCTCTTCTTTTGTTATATCCACTTTAAAAGAGGCGTTGGGCATGTTGAGCTCTTTCAAAACTTTATTTATCTCTTCCTCGATATGGGAAGCTAAAGTTTTTCTCTTTTCATGAATTTTACTGCCCATTTTATTAATCTCTTCCCATAACTTAGCTTCTTTTTCTTCTAATTCTTTCTGTCTTTCTTCAAAATGAAGGATTTTGTCCAGTTCTTTTTCTTTCTCTTCTTTAAAAGATAAAATATGAGAAATTGTAGGTCCGTATTTTCTCTTTAAAAAGTTTATATGATTAAGCCTTTCTTCTATCTCTTCTAAAGCCTTTTGATTAAAGTCAATAGCGCCCAAATAGTCTCTTAACTGAAGTGCAGCATCCTCTGTTTCATATAAAATATTTTCCAGTTTTTCTTTTAATCCTTTAAGTTTCCCATCTATAGAAAAGGCTGTCTCTAAATTTTTAACCACTTTGTGGAGATTATCGAGTACAGAAAACCCTCCATTTCCCTCATACAGTATCTTATAGGATGAATTTACAGCATTGAATAATTTTTCATAATTCATTAAAATATTTCTTCTCTCTATAAGTTGTTGCTCTTCCTCTTCACTCAAGTTAGCGCTTTCTATTTCCTGAATCTGATACCTTAATAAATCGATCATCTGTTCCTTTTCTCTTTCATCTTTAAAAAGGCTTGTCTTTTCCTTCACAACAGATCTGTATTCCTCTAGCAGTTGTTTAAATCTTTCTTTTAATGCTTTAAACTCCTCATCGCCAAAATTATCTAGGATAAATAGGTGCTGAGAGGAATCTAGAAGAAACTGATGCTCATGCTGCCCTAAGATGTCTACAAGTAAAGCCCCGATTTTGTCCAAAAAAGAAAGAGGTACTATTTTTCCGTTTACCCTCGAATAACTCCTGCCACTTTTAGTTATTTCCCTGCTTATTATAAGGGTATCGTCCTCTTCCTGCGAAACTCCTGCTTCTTCTAATAACTCTGCAATTTTGTCTTTGTTAGAATCTACTAGAAACACTCCTTCAACTAAAGCCCTTTCTTCTCCAGAACGTATTATATCTTTATTAGCTCGAGCACCAATCAATAAAAGTACAGAGTCAATCACTATAGACTTACCTGCACCAGTTTCACCAGTAAGAACATTAAACCCCTCTTTAAATTCCACTTCCAGCTTGTCTATTATAGCCACGTTTTGTATGCTTAAGTTTAAAAGCATGGCAAAACCTCCAGAACTACTTCATGAGTTTTCTGAACTTCTCCACCAGTTCTTGAATATCCTCTTGGTTCCTCACAAGGACAAAAATAGTATTATCTCCAGCTATAGTACCTACAATATTTTTCCAATTAAGAGTATCAATTGCTTCGGCTGCTGCTGAAGCACTGCCTGATAACGTTTTTATGACTATGATGTTTCCAGCATAGTCCACATTGACTATGGACTCAGAAAGTAAAGTCATAAGTCTTTCACTTATATTAGTATCTACTTTTGTCATTGGCGCATATTTGTATCTTTTTCCATCTTCTGTAAGAACTTTTATGAGGCGAAGCTCTTTAATATCTCTAGACACCGTGGCCTGTGTGACATCTATTCCTCTCTTCTGAAGTTCTGCTGCCAGCTCTTCCTGCGTCTCTATTTCTTTTTCAGAAATTATCTCTAAAATCTTGGCATGCCTTGCCAACTTCATCATTCTTCCTTTCACCTCTTTTCACCTTTCTGTAAGCTTATCTCTTAGCAAATCAAAGAAATTGCTGTTTTTCACTTTGATGAGATTAGTGTATTCATTGCTTTTCTTTATGTATATTACATCTCTATAATCTATCTTGTAGCCTTGCTGTCCATCAGTAGTTATCATTAAATCCTGGTTTTCTTCAGCTATCTCAAGGCGTATCACATCATCAGGAGAGACAACTATAGACCTGGAGTACAAAGTGTGTGGACAAATTGGCGTTATGATGATGACTTCCACTGTGGGATATACGATTGGCCCTCCAGCAGAAAGAGAATAGGCTGTAGAGCCAGTAGGTGTTGCTACAATAACCCCATCTGCTAAGTAAGTGTCTACGTAGTTATCATTTACATAAGCTTTAATGCGGGCCATTCTTGAAAAAGCTCCTCTTGTTATAACTATGTCATTCAAAGCCCTGAAATTTATAACTTCCATGTCATTTTTAACCACATTAGCTTCTAACATCATTCTCTTTTCTATTGCGTACTCCCCTTTGTATATTTTCTCTAGTGAAGGGAAAAGTTCAGATGCATCTATTTCTGTCAAAAAGCCTAAATGTCCCAAATTCACTGCTAGAATTGGGGTGCCAAAAGGAGCACAAAGGCGCGCTACATTAAGTATCGTTCCATCTCCTCCTAAAGCGATGAGAAAGTCAGATTTGCTGTATATTTCATTTGCTTTTTTGCCGTGTTTTTCATAGCCGATTCTGGCTGCCACTATCTCATTTAAATAGGGTTCAGAACCATGATCTAAAAGCCAATTTACTACAGATTTTGTAACCTCTAAGTCCTTGTCTTTATTTATATTTGGAATTACCCCGACTTTTTTCATTATTATATCACCACATTTATCATTATTCTACACAAAATTCATTTTTCCTGCCACAAATTTTTAAAGGCTTCTTCAACTATTTTTTCAACTTCTATTTCCTTTTCATCGCATTTTCCCTTTTTTCCGTAGATCAAGTACTCAATATTTCCCTCTGCTCCTTTTATAGGCGAATAAGTAATTCCGCATACTCCGTAGTTTATATTTTTAAACAATTTTATAATCTTTTCAAGCACTTCTTTGTGCACATCTTTATCCCTTACAATCCCCTTTTTCCCTACTTTTTCCCTTCCGGCCTCAAACTGGGGCTTTATCAAAGCCACTATTTCTCCTTCGCTTTTTAAGAATTTATCAGCAGCAGGCACTACAATCTCAAGTGAAATAAAGGAAACGTCTATAGTTATTATATCCACCATCTCGGGAAGTGCATTTAAAAATCTTATGTTAGTTTTTTCCATTACGACAACTCTCGGATCATTTCTTAAACTCCAGTGAAGCTGTCCGTAACCGACATCAACAGCGTACACCTTCTGTGCCCCGTGCTTTAAAAGGCAGTCAGTAAAACCACCAGTAGAAGCGCCTACATCTAAGGCAATTTTACCCCTGACATCAATGCCAAAGAGTTGAAGAGCTTTTTCTAGTTTAAGTCCTCCTCTGCTGACATAAGGAAGAGAATTACCTTTTACTTCAATTTTTGAATCTTCTTTTACCATTTCTCCAGCTTTTTCGGCTCTTTTGCCGTCTACGTACACTTCTCCTGCCATTATAGCTGCTTTTGCCTTTTCTCTTGAAGAGAAAAAGCCCCTTTTTACGAGAAGTACATCTATTCTCTCCTTCATGATCCCCTCATTTCCTTGTACCTTTGTAAAATAGTATCGGCTATTGACTGAGAATCTAAACCGTACTTTTTAAACAAGCTTTCTACATCTCCATGTTCTATGAATTTATCAGGAAATCCTAAGCGTAGCACAGGCCTATAGACTTTCTTATCGTTCAAAAGCTCCAATATAGCGCTGCCTACTCCTCCCGCTATAACGTTGTCCTCCACAGTCACGACGAGGTCTACTTTATTAGAAATTTCTAAAATGAGTTCTTCATCAAGAGGCTTAACAAATCTCAAATTTACGACAAAAGGATTGATACCATGGCCTTTTAAAATTTCCGCCGCATCAATTGATTTTGACACCATTCTGCCCAGAGCAAATACGGCTATTTTTTCTCCTTCAAGAAGCACTTCTCCTTTGCCAAATGGAAAACTTGGCTTTCTTGAAATATCATACTCACCCGCTTTACCTCTTGGATACCTTATGGCTACAGGAAAATCTAAATTTCTCGATAACTTTACCATTTCAACCAATTCATTGGCATCTTTTGGTGACATTATAGCGATATTTGGAATTGCCCTTAAGAAAGATATATCAAACACCCCTTGATGGGTTTCTCCGTCTTCCCCGACAATCCCTGCTCTGTCAACAGCAAAAACTACTGGAAGTTTTTGTATACACACATCGTGAATCACCTGGTCGTAAGCTCTTTGCAAAAAAGTGGAATATACAGCAAAATAAGGCTTGTATCCTTCAACAGCAAGCCCTGCAGCAAAAGTAGTAGCGTGTTGTTCGGCTATTCCCACGTCGAAGAATCTATCCGGTATTAACTTCGCAAAATGAATAAGCCCAGTGCCTTCTGGCATGGCTGCTGTTATCGCAACAATCTTTTCGTCTTTTAGCGCCATTTCAGCAAGGGTTTTGCCAAAAACGTCAGAATAGCTGTCTTTTCCTTCTCCTACAAATTTACCTGTTTCTATGTCAAAAGGAGCTGCAGAGTGGAATTTATCTGGCCTTTTTTCCGCAAACATATATCCTTTCCCTTTTTTTGTAACAACATGTATAAGCAAAGGCCCCTTCATTTTTTTAGACCTTTCTAAAACTTCAATGAGTTCTTCCACATTATGACCGTCAATAGGTCCTAAATAAGTAAAACCCAGCTCTTCAAAAAACATCCCTGGAACTACCAATTGCTTTATAGAATCTTTGATTTTTTCAATATACTTGTGAAGGCTTTTGCCTATTGGAGGTATGATATTTAACAGATTGTCAATCTCCTGCTTCACCTTATTGTAAGTGGGGTCAGTTCTTAATTTGCTCAAATAAAGAGAAAGGCTTCCTACATTTTCAGAAATAGACATCTCATTATGATTTAAAATTACAATGACATCCTTCCGAGACCTTCCAATGTTGTTCAAAGCTTCCAGAGCCATACCGCCTGTCAAGGCCCCGTCACCAATCACTGCTATAACATGATATTTTTCTCCCTTTAAATCCCTAGCAGTTGCAATTCCCAATGCTGCCGACAGTGAGGTGCTGCTGTGGCCTGCTCCAAATATATCGTGAATGCTCTCTGTCCTCTTAGTATAACCAGAAAGCCCATTAAACTGCCTTAAAGTATCAAATTTGTCCCTTCTCCCTGTAATCATTTTATGTACATAACACTGATGACCGACATCCCAAATTATTTTGTCAACAGGAGAATTAAAAACGTAGTGAAGTGCAAGAGTGAGTTCGACAATCCCTAGGTTCGAAGCTAAGTGTCCTCCAGTCTTTGAAACTTTTTCAACTATAAACTGCCTTATCTCTTCAGAAAGTCTTGGAAGGTCTTTTATGTCAAGTTTTTTTAAATCGTAAGGGCTATTAATCTGTTCAAGCATACAAAACCCTCACTTTCTTTTTTTCCTTCTATTATTTTTATAATTCGGCAAAACCTTTATACCCGTGTTTTTTTCTATCCAAGCAAAAATTACTGCAACTGTATAAACAATAGACTGGCTTTTATTTATACCTATATTTTTACCAATTGCTTTTCCTCCGATCGTAATGGCAGATAACAAACCTCCCAAAATCGCAGTATAAATAGAACTTTTGGGCCCCTCAAAAGCTAATTTTGCAATTATTGCCATCAGAGCAGCACCAGAAACAATTCCAGCAATATCTCCTACTACGTCATTACAAAAATTAGCCACAATATCAGCATTTCTAAGAAGTTTTATGGCTTCCTTTGCTCCAAATACTTTTTTAGCCGCCATTGCATGAAAAGGTTCTTCTCTGCCTGAAATTACTGCTGTACCTATTATATCAAAAATTATACCAATTAACACTATAAAACCAAGAATACAAAAGGCTACAAGGAGATTGCTCTCTTTTAATGCAACATCAGAAAAAAAATTTAATATAGTGGCAAGAAAAAAGGTTATAATAGTTATATGTAAAATCCACTTATAATTCGTATTTATGTTTTTATTTTTCATAATAAAAAAAGACCTCCTAGAAAAAGGCGAAGTGGTAGCATATTGGGTAAACCTTGCGGCTTAGGTCCAGTAGGATTTCCCAAGCAGGCACTGAACGTCGCCGTTCAGCGGTTCCCCTTTAAGCCCGCTTCTGCCTTGTCGCCATAGGCAGGACTGGACTGCCACTTAGACCGCACTGTAATCCCCAATATGCCGCCCTTTCGGGCACAGCCTAGGAGCTTTCCTCACCAGAGGGCCCAATCCCTAGCCTCTTTTGCAACCCGGGTTTCATCAGCCAATGGCTGATTTCCCCCCGGATCACTCAAGGCGGGCTACACTGTCCGCAGCTTGCTGGCCACGAGACAGGTTCTGCCTACCCCATAGCTCTCGAAGAGAGCCACAGCAGTAGGTCTCCGCGGAGGAAGGGTCAACGCCCACATGCCCTTGTGGATCGCCCCCCCTCCTTAACTCCCAGCACCAGCCCCCAACTGGGCGTCAGAAGCCAGCACCAGGAACTTCATCGATGTGCCCTTGACGGGTTTTTAGGCCCGTCTTCAGGATTGGCACCTCTGACTAGGATACTGCACCACTTCGCCTATCTTTTCAAGGTAATTACATTATAACAGAGAAAGTCTACAATATCAAACACCGCTTAAAACCGTAAAAGCCTGCTACAGTCTCTTAAGGTCAAAAAAATCAGTTTCTATCCTGATACATTGTCAATGCTCTTTCAATCTTCAGTTTACTCTCTCAATCAAATAATTAAAGAGGTCTTTAAGAAACTGTGCCCTTTCGCCAAAAGTGTCCAAAATCTTTATAGCTTCATCTGTAAGCTCCTCTACCATTTCTTGGGATTTTTCAACGCCGAATATGTTGACAAAAGTAAACTTGCCTTTTTCCCTGTCGCTCCCCACTTTTTTGCCAAGCGTTTTTTCATCTCCTATTACATCCAGTATGTCGTCTTTTATCTGAAATGCCAGCCCTATTAGCCCAGCGTATTCTCTCAAAAGCTCCACTTCTTTTTCACTAGCCCCAGCCATATGGGCTCCTGCACAGACAGAAGCCTCTATCAAAGCTGCGGTCTTGTGTTCGTGGATGTATTTTAGCTCTTCATAGGTAAGTTCTGTGTTTTGAGAAAGTATATCTTCTACCTGCCCTCCTATGATTCCCTTACAACCTGAAGCAGTAGCTATTTCATTCGCAGCTTTTAAAATTTTCTCATAATCTTCGGGATTTTCCAGAGCATGCCTTATCAAAACCTCATATCCCAGGTTTAAAAGTCCATCCCCGGCAAGAATGGCTATGGCCTCTCCAAATACCTTGTGATTTGTAGGCTTGCCTCTTCTCAAATCATCATTATCCATAGCAGGAAGGTCATCGTGGATAAGAGAATAAGTGTGTATGAGTTCAATAGAGCAGGCTACTGGCAAAGCTTTTTTTAAATCCCCTCCCAAAAGTTCACAGGCAGAGAGGCACAAAACAGGCCTCAATCTTTTCCCCCCTGCAAAAACGCTGTATCTCATCGCCTCGTATATTATCTCCGGCTTCTCCTGTACATCCAGTATCCTGTGAAGCTCTTCCTCCACCATCTGTTGTAAATTTTTGAATTTTTCTTTAAACATTATTTTCCTCCTCTTTAAACTCAATTTCCTCATCTTCACTTATCAGCATGGTTATCTTTCCTTCCACTTCTTTTAACATTTTTTCTAGTCTTTTTGATATTTCCACTCCTTCTTTGAATAAATTAAAAGACTCCTCCAGCATCAAATTGCCTTTTTCTAGCGTATCTACAATCTCCTCTAACCTTTTCAAATCTTCTTCAAAATTAAATTCTTTCTCCATCTTCTTTCACCTCTTTCACCACTGCCGTAGCCCTTCCGTCACTGAAGAGGATGCCCACTTCTTCAGAAGTTTTCACTTTTCTAGAGGAAGTGATCACTTGTCCTTCCTTATTAAGCACAATAGTATATCCCCTTGTCAAGACTTTCAACGGACTTAAAGAATCTAACTTTTCGTTGAGCACCAAAAGCTCATTCTTTTTTTGATTGAAAATGGAAAGCATCTCTTTAGTTAGAGATTTTTTTAGGTTTTTTACTCTTTGCTTTAAAACTTCGTTCTTCTTAATGGGGTTGTTTAAATAAAGTGCTCTTTTTAATCCTTCAAATTCCTTTTTGCTGTGAAGCACTTGAGCTTTCATCAAATTCATTATCTTTGTCTTTAATAAGAACAACTCCCTTTGATACACCTTTATGTCTGGAACCACCAATTCGGCAGCAGCAGAGGGAGTAGGGGCTCTCAAATCCGCTACAAAATCAGCAATAGTGAAATCCGTCTCATGCCCTACAGCAGAAACCACAGGAATGCGGGAGGCAAAAATACTGCGAGCCACCTTCTCCTCATTGAAAGGCCAGATTTCCTCTAAAGACCCGCCTCCTCTTGCCACTATTATAACATCGATATCCTTCCTCTTGTTTAAAATGCGAAGAGCATTTGAAATTTCATCCGCAGCAGAGCTCCCCTGCACCAAAACAGGCACTACCATTATATCAACAGTCGGATTTCTCCTCCGTGAAATCGTTATTATATCGCGTATTACAGCCCCTGTCGGAGAGGTGACCACAGCAATTTTCCTCGGATGCTTTGGAATAGGTTTTTTCTTATCTAAATCAAATAGGCCTTCTTTTTGGAGCTTTTCTTTTAGTTTGTTAAAAGCAATGTACAAAGCTCCTATTCCATCCATCTGCACAGACTGAACGTACAGCTGGTAAAGTCCGCCTTTTTCGTACACTGTTATCCTGCCTGTAGCAATTACAGACATTCCATCCTGCAAAGTAAATTCAAGGGACCTGCTGTAGTCGTTAAACATTACGCATTTTAAAGCTGCTCCTTCGTCTTTTAAGGTAAAGTACACTGCTGTAGAGTGGTATTTTAAATTAGAAATTTCCCCTCTCACTCTCACATTTCTCAATATTATGTCGTTGTCCATAACTTTCTTTATATATTCCGTCACTTCACTAACACTAAAGGCTTTTAACTGCATATTTAAAAGCCTCCAGGGTATTTTTGAGAATCATGGCTGTAGTTACAGGTCCAACTCCCCCCGGCACAGGGGTTATGTAAGAAGCCTTGTCCTTAATTGACTCAAAGTCGGCATCGCCGTATATCTTACCTTCATGTACGTTTATCCCTGCATCTATTAAAACTACTCCCTCTTTGACCATGTCCCCTCTAACCAGATTCATCTTTCCTGCTGCTACCACCAAAACATCTGCCTGTTTCGTATGATAAGCTAAATCCTTTGTCTTAGAGTGGCATACTGTCACAGTGCAGTTTTTGTCCAGCAAAAGCTTGGCAACTGGTTTTCCTAAAATATTGCTCCTTCCTATCACCACGGCATGTTTTCCTTCCAAGTCAACCCCTGTATTTTCTAATATATGGATAATAGCCTTCGGCGTACAGGGAACAAAAAGAGGTTTTCCAGCAAAAAGCCTGCCCATATTGTAATTTGATATGCAATCAACATCTTTGTACGGATTTATCGTATCGTAAACTTTGTCTACATCAAAGCCCTTTGGAAGAGGCATCTCTATCATTATCCCGTGGGTGTCTTTATCTTCATTTAACTTTTCTAAAGTATCAAAAAATTTATCTTCCTCTTTTTCTGAAAAATAGTACACTTTTGCTTCTATCCCTACGCTCTCACAGGCCTTCACTTTGGAGTTGGCATAGACCTTTGAGGATTCGTCATCTCCTGCCATCAATATTGCCAATCTAGGTTTGTAACCAAATTCCTGTATTTCCCTTTTAACTTCTTCTTTTATTCTATTAGAAATTTCTTTTCCATCAATTATCATTCGCTTCACCTTCCTCTAATCCTTTTTCCCTGACGAATGCTCCCAAAAGCCCGTTTATGAAAGAGGGAGAATCGTCAGTGCTATATTTTTTTGCTATTTCTACCGCTTCATTTATGGATATGCTGACAGGAATGTTGCCGTAAAGCATCTCGTACATACTGCATCTTAAAATTGCCAAATCTATCCTTGGCATTCGATAAAGCGGCCAATCCTTAGAGTATTTTTCTATCTCTCGGTCAATTTCCTCCAGATGCTCAACAGTTCCTCTGACAGTGCCCTCTATGTACTCCTTTTGTTCACCAGGGTCATGTTCTTCGTAAAAATTTTCAAATATTTTTTCAAGAGGAAGTTTTGAGACGTCGTACTGGTACAGCATTTTTACAACCCATTCTCTAGCTTCTGTTCTGTTCATTTTCTCAACTCCTTGCAAAATCTAACCTTTTCTTTTTTATTGTGCCATAACTTCACCTAAACTAACCCTCTGACTAGCAGAGGGTTAGTTTAGAAAATTTAATTTTCTTCTTCTTTTTCTGCGGCTTCTTGCTGTTTTTTGTTTCCTTTTTCCATGCTGACCCCTTGCACATGTATATTGACCTCTACAACTTTAAGCCCTGTCATATTCTCAACAGCATTTTTAACATTTTCCTGTACATTCCAAGCGACCTCAGGGATTCTAACGCCATAGTCCACAATTAAGTACAAGTCTATAGTTGCTTCTTTATCTCCTACCTCAACCTTTACTCCTTTGCTCAAATTCTTTCTGCCTAAAATCTCTGAAATGCCGTTTACAACTCCCCCGCTCATTCCAGCAACACCTGGTACTTCTGTGGCAGCCAAACCAGCGATTATGCTAACTACCTCTTCTGAAATCTTGACAGAACCCAGCTCTTGATTTTCAAAATTTTTTACATTTTCCTCCATAAACTCACCCCCTTAAAAGTAAAAGCAAGAGCTTCAAATACATTATACCATAATCTGTCGCTTAAAAACAATCTAGTCCAACCGAGTCATAATTTTTATATTGTCCAGTGAAGCGCCTGTTTGCCTGGAGACTATTTCCACAATCTGTGCAACTTCTTCTTCCGACAATTTATCCGCTTGCACTATCACATTCACAATCCCATTGTCTATCATCACAACGGCATCTTGAAATCCCTTCGCTTTTATGAGATTTTCTATGATCATCTCCTGATTTGTAATTTCTGTAAGTTTTATAATCTGCTTCTGGGCTTCGTCTCTTGTGGCCTGACTTGTATTTTTGTTTTCAACTATTTCTTTTAAAGCATCTATACTCCTGCTCCTGTTTATCTCTCTTTCCTCTCTATAAGCGGTGAATATGCCTGAAGCGATATATTTACCCTGTGTATAAGCACTCGTTTCAACGGCTTTTTGACTTACTTCCTGTGTAGAAGAGTTTTTAGCATTATCTACCTTCTTTTCTGTATAACCGTAATTTAAAACAAAAGCTGTTGCTATCAGCAAAATCAAAGATACAATTGCTATAAGTCTTTTTCTCATATACACCATAAAAATACCTCCTCACTTAGAAGATATTACTTTCACCTTGTAAGCAGGAATTCCCAGAGCTGTCTGCACTGCCGAAGAAATTTCATATCTTAGCCTGGGGTCCTTTGCCCCATCGGCCACCACAATTACACCCCTTATCTCAGGCATCAGACGCTTTAATACAATAGGGGCATTCTGTCCAGAAGGGTTTTGAGACGTCACTATTTTATTGTTAGATTCTGTCTGCACGACCTCCCTCACTGTGCCGTTGCTGTCCTTTTCATTGGTAGTAGTGCTGGACTGAACCACATCCATAGCCGCTACCACTTCTTCATCAGAATTTAATGTTATTAAAACTTCTACATTCCCCACCCCTTCAATTTTTGAAAGTATGCTCTTTAAATCCCTCTCCAACCTCTTTGCGTAATCTTCATTCTGCTTCTCTGCCAAAACCAACTCTTTATTGTCACTTTCATTAGAAGGGCGGGGCTTCGAAAAGGTACTGGCTCCTATCAGAAGAATTAAACCTATCAAAAAGATAACTGTCAAATTTTCTAAAAGCTTTTTGTTGTCCTTTAAAAATTTATCTTTAAGTTTGGTAAAGTCCACCAAAGTACCCCCTTTCCCTACTCCTCTTTTATAGTTATATTCTTCAGAGGGACATTATAGAATGCGCTTATCAATTTTTTTACTTCTTCTTTGTTGAAATTTCTTTCACCTTTCACGTGCAAGATTAGAGAATTGATTTTTCCAAACTCTTTTTTGTCCAAATCTTCTACCATAAAAATTTCCACCTCAACTCCTTTTAAGTTGTACAGGCTTTCAAGTTTTTCTCTTATCTGCTGTGAAAGCCTGTTTTTGTACTCTTTTGCTATGAGAATCTTCGTCTGCTCTTTCGCTTTTTCAGAAAGGCCTTCAAAAGCAGAGTTTTTTAACAAGTAATCGCTTTTAAATACCTGAGCTTCTATGGAAGGAGCTGTTTTTAAAAATCCGAGAATGGGATTTAAAATAACTGCCATTATAACAAGGCCAATAGCGACTTTTGCGTATTTCTTTAAGCTAGAAGAAGGTATCAGCATTTCTAAAATCACTGCCAAAATCGCTATGTTGACTACCTGTACAACCCAGTTTTTAAAGAACTCCAAAAAGCACCACCTACCTCAGCATGGTAGTTATGTTAGCAGTCCCTATTATCGCAGTTATTGTAAAAAACATCATAACAGTGACAGATGCCAAAACCGCCAATATGTAAGTCAAGGAATTTGCCACCTCAGATAAAGAACTCACTATTCTCTTGTCAGAAATTGGCTCAATTAGTGCAGCAACAAACCTGTATATCAACGCAAGTGAAAAAATCTTTATCAAAGGAAAAGCAGCAATCGCAATGATTATCATTAGCCCGTACGTTCCTATAGCTCCTTTTATTAAAAGAGAAGCTCCTATCACCGCATCTACGCTGTCTGCCAAAAGTCCTCCGACAACTGGCAGAAAAGCTCCCACAGTATACTTAGCAGTTCTAGATATAACTCCATCTGCTATAGACGAAGACAAACCCTGTATAGTTATAACTCCCAAGAATATGCTGAGCAAAACAGAAATAGAAGCAGTAGACAATGTCTTCAAAAAGTCTCCCATTTTGTTTAAGCTAAACTTATCGGAAATGTTTCCTACTATTTTCATAGCAGTCATAAAGAGAATTATTGGAATGACAAAGTCCCTCATCACATGGGCTGTGAACTGCACTGTAACTATCACAAGGGGCTTTAAAAATGCAGCAGAAGTAAATGACCCAACAGATACCAGCAATGTTATCAAAAGAGGCAAGATAGACTGCATAAAGTCTACCATGCTGTCAATCGCCTGCTTCCCTATGCTCATGGCCTCGCTAAAGCTTTTGACAGCAATGATTATAAAAACTATGTAAATAGCTAAAAAGGCAATCTCTGATACGCTTTCACTCTCAAAAGAACTGTGCAAATTCATCAATATGCTTCCTATAACGCCTAAGACAAGAAGCTGTATCAACAGATTAAAAGAAGAGTAAAGCTCTTTAAAAAATACCCTTAAAATTCCCTCAAAGATTTTCTTGACCTCAAAAGGCTGTTTGCCTTCTAAAACCTCCAACAAATACGTTTTTACATCGATAAGAGGAAATTCGTTCCCAGTCTTCTGGTTAAGCTCTTTCACAAAGCGGTCAATCTGGTACGTATCCTCTTTACCCAGCTCCTCTATTCCCTCTTTTATCACATCAGCCCTTGCACAGCCAAATAAAGTTATGACTAACGCTAGAACAAAAACTAGCTTTTTCAATTTTTACACCTCACGGCATTATAGAAAGTATGGCCTCTACAAGCCCTATTATTATGGGAATGGACAAAAAGATTATCATTACTTTTCCCGCAATTTCAATCTTTGAAGCCAGATTTTTTTCATTAGCATCCTGACAGAGCTGTGAGCCAAATTCAGTTATATAAGCAATTCCTATAATTTTTAAAGTTGTAACGAAATATATCGTATCAAGGCCACTCTTTCTCGCAAGACTATTTAAAACCTCTACTACACTGCTCAACTTTGGTAAAATTGATACAAAAATTATAATACCTGTTACAAGGCTTAAAATTACAGCAATTTCAGGATTTGTCTCTCTGAGCACTGTCAATATGATGAGAACCACAATTCCCAAGACTACAATCTGAAATATCTCCATTCTATCACCTAATACAGATGAAATATGGTCTTTACAGTGTTAAAAAGATTGTTTATAAGGTGGATTACCATCATGAGGACTACTACTATTCCTGCTAGAGTCACCATCATAGCCTGTTCTTCTCTCCCGGATCGTATGAGAATTTGATTTAAAACAGTCACTAAAATTCCTATTGCCGCAATCTTAAAGATTATGTCTATGTTCATTGTAATCCTCCTCTATAAAAACAATATGACTATTGCAAGCCCCAAGAGAAACCCTAGGTTCTGGTACAATTTTTCGTTCTTTTTACCTTCTTCTTCGACCAGATTAAGCTGCCTTTTTAAAAGGTCCATTGTGAGATTAAAATTCTTTTCCTGATTTCCTGCATCGGAAATTCCCAGAATAGTCCCAAACGCCCTTAAAATCTCTTTTTCCTCTTTTGAAAGATATCCTCTTTCCCATTCATTTAAAGCTTTTTCCCATGCCTCTCCTGCAGTCAATCCGCTCTGTTCCCCTAGATGCAAAGAAGCCCTTTGAAACAGTTCCCCTACTGTCTTGTCTGAAGACAAAGCTACCTTCTTTAAGGCTCTCTCAAGGGGCGTTCTTGAGTAAGTTATTTCCAATTTCAGAAGATTCAAGGCACTTATTAGGCTCTTGAGAATCCACCTTCTTGCTTTAAATTTCATAGCCATCAAATATCCTATAGAAGTTGTAGAAAAAATAGTCAAAATGACCCCTATCAGCTTCAACTTTTCTTCAGCCCCTTCTTATAAGGACCTTTAAACACCATTTTCAAATTTTCATCCAGTATCTCTTCTAAAGTGCCTGCCCCAAATCGGTTGCTCAAAATTATGTACCTTTCAAAATACTTCCCCTCTACTAAATCTTTTAAAAGCGGCCTTTTTTTAAGGTCTTCAATATCTTTAGCGTGAACGGTAGTGATTATTTTGACTCCTGCATTTAACACATGCCTTAAAGCTTCTATGTCTTCCTTTTTTCCTATCTCATCTGTCACCACAACCTGTGGCGACATAGACCTTATGGCCATTATCATACCTTCAGCCTTAGGACACCTGTCTAAGACATCAGTCCTAATGCCCACATTAAGTTGCGGTACCCCATTATAACAACCAGCAATTTCAGACCTTTCATCTATTATGCACACTTTCTTTCCACCAAATCCCATAAAACCATCGCTTAAAGCTCTAGCGATGTCTCGCAATAAAGTGGTCTTGCCACATTGGGGTGGAGAAATTATCAAGAGATTGTAAACATTGCCTTGTCTATCTATCAAATATTCCATTATTTCGTCTGCTGCTCCTAATACCTCTTTTGAAATGCGGTAATTGTATCCTGACACATTTTTTATAATTTTTATGCTGCCATTTTCTAATACGCATTCTCCCGCAAGCCCTACTCTGTACCCTCCTTTTAAGGTTATATATCCACTTTTTATCTCGTCCTCAAAGGCATATAGAGAGGACTGGGACACCAATTGAAACGCTTTTTCACAGTCATCAACAGTGACTATGTAGGAAGACGAAGAAGAGTTTGAAAGTTCCCCTGATGTAGAGACAAATTTTTCGCTTCCCTCTAAGTAAACTGCAAGGGGTCTGTTTGCTCTCAGTCTAACTTCTTCTATTTTCTGAAGTACATCCTGTGAAAGACTAGATAATATTTTCCGCACAGAAGGCGGAAAGGCGTAAAGCATGCCTTCGATGCCTTTTCTTCCGTTCATACCTGTCCCTCCTCTTGTAACAATTATATTTCTTCGGTTTTTTATTTATGAATAAAAAATCCCCACTGACTTTTTTGTCAGTGGGGAGATTTTCTCAGTCTTCGTCGTCATCATCTACAATTTTTAAATCTTTTACTTTTATAGTAGCATTGCAGTGAGGACAAACTAGTTCTGCATCTTCATCTTCCAAAAGCTCTTCTTCTACGCTCATCAACATATGGCAATTAGGGCACTCCACTTCCACGTATTCTTCGTAATCCTCATCTTCGTCCTCTTCCTCGTCTTCGTCATAATCGTATTCGTAATCCTCGTCCTCTTCATCCTCGTAGTCGTAGTCTTCATCCTCATCTCCGTAGAGGCGGTCTTCAATTTCTGAAAGGTCCTCATCCAGCTCTCCGACATAGTCATTGAGTTCGGATTGAGAAGCTTCTAGCTCCTCTATAGCGTCTGCAAAATCCTCAAGGGCATCAAGAATTGCCAGAATCAATTTGCCTTCTTTAGTGCTGTCATCTATACCTAAGCCGTCTGCTATCCCTCTCAAGTAAGACACTCTTTCGTTTAAGTACTCCATTTTAAACTACCCTCCTTCACAAAATAGTATTTGAAAATTTGCTCCGTTTATACTCTTTCTATGTATTCTCCAGTGCGCGTATCGATTTTTATTTTGTCGCCTACATTTATGAAAAGTGGTACCTGGATGACAGCACCAGTTTCTACAGTTGCCGGCTTCGATCCGCCTGTCACAGTATCGCCTCTGACGCCCGGCTCTGTATCTATGACTTCCAGCTCCACAAATGTCGGAGGCTCTACTGAAAAAGCTTCACCTTTATAAAATTTTACAGTAACTATCATATTTTCTTTTATGTACTTCATAGCTTCTTCCACTTTGTCATAGCTTAAAGGAATTTGCTCGTAAGTCTCTGTGTCCATAAAATAATAAAATTCTCCGTCGTTATAAAGGTATTGCATTTCTCTTCTCTCGATCTGAGCCTCTTCGAACTTTTCAGTAGGGCTGAAAGTCCTTTCTATGACAGCACCAGTCATTATGTTTTTGAGCTTTGTCCTCACAAATGCTGCGCCTTTCCCGGGCTTTACGTGCATGAAGTCCACAACTGTAAAAATCTGGCCGTCAACCTCAATAGTTACTCCTTTTCTGAAATCCCCTGCTGCTATCAAAAAAATCCCTCCATCACTTTAGTTTATTTCAATCAAATGTTTAGGTGAATTGGTTAAATTTATAACACCATCTTCTTTTAATAATACCATATCTTCGATTCTTACGCCACCGAAATCAGGTATGTATATTCCCGGTTCTACTGTGACAATCGAGCCCTCTTTTAAAATTTCTTCTTTTCTGAAAGTCAGGCTCGGTCCTTCATGTACCTCAAGCCCCACTCCATGCCCCAAGGAATGGCTAAAATACGGCCCATAGCCTTTTTCTTCTATCACAGACCTCGCTAAATAATCGGCTTCCTTAGAAGTAATTCCTGCCTTTAAATTTTTAAGGGCATTTTGCTGTGCTTCTAACACCACATTGTATATCTCTTTCTGCTTTTCACTGGCTTTCCCAACTACTATAGTCCTTGTCATGTCAGAGCAGTAGCCTGAGACTTTGCATCCAAAGTCGATCGTGACAAAGTCCTCTTTTTCAATCACCTTATCTGAAGCTTTTCCATGGGGGAGAGAAGACCTTTTACCGGAAGCCACGATAGTATCAAAGGCTAGGTCCTCTGCTCCATTCTTTTTCATGAAATATTCAAGCTCCAGTGCTACTTCCTTTTCTGTCATGCCAGGTTTTATAAAATTCAAAATGTGCTCAAAAGCTCTATCAGTTATGCTCTGCGCCTTTTTTATGAGATTTATCTCTTCTTCATCTTTTACCATCCTTAAACTCTCAACTAAACCTGCCTGAGGTATAAGCTCTACCCTTTCTAAAGCTTCTTTTAATTCTCTGTACTGCCCGTATGTCACATTTTCTTCAAAAGCCAATCTTTTTATTCCCAATTTCTTAATGTATTCTTTCAAGACATCCTTTATTCCCGTTTTGTGTTCCACAATCTCAAAATCTTTGACTTCCTTTTGTGCCTGCTCCGTATACCTCCCATCAGTGATAAAAATAGCGGCATCATCAGTTATCAAGGCTACGCTGTCATCCCCAGTAAAACCTGTTATGTAGGTAACATTTACAAATTTGTAAATTACAAAAGCTTCTATATCTTTTTCTCTCATTAACTTCCGCAAATTGCTAAGCCTAGTCTTCACTATTCTACCCCCCAATTGAATCCTCTAAAAATTTCACAGCGTAAAGAGCCAGTATGTAGCTATACGGTCCAAAGCCCGTAATCACTCCCTTGCAGCGAGAAGCAGTGACAGATACCTTTCTGAATTCCTCCCTTCCAAAAATATTGGATATGTGCACTTCAATCACAGGCACAGAAACAGAGGCAATTGCATCCATTATAGCCAAGCTGTAATGGGTATAAGCTGCCGGATTTATTATTATGGCATCGAAATTATTTTCGGCAGAGTGAATGAGGTTTATTATCTCTCCTTCACTGTTGGACTGCTGAATTTTTACTGCAATGTCGAGTTTCGCAGCTTCTCTTTTTATCATGTTGTTTATCTCTTCAAAAGTGATTTCTCCATAGACTTCTTTTTCCCTCTTTCCAGTAAGATTCACATTGGGGCCGTGAATTACAAGCACCCTTTTCATAATATCACCTCACGTTACTATAATACACCTTACTTCCTTATTTGTCCACTGCCCAAAATCACATATTTGTAGGTCGTAAGCTCTTTAAGCCCCATAGGCCCTCTTGCGTGCATTTTTTGAGTGCTTATGCCTATTTCCGCCCCAAATCCAAATTCTCCTCCATCAGTGAATCTAGTAGAAGCGTTCACATATACTGCAGCAGAATCTACAGATTTTAAAAATCTCATGGCATTAGTGTAATTTTCAGTTACAATGCTCTCAGAGTGACCTGTAGAATACTTAGAAATGTGCTCTAATGCCTCATCTATATTCTCTACAACTTTTACCGCTAATATGAGGTCAAGGTACTCTGTCGCCCAGTCCTCTTCTGTGGCTTCTTTTACATCAGGGCATATCCTTTTTGTAAGCTCACAGCCTCTTATTTCTACCCCATGAGATGACAGTTCTTTTACCATAACAGGCAGGAATCTTTCTGCTATACCCTTATGCACCAAAACAGTCTCTACTGCATTGCACACCCCAGGCCTTTGAACCTTCGCATTTACAATTATGTCCTTTGCCATTTCAAAATTTGCACTCTCATCCACAAAAATGTGGCAATTCCCGACTCCCGTCTCTATAACAGGTACAGTAGAATTTTCAATGACGTTTTTGATAAGGCTTGTCCCACCTCTTGGGATGATAAGGTCAATCAAGCCGTTTAACTTCATCATCCTATTTACTTCTTCCCTGTCAGTGTTTTCAATAAGCTGTATCGCTCCTTCCGGAATACCACTTTTGTAAGCAGCTTCTGCCAGAATAGAAGCAATAGCGATGTTAGAATTTATAGCATCACTTCCTCCTCTTAAAATCACGGCATTTCCTGCTTTAAGGCAAAGGCCTGCAGCATCAGCAGTGACATTGGGGCGGGATTCGTATATCATGCCTATGACGCCTATGGGGACGCGCATCTTTCCTATTTGAAGTCCATTGGGCCTTATCCACATCTCCTCTATATCTCCGACAGGGTCTTTCAAAGAAGCCACTTCTTTTAAGCCTTCTGCCATAGCTTTTATCCTTTTTTCATCCAATTTTAGCCTGTCCACAAGAGAGGCTTTTAAATTTCTCCTTTCTGCCTCTAAAACGTCTTTTTCATTGGCCTTTAAGATTTTATCTGCATTTTCCAAAAGAGCTTCTGCCATATTTATAAGAGCTCTATTTTTAGTTTCTGTGTCAAGTACAGCCATTTTTCTTGACGCTTCTTTCGCCTTTTTAGCCTTTACTTCAACCTCCATACTTCTCACCTCTCTCAAGAACTACGAGATTGTCCCTGTGAATAACCTCGTCGTAGTACTTATACCCCAATATTGACTCTATGTCATGGGTCTTACAGCCTTTTATTTTTTCGACTTCCTCAGAAGAATAGTTGACAAGCCCTCTAGCTATTTCCCTGCCCTGGTGGTCCACCACTGCCACGCAGTCCCCAACGTCATACTGGCCTTCTGTCTTTACAATACCGCTTGGCAGTAAGCTTTTTCCATGCTTTACTAAAGCCTTTGCTGCCCCTTCATCTACAAACAAAAAACCATTCACCTTTGCATTGAAAGCAATCCAGATTTTTCTGCTGCTTATAGGATTTTTCATGGGAAGAAAAGTAGTCCCAATTTTTTCTCCTGCTGCAATTCTATTTAATACATTGTCAATTTTGCCATTTGCAATCACCATTTTAACTCCCGAATTGTAGCATATCTTGGCTGCCTGAATCTTTGTGTACATTCCTCCTGTTCCTCTTTTTGTACCTGCCCCGCCAGCTATTTTAAAAAGGTCATCAGAAAACTCCTCAACCACTTCTATAACCTTAGCATCCTTATAAATTCTCGGGTCCTTGTCAAAAAGGCCATCGATATCAGTCAAAATAATCAAAAGGTCTGCTTCAACAAGGCTTGCCACAAGGGCTGCCAGGGTATCATTATCCCCAATCTTTATCTCCTCTACTGCCACAGTGTCATTTTCATTTATCACAGGTATGACTCCCCACTTGAGAAGGTTAGAGAGGGTGTAGCTCATATTTAAATACCTTTTTCTGTCACTAAAGTCCTCCCTCGTCAAAAGAAGCTGGGCAGTTATTTTCCCGTATTCGTTGAAAAATTTCTCGTAAATCTCTATAAGGAGACCTTGACCAATGGCTGCTAGGGCCTGCTTTTGCGGAAGGTTTTTGGGCTTTTCTGTCAAGTTTAATTTTCCCATTCCAGCTCCAATCGCCCCAGACGTCACAAGTATAACTTCTTCTCCTTTATTTGACAAATTTGCAATTTGTCTTACTAGTTTTTCCATTATTTCTAAATTCAATTTCCCATTTTCATGAGTCAAAGTACTAGTCCCAACCTTAACTACAATCCTCATGTTTTTGACACCCTTTTTGCCACCTCTTGGTATATTCTCTTAAGTTCTAATGCGTCTTCTGCCATCCTCTCACGAGATTCACAAATAACTATGGGCTCCATATTTCTTTCATAAAAAAGCTGAGCCAGCGGCTCAAATTCAGGCCCGTATTCTTTATCAAGCAATGTCCAGTGCTTCTTTTCCCCCTGCTCTGTAAATTCAATTCTGCTGAAGTGGACGTGTATAACTTTTGCCCTATCTTTTCCTAGATATTTTTCTATCGTGTTTAAAACTTCTTCATAATCTTCTATAGATTTAAACCTTCCATTGTCTCGAGCATGCAAATGGGCAAAATCCACGGTAGGAAGAAGTCTCTCATCTAGCTGACAGAGTTCCAAGACTTCCTCCAAAGTGCCCAGCTGATTTTTCTTGCCCATCGTCTCGGGACACAAGGTTATATGACCCAGTCCCAAGTCATCAGCTTCTTTTATAACCTCCTTCAAAACTCTTTTTGCCCTATCAAGTGCTTCTCTTCTGTCCAAAGAAGCAGAACCAGGGTGAAACGTAACTCTTTTTGCTCCCATCAAATTCCCTGCGGTCAAACTTTCAATTATGTACCTTTTAGAATTTTTTATCTTTTCCTCTTTTGCCGCCGCAAGATTTATGTAATAAGGAGCGTGGATTGTAATTGTAATATTAAATTTTTCTGCATTCTCTTTAAGCTGCAAAGCTAATTTTTCGCTTATTCTCACTCCTCTAGAAAAAGAGTATTCGTAAGCCTCAAGTCCCATTTTATGAAGCCATTCTGGCATCTCAGCAGAAGACTTATGTCCCTCGTCGTAAAAGCTCTGCGAGATTCCAGAAGGCCCAAACTTAATCTCCAAATTTCATCATCTCCCCTTAAGCTTTATATACGCTCTTATGACTTCTTCAGCGACTTCCTCTATTGTCTTGTCAGAGACGTCTATAGTGTAATCTGCAAATCTGTAAAAAGGCTCTCTTTCCTCTAAAAGCTCTCTTATCCTCTTTTCAGGGTCTTCCACCGCAAGAAGAGGCCTATCTTTTGTTTTGGATATATTCCTCAAAATTACTTCCGGCCTTGCTTTTAAGAGGATTATTACTCCGTTTTTTCTTAATTGTACAATATTTGAAGGGTTTAATACAACCCCGCCTCCTGTAGCTATTACGTGATTTTTTAGGCGAGAGGCTTTTATGACAGCCGCTTTTTCCAACTTTCTAAAATATTCTTCCCCGTGCTTTTCAAATATTTCCGCCACACTCATGCCTGCCATTTTCTCAACCAGCTTGTCAGTGTCAATAAAATTAAAATGAAGAGTAGTTGCCACTTTTTTCCCTACAGTAGTTTTTCCTGTCCCCATGAATCCTGTCAAAACTATGTTTTTCATTCACCATCCCCCTTTTATGGTTTGGAAGGTATAGCCTCTTTCAAGATTTTTTCTAAAGTATCAGATATTACTTTGTTCACATCTACTGGAGGGGGACTTTCAGTAATACTTTCCCCACTAGCTTTTCCCTCCAATGGTTGAAAAGGATTGGCTTTCCCTTTTGGCGCATTTATCTCCGCCTTTTTTGCTCCGCTGTCTTTCATAGAATAGGCAAAAAGCAATACATTTAAAAACAAATTTTCAGAATTCTGGTCTTTCTGCATTTCAAAAGACTGAATAGTTAGAAGCCTCCTAGACTCCTGTAAAGATTTCATGAAGGAAATAAGCCCATCATAGCTTCCAAAAACTGTAACTGATATGGGAGTCACTGCAAATTCTTCTTTCTGTTCTTTATTTTTTTCCTCTTGACTTGCATTTTCAAAATTAATACTTCTTATTTTTACGCCGGAATCACTTGCCATTCTTTGCAAATCAAGAATTGCAAATTCAGCGTCTTTTTCATCTGGAAGTATTGCGTTCAATTCTTCGACTTCTTTTTCCCACTTCGCCAGACTTTTTTGTAAATTTTCTCCTTTTAAAGAAGAGACCTGTGAAAGAATTTGCCTTTTAAGCTTTATCTCTTGTGATAAATTGTCTATCTCTGAAAGCTTTGGAATCAGATAAAATTGATAGTAAATCGCAAAAAATGCAAAAACCAGAGCAAAATAGATTAAAAATTTTTCTCTCTTTGTAAGTTTCATCTATGATACCACCCTGACCTTTACTTGAACCACATATTTGTATACATTTTTTTCATTAAGCTCTATTAAAAGGGCTTTTACATCTTCGACATAATTTATGCTTCTCAAATTTAGCATAAAAACTGCAACATCGCCCTCATGAAGAGCTTCCCCTTCAATTTCAAGCACCTTGTTGTCATATTTCAAATGAGTTATCGAAACATCTTGAGGAAGGTTAGAAGCGACATCTTCAGAAAGCTTGGCTAAATCTATTTTTCCCTTATTCACCTTATCAATTATGCTTTTTTTCTTTTCTAAATATAAAGACATGTCCTTTATACTCTGCTGAAGCTCTGATACATTCCTGTATTTATTGAGCTCTTCGTTGACAATTTTAAGCTCACCATAAAGCTTGTTCATATAGGCCAAAGGCAAAGCTATTAAGAGGGATATAAAGCCTAAAAGAAAGGTGGCGAAAAAAAGTTTTAAAGCCACTTTTTTCTTCTTTTGTCTTTCTTCTTTTAATTCTGGCGGTATGAGGTTTATGTCCTTCAACTTATTCCCCCCTTAAAAGGCAGCCATAGGCAGGCAAGAAGTATAGATATTTTTCTTCCTCTGGAACGATAACTTCAACCTTAAAATAGTCCTTCACATACTCTTTTAAACCCTTCAATCTTGCATTTCCACCTATCAATAAAATCTTATCTACAGTTTTGTGGTATGTGGCATAGAAAAAGTCAAATATTCGGCTTACCATTTGAAACTCTTCGGAAAAATTTTCCCTAAGAATCTCCTCAATATTTTCAATTTCCCTTGTCTTTTTATACTCTTCCGCTGTATCAAACTCCAAATTAAAAGAACTTGCGATTGCTTGAGTCAATTTTTTGCCGCCAAATTCCAAAAGCTTATTGAGAACAAAATTTCCATGAGATACTAAAGTTACATTTGTGGTAGAAGAACCAAAATCTATTATTGCAACTGTGCCATCTTTTTCTCCGACTTTTTTAAAAGCTTTGTATAAAGAATTTGCGTAAATATCAATAGCTTCCAAGTACAACTTCAAAGCTTCTGAAAGCTTTACATATTTTTCGACTATTTCTTTTGGGGAAGAAGCTACAAGTACTCTCAATTTTTCATCATTGCCTTCCAAAGGGGGTAAAAATTTAAAGTCAATTACATAATTGTATGTATCAGGAATATACTGCTCTACCTCATACTCTAGGGCTTTTTCAACTTCTTCTTCCTTCATTTTAGGCAGCGTAATTTCTCTTAAAATGTTCTGTGAACTTGAAATAGAAAAGCATACCCTTTTCTCTCTTATATTGTTTTCCCTTAAAACCTCTCTGATTGCCTCAGCAACTGTGTTTATGTCCATTATTTTGCCATCTGTTATAACATTAGAAGGAGTCTTCACAAGATATGTACTTCCTAAAAGTCTATTTTTCCTATCTTTTAAAACTATCTTTATATTAGCATTTCCTATCTCAATTCCCAGCATTTTTGCACCCCTAATGGCGAGGATTTTCTTTCACTTTCATAGCAGCCATAGTTATAGCCTTTATTATGTCCACTTCAAACTGCCTCACAAGTTCATTAGTCTTCACATAAAGCTCTCCTTCTTCTGTAACGACATACTTAGGAGGTAAATTATTTAAAGCTAAAGCTTTTATGTCCATCCTGCACCTTTCGCATTTACACACGTCAATGTCCTTCAAAACCCTGTCCATCATCTGTTCAACCGCATCTTCCATGTAATTTTTAAGTTGCATAAAATCCTCTCCTTATTATCCTTGATTAATATTCAACAGGAGTTGAATCTACTACCCACTTCTTTATTATCGGTGAAAACGGTGATACCTTTTCCTTCAGGTACACCTTAGTATTGGCGCTGTTATCATTGCCCATCTTTTGAATAATCACGTTAATTTCAAATTCAATTTCCGCATAACCATAGCGTACGATTTTGTTCATCCTACCTTCCGTCCATACACGTACTTTATAGGTTAAAATTTGCTCTCCTTCATTTTCAAAATTAATTGAAGGAGGAACTATTTCTATACTGTCAATTTTATACTCTTGTCCTGAATCACCCAATGAAATCCACTCCCCTAATGGGATGTCAAGTCCATTATCTAATAAATCTTTTGCACCTTTTTTATATTGAATCTTAGTTGTATTTTTGTTAGTAACTATATTTATCCAAAATTCACCTTTCCCTTTTCCTTTGCCTTTTCCTTGATAAGCATCTTGTAAAGCTATGTTAAATTCATTTTTTACTCGTTCAAGGCCAGCTTCTGCTGCATAAGTAGCTGAGATAGAGTTTGCATAAGCATGGGAAATTTTGTAATTGGTAATAGTTACTTCTAAAATTGCTACAGCTAAAACTGTGAGAATCAAAATTACCATTAAAGTAAAAATTAAAGCAGAACCCCTCTCATTGAACATTTATATCACTCTTTCTTAAAAAAACGTCTGTAGAAAGAGAAAATCTGTTTGATCCATTATCATCACTTTGTCCAATTATTTGGATATTTATCATGTTGTTACTTTTTTTAGTCACCATAAAATCATAAATATTAACAGCTAATTGAAGCTTACTACCTCTACTGTCCGTGTCAGATTCTTTGATATGGGTATAAAGAATAGGTTTTTCTAGCGTTATTGTATAATCACGATACCCTCTATCTGTTAATACCTGTTTTATCGATAGACCACGGCCATTATCAATAATTTCGACTTCAGAAGGCCCTTTTTCTAATAAAGATACAATATAATTCATAGCAAACCTAACATTTTGTTCCACGTCTACGCTATTTTGTGTACTTGAAAATGACTTGTACCCCGAATAATATAAAGATGAATAAACCCCTATCACAATCCCCAATATTGCCAATGTCACAATAAGTTCAATAAGGGTAAATCCTTCTTCTTTTCTTACCACCATTTTAACCACCATGGAACCTTAACACCAGCGATTTCTGAAGCTTTTGTCCCGATTGCTTTTAAACTAGTAACTCCATTTTTTATCATGTTAACAATAGTATCTGCTATAGTCAAAATTTTTGTTTTAGTAATCTCATTCCACCCCAATGTAACTATAACAACCCCCAAAAATAAAACAGTCCATGCAGCAATTATTCCTATTTTTATTAAGTCCCATATACGCTTTATTACATCATCACTACTGCTACTACCTCCACCTGAGCTTTCCTCAGAGGGTAATTCTACAGGAACATGAGAAGTAATTTCTGTTGCAGGCGCCATAATATAAAGTGTATACATAGGAGTGTTTGAATCAATTTTCCCTACTTTAATCTGATACTGAGAAAGTTCTCCTGTGGAAGTTTGCTGTTCAACATAGGCTATAAAACCTTCTTCTTTATACTTAGTTATTATTTCATCAAGGTTTGATACATTTCCCGCTTTTATGTTTTCTGCAATTGTCTGCGCAATAGTGGCTTCTTTTGTCTTTATCTTAGAATCAGCAGAAGTAATAACAGATTGACTAAAAATGCCTAAAAGAGGTATTGCCACTACTGCAAACACAGCTATTGAGACAAGAACCTCTATTAAAGTCATGCCTTTCTTATCTTTTAAAATCTTCATAAAATCACTCCTAATAGTTCTTCCCACTTATCATAATGCGCCCTGTTACTACCGCCACACTTATGTAAATCTCGCTTCCTTTATCATTTTTTAAAGTTATTGTACAAGCTCCAATAGGAGTCCCCATCTGATTAAAGTATATTTCTACCTTTCCCCCATCTTTTTTACTTATCTTAATTCCCTCAGGTAAATTTTTTATCTTGATATTTTCATTGTCATCTTTTCTCTTTATGTAATACCTCGTCCCTGTGTCATCGCTTTCAAAGCGCAATATTTCTCCTTCAAAAATACTTTTTTGCTGTATGTACCTTAAGTCATTTACAACCTCACGTGCAATAAGAGTAAGCCTTACATTTGACTTTGTCGTATCAAAAAAGTCAGTCAAAGGGATAACTATAAGAACTATAATGGACAAAAGTGCCAAAACTGTTACAAGCTCTATTAAAGTTAGCCCCTCTTCCCCCTTCATAAGCTTAGCCCCTTATGAGTTTTAAATAGTAATTTAAAATCTCATATCCGTATAAGATTGAAATAAGCCATCCTAAAGATAGATAAGGTGCAAAAGGTATGTAGTCCTTTCTGCTCTTTATCTTAAAAAGTACAAGTAAAACACCTGCCAAAGCTCCCAACACAACACCCAGCAACAAATTTAAAAGCACAAGCTTCCATCCTATAAAAAAGCCTATAAGAGCCATTAATTTTACATCTCCTCCCCCCATTTCCCCTCCTGAGAGAAAAGAGATGAGAAGGAGTATTCCCCCACCCAGTAAAAGCCCCAGAATGTAGTCTAAAAAGCCATAACTATACATGAGTAGTCTAAAAATTAAAGCACCTATAAATCCAGCTATTATTATGCTATTGGGTATGATTTTGTGTTCCAGATCTATAAAACTTGCTGAAATCAGCACAGAAGAAAGAAACATGTAATAAAAAGCCTTCACGTCCAACCCAAATTTAGAGTAAATTATTACAAATACAATTCCTGTAAGCAGCTCCACAACAGGGTATCTTATTGAAATTTTTTCTCCACAGTACCTGCATCTTCCTTTAAGTAAAATATAACTCAATATTGGTATTAAATCAATACCATTTAATTCATGACCACATCTGGGACAATGGGAGGAAGGGTATATTATGGACTCTTTTCTGGGAACTCTATATATGACCACATTTAAAAAACTTCCTATAATTGTGCCGAATAGAAATATGAGTATGTAAATTAGCATTTTCATGATTAAAATTGCCTCCTAAAAAATAGTAAGGAGGGCACAAAAACGTGCCCTGAAGTTATGGTAAAGTAACTTCGCCAGTAGAAGGATTGTAGTTAAAATCTTTTCCATCCTGAGTTTTTGGTACTTTGTCAATATAGTTAGGAACAAGCTCATTTAATGACTGTGGATATTTTCCTTCATGTTCAACATAATATCTCTCTACTGCATTTTGTAATATCTTTAAATTTGCCTCATCAGCTTTTGCTTTAGCATTTGCCAATGACGTTGTCACTCTCGGCACAGCAATTGCTGCTAGTATTCCTAAAATTGCGATTACAACAATCAACTCAATCAGTGTAAAACCTCTTTCATCCTTATTGAGTGCCTTTACAAACCATTCCATACTCCTTTTTCACCCCCTTTCCCCTTGAATTTACCTTCCAATGAAATTGTATAGTTCAAACAGTGGCATTATTATTGAGACGACTATGAAGCCTACCACTGTTGCAAGCATTAGGATTATAATCGGCTCTAACAAAGTTGTCATCTGGGATACTGCTGTGTCAACTTCTCTGTCAAAAAAGCTAGCCGTCTTCTCAAGTATAGTATCCAAAGCGCCAGAGCTTTCTCCTACACTTATCATCTGAATCACCATGGGTGGGAAAACGCCAATTCTCCTCAAAGGTTCAGATAAAGGTAGACCCTTTTTCACATCTTCCTCTGCCCTTTTTATGCCCTCTGCAACTACTGTGTTGCCCACTACCTTCTCTACTACCTCCAGTGCACTGACAAGCGGGATGCCTGCTCCAATCAAAGTCCCTAAAGTCCTTGCAAACCTTGATGTTATTATCTTTCTATTAAGTACTCCAAAAATAGGCATGTTTAGAAGCATTCTGTCAAAAATTCGCCTTCCCTGAGAAGTCTTTACAAAATTATATATACCATAAACCATAAGGAAAATAAATCCTATGTAAAAATACCAATAGTTAGATATTGAGCTAGCAATTAAGAGCAAAATTCTCGTAGGAAGAGGTAGCTCGACTCCTGCATTCTCAAACATCGCCACGAATATTGGAAGCACATTTGTCAATAAAAACACTACGACAAAAACTGCCACAATGCTCACAATTGCGGGATATGTCAGTGCCGATTTTACTTTCTGATTGAGGTCATTTTCTTTTTCATAGTGGTCTGCCATCTCATTCATTATCCTGTCAAGAGTACCACTGACTTCTCCCGCCTCCACCATGTTATACAAAAGCATTGGAAAAACGTCTTCTCTCTTTCTCATAGCATCAGAAAGGGTACGTCCTTTCTGCACTTCTTCGTACACTTCTGATAAAGCCGTTTTGAGCTTTTTATTACTAACCTGTTCTTTCACTGTCGCAAGAGAAGTCAGAATAGGAATTCCTGCATTTATCAAAGTAGCAAACTGGCGGCAAAAAACTGCAATGTCTTTGACTTTTACCCTTTTAAAAGAGCTAAAATCTAGAATGTCTTTTTTGACTACTTCCTCTTTTATGTCAATTATGTAATAATTTCTCCCCTTCAATATGTCTATGCACTGGGACTTTGAATCTACCTCCAAAGTCCCTGTAATTAAGTTCCCCCCCATGTCCCTTGCTTTGTAAAAGTACAAAGGCATAAAATCACCCCTATATCATGCGTGAAAAGCTCTCCTGGTCAACGCAGTAAGTTAAAGCATCTTCCAAAGAGATAACCCCTGATTTTAAAAGGTGCAAAATAAACATGTCCATAGTAATCATTCCAAATTTACCACCTGTTTGAACTGCCGACTGTATTTGGTAAGTCTTCCCTTCCCTTATGAGATTCCTTATAGCAGGGGTTGCAATCATCACTTCTGTGGCAACAACTCTTCCGCTTCCGTCTTTTTTAGGAATAAGCTGCTGAGATATGATTCCTTCTAATACGTTGGAAAGCTGTATCCTTATTTGCTGTTGCTGATGAGGCGGAAAAACATCAATAATCCTATCAATCGTTTTTACAGCTCCTATTGTGTGAAGAGTGGAAAGAACAAGATGGCCTGTCTCGGCAGCAGTTATTGCGATCTGTATTGTCTCCAAATCCCTCATCTCACCGACAAGTATCACATCCGGGTCTTCTCTTAATGCAGCTCTTAAAGCCGATGCAAAGGATGTAGCATCGTGCCCAATTTCTCTTTGATTTACTATGCTTTTATTGTGCTTGTGCAAATACTCTATAGGGTCCTCCAATGTAAGAATGTGACAAGTCCTTTTAGAATTTATCCAGTCCACCATAGCCGCCAGTGTGGTGGACTTCCCACTTCCCGTAGGTCCTGTAACAAGTATCAATCCCCTCGTTTTCAAAGCCAAATCTTTAAGTATGAGTGGAAGTCCCAGCTCTTCTATAGTAGGTATTCTCAAGGCAACAGACCTTATGGCAAGGCTGTAACTTCCTCTTTGCTTGTACACATTTATTCTAAACCTTCCCAAACCTGTCACAGAATAGGAAAGGTCAATATCCCCATTTTCCTCCAGCTTTTTTAGCTGCTCGCTCGTAAGTAGGTCTTTGACTATCTCCTCTGTATCTTTAGGTGTAAAAGGCTCTCCTTCTAATTTTTGAAGATAGCCGTTAATTCTTACAACAGGTGGAACTCCTACTGTTATGTGTAAATCTGAAGCTTTTTTCTCCACAACCAATTTCAAAAGTTCAATGGTCTCCATCCTCATCATTCCTCATAAGTTAGTCTCACCATCTCTTCGACAGTAGTTTTGCCCTGTAAAATGAGCTTTCTTGCGCTTTCTCTCAAAGTCTTCATGCCATTTTTTATAGCTTTTTCTTCAATCACATCTGAGGAAACCTTTGCATTTATGAGTTCTCTTATGTCAGAAGTCACAGTCATTATCTCGTATATAGGGATACGCCCTCTGTAGCCTGTCCTGTTGCAGACAGGACAGCCTTTGCCTTTATAAAGAGTGACCTCTTCATCTTCCGGAATCCCCAAAATCTCTTTTTCTTCCTTTGAAGCCTTATAGGGAACTTTGCAATTGTCGCACACCTTTCTAGCAAGCCTTTGAGCTATCACTCCCACTACAGAAGAAGCCACCAAATAAGGCTCAATCCCCATATCTATCAGTCTCGTTATCGCACCTGCAGCGTTGTTGGTGTGCAGCGTCGAAAGCACTAAATGACCTGTTATCGCCGCTCTTATGGCGATCTCAGCTGTCTCTGTATCTCTTATCTCCCCAATCATTATTATATCAGGGTCCTGCCTTAAGATGGACCTTAGTGCAGTAGCAAATGTAAGCCCTGCTTTTTCATTTACCTGCACTTGATTTATGCCTTCCAGCGAATACTCAACAGGGTCTTCTACTGTTATTATGTTCACATTGGGCTTATTGAGCTCTCTTAGCATTGCATAAAGAGTAGTAGTTTTACCACTTCCCGTAGGACCTGTTAAAAGCACAATTCCATTGGGTCTTTTTATCAGTTTATCAAAAAGAGGCAAATCCTCCTCATCAAATCCAAGTTGTTCTTTTGTCATCACAAAGTTTT
Organism: Caldanaerobacter subterraneus; assembly: GCF_004345675.1. Classification (GTDB taxonomy): domain Bacteria; phylum Bacillota; class Thermoanaerobacteria; order Thermoanaerobacterales; family Thermoanaerobacteraceae; genus Thermoanaerobacter; species Thermoanaerobacter subterraneus. Next base: position 80,428 of record NZ_SLWU01000002.1, on the reverse strand, counting down.
CCTTGTCAAGAAGCCTTAAAACTATCTTTTCGCCAAACACAGTAGGAAGGGAGGAAACCCTTACATCTACGGTTCTGCCTGACACCGTGAAATCAAATCTCCCGTCTTGTGGAAGCCTTCTTTCGGCGATATTCATATTGGCCATTATCTTTATTCTAGTCACAACAGGAGCATGCGTGCTTTTTATAGTCCTCATTGCTTCTGTCAACTGCCCATCTATTCTGAAGCGAATTCTCAAATCCTTTTCTGTCGGCTCAATGTGTATATCTGAGGCTCTGCTTTTCACAGCCTGCTCAATTATAGAATTGACAAATCTTACAGCAGGAGCATTTTGGATTTCTTCCAGCACTTCTTGAGGTAGGCTTTCCTCTTCTTTAAACTCCTTTTTAAATTCCTGAGCCGCTTTTTCTGCCTGTTCTTTGCCATAGATTCTATCTATAGCTTTTAGAATGCTGCTCTCCGATGCAATCAAAGGTTTCACATTTTGTTTAGTTATAATTCTCACATCATCCAAGGCAAAAATATTGAGGGGGTCTGCCATTGCTACATAAAGGCCGTCTTCACTTTTTTTAACAGGGATGAGGAGATGCCTCTTGGCTACAGATTCAGGAACAAGCTTTGCAACCTCAGGGTCAATGTAGTATTTCTGAAGGTCCACATGGGGTATTCCCAGCTGAAATTCAAGGGCTTCTAATATCTGATTTTCTGTCACATACCCGAGCTTTGTAAGGACTTTCCCCAATTTTTCCCCTGTTTTGCTCTGCACTTCCATGGCATGTTTCAGTTGTTCTTCCGTGATAAGTCCCACTTCCACAAGAAGTTCTCCAAGTTTTTTCTTAGCCATAAAAATACCTCTTCCCTCTACATTTCTCCCCTTATTTTCTCATACACAAAGTCTTTGTCAAAAAACTCTCCTGTCCAGAGGTAAAAAGCATAGCTAGCCTGATTCACAAGCATTGAGAGGCCATTTGCGCTTTTTACACCGTTTTTTCTTGCGTACTTTAAAAAAAGCGTCTCAGAAGGATTGTATATTAAATCATACACAAAATTTGCCTTTGCCACTACCTCCTCAGAAACTGGAGAGTTCCCCACTTCAGGATGCATCCCCACAGAAGTTGTGTTTATGAGAATATCAATTTCATTAAATTTTTCCACTTCTTCTATACTGCAGTAATCGCATTTCACCTTAAATTCTTCCCTTATGTATTCTGCCAGCGCTCTCGCTTTATTTAAAGTCCTATTGGCTATTACAATTGATTCTACTCCTTCCCTTGCAAGGGCAAAACATATAGCTTTTGATGCTCCTCCTGCCCCCAGTACAAAGGCTTTTCTTCCTCTTACATCCTCTTTCAACTCTTTTAAGGAATCTATGAATCCCTGTACGTCTGTATTGTAGCCTTTTAAAATCCCATTTTCATTGACAACTGTATTCACAGCTCCAATTTTTTCTGCCTCTTCCGTGACAAAATCCAAATAATTCATTACGCTCTCTTTATGAGGGACAGTCACATTAAATCCCTTTATACCTAAAGCTTTTAGCCCTTTTACAGCATTTTCTAATAACTCAGGGGCTACATCAAAGACCACGTACACTCCATTGAAATTGAGCTTTTCAAAAGAAGAGTTATGTATCAAAGGAGAAAGACTGTGTTTGACTGGATGCCCAATAAGTCCAAAGACCTTTGTGGTGCTGTCAATTTTCATATCCTTCAATCCTCTTTAAAATGATTTTCTCAGCTCTTCTCATAATCTTAGTCCAGGCAAGCTCTTCATCAGACAAAGGTTTTACCAAGATAGTATAAAGTCCGACCCTTTTTCCTCCTAAAATGTCAGTAAATATTTGATCTCCAATTAAGGCTGTCTCATGAGGTTTTGCTCCTAAAAGTTTTAGGGCCTTTTTAAAAGCACCCTTTCTCGGTTTAATTGCCCAGGCAATACCTGGAATTCCAGTTTTTTCTTTGAGCTCATTTACTCTTTTCTTCGTATTATTTGAAACTAAGCAAATTTTAAACCCTTCGTTTTTTGCTCTTTCCAACCATTCAACAGTGTCCTCATCAAGAAATTTTGCTTTTTTTGGCAAAAGAGTGTTATCTATGTCCAGCACAAGGCTAGTAATACCTTTCTTTTTTAGCAAATTCAAGTCGATTTTATGTACACTTTCTACAATCATGTCAGGAATTAGTTTTTCATACATAAGCCCACCTCATTTAGTTAAAATTATATACTACAAAAAAATAGACTGTCAATAAGACAGTTCACATTGAAAGCTCTTTATAAAGCTTATTCAAGGCTTTCTTCTCAATTCTCGATACGTAAGAACGAGAAATTCCAAGCATTTTCGCAATTTCCCTCTGAGTCCTCACTCTTCCATTGTAAAGCCCATATCTCATTTCTATTATCATGCGCTCCCTGTTTTTTAAGACGCTGTTTAACTTACTGTAAAGCTTTTTAATCTGTATCTTCTTTTCCACCTGCTCAGATACCTCATCCTCATCTGTCCCAAGTACATCCATTAGTGAGATTTCATTTCCTTCCTTATCTACCCCTATTGGGTCTTGAAGAAAAACTTCTCCTTTCATCTTTTTCTCTGCCCTTATGGACATGAGGATTTCATTTTCTATGCACTTTGCAGCATATGTGGCAAGATGTGTGCCTTTTTCAAAGTCATAAGTATCTATGGCTTTAATAAGTCCAATTGTCCCTATAGAAATAAGGTCATCTAAATCTCTTCCTGTCCCGCTATACTTTTTTACCACATGAGCGACCAGTCTTAAATTTCTCTCAATCAATATATTCCTTGCCTCTTCGTCTCCTCTTCTGTACGCTTCCAAGTACTTTCTCTCTTCTTCAGGGGATAAAGGGCTTGGAAAAGAATTGGTGTTAGTAAGGTAACCTAAATTCAGTATCTCCTTTACTATGGTTCCTACAAGTGCAGCAATAACTTCCCACACGGCCGCCACCTCTTCTTTTTTAATAAATTACACATTTATTATATGGTTTTATCTGAAAAAGGTGCCTGTACATCAGTATTTAATTATCTCTTCGGCTATTTCTTTGAAAATAGGAGCGGCCTTTATTCCCCCTGTGTCTCCGTTTTTAACAAATACAGCAATAGAATACTTGGGATTTTCATAAGGCACAAAGCCTACAAACCAGGCATGATATATATTTAATTCTTTGTTGACCTCTGCAGAACCTGTCTTTCCAGCACTTTTGCAAAAAGTCTCTGCTCTTTTGCCTGTCCCCTCCGGGTCAACCACCACTTGCCTCATCATATACCTCAAAATTTTGGCTGTGTTACTTTCTAACACTCTATATGATTCTCGAGGCGGAAATCTCTTAACCTCCTCTCCCTTTTCATCCACCACTGCCTCCACAAGACGCGGTACATTCCTTATACCATCATTCGCAATTGTAGCTACTATATCGGCAGCTTGAAGCGGAGTCATCAAAACTTCTCCCTGGCCTATCGAAAGATTTCCAATGCCAGCGCCGTATGTGTCAGAAAGCTTTGGAAGCCTTCCTATTTGCTCCGGTATTGGAAGACCATCGTCTTTCTCTATCCCAAATTTTCTTGCCATGTCTAAAATAGCTTTTGCACCTGTTATCTCCCCTATCCTTATAAAAGTTGTATTGCAGGAAACTGCAAAACCTTTGACTATATTTATCAAGCCATGGCTCTCTCCCTTAAAATCGTGAAAGACAACTCCATTTATATCATAGCTTCCACTGCAGTAAAAAGTATCTTCTAAGCTGACTTTCCCAGATTCTAAAGCTGCCGCAGCAACTATGATTTTAAAAATAGATCCAGGGGGATAGCCAGATACAGCCTTATTTATAAACTCTTCATTAGAGCTTTTTAAATAATCTTCTATCCTGTTCTGGTCAAAATTAGGCCTACTCGCCATCGCTAGTATATTCCCTGTTTTTACCTCCAGTACAACTGCTGCTCCTTCTATCCTACGCCTGTCAAGTACATCTTCCACCACCTTCTGTATATGGTAGTCTAGAGTGGTTTTTACACCAAAAACTTTGTCGTGAACGGTTTGTATTTTTACACCTAATCCCTTTATATAGTCATTTCTGCTGCCATCAGTAAAGACTGCAATGCTGTCGCTGGCATCTGTAGTCAAAACCTCATCAAAAGATTCCTCCAACCCCATCTTTTTATCTCCAAGATATCCTATCACATGCCTTGCAAGAGAGTTTGAAGAATACCTCTGTGGAAGCTCGAGTTTAAAAATTCCAACAGGAAGAGAAAAATCTACATCCCTTCTTATCTCATATCTGATATAGTCTTTATTTCTCTTTAAATCTTCTCTAATCTTTTCGGAAGAAATTTCTGTAATCTCACTGAGTATTTCTGCTGCCCTTTTTTTATCATTTATCATTTTGGGTATTGCAAAGACATACTCTTTGTAGTCTCTATCTGTGAAAGGTATCATGTTTCTATCGTATATATCTCCGCGCTTTTCTGAAATTTTAAAGCTTTTAATTCTCTGTTCCATTGCTTTTTCAGAATAAAAATTATATTTTACTACCTGTATGTAAAAAAGCCTTCCAGCCAATATAAAAATCATAAGGGCCAAAACTATGCGCAAAAAAACTATCCTTTTCTCCATAAAAATAGCTCCTTTCAGGAACCAGTATTCCCAAAAGGAGCTTTTTTAAACATTATTTTTAGATTCTCTTCTTAAAATATAAAGCTCTTCAACAGGATTAACAACAGGAATTTTCACTATCATCTGGGGGTGCGGAGCTACTTCGATCTCTCTTCCTTCCTCATCCCACATCTTCTCAATTTTCTGCTTAAATTGAACCTTAGGCCCTATAACTTCCACTTCATCCCCAACAAACATTCTGTTCCTCTGCTCCACAATCGCTATCCTCGTCTCAGGGTCATATCTCTTGACAATGCCCACAAAGTCATGGGTGCGGATGTACTTAGAAGACTCATAATTTTGAGCATCTGCCCCCGGCCTGCCAAAATAAAAGCCTGTGGTAAATCCTCTGTGGCTTGCCTTCCCCACTTCCTCAAGAAGGCTCCTGTCAAAAACGTAATCCTTCCCTTTTTCAAGGTAATCGTCAATTGCCTTCCTATAAGCCCGTGTAACCACCGCAACGTAATATGCGCTCTTGTTTCTCCCCTCAATTTTAAAACTTGTAACTCCAGCTTCTACCAATTGAGGAATGTACTCTATCATGCACAGGTCTTTTGAATTTAAAATATAAGTGCCTCGCCCGTCTTCTTCAATAGGAAAATACTCTCCCGGCCTTTTTTCTTCCATCAGGTAATATTTCCACCGGCAGGGCTGCGCACATTCCCCTTTGTTGGCGTCTCTTCCTGTCAGGTAATTGCTCAAAAGGCATCGCCCTGAATAGGATATGCACATAGCACCGTGCACAAAAGCCTCCAATTCTAAAGAAGGAGGCGTCTTATCCCTTATCTCTTTTATTTCCTTTAAAGAAAGCTCTCTTGCTAAAATTATTCTCTTTGCACCTAATCTGTGCCAGAAATTTGCAGTCAAGTAATTTACAGTATTAGCCTGAGTGCTTATGTGTACATCTATCTCAGGAGCAATTTCCTTAACTATAGAAAAAACTCCCAAATCAGAGACAATAACAGCATCTACTCCGAGGTCTATAACTTTTTTAATGTATTCCGGCAGCTCTTCTAAATCCTTATTGTGGGGAAAAATATTTATGGTGATATAGGCTTTTCTGTTGCTTTTTTTTAAATATCTAACACCCTCTTTTATCTCATCAAGTGTAAGCCCCACATAGGCTCTTAAGCTGTAATTTTGTCCTCCAAAGTAAACAGCATCTGCTCCGTATTTTACAGCAACCTTTAGCCTTTCCAAATCTCCAACTGGCGCCAAAAGCTCTAACATAAATCACTCCTCCCTAATGCTTAAAGCCAACCCATCTCCTAAAGGCAAAATCACCGTGTAAAAATTCTTGTCCTTTTTCAACACTTCTATAAACTCCCTCATCCTGTACACAATCGTTCTTCTCTTGTGCTTTACATGTTCTTCACCAACTACATAACCCTTGTACAGGATGTTATCCCAGAGGACAATCCCATCTTGTGGAACAAATTCTCTTATCTTTTTGTAAAACTCCAAATACTGGCCCTTTGCCGCATCCACAAAGATAAAATCGTACTCCTTCGTCAGATTGTCCAGTACCTCTTCTGCCTCTCCGCAGATTAAATCAATCCTTCCCTCTATCTTAGCTCTTTTAAAGTTTTTCTTTGCAATCTCAGCAAGGTTTATATCCCTTTCAATTGTAACAATTTTAGAGTTTTGATAGGCCCTTGCCATTATTATGGTGGAATATCCTATGGCTGTTCCTATCTCCAGTATATTAAGAGGCTTTTTAAGCCTCACCATAAAGCTCAAAAAAGCTGCTACTTCAGGTTTTGCTATAGGAATGTAATTTTCTTCTGCAAATTTTCTCAATGGCTTTAAGTCTTCATACAACTCCTCGTGAAAAGACCTTATAAACTGTATATCACGATAGGTTATCTCCATCGCCTCAACCCTTCACTTTTTATTTTGCTCCCTTTCCACTTCTCTTTGAGCTTTTAAATGCTCCTGATAAGTTCTGCTAAAGATGTGTGTTCCATCTCCTCTGGCCACAAAATAATAATAGTCATGTTTAGAAGGATTTAAAGCAGCCTCAATGGATTTAAGTCCGGGATTGCAAATAGGTCCAATAGGAAGCCCGTAATGTTCATAGGTATTATAAGGGGAATCGACTTTTAAGTCCTGATATGAAAGCACTTCCTTATGAGTTCCTAAAGCGTATTCAACAGTAGGACAAAGCTCCAGCTTCATCTTTTTCTTCAGCCTGTTGTAAATAACTCCTGCAATAATAGGCCTCTCCTTGTCTAACACAGCTTCTTTTTCTACAATTGATGCAACAATCACAATCTCATCGGGAGTCATCCCCATTCTTTGAGCGTTGTCTTTGATTACAGTGTTGTACACTTCTTCAAACCTTTTTAACATCATGTTTATTATCTCTTTTTCATCAGCATTTACAGGAATAAAATAGGTATCGGGGAAAAGGTAACCTTCTAATCTATTGGGCCTATCTTTCGGTATGTTTTTTAAGAAACTATATTCAAAATCGCCATTCTGCGCTACTTCTAAAAATTTTTTCTCATCGACAAGCCCTATTTGAGCCAATTTTTTCGCTATATCTTTAACAGTATACCCTTCGGGAATTGTGACTTTAAAAACATCCATTTCAGATTTTCCTGCTGCTATTTTTTCAATAATCTGGTCAACTGTCATATTCTGACTTAATAAATATTTCCCAGCCTTCAGCTTACCATCTGCTTTTAATATTTTTGCCCGCCATGCAAAAAACCACTCATTTTTAATCAAATTTTTTTCTTTCAAAAGCTTTGCTATCTGGTGAGTAGAATAGCCACTGGGTATATTCACAACCACTTCCTCTGATGCCCTTGTAGACACTGGTTTAAAAAGGCTTTGATAATAAAAAGAAGCAGAAACAAAAAGAAAAATTAAAACTATCACAAGTATAAAAAATTTGCTTTTACCTTTTGTTTCGACTTTATTCATCTTATTTCTCTCCTTAGAGGGGTATACATAAATTATACAATTAATTGAAAATAAAAACAAGTAAGCCTAAAAGCTTACTTGTCACAGTGAGTATCTGTCTTTAATCCTTTTATAGGCAATTAAAACAGCATACCCAAATACACCTGTCACAATTGCCTCACTCAATGCAATGTCAATTGCCACAATGTAATAAGGCATTTTTAGGAAATAGCTCACCCATATTGAAACAAACAAAGCGTTCAAAATAATGGGAGGCAAAATAGCCTGATAAAACTTTTTTGCCTTTGATGTAAGGTACGCAGCTATAAGGGTTACAAAACTCCCTCCTAAAATATCTATAATGCCAAAGGGACTCCCTATATTTGCTAAAAGACATCCAATGAAAACACCCCAGATAGCCGCCGGCTCTATCATCGGCAGAACCACCAAAGCCTCTGAAAGCCTAAACTGAATAGGGCCATAGGAGACACTGCCGAGCAAAAAAGTCACTGCAAAATAAATTGCTGCAATAACTCCCGCTTTCGCAATGTATTTTACATCAATTTTACCCATTTTTCCTCTCTCCATTCTTTGTGTTAAATTTCCATTATAATAGGCAGTATCATTGGATTCCTTTTAGTTTTCTCATAGAGGAAATTGCTTAAATTATCCTTTATCATGGATTTTATAGTAGCCCACTCGTTGATTTCTTCTTTTTCACATTTTGCAAGGACTTCTCGTACGATGTTCTTGGACTCCTCCATCAAATCTTCAGACTCTCTCACATACACAAATCCGCGTGAAATAATATCTGGCCCTGCTATCACCGCTCCAGTCTCTTTGGAAATCGTGACAACCACAACTAACAGGCCATCCTGGGCAAGGTGCTTTCTGTCCCGCAGGACTATATTGCCCACATCTCCAACTCCCAATCCGTCCACCAATACCTTACCGGCTGTGACTGTACCTGCAATTCTACCTGAATCTTTCGTAAATTCCAGCACTGTACCGTTGTCCACTACAAAGATGTTCTCCGGCGGCATTCCAAGGCTTTCAGCAAGTTTTGCGTGCTGCACCAGGTGCCTGTACTCGCCGTGAACAGGTATGAAAAATTTCGGCTTTATAAGGGTGTGCAAAAGTTTGATCTCTTCCTGGCATGCATGTCCAGAAACGTGTATATCTGCTAAAGCTTCATATATCACATTGGCACCCTTTTTGAAAAGCTGATTTATAACTCTTGAGATCAATCTTTCATTTCCCGGAATTGGAGAAGCCGAGATTATGACAGTGTCTCCAGGGACAATCTCCACTTTTTTGTGTTCAGAAGAGGCCATTCTGGTAAGTGCCGACATCGGTTCACCTTGACTTCCTGTGGTGATTATCACTACTTTGTTGTGGGGAAGTTTATTCGCCTCATCCAAATCTATCAAAAGCCCTTCTGGCACTGTCAGATATCCAAGCTCCATGGCTACATTCACAACATTTACCATGCTTCTTCCTGATATGGCCACTTTCCTTCCGTACTTCTGTGCGGAATTTATTATCTGCTGAACCCTGTGAATATTTGAAGCAAAAGTGGCTACAATTATCCTCTGCTCAGCCTTTCTGAAAAGATTATCAAAAGTCTCCCCTACTGTTCTTTCAGACATCGTATAGCCCGGCCTTTCAATGTTCGTGCTGTCACACAGCATCACCAGTACGCCCTTTTCTCCCAATTGTGCAAACCGGTGCAAATCCGGCACTTCCCCGTCTATAGGCGTAAAATCGATCTTGAAATCCCCTGAGTGAAAAACCGTACCTACAGGCGTGTGAATAGCCAAAGCTGCTGAATCTGCAATGCTGTGGGAAGTCCTTATAAACTCTACTTTAAACTGGCCGATCTCAACTGTCTCTCTGGGTTTTACAGTGATTAGCTTACTGTCTCTCAAAAGTCCGTGCTCTTTTAATTTGTACTCAACCAACCCAATTGTAAGTCTCGTGCCGTAAATTGGGACGTTGAGCTGTTTCAACACGTAGGGCAGAGCCCCTATGTGGTCTTCGTGGCCATGGGTGAGCACAATTGCTTTAACTTTTTCCCTGTTTTTCAATAAATAAGTAATATCGGGAATGACAAGGTCAATTCCTAACATCTCATCATCAGGGAAAGCGAGGCCACAGTCTACAACTATGATATCATTTCCATACTCGAATACAGTCATGTTTTTGCCAATTTCATTTAATCCGCCCAAAGGAATTATCTTCAGTTTTGCCTTGTGCGCCAAATACCTTTCTCCTTTCGTTAGATATTTTTTTACCCCTCTCCCCTTTAAATAAAAATAGACCCGTACCTTACACCAGTTAATATAAATTATACTTTATTTCTACAATTACTGCAATAACCGTAGAATTTCACGTTGTGGTCAACAATTTCAAAATTCTTCGTCTTCTCAATCAGCTTCTCCAAGTCTTCCAGCAAATCTCCTTCCATTTCTATGACATTTCCGCACTTTAAACATATCAGGTGATGGTGCTGATGAGCATCTTCCTGGTAAAGCTCATACCTGTTCCGTCCCTCATCAAAATTCAATTTATATACAAGTCCCAGTTCCTCAAAAAGCTGTAGAGTCCTGTAAACTGTAGCCAAGCCTATCTCAGGATACTTCCGCTTAACAAGGTCGTATATCTCTTCTGAAGACAGATGTTTATTTTTATTTTCCATTATCACGTCCAGAATTACCCGCCGCTGCGTAGTCAACTTAAAACCCTTCTCTTTCAATTTTTCCTTAAGTTTATCAAATTCATTCACTTTTTTCACCACCAAATTATTTCAACTACAAATAGTTTATGATATTCATTTTCAATTGTCAACAAGTTTTTCTCAAAAAATATCAACTATTATTCGCCGTCTTTAATTTCAATTGAAAACAGACAAAATAAAATTAAGATATACCCAAAAAGGGTATACCTTAATTCCCAATCCCTTTATTCATCAAAATTTAATCACTCATCATCATCATCAAAATCTTCTTCATCATAATAATCTTCATACTCTTCCATCAGCTCATTGTACGCCTCGACAGCATCATTGAACTCATCTTCATCCTCAATCGCTACGAAAATGTCATTGCCATCTTCGTCCTGCTCTACCCTCAGGATATAGGCTTCTTCTCCATCTCCATCCACAGGCACCACAACTGCATATCTGTTGTCATCCACATCAAAGGAGGCTACGAGCTCAAAATCTACCGGATGGCCATGTTCGTCAATCAACTGAATAATTTCTGGTTCCATAAACTTTCACCTCAATTCTACCAAGATAATGTAATTGTATAACATCTCCAGCCAGCTGTCAAGGCTTTTTAGGAATTTTTTTGAGAGTCAAGATAGCTCTGGAGTATTATAGTAGCAGCAAGTTTGTCAATCACCTTTTTCCGCTTTCCCCTTGACATGTCCACTCCTTCTATCAAAAACCTTTCCGCCTGAAGGGTAGTAAGCCTTTCATCCCAAAATACAACAGGAATTCTTAACACCTCTCTTAATTTTTCTCCAAACTTAATGACTTTTTCCCCCTGAGGTCCTATTGAACCGTTCATGTTTTTTGGAAGACCCACCACAACTTTTTCTACGCTATATTTTTTCACAATTTCCTCTATTGCTTTCACATCTTCTACAAAACTTTTTCTTCTTATAGTTGTAATCCCCTGGGCAATTGTTGAAGAAACATCGCTTATTGCCACTCCAATGGTCTTGTCTCCTACGTCCAATCCCAATACTCTCAAGTTACACCCCGTCCTTAAAAAAATGCCTCACGCGAGGTGAGGCATTTATTCTTTGCTCAAGTAACTTTTTAGAAGTTCTTCCACCAGCTCATCTCTTTCTATTTTTCTTATGAGGTTTCTAGCATTTTTGTGGCTAGTGATGTAAGTAGGGTCTCCAGAGAGAATGTACCCAACTATTTGGTTGACAGGGTCGTACCCTTTTTCTGAAAGCGCCTCGTAAACTGCTTCTAAAATCTCTTTCACAGATTTTTTGTCCTTAGACACAGTGTACTTTATGGTCTGCTCATTTTTTTCAACCAATGCAATCACCTCTGACTCTATCATACCCCATCAAGAAGGCCACAGTCAAGCCTTTAACTGTCCTTTTACAATTTCAATAGCTTTTTCCAGAGCCTCTTTCACCTTTGAAATATTTTTGCCTGTTCCCTGGGCCATTTCTGCTCTTCCGCCGCCATTCCCCTCGGCTATGCTGCATGTCTCTTTAATAACTGCTCCCATGTTTACGCCTTTTTCTACAGCATCTTTTGTGGCCATTCCTACAAACAAGGCTTTATCTTTAGAGGAAGAAGCTAAAATCACAGCTGCGCTCTTCAACCTATCTTTAAGAATATCTCCTAAAGTCTTTAAAGCCTCCATATCGTAATCTTCCACTCTGGAAGCTATGACTTTGACGCCATCTACAGAAATAGCCGAATCTATCAGGGTTTCTGCTAAAATGCTTGCAATCTTTGTCTTTAAACCCTCTATTTCTCTTTCTTTGTCCTTTAATGACTGCTGCAAGTTCTCTATCTTTGAAACTACTTCTTTTTCCTGCGCCTTTAAAGTTTCAGAAACTCTATCTAATATTTCTTTCTGCTCATTTAAATATTTGATGGCCTCTATACCTGTTAAAGCCTCTATTCGCCTTAATCCAGCTCCTACTGCGCTTTCTGATACAATTTTAAAAATTCCTATTTCGCTGGTATTCTTTACATGTGTACCCCCGCAAAGTTCCATGCTGTAGTCATCAATTTTCACAACTCTTACTTTGTCCCCGTACTTTTCTGTAAAGAGAGCTACAGCTCCTTCTTTCAAGGCATCTTCGTAATTTTTCTCTTCAACTACTACAGGAAGCTGCTCGTATATCTTTTCATTAACCCTTTCTTCTATCTTTTTAAGCTCCTCTTTTGAGACTGCCTGATAGTGCGAAAAATCAAATCTCAATCTATCGTATGCGACAAGCGAACCCGACTGATTGACATGGTCACCTAAAACTTCTTTCAAAGCTTTGTGGAGAAGGTGTGTAGCAGTGTGGTTTCTCGCAGCACCTTTTCTCTTTGAGACATCAATCTTAGCTACTACTTTATCTCCAACCGAAATTAATCCTCTCTCCACAGTGCCAATGTGTATGAACTTGTCCCCTACCTTTTTGCAGTCATTCACTTTTATTAATGTGTCCTCTCCTTCAATGACCCCGCTATCTCCTACCTGTCCGCCACTTTCAGCATAAAAAGGCGTCACATCTAAAATTATACTTACATCGTCCCCTGCTTCTGCCTGCTCTACCACTTCATTGTCCTTCACGATAGCTAACACTTTAGCCTCACTTTCATAAACCTCATATCCCACAAACTTCGTAGAAATATCTCCCAAAGTGGAGTATATGTCCTGCTCCCACAGGCTATTGTCTTCTTTTCTGCTGCTTCTAGCTCTTATCCTCTGCTTTTCAAGCTCTTCTTTATATCCTTCCTCATCAATTGTAATGCCTGATTCTTGCAGTATTTCTTTTGTCAAATCCAAGGGGAATCCATAAGTGTCGTAAAGTTTGAAGGCTTTTGCACCTTCTAATACAGTCTTCCCTTGGGCTTTGAGTTCATTTATATAATCCTGTAAGATGGCAAGCCCTTGATCTACCGTCTCTTTAAACCTCTCTTCTTCCAGCTTTATAATCCTCTTTATATAATCTTTTCTCTCAATTATTTCCGGGTAAGCTCCTCCGTAATTTTCTACAACAGAATCTACTACTTTGTACAGGAAAGCATCATTTAATCCCAAAAGCTTGCCATGCCTTGCAGCTCTTCTAAGAAGTCTTCTTAACACATAGCCCCTTCCCTCGTTGGAGGGGAGGATTCCATCGGAAATCATAAAGGTAATGCCTCTTATGTGGTCTGTGATAACCCTTATAGACACATCCTTATCAGCATCTTTGCCATACTCTACCTCTGCAAGGTCTGATATAAAGTCGCGAATGCCTCTTATCACGTCCACATCAAAAATCGTATCTACTCCCTGCATTATTGCTGCTATTCTCTCAAGCCCCATTCCTGTATCTATATTGGGATTGGGAAGTCTGTGATAATTGCCCTGCTCATCTTTGTTAAACTGAGTGAAAACTAAGTTCCAGAATTCCACATACCTGTCGCAATCGTCACACCCAATTCCGCAATCGGGTTTGCCACATCCTTTTTCTTCTCCCCTGTCAAAATAAATCTCTGAACAGGGCCCGCAGGGACCTGTACCTATCTCCCAGAAATTATCTTCTTTGCCCATTCTCACTATTCTCTCCGGCGGAAGCCCTACTATCTTATTCCATATTTCAAAAGCTTCATCATCCTCTTCGTAAATGGTTACCCACAGCCTGTCAACAGGAAGCTTTAAAACTTCAGTGACAAACTCCCAAGCCCAAGGAATAGCCTCTTGTTTAAAATAATCTCCAAAAGAGAAATTTCCGAGCATCTCAAAGAAAGTGGCATGCCTTGCAGTTTTCCCTACTCTTTCAATGTCAGGCGTCCTTATACACCTCTGACAGGTAGTAACTCTTCTGCTTGGTGGCGTTTCCTTCCCCGTAAAATAGGGTTTTAAAGGCGCCATACCAGAGTTTATTAAGAGCAAACTTTTATCATTTTTAGGAACTAAAGAAAAACTTGGAAGCCTTAAATGCCCTTTGCTCTCAAAGAAGCTCAAAAATTTTTCCCTGATTTCATTCATCCCGAGCTTTTCCATAAAAATCCTCCCCTTTTATACAATAAAACCGTCCCGAACAGGCAGGGGGACGGGCTGTACCCCGTTGTTTTTGAGTATATTATACAAGATTGAAAAAAACAAGTCAATAATGGCATTTATTTGTCTAAAAAAATTTCTGTAAAAACCTCCTTTAAAATTGCCGCAACAGGCACAGAGAATAAAAGCCCCCATACTCCAAAAAGTTCTTCTCCTAAAATAAGCACAAAAATTACTGTAACAGGGTGTAGTCCAACACTATCTCCCATCACTTTAGGAGTCACAAACACATTTTCAACCTGCTGTATTAGAAGGCAGATGGCAAAAGCCCACAAGCCTTTAAAAATTGAATCCATAAGCCCAATCGCAACCGCTGGAAGGATAGAAAGAATTGGCCCAATATACGGAATTATATTTAAAATACCTGCTATCACTCCCAACAAAAAAGCATATCTTACTTTTACGAGAGCCAACCCTAAACCTGTAAGCGTTCCTACAAAAATAGACAAATAAACTTGCGCTCTCAAGTATTTGCTCAATATCCTGTCCACTTTAAAAAGCAGTAAAAAAATTTTTTCTCGGTATTTTAATGGAATCAAACACTCAACCTGCGTCAAAAAAATGTCTTTATCTTTCAAAAAATAGAAGGTAAGAATTGGAATAATTACAATGTCTACAAATCCTTTTAGCATTCCAACTGCAGATTTAAAAAATGTATCAACAGAAGAAGCAACTCCTGCAGTTAGCGCATTTAAATTTTTTTCTACAGCATTTTCAATATTAGGTGGAAGATTAGAAAGGTAATTAAATTTAAAATGATTTAAAAGCGAATTTAATTCTCGCAAATATTCTGGAACCACTTTCACAAAAGAAGCTAGTTCTCCTATTAAAATAGGAAAAACGTAGTAAGAAAAAATCAAAATTGCTGCTGCCACTATGAAAAACACTGTCAGTATAGAAAAAGTTAGTGTAAAACCTTTTGAAGTAAAGTATCTTACAAATGGATTCAAAAGATACGCCATAAGTATAGAAACAAAAAAAGGGGAAAGTATGCTTTTGATACTCACCCAGTTTTTTATGAAAATATAAAAAATCCCTAATACAATCAAAAACCATATAATGTAAACCTTGTTTTTCATCTCAATTTTATCTGTTTAACTACCCTCCACACTTTTGAAAAATTTTTCTCAAACATGTCCTTGTAACGCCTGTACTTTTTAAGGTCCATCTTTGGAATTACATAAGCTGCAGCTATAACTCCTGCCAAAAATCCTTTTAAATACTTATCTCTGTTGCTCATCCAATCCCTCCTTCTACCTTTCAAAGACTTTTGCTTATTATAGTGTTCCTCTCTATAAATAAAAAAATGCACCCCAAGGGTGCTCATCTTACTTTTTTCTCAATTATTCCTCCTCCTACTACTACATCGCCATCATAAAATACCACAGATTGTCCAGGAGTTATCGCTCTTTGTGGTCTTAGAAATCTTACTAATACTTTATCATCGCCATACGGCTTTATTATCGCCTCATCTTCTTTGGCAGTATACCGTATTTTAGCGGTAACTTTTATCTCTTCTTCCAGTTTTTCTATTGAAATGAAATTATTGTTTGAAG
The DNA here is from genome assembly GCF_004345675.1 of Caldanaerobacter subterraneus. Lineage (GTDB taxonomy): Bacteria > Bacillota > Thermoanaerobacteria > Thermoanaerobacterales > Thermoanaerobacteraceae > Thermoanaerobacter > Thermoanaerobacter subterraneus. The sequence goes on along the minus strand of NZ_SLWU01000002.1, from coordinate 64,504 downwards.
ATATCAGCTCTTCACCCCAGACATCTTCCTGATGTCCGACGATGACTACATTGTTTTCTGGATCTATGTCCACAACATACAAAGGCCTGTCGGAAGATAAACCTAAGCCCTTTCTCTGCCCAATTGTATAGTTTATTATTCCTTTGTGATACCCTAAGAAATTACCGTGGATGTCTCTAAATTCTCCTGGCTTTACATCTTTTTTAATCTGTCTTTTTATAAAAGCCTTATAATCATTGTCTGGAATAAAACAGATTTCCTGGCTCTCTCTTTTGTCAGCAACAGGAAGTCCTATTTTTTCAGCTAAAGCCCTCACTTCTTCTTTAGTATAGTTACCTAGGGGAAAAAGTGCGTGTTTTAACTGTTCTTGAGTCAAGCGATAGAGCATGTAGCTCTGGTCTTTTTTAGAGTCTAAGCCTTTTTTTAATAAATACCTTTTTCTGTCCTCATCGTATTCTTTCCTCACATAATGTCCTGTAGCTATATAATAAGCTCCCAATTCGTGGGCTTTTTCTAGAAGGTCTCCAAATTTTATGAGCCTGTTACAAAAAACACAAGGGTTCGGTGTTCGCCCTTTTAAATATTCTTCAATGAAATATTTTACAATTTTATTATAAAAAGGTTCGCTCAAGTTCACAGTATAATGGGGAATCCCTAAAATCTTAGCAACTTCCTTTGCATCGTGTATTGCCTTCAAGGAACAGCAGCTTTTGTCATCGTCTTGAGCTTTGCTGTAAGGGTCTACCCAAACTCTCATTGTCACTCCTATAACTTCAAATCCCTGCTCTTTTAAAAGGTATGCAGTGACTGAACTATCTACTCCTCCGCTCATTCCAACTACAACTCTGTTGTTTACCTCCATGTAATATAAAAATCCTCCTTTTAGCGACATTAAATGTAGTACATAAAAGCGCTTTTTTGATTAAGCCTTCTGTAGTCTTCCACCATGTCTTGCAAAGTGATAGAATCTATAACTTTATTTATGCTGTCTCTTATTCTCTCCATAACGAGCTTTGTAGGACAGCCTCCTGCTCTGCTGCATTCAAAAGGAGTGTCTTCCACTACACAATCTGCAGGGGCAAGAGAACCTTCTAGAGTCCTTATCACATCGCCTACAGTTATTTTATCCGGCGGAGCTGCCAGCATATACCCTCCTTGAGCACCTCTTACGCTTTTTACAAGGTCTGCTTTTCTCAAAATTGCCATAAGTTGTTCCAGATAATGTTCAGAAAGCCCTTCATTTTCTGCAATAGTCTTTAAAGAGATAGGTCCTTCCCCGTAATATAGGGCCAATTCAAACATAGCTTGAATCCCATATCGTCCCTTTGTAGAAAGCTTCATAGTTCCTCACCCCTGAATTCCTACTATATCACCCGGATTTCAATAAAAAGCATACCATGTAACAAAGTTATTGTCAACATAAAAAGAGGCTTACGCCTCTTCAATAACTTTTTCTACATATTCTGAAGTAGAGCAAGAAAGAATTCCTCCATATCTTAGCTTAAACTTCACTACATCCCCAACTTTGTAAGGATAATCGCAATTGGTCACATTCACAATCAGATGGTCACTGCTTGAGCCAATTAACTCTATACAGCTTTCTACAGGAATCAAATCGTTAATATTGACATCCTGCCTGCCAATTCCCAATATGGCTCTTTTCATTGTACCTCTATCTACATAAACTTGCCTTTCACCAAAGGCATCCATGCCTAAAATTCCCCTTGGATAAGAGGGTTTTTCTTTAAGCTCTACTATCTGAGCCTCCAATGTGAACACATCATCATAAGTGTGGGGAATCCTATCCCCAAAAGCGGTTTCCCTACCTAAAACGATTGCCTCTCCTATTCTCAGCTGATTAATGCCACGAGGAATAAGTCCGTTCTGAACAAGATACAAGCTACTCGAATTACCCCCCGAAACTATGTCTAATTTTTGACCGAATTTTTTCTCAATGGCCTCCTTTACTTCGATAAGTTCTTCCAGTATATCAGGGGTAGGAATAACAGAACCGTAGCAGGTCAAATTAGTTCCAACACCTCTTAACCTCACTCCTTTGAGTTCTAGTATCTCTTCAGCAACTGAAAGGGCATCTTCTTTTAACACTCCCTCTCTTAAATCCCCTAAATCTATCATGAGTATTATATCGTGAACCTTGCCTTGCCTTATAGCCTCTTCTGATAAATTTCTGATTGTGCTTATCTCTGAATTTAAACTTATATCAGCGTATTTTACAACCTCTTCTACTTCGCTTTCCATTGGAATCCGAAGAAGCATTTTAGGCACAGGTATGTGCTGCAATTTTTTTAAATTCTTTATCCTGGAATCTCCTAACATGTCTACTCCGGCTTTCACAAGTTCCTCAGCTACTTTGGGAATAGCACAAAAAACTTTTGTGACCCCCAATACTTTTATATTTCTTTTTCTACACAGTTCAACAATAATATGGGCGTTGTGGCGAAGCTTTTCTAAATTTATTCTCAATAAAGGATACATCTATCTTCCCTCACTTTTAAATTCCAAGGCTATTTTTCAGCAGTCTCAAAGCCTCTTCAGGGTATTTTTTAGATAAAACTCCGCAGGCCGCCATGATATAATCTCTGTCAATTAAAACTTTTGCTGAAGAAGAAGGATAGAGCTCCTTCCCAGGAGCTTTGTCATTTATGTTTTTGAGCAATTCCTCTGAACCTTTAATTCTTGTGAACACTCCTCCAGTTCCTATAATCCACTTTACTGCTGTCAAATCTCTTCCCTCAACGTAAAAGCTCTTTCCAGTGGGTCCAAAATAGCTGACCATTTTGCCAGCATGGCGCTTTACTGCTATTTCTACAGCTTTAGCTGCAAGAAAGAGAACAAATTCCCTCTCTTCATCTGTTGTTGGAACTGGCTTTATGTTTTTTATAAGTTCTTCAGCATTGGCAAATTTTTTATATATCTCCTCTCCCCAGAGTTCAAAAAGATTTCTGGAATTTACAAATACCCCTAAATCCCCTTCTACAGTCCTTTTGGCCAATGGCTCCGGATTTACTGTCATCTTTTGTATCTCTTCACTTCCTTCTGTAACAGAGTGGACATCTGTAGTGGCTCCTCCTATGTCTAATGCCATAAGATCTCCTATTTCATTGTAAAGCAGTATGCAGGCTTCCATCACTGCTCCAGGAGTCGGAATGATATTACCTGTGACCAATTCTTTTACCCTGCTCATCCCCGGAGCCGTGATGATGTGCTTTTCAAACACCTGTTGAATCATTTTTCTCGTGGGTTCAACATTCAGTTTATCAATAGAAGGATATACATTGTCTACAATGTACACTTCTTGACCTGCTTCTTTGAAGATGTAAGCTATTTCTTCCCTGTTCTCTATGTTTCCAGCGTATATCACAGGCACGTTCAGTTTCAGTTCTGCTAACTTTTCGCCATTATAAAGGGCTGTCTCTCTGTCTCCGTAATCCACTCCACCTGCCAAAAGTATTATATTAGGTTTTATCTCTTTTATTTTTTCCAAATCGGTTCTTCTCAATTTTCCTGCAGTGATAAGCTTTATATTGGCACCTGCCCCCAAAGCCGCTTCTTTTGCTGCTCTTACAGTCATGTCATAGACAAGACCGTGGACAGTCATTTTAAGCCCGCCTGCAGCGCTACTACAGGCGAGCATTTCTTTGTACTCAAAATCCCCTATTTTACCTTTCAAATCTTCAATGGCAGCCTTGAGCCCAACATTTACATCTCCTTCTAGCACAGTAGTAGGTGCCATGCCCTGCCCTAGAAAGATCGGTGTGCCCTCTAAGTTAAAAGCATTTACAGTTGTAGTTGTACTTCCAATCTCAGCTACCAGAACATCAACTGTCCTTTTCATTTTCCATTTCCCTTCTCCTTTTAACTAAAAAGCTTGCTACCTGATTTCCTTTTGTGCCCCTGCCAAATCCGGCATCAAATCCTACGCTTTTAGCCAAATCATTTGTAATCTGCGTTCCCCCCCCTACCAGTATCACTCTGTCTCTTATGCCCTTTTCTACACACAGGTCGTGTACTTTTTTCATGTTTTTGATGTGCACATCGTCGTGCGTTATTATGGTGCTCACCAAAATGGCATCAGCGTTTTCTTCTATTGCCGCATCTACAAGCTTTTCTACAGGAACTGACGTACCCAGGTATACCACTTTTATGCCGTATTTCTCAATTCCCCCGTGCTTTATATCCAGGATTTCCCTTAAACCGACAGAGTGTTCGTCATTTCCTACGGTTGCCGCTACAACCTTCATTGGCTTTCTCTTTATGTCTTCTTCTATTTCCTCATCTGATAGTATCTTCTCTTCAGGCGGAATTACTAACTCATTTTTATCAATGGCAAACTGAACACGACCCCTTATTTCCACATATGTTCCCTCTGCAGGGTGCATTGGAAGCTTACTTAAAACTGCTATATCAGTAAGCCCTAATTTTTCAGCGTACTTAATAGCAGCATATTCTGCAGTCCTCTCATCCACAGGCAAAAAGAGGTTCATGCTTATTACGCCATCTCCAGCCCATTCAACTTCAGGTTTTATCTTGTCTCCTTTTCTATATTCAAACGTCTCTTTTAACCTATTGTGCACATTGTCAGTTTCGTCCAGTTCGTCTATATACTGAATCTTCTCTCTCTTGCACAAAGTGCACCCATCTATTAAATCACAGGGCTTGTTAAGGCCTTCCGGCAGGTTGTTGTACCCAAAATGAGAGCATACAGGGGCCATGTAGTCCTTATCTCTCTTATACACTGTGCCAGCTCCAATTCCTCCGTTTATAGTCCTTACAATGCCATCACCGTTTCTCTCAGGATAATAGCCAGAATCTACAAAAAATCCTGCTTCCACTGCTTTAAAATATCCACCAACTTCTAGTATTTCTTCCATGAAAAGTATTGCCCTCATCTTGAGCTCTCTTACTTTTTTCCCCAATTCTCCGTCAAAATTGAGTTTTACCATTTCCGTAAGGCCGTCCATTCCAATCAATGCCTGTTTTGCTGTGTTTATAGCGTTTATATTGTTGTAATGCCACGGAACGTTTCTTCCCTCATCGGGAGTAATTGTACTTTGGATGTCAGCAGATGTCAAGCGGGATATTAAAAGGTTTAAAACATGTGTAACTGTCGCCTCTCTTGTATCGTGTTCAATGTATTTGGTATTCATCTGCGCCCTTATCTTGTAATTTTTGAAAAGCTGCCTCAAGGCTACCGCGTAAGGAAGGTCAAGCCTTATACAGGGTGCTGGCGGAGCATCTGGCGGCACAGTAGATAAGGCTATGTTCTCAGGCTTCATTCCCACTTTCAGAGAATACATGGTATTTATAGCGTGCTGCACCAAAAGTTCTGGCATTACTTTCCATCCATATTTTGCAGTCGCATTTGCGTTGTGAGCTCCGTCAATTTGGAGCATGTCAGCATCTGCCATAATCTTTTTGGCAACTGCCGCATCCACAAAAGAGCGAACCATATTTACATTTCTATACAAAACGTTATACTGTGGGTCCTGATGAGCGCCGTTTACTCCCTCTTCCGCAAACATTACAGCTATTTCAGGCCCTGCAATTCCACTGACATATGAATGAAAATTTATAGGTCTTCCTACTTCATCCTCAATCAAATCAAGAGCTTTTCTCGTCGCTCTAACTTGTTTGCGGGTGATTGGGACTCCTCCCACTCCCTCAGGAGTTCCTTCTATCAATCCGTCAAAATGGCTCTGCCCCAAAGTCCTTATCACCATTATGTGGTCTGCACCGTGCCATGCCGCCATTCTCATTCGCCTTATGTCGTCTTCAAATCTTCCTGAAGCAATTTCAGTGGTGATCACGCAGTCTGGTTGCGGGTCAATATTTCCAAAATACTTTGCAGCAGGCAGTGGAATGCTATTTTTCAATGGCTCAGAGACCTGGTAATACTCAAAATCTCCAATTTTGCGCCTTCCTACCCCTTCCCTCCAGTGCCATCCTCTTCTTCTAGGAACATATTTGTCAAGGTCTTTTAAAATCTCTTCTATGTCAATCTTTTTATCTTTCTCCAGCTTCATTCTCTCTCGCCTCCCTCGCAATCTCATCCAACACATCTAGATACTGGCCATTTGCAAGGCCTCTTCCTGCTGTGAGATAGTCTGTTTTTGCTCTTTCTGCCACCTTGAGCACTATATGCCCTGCTCCCTTTGAAAGAAGCCCTCTTTCCTCAATTCTATTGACAATTTCCTTAGCTTCAATGCTGGAAAATCCCATTCTCAGAAGCACAGACCTTTCAATGGAAGGAGAAGTGTGATAATAAGCCAGCTCTATCAAAGGATCCACAATTTTTTCCGCCAACTCCCAAAAGTAGGCATCTAATTCTTCATCTGTCATGTGTTGCAAGTGCTTACTTCTCACTTCAAAATCGTCTTCCCTTCTCATACTAACCCTCCATTCTTTAATTCTTCAATTGTCCTTCTCACAAAATCTTCACTGGACTTGGTATCCTCAGCCAAAAATTTTATGTCTTCTTCATTTGGCATTCCAAAGTGCTGGATGCAGTTTCTAATGTAAGATTTCTTCAAATTATCAAGTTTCACTTCTCTCGCTTTGACCATTGAAGGATGTTCAGGAAGAATTATGTTTTTACCCGGAACTTCCTCATCAGGATTTCCTACAAGCACCTGAACTCCATTTTGCTTAGCAAAAGTCAGCTGAGCAGTTGGGTTTTTACCTGCCCCAGTGTATTCTGTCTCCTGAACAACTATTATCTGGTCATTTTCCATCTGCTGTGCCAAGCTAAAAGCTGCAGCTAACGAGGTATTGCCAGCAGGTCCCCTCTCTAATCCTTCTAACTGAGCAAGAAGCTCTGTCATGTAAAATACTTCTCCCTGCTTTACAAGGTAATACCCGTCCATGTATCTCAAAGGCCTTGCAGCATTTCTCGGTACATCCGCCCTATCCGGCCATGTCGCAAAAGGTATGCCAAAACCGGTATGGCCTGTTGTAAAGGATTTTCTGTTAAAATCAGTGTCTGAAGCCATGTGTAGCCCTGTCAAATCAACGCTCACTCCGTACACCTTCGTATCTAAAGCCCCTGCCTTTATAAGGCCTCTTGCAGTACCTGTCAAATTCCCTCCCCCTGCGTGAGTCACAACCACTACATCAGGGAATTTGCCCGTCCTCTCTTTTACCTGATTTGCTATCTCATACCCTAATGTTTCAATACCCGCAATCCCAAAAGGCGTGTAAAGAGAAGCATTAAAGTATCCCGTCTCCTCTAAAAGCATCAAGTTTACATAAAATAATTCTGGTCCAACAGTTAGCTGTACAACCTCTGCACCAAAGGTCTCGCATTTTCTCCCTTTTTCTAGGATTTCCGGCTGACCTATACCTCTGCTGTCATATGCCTCTTGTACCACAATGCACTTTAGCCCTTTCATTGCCGCTTGAGAGGCAACTGCCGCACCGTAATTTCCGCTTGTAGCTGCTATGACTCCTTTGTAACCGTGCTTTTTCGCATGATACACAGAAACGCTAGCTCTTCTTTCTTTAAAGCTTCCTGAAGGATTGCAGGCTTCATCTTTAATAAATATTCTGGCGGCTTTGCCGGTTGGAGACACTTTTCTTGCAAGCTCCGTTAAATTTTTCAATTCTATTAAAGGAGTATTGCCCACATTGGCTTCTCTTTGTATCTTAATTATCTCTTCTAAGCTGTAACCTGTCTCTCTCATCATTCTCTCATAGTCAAAAGCAATACTGCCTGATTCAAATCTTTCATAGTCTATTCCTAGAGATTTTTTCATAATCTCATTTTTCCTTGCCATTATCTCCTTATACCTGCTCATTGCCTTCACCGCCGTACAATATTTCTCTTGCCTTCATGCCAGCCTTTATAAGCTCCGGAACTGGACTCCCAAAGTCGTGGATGTGCCGGGGATTTTCTTCTACCAAAATTCCCTCTACTATTCTTCCTGTAAATGTTTTGATCTTCGCTTTTTGGCCAATTTCAGCATCTTCCATAAGTATGCCCTTCACCCACATGGTAAGAGGCGTCTTTTTAGTATCTTCCGGGATATTTTCAGCCCTCTCGTGAGGTTCAAGGACAATCTGTTTGATTTTGACCCAGTCTCCCTTTTTGGCCATATCACTTCCTCCTTATCATATCCCTTGCATCCCCCATAATAGCTCTGGGCACAGGCAAATCAAGCATAGTAACAAGCCCTGGTTCTGCATTTATCACATGGGGTATCATGTTGACGCAAATAGCTATGGTTCCAATCCCGCCAGGGATCTCAGGCTTTATAGATAGCTTTATATTAGGCGTGCCTTTGATCTCAATGTAATCTCCTGTGTCTACCCCTTCCTTTTCAGGCTGTATCTGCTGAGGGTGCTCCAAAATTATTTTTACCTCACCATCCACTTTGCCGTAACCTATCTGGCGACACCCGGCAACGTATCCAGGTTCTACTTTTGCATAAGGAGTTTCCCTGTGAGTTTTAGAAATTATTGGCTCTCTCACTTGCTCAATTCCTGATAATTTCCATCCTATGGCTTTGCTAATCATTGTAATCGATTCAGGAAAACCTATGTGCCCCGCAACCGTGCCCTTTTTTACGCCCTCCTCAAACTCCTCTGGCGTAAGGCCAACCCCTTGTTCTTCCATCACAGCCTTTCCAAAAGGTGATAAATCGTTTATTCTGGAGGCCTTAATTGACTCAACTTCCATACAAACTCCTGTTAAAGCTGTAATGAGATAATCCAGCACAAACCCCGGGTTTATACCAGTGCCGAGCACTGTCACACCGTTTTCTTTTGCAAGCCTGTCAATTTCATCTGCCAGGTCAGGATGCTGAGCCCAAGGGTATGCCATCTCTTCAGCAGTAGTTATGACATTCATCCCGTTCTCCACTGCTTTTTTTATGAGGGGGAAAACCTTTTCTACATATGAAGAAGTTGCAATTACGGCTATATCAGCACTTCCTTTTCTTATAACTTCATCGGGATTTGAAGTGACATATACCGGTTTAGAATTCGTGCCTAAAAGCTCATTTAAATCTTTCCCGATTTTGTTAGGGTCAGTGTCAATAGCACCTACAATTTCCATTCCTTTTTTGGAAAGAATCATCTTTGCAATGCCGCTTCCCATTGCCCCAAGGCCCCACACGACTACTTTTATGTTTTCCATTTTATCACCTCAATAAAAATTTTTCTTCTAATCTTATTGTATACATTTACTTTGCCTAAATAAAAGCCTTTCTAACAATCAAAAAACGGAGAAAACCAAAAAAAATTTCGGTTTTTCTCCGTTTTACTAGAGTATGCCTTATTATGTTTCGATTTTCTAAATTTTTTGGAAAATTAAGCAATTCCTTTCATATTTATTCACACAGCAAAATTAAAAATCCTGCCCGAGGCAGGATTTTTAATTGTTTAGGTGTTTTTCTATAAACCTTACAAAATCAGCTTTTGGCCTTGCTCCTATTATCTTATCAACCATCTTGCCTTTCTTAAATAGTCCGATAGTAGGAATGCTCATTATCCTGAATTTCATCGCTAATTCCTGTTCTTCATCCACATTAACTTTTCCTACTTTCAATCTGCCCTTGTATTCATGAGCCAGCTCTTCTACAATAGGAGCGACTAACCTACAGGGCGCACACCATTCTGCCCAGAAATCTATCAAAACTGGTACGTCTGAATTCACAACTTCTTCTTCCCAGTTGTCGTATGTAATTTCTACTTCTAGTGATTCTTCTTTCTGGAATGTATCCTCATTCAAATACTTTTCTATAAATTTCACAAAGTCGGCTTTTGGCCTTGCACCTATTAGCTTTCCTACCATTTTACCGTTTTTGAAAAGCCCAATTGTAGGTATGCTCATTATTCTGAACTTCATTGCAAGTTCATCTTCTTCGTCTACATTGACTTTGCCCACTTTGATTTTGCCTTCATACTCCTTTGCTAGTTCCTCAATAATAGGAGCAACCAACCTGCAGGGCATGCACCATTCTGCCCAAAAGTCAATTAAAACTGGCACATCTGAGTTTACAACTTCTTCTTCCCAGTTTTCACTTGTTATAACCACTTCTGCCATAAAACCACTCCTATACTTTTATTTCATTTTTATTTTTGTACAAAGCAATTGCTTTATGCATTTTAAAAGCAAAATGCTTTTTAAAACTACCTCATGAACTTTATAAAAGTCTCCACTAAATCGTCCACCATCTCCTCCTGCTTTTCAGCGCACATGGCTCCTTTTATACAGTTACTAGTATAGCTTTTTAGCAGGATTTTAGCTACGCTGTTTATAGCAGAACGAACAGCAGCCACCTGTATTAAGACGTCAATGCAGTAAGCATCATTCTCTATCATCTTCTGTATGCCTTTTACCTGACCCTCTATCTTCTTCAGCCGCCTTAAAAGGTCTTCTCTACTTTCTTCGTACATACTATACCTCCCAACCCCAGTGGGGTATCCAAAGAATAGTATAAAATTTTTTCATAGATATGTCAATAGCTTTTCGTTATTTTTTTAATTAACAAAAAACCCCATAGTGCCGTGCCTACCGGTAGGTTTTGAACCCGTCCTCACAAAGTGGGTGCCCTCTTGGCAGCTTCATGTTTCCGCGACGAGGCGGCCTACAATCCACTGCCAAAGCCCAGGCTCCCTTATTTTTGGTGTTGGCTCAACCTTTCACCGGGTCACACGAACACCACAGGGTTTTTTCGCTTTATTCCTTTGCCTATATAAATAATATCATAAAACCCTCTATTTTTCAACTGGTAAACGTTTATAGGTCTATCTTGATGTGAAGTTCCTTAAGCTGCTTTTCAGACACTTCCGATGGTGCATCTGACATCAGGCACACAGCGTTTTGAGTTTTGGGAAATGCAATCACATCCCTTATGGTGTCGCTTCCTGTCATTATCATTGCAAGCCTGTCAAGCCCATACGCTATTCCACCGTGAGGAGGAGCACCGTATTTGAAAGCCTCCATTAAAAATCCAAATTTTTTCCATGCTTCCTCTTCGCTAAATCCCAGCACTTTAAACATCCTCTTCTGCAATTCAGTATCATGTATTCTTATGCTTCCACCGCCTATTTCTGTGCCGTTTAATACTATATCGTAGGCTTTCGCTCTAACTTTTAGAGGCTCTTTTTCTAAAAGGTCTATATCTTCATCTTTAGGTGATGTAAATGGATGGTGCTTTGCAACATACCTCTTTTCTTCTTCGTCATACTCTAAAAGCGGAAAATCCACTACCCATACAAACTCGTATTTGCTTTCGTCAATAAGATTAAATCTTTTTGCCATTTCAACTCTCAAATGCCCTAAAGTGTCAAAAACCACTTCATCTTTATCCGCCACTATGAGAAGTAAATCTCCCACTTCTGCTTCAAGTCTTTCCAAAATTTTATTCAATTCTCCTTCAGTCAAAAATTTAGTAGCAGGTGACTTCACTTCCCCTTCCAAAACTTGCATCCACAAGAGGCCTTTTGCCCCAAAGTTTTTAGCGAATTCTACTAGTTCATCCAGCTGCTTTCTTGTCATTGAAGCAGCTCCTTTTACATTTATACCCCTTATTGAACCGCCATTTTTCAAAGCATTTTTAAACACATTAAACTCTGACTCTCTTAGTATGTCGGACAAATCTTTAAGTTCCATTCCAAACCTCAAGTCAGGTTTGTCAGTACCAAATCTCTCCATTGCTTCCTGATAAGTCAACCTTCTAAAAGGAATATCAAGGTCTATATCCAAAACCTTTTTAAATACATGCTTTATCATTTTCTCATTTATATCGAGGACATCTTCCACCTCTACAAAGGACATTTCAATATCTATCTGCGTAAACTCTGGCTGCCTGTCAGCTCTCAAATCTTCATCTCTTAAGCACCTGGCGATCTGATAATACCTGTCAAATCCTGCAATCATCAAAAGCTGCTTGAATATTTGCGGAGACTGAGGCAGTGCGTAAAACTTGCCAGGATAAATTCTGCTTGGCACAAGGTAGTCTCTTGCGCCTTCAGGAGTGCTCTTTATCAGCATGGGAGTTTCTATTTCAATAAAGCCATTGTCATTGAGAAACTCCCTCACGGCTTGCGTAAGCTTAAAGCGAGTGATTAAATTCTTCTGCATTGAAGGTCTTCTCAAGTCCAGGTACCTGTATTTGAGCCTTACCGCTTCCGATACATTGCTCCTATCCTCTATTGGAAAAGGAGGTGTTTCAGACTTGCTCAAAATCTTCAAATTTTTGGCGTAAATTTCTATTTCTCCTGTGAGTATTTTGGGATTTACATTCTCAGGAAGTCTTTTTACTACTTCCCCTTCCACTGCCAATACATATTCACTTCTCACGCTTTGCACCTTTTCAAAAGCCTCTTTAGAAACCTGTTCACTGAATACTATCTGCACAATTCCTGTTCTGTCCCTCAAATCTATAAAAACTAATCCTCCGTGGTCTCTCCTGCTGTTGACCCATCCCATCACTACGACAGACTTTCCCACATCTTTAACCCCGAGCTCTCCGCACATATGGGTTCTTTTAAGACCGCCAAGTTGTTCTCCCATTAAACTCCCTCCATTCAATTTTTTATCGCTTTTTCTATTTCATCAATTAAAATTTCTGTCTCTTCTCCTGTAGCCATATTCTTCAATTTCACTTTTTTGCTCTCGAGTTCTTCTTCACCTATCACCACAGCAAATTTGGCATTTAATTTATTGGCATATTTCATTTGCGCCTTTAAACTTCTTTCCATATGGTCTATCTCTACCTTTAAACCGTTAAACCTGAGTTTATTCGCAAGGGTAAAAGTAAAAAGCTTCGCTTCATCGCCAATGTAAGCTATAAAAAGGTCTGGTCCCTCTGGCTTAGTAATTTCAATGCCATTCTGCTCCAAAGTCAGAAGAAGCCTCTCTATTCCCATACCAAAGCCTACCCCAGGCATTGAAGGTCCGCCAATCTCCTCTATCAAGCCGTCATACCTTCCTCCTCCGCATACTGTACCCTGTGCTCCTATATCCTTTGAAATTATCTCAAAAGCTGTTTTTGTGTAATAGTCAAGCCCTCTCACTATTCTGGGATCGACTATGTAATTATATCCCATAGCATCCAGATACTTCTTTAGCTCTTCAAAATGGTTTCTGCAGTCATCACAAAGATAATCCGTAATAAGAGGTGCCTCCCCTGTAACCCTTCTGCAACTTTCCACTTTGCAGTCAAGCACTCTTAAAGGATTGACTTCGTATCTCACCTTACAATCGTCACAGAGCTCATCCAGGTGTTCTTTCAAAAACTCCTTCAACACCTTGTTGTAATTCTTCCTGCAAACAGGACACCCCACGCTATTTATTCTAAGTTCCAGGTTATTAAGGCCTAACTTTTTTAAAAGAGTCATGGCAATGCTTATGACTTCTGCATCAGCAGAAGCGCTTTTTGCCCCGAAAATCTCCACCCCAAACTGATGGTGCTCTCTTAACCTTCCTGCTTGAGGCTTTTCATACCTGTACACAGGGGTTATGTAGTAAAGCTTTGTAGGCTGCGTCTCTGCGTAAAGTCCATGCTCTATAAAAGCTCTAACTGCAGGAGAAGTTCCTTCTGCTTTTAGAGTAATGCTCCTTCCAGACCTATCATTAAAAGTGTACATCTCTTTTCTCACAATGTCAGTAGACTCCCCAACCCCTCTTAAGAAAAGTTCTGTATGCTCAAATCCAGGGGTGCGTATTTCTTTGTACCCGTAAAATTCGCATATTTCCCTCATCAGATTCTCCACATACTGCCATTTATAGGATTCTGAGGGCAAAACGTCCTTAGTACCTCTTGGAGCTTTTGTAAGCATCTCACCAACTCCTTTTTATCTTCTTACATTTAAAAACCCCTCGTCTGCAGAACGCAGGGACGAGAGGTTAATCCCGTGGTGCCACCCTGATTGGTACTCATTCCCTTAACGCAGGTTCACGGATCTGGCCTACATTGTCGGCCAGTCAGCTCCCAGGTGTCCTTCGCAATAGCATGAGTATAAAGATACTCTCAGTCGCGGTATCTTCTCCCTGTATACCTGCTATTGCTACTCTCCTGTTCATCGCATTTTCCTTATTTTATTTGATATTATACCCCATCCTATAAATTGCTGTCAATGGTAAATTCCATCTTGACAAAACAATTTCGATGAACTAATATTTTGATGTACGAAATATTTTTGAGGTGAAAGTTTATGAGCAAGGAAGAAAATAGCAAACTATTGTATGACTTGTTACGAACTATACGCCAGAAACTCAACAACCAATTAAGGGCAAATAACCTTTCTGAACTTCAGGAAAATTTAACTTTAGGCGAACAGCAAGTGATAATGGTGCTAAGCGAAAATAAACATACTCCGATGTACATGAAAGATGTAGCCTCTGAACTCGGAATATCCCCAAGCACCCTGACAACAATAGTCGATAAACTAGTAGAAAAGGGATTGGTGAAAAGGGATTTGGACATCGATGATAGGCGCAAGGTCCAAATTTCTCTCACAGAAAAGGGAGAAAATATACACGAACATTTAGTAGAATTTAGAAAAAAAGTGCTGATGCCAATATTTGGTAAACTTTCGCCTGAAGAGATAGAGGCCTTAAAAAGCATCCTCCAAAAGATTAAAGAAGGATTATAAAAATCAAAGGTGGTGTCTATGGAAAATAAAAAAAGTATCTGGATTTGGATTGTAGTTTTAATTATTGTGGTAGCTTCTATCTACTTTATCTCTGTAAAGAACAAAGAGGCAGGCTCTGCAGTCGAAGTCACTGTTTCTAAGGTGGAAAAAGGAGACCTCGTTTCTCTTTTCTCTACCAGTGGCGTAGTAGAATCAAAGTCTAAACAGGAATTTTACATATTTTCACCTACAAAAGTCTTAAAAGTGTATGTTTCTGTCGGTGATCAAGTAAAAAAAGGGGATAGACTTTTAGAGTTAGAAACGCAGGACCTTTCTATTCAATACCAAATTGCAAAAAAGCAACTGGAAATGGCGCAAATACAGTTAGAAGCATTAAAAAATTTAAAGCAGAAACAAACTGAACAAAGTCAAATTCCAACTCCTTCTTTACCACAGCAAGCTCCCGCTTCAGAGCAGTCAATACCTCATCAGACTCAAGCACAGTTTCAACAGCCTACTTCCTCTTTAAGCCTTGATGACCAGATTAAGCTTCAGGAAAAGCAGGTAGAAATTGCTGAGTTAAACTTAAAAAGCATACAGCAGAACATGAACAAAATGCAAAAATACGTGACAGCTGACTTTGATGGAACGGTAACTTCTTTAAACGCAAAAGAAAATAATTATTTCACTTCAACCCAGTTCCCCGCAATAACAGTAGAAGATTTGCAAAATTTGCAAGTAGTGTTAGATGTAAACCCTTATGACGCGGTAAGCTTAAGCGAAGGACAGCAAGCCTACATACACTTTGCAGGCAAAACTTTTGAAGGAAAAGTGAATAAAATAAGCCCTACCGCTGTAAAAGTGATGAGCCAAACAGGAGGAGACAGCGTAGTTAAAGTCTATGTAGATATTCTAAATAACGATGGCACAATAAAACCTGGATTTAAAGTAGATGTAGACATAAAGATTGGAGAAAAGAAAGACACAATAAAAATACCCTCAGAAGCAATCGTAACTGATAAGAACGGCAACGAATTTGTGTATGTGGTTGAAAATGGAATAGCAAAGCAGAGAAAAGTAAAAACAGGCCTTGTCTCAGACCTTGAAACAGAAATTTTAGAAGGAGCAAATGTGGGAGATAAGGTCATACTAAATCCGAGCGCTGCCATAAAGGATGGAGTGAAAGTAATGACGAAAGGCGGTAAAGAATGATGGTAGAGCTTGAAGGAATAAAAAAAGTCTACAGCCTAGGAAAAGTGCAAGTAGAAGCATTAAAAGGAGTATCCCTAAAAATAGACAAAGGAGAATACGTGGCAATAGTAGGGCCTTCAGGCTCTGGCAAATCCACTTTAATGAATATAATTGGACTTTTAGATAGGCCAACTGCTGGAAGCTATAAACTAAATGGAGTAGAGGTCTCTACTTTAAGTGATGACCAGTTGGCTTATTTAAGAAACCGTCAGATAGGTTTCGTGTTCCAATCTTTCAATCTCTTGCACAGATTAAACGCGTTGGCAAATGTAGAACTTCCAATGTTATACGCAAAAATACCATCAAGAGAAAGAAGAGAAAGGGCACTAAAAGCATTAGAAATAGTTGGGCTATCTGATAGAATTTATCACAAGCCTAATGAACTCTCTGGAGGTCAACAGCAAAGAGTTGCAATCGCCCGAGCCATAGTGATGAACCCTTCTTTTCTTCTGGCAGATGAACCTACAGGAAACCTCGATACAGCTTCCAGCATTGAGATAATGAAGATTTTCCACCAATTAAACGAAGCAGGTACTACAATTATCATGGTCACACATGAACAAGACATTGCAAATCATGCAAAAAGAATAGTTCGCTTAAGAGATGGGCTCATTGTAGAAGACAGTTTGGTTTCAAATAGAATAACTTATTGACAGGTGAGAATAATGTATATCTGGGAAGCCTTTAAAGTAGCCATTGAAAGTATCTTAAGTAATAAGCTCAGAACTTTCCTAACAATGTTGGGTATCATAATAGGAATCGCTTCTGTGATAACAATTGTGTCTTTGGGAGCAGGAGGGCAAAAGGCAATATTAGGAGAGTTTGAAAAAATAGGCGTAAATGTATTTTCTATAAAAATGAGAAACGACGTGGACATTCGAGAGGGCGATAGGTTAACCTTAAGAGATGTAGAAATGATAAGAAAAAGATTGCCTTCTGTAAAATACGCTGCACCAGTAGCAGAAAAAATGGGACTTGCTAAAACTGAAAAATACACTAAAAGAGCTCTTTTTATAGGAACAGACTTTGACTATGGCAATATTTCCAGCCTCAAAGTAATTCACGGGAGATTCCTAAATGAAAAGGACATCTTATTAGGAAGAAATGTAATACTCATTGATAAAGACTCAGCTATAGAACTGTTTGGTTATGAAGACTGTGTAGGAAAGAGTATTAAAATAGGCACCTATTATTATTTTGATACAGCGAAGATAATTGGCGTCATAGACAGTGGAAATTTAAAAAGCTTAGGTGGATCAATAGCTGATCAAATACCCATAATCGCTGCAATTCCTATAACTTACGCACAAAAAATTTTCCCTGACATAAACATATCTCAAATTTATGTAATGACTTACGACCAAAGCCAATTAGAAGAAGCTTCTTCCCAGGCAGTGCGTTTAATAGAATCATTACACCACAACAAAGACAAATACAAGACAGAAAATCTTATAAGTTTTTTAGAGGAATTTAACAGAATCCTTGGGATATTTACAACTGTGATAGGTGCGATTGCGGGTATTTCTCTCTTGGTAGGCGGAATAGGAATTATGAATATAATGCTTGTCTCTGTAACTGAACGCACCAAAGAAATAGGGATAAGAAAGGCAGTAGGTGCAAGGAGAAAAGATATAATGATACAGTTTTTGATAGAGTCTGTTACCATATCCCTTATAGGAGGAGCAATAGGAATTTTGCTGGGATACCTCTTAGCTAATATCGTAGGCCCCTTTATCGACATAAAACCAATTATTTCAATAAACGCGATACTTATCGCTTTCTTCTTCTCCACCGCAGTTGGAATATTCTTTGGAATATACCCTGCTCAAAAAGCAGCAAAACTAGACCCAATAGTAGCATTGAGATATGAATAAAAAGCAAGGGGATAAATTCCTCTTGCTTTTTATACTAAATTTTTCAAAAACATATTAAGCCTTTTTTCCCTTCCTATTGTGGAAAAATCACCATGGCCCGGGTATATCACTGTTTCATCTTTTAAAGTTAAAAGCCTTTCTTTTATTGAAGCCATGAGAGTTTCAAAATTTCCTCCAGGAAAATCGTGTCTTCCTATAGAACCCCTAAATAAAGTATCCCCTGTAAAGTATACATCTCCAATCTTAAAGCATACACTTCCTTTGGTGTGCCCTGGTGTAGAGATAACTTCTAAAGAATAATTTCCGAAGCCTAGTACATCTTTGTCTTTTAGAATTATATCAGCTGGTGAGCAAATCACCTTTTTAAAGACCATCTCTGATAAATTCTGAGAAGGGTCTAAAAGCATCGGAGCATCTTCTTCTGAAATCGCAACTTTTCCTCCTGTAAAGGCTCTGATCTCCTCTACTCCGCCTATATGGTCAAAATGCCCGTGAGTAAGAAGGATGTGCTTTACCTTTATACCATTTTCTTTTATATAGTTCTTTATCTCGTCATACACTTCTCCAGGGTCTATTATTATTCCCTCTCTTGTATCTCTATCCCAGACAACGTATAAATTTGCTCCATAAGGTCCCACCACGTACCTTTTTACTTCCATAGATCTCAGCTCCACTTAAAATAATTTTTTTGAGTCAATCAAAATAGTGACTGGGCCATCATTTTCAATCAATACCTTCATCATAGCTTGAAATTTACCAGTTTCCACTTTTACTCCCTTTTTTCTGACTTCTTCTACAAGCTTATTGAAATAAGGAAGTGCTTCCTCAGGCCTTTTTGCAGAAGTAAAACTGGGCCTTCTACCCTTTCTCACATCTCCCATAAGGGTAAATTGAGAAACCAAAAGCATTTCTCCTCCCACATCAAGAAGGGATAAATTCATTTTTCCCTCTTCATCTTCAAAAACCCTCAAATTCACCAGTTTGTCTGCCATATAAGCTATATCTTCTTCCGTGTCATCTTCAGCAATTCCCACTAAAACCACAAACCCTTTCCCTATAGCCCCCACAACTTCGCCGTCTACCCTCACTTCTCCGCGAGTTACTCTTTGTACAACAGCTCTCACAAAATCACCCCTATGCACTTAATCTGTACACATCCATTACTCCTTCTAGAGACTTAAGGCGGTTCATCACCTTTTCTAATTGCTCTTTTGAAGTAATCTCTAAAGTGAGATTTATAATGGCTATGTTGTCTCTAGTAGTCCTGGCGTTTATAGCTTTTACATTTATTTTAGCATCTGCCAAAACTCCAGTAACTTCTGTCAAAAGCCCAAACTTATCATTTGCCATAATCTGAATATCTGTTTGATAGGCCATGTTTCTATCCTGTGCCCATTCCACTTCCACTATTCTGTTTTTGTCATACAGGAGGTCTCTCACATTCGGACAATCTTTCCTGTGAATGGAAATTCCTCTTCCTCTCGTCACATATCCAACTATTTCATCTCCCGGCACAGGAGAACAGCACTTAGCAAATCTCACCATGACATTGTCAACGCCCTTTACAATAACCCCAGCGCCATTTTTTTTCTCTTTCTTTCTCTCTTCTTTTGCTGGAGCTTGTACTTTAGCGATGCTCTTTTGAGATTTCTTTAATTCCTCTTTAATTCTTGGAATTACCTGGTTTAACGTAAGTCCGCCATAACCTATTGTAGCGTATAAGTCCTCCATTGTATGGATGTTTAATTTCTTTAACACTTCTTCCCATATTTCTGTCTTAATCATTGAAGGCTGTATCCCCTGGCGCCGCAGCTCTTTCTCTAACATTTCTTCTCCGCGAGCTATATTCTCTTCCCTTTTCTCTTTTTTAAACCACTGCCTTATTTTGTTTCTCGCCTGAGAAGTCTTGACAATCTGCAGCCAATCCCTACTAGGCCCTCTATCTTTATTAGGACTTACTAGTATTTCCACAATATCTCCCGTCTTAAGCTGATAGTTTATAGGAACTATTCTCCCATTTACTTTGGCACCGTTCATCCTGTGACCTATTTCAGTGTGTATGCTGTACGCAAAATCGATAGGAGTAGACCCTGCCGGCAAGCTGATGACATCCCCTTTTGGAGTAAACACAAAAACTTCGTCTGTAAAAAGGTCTATCTTTAAAGTTTCCATAAACTCTTTAGGGTCTTTCAATTCCTTCTGCCATTCTAAAAGCTGCCTTAACCATACAAGCTTTTTGTCAAACTCGTCTTCTGTGGTCTTCCCTTCTTTATAGCGCCAGTGGGCTGCAATACCGTATTCAGCAGTTTTATGCATCTCCCACGTCCTTATCTGTACTTCAAAAGGCTCTCCTTTTGGGCCTATAACTGTGGTATGAAGAGATTGATACATATTTGGCTTAGGCATAGCGATGTAATCTTTAAAACGCCCTGGAATTGGCTTCCATAAGGTATGCACTATTCCCAACACGCCGTAGCAGTCTTTTACCGTATTTACAATTATTCTTATAGCTAAAAGGTCGTAAATTTCTTCAAAAGTCTTATTTTGAGTCTTCATTTTTTTGTATATGCTGTAAAAATGCTTTGGCCGCCCATCTACTTCCGCTGGTATACCCATCTCATCTAATTTTTGCTTGATAGTGGCTATTATGTTTTGTATAAATTCTTCTCTCTCTTTTCTCTTTGCAGCAACTTTTTCTACTAAGTCGTAATACTCTTCAGGGTGCAAATACCTCAGGCACAGATCTTCCAATTCCCATTTTATTTTTGATATTCCCAGTCTGTGGGCTATAGGCGCATAAATTTCTAATGTCTCCTCTGCCTTTTCCTTCTGCTTATCAGGAGGCAAATACTTTAAAGTTCTCATGTTGTGAAGCCTGTCGGCTAATTTTATGAGTATCACCCTTATATCCTTTGCCATCGCTATTAACATTTTTCTCATGTTTTCAGCCTGTTGCTCAACTTTGCTTTTATACTCTATCTTTCCCAATTTGGTAACCCCATCTACCAGGTCAGCAATTTCTTTTCCAAATTCTTCCATCAACTGGTCATAAGTAACACCTGTGTCCTCAATCACGTCGTGCAAAAGCCCTGCAACAATTGTAGTAAGGTCTAGCTCCAAATCAGCAAGAATGTATGCGACTTCTACAGGATGCACAATGTAAGGCTCCCCTGAATTCCTTACCTGCCCCTCATGGGCTTTCACTGCAAAGTTGTAGGCTTTATATAAAAGGTCTAAATTTGCATTTTCCCCCATGTATTGTTTTACTCTATTTATTACTTTTTCTATCACAGTCATCACACCTTATAATTTAAAGTGGCAAAATGCCACTTTAAAGATATTTAGAACTTTATTAATGAAATTATATCATATCCGTCAAGCTTTTTTCTACCATCTAGAAATGTCAGTTCCGTCAAAAACAAAATAGAATCCACTACTCCTCCCAAGCTTTCTACAAGCTTGGCTGAAGCGTAAACAGTTCCCCCTGTAGCCAGAAGGTCATCCACTATCACAACTCTCTGCCCCTTAACTACCGCATCTTTGTGTATCTCAAGAGAATCCAGGCCGTACTCTAGTTCATATTCGTAGCTTAAGGTTTCAGCAGGTAACTTCCCGGGTTTTCTCACCGGAACAAATCCCACTCCTAACCGGAAGGCAAGAGGAGCTCCAAATAAAAATCCTCTTGCTTCAGGGGCAGCTATAAGGTCAAATTTTCTGCCCTCTAAGGCCTTTGCTAGCATTTCTATAGAATAATTAAATGCCTTAGCGTCCTTTAAAACAGGCGTTATATCCTTAAACCTTATTCCTTTCTTGGGGAAATCTGGTATTTCTCGTATCATTTCTTTAATGTCCTCTAGCGTCATTGTAAAACCTCCTTAAAATTCGGTTTAAAGATGGACTTGGCAAACTTAATAAATTCTCTTTTAGCCGAGATTATCTTCTGCAGAATTTCGGTTTCTTCTAGATTAACCTTTTCAGCTACAAAATTTTTGCTCAACATTAAAATATTATCACGTTCTTCTACATTTATCAATCCTGTTTCTTTCATTGCTTCTAAGCAAATTCTGAATTTTATAGGATTCAAATTCAAATCAGGATGCAAATGACCTTTAAAGAAAATGTTATTCCCTTCATCTACAAACTTATAAAGCCTTATAAAATCCTCTCGCCGAGGAAAAATCTCATCAAAAACCCTTAAATTATTATATACGTCCTCTTTTCTGAAAATTAAATGAACTTTCTTTTTATCAGAGAGAGAAATGATGTTGTAAAACAACTCTTTGTCAAAAGGAATGTCATACATCACTATATCATCATAAAAGTCACAAGGCTTAAAAGAGTGCGGGAAAAACAGTATGACATTTTTTCCTTGACAATATCTAGTAGATACGGAAAAATTGTAAAATTTCTCTATTTTAAGGTACCTAAGTAAAGACCTCAGCTCTATCTCAGTGCTTACCAACACAAGGGTTTTTCTGTCACTTTTAAAAAGCCTCAGTACATATCTCTCTTTGTCCTGCATACCTCTTTTATCAATAATATCTCCTAAGCTTTTGTTTACTCTCTTCCTTTGGGATTTAGAAGAAATTAAAACTCTGCTCAGATTTTTATAATATGCAAAAAGCGGAAATCTAATCCTTAAATCTTTCACATTTATAACTACTGATTCTATCCCATTCCAATTATTTATGTCTACAGTTCCAACAACATCTATGACATCCCCTATTCCTACCTTTATTTCTTTGGAAGAAAGGTCAAAAATCAACAGTTCATAAACAAAATCATCCTTCCGCCCTATGATTTTTACGTGCTTTCCGTTATTCACTTCAAAAATCTTTTCAACAGTGAGCCCCTCAAAAAGCAAGATAGGTCGGGGGTTGTCAACCCCAAAGGGCTTTAATTCTTGAAGTTGCTTTGCCACCTTTATATTTATTTTTTCTTCTTTTGCCCTAGCATCTACTTTTAAAGTAGGAATAAGGTCTATATCTTTCAACACAATATCAGCATATTCATTTATTTTCTTTTTAAAAAGGTCTAAGTTATCTTTTTTAATAGTCAGTCCTCCCGCCATCTCATGACCGCCATATTTAACCAATAAATCTCTACAATATTCCAATCCTTTGTAAAGGTTAAACCCCTCAATACTTCTACCTGAACCCTTACCCTCTTCTTCCTTCAGACTTATCAGGATAGAAGGTCTGGCATATTTTTCAGTTATTCTAGAAGATACAATTCCAATAACTCCAGGATGCCATTTTTCATCCCATAAAACTATCACTTTATCTTTTTTCAAATCGACGGACTCTTCTACTTTTTTAACAGCTTCTTCTAAAATATTATTTTCAATATTCTGCCTTCTAGAATTTTCTTCGTTAAGATATCTTGCTATCTCTTCCACTTCTTTTTCATCTTCACTTATCAACAACCTAACAGCTGCCTCTGCGCTTTTTAACCTTCCTGCAACATTTAGGCGAGGTGCCAGAATAAAACCTACGTGATATTCATCAATCCGCACATTCTGTAACCCTGAAGCCTTTATAAGAGCTTTTAAACCGAGGTTTTGCGTTTCATTTAATTTTTTTAGACCTTCTTTGACAATTATTCTGTTCTCTCCTACCAGAGGTACAATATCAGCAATAGTACCTAAAGAAACAATATCCAAAAAGTCAAAAGCCTTCTCACCAATAAGACTTTGGGCTAATTTAAATGCAACCCCCACCCCTGCTAAATCGCTAAAAGGATAAGCGCCAGGCAAATGAGGATTTACTACCACATCTGCCTGTGGAATTTCTTCAGGTATGCTGTGGTGGTCAGTGATTACCACCTCCAACCCAACAGATTTAGCTTTTTTTACCTCATTAACAGCAGTAATTCCACAATCAACAGTGATTACAAGTTTTGTCCCTTTTTGGACAATTTTTTCTATAGCCTCTTCGTTTATTCCATAACCCTCTGATATTCTTTCAGGAATATAAAAATCGACCTTCCCTCCCAACTTTTTAAGAGTAAGGTACATAAGAGAAGTAGCAGTAATCCCATCTACATCGTAGTCTCCATAAATCGTAATTAAATTGCCCTCTTGGAGATGTTTATTTATCAATTCTCTGGCTTCTTTTATCCCTTTTAACAAAAAAGGAGATAACAAATCACTTAATTGGGGTTCTAAAAAATTTTTTACCTCTGTAATTCCCCTAGAAACAAGTACTTCTGAAACAACTCTCGATAAAGAGTATTTTCTTGTTATCTCCTCCACCTTTTGAGGGTCATTTTCTTTTATAACCCACTTATAAATTTTGGTCATCCAACTCACCCATAAGTTTTCATTTTTTTCTTCTGTCTACTATAAAAATGCGATAAAATACCCATAGACACAACAGAGTGGCAATCATATATCCAAAAAAACCAATGGCATTATATCCAAAAATTTTGTATCCACCACCATAAGTCAAAACGAGTGATGAACCAACAATCAAAGCTGAAGCTATTATACTCACAATTACTTTGTTTATCATGATATTCAAATCATATCTTAAGCTCTCACTTTCATCTATATTTATCCTAACTTTAATATCGTCCTTTATAAGCTTTGTCATTATGCTCTGCAATCTAAAAGGAAGTTTTCTAAGTATTACTAAAGCTTTGTGCAATTCCTTAGAGTTTTCTTTGATTATTTCCTTTACATCAATTTTTTGAAGGTACATCTGTTTGACGAAGTCTTTTGCCACATCTGAAATGCTAAAGTCCGGATCTAAGTCTCTCCCTACCCCCTCAACCGTAGCTAATGACTTTAGAAAGAGAGTAAATCCTGGTGGCAACATCAATTTATGTCTATGAACAATAGCCATAATTTTTTTCATAGAATCATTCACACTTATGTTGCGCAAAGGAGTATTGTAAAAATAATTTATTATCCGGCCTAAATCGGCTTTTAAGCTTCTCAGATTTGTGTCAGACCTTATAGCACCAATATCTGACAAAATCTCTATGACTTCTTCTGTATCATTTTCTGCAAAGGCTTTAAAGAGTTCTATGAGAACTTCCCGTGACGACTTATCAAGATATCCAACAATTCCAAAATCTATATAAGATATCTTTCCCTCTTTCGTTATTAAGATATTCCCTGGATGAGGGTCACCGTGAAAAAGGCCATACTTATATACTTGTAAAAAAATAGCCCACACACCATTTCTTGCTATTCGTTTAAGGTCATATCCCATTTTAATTAACAGATCTTTATTTTTAACACTTATCCCTTCTACATATTCCATTGTAAGTACTCTCTTTGTGGTGTATTCCCAATACACTTTAGGGATATATATATAATTTTCATTCTTAAAATTTTCTCTAAACCTATCTGCATTATTTCCTTCTTGGGTGTAATCCAATTCATTCAATAAAGAATCTGTCAGCTCCTCTACTATTTCTACAAAATCTATTGGAGAATCAATTATTCGGTCGTTTAAGACTTTAGCAATACTCTTAAGGATTACAACATCAGCATTGACCTTTTCTGCAACTTCTGGCCTTTGAACTTTGACAACTACCTCTTTTCCTTCTCTCGTCCTTGCTCTGTACACTTGTCCGATAGAAGCAGAAGCAATAGGTTCTTCCTCAAAATAGCTAAAAAATTCTTTAATATCTCCTTTTAACTCACTTTCCAAAACTCCTCTAATAGAATTAAAATTTTCAGGTGCGACTTTGTCCTGGAGTTTTGCCAGTTCCAATAAAATGTCGTGAGGTATAAGGTCTGCTCTTGTACTTAAAAGTTGCCCCAATTTTATAAAAGTTGGCCCCAATTCTTCTAATGTTTTCCGAATTCTCTCTCCAGCTCCCATGTAATCATGACTTTTCAGTATATAAAAAGGTATATGTCTACCTTTTAATAAAATATCAGAAATAAAACCAAAACCATTTTTAGTTAAAATCTTTAATATCTCTTTATACCTTTTGGTAATATTTTTATTTCTAAAAACAAAAAGCAAATTCATTTTTTCACCTCAAGAGATATTATGCCACTACGTTTTTGGTATTATTTAAAACTTAGGCTTTTATAGGTTTATTAGAGGTTTTTCTCCTCTTTTCTCTATTCTTAATTAATACCCAAAGAGGAGTAGAGATAAATATCGAAGAATACGTTCCCGAAGTTATCCCAATAAGCAAAGGCAATGCGAAATCTTTCAATGCCTTAGGTCCTAAGAAATACATTAAAATAAGCATAATTAACGTAGTCAAAGTTGTATTTATTGACCTTGTAAGAGTCTGATTTACACTGTCATTTGCAATTTTTGCATAATCCGATCTTCTCATGATTTTTAAGTTATCCCTTATTCTGTCAAAAATTACAACAGTATCATTAACAGAATAGCCAAATACAGTTAAAACTGCTGCTATAAAAGGGGCATTCATCGTTATGTTAAAAATAGTATATACAGAAATTAGTATAAGCACATCGTGGAGTAAACCAATCACTGCCGCCACACTCATTGTAAATTCAAATCTAAATCCTAAATAGACAAACATTGCAATAGAAGCCAGCAATACAGCTCCTATCATTCCCAATTTTATTTCTCTCCCTAAAGAAGGTCCCACCTGCTGTGACATTATTATGTCATCTTCTGTTAAGTTGTACTTTTTTTCGATATCTTTTATTATTGAAAGCTGCGTTTCATGAGAAATAGGGCTCGTCTTTATTGAAACATGATCACCTTTTGTCCCTACTTTTTGTATTTGGTAGTCTTTGACTTTATATTCATTTAAAATTTTAATTATATCCTTTGTGTCAAAAGGTTTGCCAATTTTAAATTCCATTATTGTTCCACCAGTAAAATCTATTCCCCAATTAAATCCATCTACAAGCATGGCTATTACGCCGATTAAAATTATGATCCCTGATATTGCAAACCAAATCTTCGTTTTGCCAATGACATCTATATGAAATCCGTGTTGGTTCACTTAATTCCCCTCCTATGCTCCATAAAGTTTTATATTCTTTGTCAGATCCATATCAAGGAGCGCATGTAACAAAAATCTCGTTACAGTTATAGCTGTGAATAAGCTGGATATGACACCTATTAGAAGTGTTAAAGCAAAACCTTTCACATTTCCAGAGCCCATGTAAAAAAGTATAATAGTACCAATAATAGTAGTCATATTAGCATCAAAAATGGCTCTGAAGGCCCTTGCAAAACCTGCATCTAAAGCAGCTCGTATGCTTTTACCAGCTCTTAATTCTTCTTTAAATCTTTCAAAAATTAAAACATTAGCATCAACAGCCATCCCAATTGACAATAGGAAGCCTGCAATACCAGGTAAGTCTAAAGTTATATTAAGTAAAGAGTAAATTATTAGATTTATCAATATGTATATTAAAAGGGCTATATCTGCCATTACTCCTGGCAATCTATAAAAAGCTGCCATAAATAGTAAAATAAGTAGCACGCCGTATATACCAGCTTTTACACTGGCATTATAAGCATTGGGCCCTAATGTTGCACCTACTGAACTATAAGCTATAGGTTTTAGCGTTACAGGCAAAGAACCAGCTCTTATAAGAGTAGCCAATTCAGATGCTTCTTGGAAATCTTTCAAGCCAGTAATTACTGCATTTCCTGTCGTTATCACATCTTTGACAGTAGGTGCTGAGATAACTTTATCATCTAACAGTATTGCAATAGGTTGTCCCAAAAACTTCTGTGTTGCTTCTGCAAACTTTTTCGTGCCCTCTGCATCAAGTACTAACGTAACTTGTGGTTGCTGTATTCCTGTTTCAGTATGAGCATACACTGCTTTAGAATCTTTTACATTTGCTCCTGTCAAGATAACCTTCCCATCTGGGCCCACAAACTTTAACTGCGCAGTCTTACCAATTATCTCTATCGCTTTATCTGGGTCTTTCATACCTGGCAACTCCACACGGATTCTGTTAGAACCTTGCTGCGCTATGACAGGCTGCGTCACTCCTAAAGCATCTACTCTATTTCTTATAACAGCAATAGCCTTATTTATAGCATCTTGTGTCACATTTCCCTGAGCTTCTTCTAATACATATACGCCTCCTCTTAAATCAAGTCCCAGTCGTATGCGATCCTGAATTGGTGAAATAGAGTAATTACCCGCTTTAATTCCAAAAAAAGCCACATACGCCACCATTGCTGAGACCAAAATTACAGAAAAAAATTTAATAAAGCCTCGACTTCTCATCTAAATCCTCCTTTGTCGTTTGACTAACTATTTTCTATTATATTACTTTTATTGTAAACGGTCAATTGCCCAAACTCAGAAAAATGCAATTTTGCTAATTCTACATAGTGTTCGTAGGACTTATGGATGCTTTCTATCTCCTCTTCTGTGAGCTGCCTCACTACTTTAGCAGGGCTTCCTATGACGAGGCTCCCTGGAGGAATTTTCTTGCCTCCTGTCACTAAAGCACCAGCTCCAATTATGCAATTATCCCCTATCTCTGCATCATCCAGAATAATTGCTCCCATTCCTATCAACACGTTATTCCCCACTTTACAAGCGTGGACAATTGCTCCGTGCCCTATTGTGCAGTATTTTCCTATATAGCAGGGATGTCCATCTGTCACATGCACTACACAGTTGTCCTGTATATTTGTCCCTTCCTCCACCACTATCTTATCAACATCCCCTCTTAAAACCGCTCCATACCAGATATTTACGTTCTTTTTTATTTCCACATCCCCAATAATCTCAGCAGTCTCGGCTATATAAGCCTCTTCATCTATTTGCGGCTTTATCCCTTTGTACTCTTTGATAATCACCTTTTTCACCCCTCAATGTAAGGTAAGCCTTTATGGCAATGGCATTTTCAATGCGCCTTTTTTGCATTTCACAGGCAAGTTTATAAGGTTTGTTAATATCTCCGTTAATATTATAATTATTTGCAAAGCACCCACCGCTGCAATAAAATCTCGCCCAGCAATTAGCGCATTCTTCCCTTTTGTAAATATCACTTTCCATGAATTTTCTCTGCAACTCTATATTTGTAATTCCTTCATCTAAAGTTCCCAATTTAAATTCCTCAATCCCTACAAACTGGTGACATGGGTAAATCTCCCCATCAGGAGTTACAGCTATATATTCAAATCCCGCACCACAACCCTGTAATCTTTTCTTTATGCAGGGCCCACCTTTTAAGTCTATCTTAAAATGATAAAAAGCAAAAGGTCTCCCTTCCTCATAGCGCCTTATATACTCTTCTGCTAATCTGTCGTATTCTTCAAAAATTCTATCTAAGTGCTCTTCCTTCAAAGTGTAGTCCCTGTCCTCTTTTTCTACAACAGGTTCTACTGAAATTTCATACACTCCCAAATCGGCTATATGAAGCACATCCTCCACAAAGTCCAGATTTTTAGCAGTAAAAGTCCCTCTAACATAGTATTCCTTTTTACCCCGTGTCTTAACAAACTTTTGAATTTTTGGCACAATAACATCATAGGTGCCGCTTCCATCAGCCCTTACTCTCATCCGGTCGTTTACTTCTTTCCTGCCATCTAAACTTAAGACCACATTTGAAAAATTTTCATTGAAGTACTCTATCTTTTCATCGTCTAAAAGAACTGCATTTGTAGTTATTGTAAACTTGATATTTTTCTTGTTCTCTTTTGCCTTCTGTTTGCCATACTCCACTAATTGCTTAACAACTTCAAAATTTAAAAGGGGTTCACCGCCAAAAAAGTCAATTTCAATATTTCTCCTCTTACCAGAACTCTTTATCAAAAAATCTATGGCTTTTCTCCCCGTCTCAAAGTCCATCAATTTTCTTCCACCTTTAAAATCTCCAGTAGAAGCAAAACAATACTTGCACCTCAAATTACAGTCATGAGCTACATTCAAACACATTGCCTTTATCACAGAATCCGCTCTTGAAATTGCTATATCTTTGTATATATCCTCAGTAAAAAGAAGTCCGTTTTCCTTTAACTCATCGACTTCTGAAATCGCCTCTAAAATATCTTCTTCTTTGTACTTATCTTTTAGCAAATTTACAATTTCCTCGCGAGAATGGTTTTCGTAATAATCTAATACATCATACACTACATCATCCACCACATGTATGGCACCACTTACTGGGTCAACCACTATGTTAAGTCCCAATCTTTTAAATTTATGCATTGTCGCAGCCATTTTTAAACCTCCATTGCAAGTTTAAATGGCAGTAAATACTTACTGCCATTTTAAGGTGGTTATGTATTAAAGTTAGTTATACTGGCACTCTTGATTACCTACAGTGCAGGAAGTCTTACAAGCAGACTGACAGGATGCCTGGCATTCTCCACAACCAGGTTTTTTAAGGCTCTCTCTCAATGTGGGCTTGTTAATTGTTATAATTCTCCTCATCTTCCTTCCCTCCTCCCGCTTTATTATAACACATAAAAAGAAGGAAGGAAAGTTATAAATTGATGCCTATCATCCCTCCCAAAGAGCCCAGAAAAGCTCCCCATAAAAACTTTACAGCCAGCGAAGATGAGGGTCCAAATTCCTTCACCAAAAAAGTTCCTAAAAGTGCCATCACTGCAATGTACAAAATTCCTGCAATTCCGCCATTTAACCAGCCTTTGCTGGCAGTATTCCTTGCAGATAGGGCTCCTGCCAATACCACTCCTGTAATAGTGACGAAGATTGTGAATTTAGGCAAAGCCATCTCCGAAACAGAAGTAAAAGTTAAAAGAAGGGCGTAGATTATGAAAAAAAGAAGTGTAATTATGTAAGAGACTAAAACTCCAATTAAAATGCCTGAAAAATTGATTCCACTCCTTTTATCCATCACAAAGTGCCTTCTCAACCTCCTACCCCCTTTCACTTCTCACTAATATCTATGCCAAAAAACAAAAACATAGTACAAAAAAGATGCGGACTAGCCGCACCCTACTTTGATTCCTTATCTCCTTTATTGTTGTTAGATTCTGCTCTGCTCACAACTCCACCTACTGCCCATTTAGCAATCTTTAATCTTACCTTGTCTGCTCCCATTTCAAGAGTTATCACATCGTCCTTTATATTGAGTATCTTTCCATAAAAACCGCTTTTAGTTATAATTTCATCTCCAGGCCTCAAAGAATCCAGCATTTCTCTCTCTTTTTTCTGCCTTCTCTGCTGTGGCAAAATAAGTAAAAAGTAAAAAATTGCAATTAAAATCGCAAATTGAATGAGTACATAAGTAGTTTCGTTCATTCACTATTCCTCCCTGTTCCCATAGTATTTTCTTAAAAACTCTTCTTTGAATTCCAGCAGGCGATCTTGCCTTATGGCCTCCCTTATTTTCTCCATCAATTTAATTAAAAAATAGAGATTGTGGTAGGTAGCAAGCCTCGCCGCCAAAATTTCCTTCGCCTTAAAAAGATGCCTTAAATAAGCTCTAGAATAATTCTTGCAGGTGTAACAGTCGCATTCCTCATCCAGTGGCGAAAAGTCTTCAGCATACGGCGCATCTCTCACTATCAATTTGCCTCTGCTTGTAAATACAGTTCCATTTCTGGCAATTCGCGTAGGCAATACACAGTCAAACATGTCAACCCCTCTTATCACACCTTCTATAAGGTCTTCGGGCGTTCCCACCCCCATCAGATATCTCGGTTTATCGTGAGGCAAATAATCAGTAGTAAAATCTATAATTTCGTACATAAGGTCTTTTGGCTCACCAACACTTAAACCCCCAATAGCATATCCGGGAAAATCCATATCAACTAACCTTTCTGCGCATTCTCTTCTTAAATCTTTATAAGTTCCCCCTTGCACAATGCCAAAAAGAGCCTGTCTATCCGTATTTTTATGGGCTTTTTTCCCCCTCTCCGCCCACTTTATTGTAAGTTCCATAGACCTTTTTACATAGTCATAGTCAGCAGGATAAGGGGCACATTCATCAAAAGACATGATTATATCAGACCCCAGCGAATTCTGTATCTCTATCACTTTTTCAGGAGTAAAAAAATGTTTTGACCCGTCAATGTGAGACCTAAATTCCACGCCATCTTCTGTAATTTTTCTCAAAGAGCTTAAACTAAAAACTTGAAATCCGCCGCTATCTGTTAAAATAGCCCTATCCCAGTTCATGAATTTGTGAAGACCACCTGCTTTTTCAATAATCTTGTGGCCTGGCCTTAAATAAAGATGGTAGGTGTTTCCTAAAATAATTGTAGCGCCCATTTCTTTTAGCTCATCAGGGGTCATCGCTTTCACTGTAGCCTGCGTACCTACAGGCATAAAAACTGGCGTCTCTATAACTCCATGGGGGGTTTCAAGAATTCCCAATCTTGCCTTGGTCCTTGCATCTTTTTTTATAACTCTGTACTTTATCGCAGCCATTTTTACCTCCTGTCCTTTATATGATAAGCATTGCATCTCCAAAGCTAAAGAACCTGTATTTATTCTCAATAGCCACTTTATACGCCCTCATTATATTCTCTTTTCCTGCAAAAGCAGAAACCATCATTATGAGGGTAGATTCAGGCAGATGGAAATTTGTAATCATCCCGTCTATCGCTTTAAACTTATATCCAGGATATATAAAAATATCTGTCCATCCGCTTTTTGGATGAATATATCCGCTCTCATCTGCAACCGTCTCTAAAGTGCGAGTAGAAGTAGTCCCTACAGCTATTATGCGGCCTCCATTTTTTCGAGCTTCATTTATGGCTTTTGCGGCTTCTTCTGTAACAATGTAAAACTCCTCGTGCATCTTGTGGTTCTCTATTATTTCCTCTTTAACAGGCCTGAAAGTGCCCAACCCCACGTGAAGAGTTATGAAAACCGTCTTTACTCCCATATTTCGAATTTCATCCAGCAATTCCTCTGTGAAATGAAGACCTGCTGTAGGTGCTGCAGCCGAGCCTTCATACTTGGCGTATACCGTTTGATACCTATTCTTGTCCTTTAGCTTTTTCTTTATATAAGGAGGAACAGGCATCTCACCCAACCTGTCCAATACCTCTTCGAACACCCCATCGTAGTAAAATCTTACTATGCGCCCTCCCGCCTCTGTGGTATCGATTATTTCTGCCACAAGCTCTCCATTTCCAAATACCACCCTTTTGCCCACCTTTGCCCTTTTGCCTGGTTTCACTAAAACCTCCCACTCATTCATTGAAGTCCTTCTCAAAAGCAAAAGCTCTACCTTTCCTCCAGAATCCTCCCTCTGTCCAATGAGCCTTGCAGGAATTACTTTTGTGTCATTTAAAACCAGACAATCCCCTTCTTTTAGATATTTAGTTATGTTTTTAAAAATGTCGTGCTTTATCTCCCCTGTCCTTCTATCTAAAATCATCAATCTGGAACTTGCCCTATCTTCTAATGGCTCTTGAGCAATTAACTCCTCCGGCAAATCAAAGTAGAATTCACTTCGCTTCATACCCTACTCCATCCCTTTTCAAGAATGCATATGGTGATTATACCGTTAAATCAAAAAATTTTCAATACTTACCTTCTAAAAAGCCAGAAAAGAAGTGTTAAAAATACGCTTAATAAAAGGCTTGTCATCAATGGAAAATAAAAAGTAAAATTTCCCCTGTGATAAACTATATCTCCTGGCAAACGGCCCAAACCAATTTTTGAACCTGCTGAAAAAAGAAGTCCTATGGCGATTAAAATTGCTCCCATAAATATTAACATTTTGCCAAAGTTGTCAAACATCCTCAATCCTCCTCTGCTCAACATAAGGGTACTTAAGATACTGATAGGCCAGTTTTGTAACTACTCTCCCTCTTGGAGTTCTATTTAAAAATCCTATCTGCATGAGATAAGGCTCGTACATATCTTCTATTGTATCCACATCTTCACCAACTGATGCAGCAATAGCATCAATTCCAACAGGTCCTCCGCCAAACTTCTCTATTATTGCAATCAAGATCTTTCTATCAATTTCCTCTAAGCCCATTTCATCGACCCCAAGCATGTTTAAAGCTATATTTGCCGTATTGTAATCAATATAGCCATTTCCTTTCACTTCTGCGAAATCTCTCACCCTTTTTAAAAGCCTGTTAGCTATTCTGGGAGTTCCTCTGGACCTTCTAGCTATCTCAAAAGCTGCATCTTCGTCAATACCAATATTCAAAATATTAGCTGACCTTTTTATAATTTCCTTTAATTCCTCTACTGAATAATAATCAAGGCGATTTATGACTCCAAATCTACTCCTTAAAGGAGAAGTCATGAGAGCTGCCCTTGTAGTAGCTCCAATAAGCGTAAATTTAGGAAGGCTAAGCCTTATAGACCTAGCACTTGGTCCCTTCCCTATTACTATGTCAAGCTCAAAATCTTCCATAGCAGGATACAAAATCTCCTCAACGCTTCTGTTTAATCTGTGAATCTCGTCTATAAAGAGTATGTCGTTCTCCTGCAAATTTGTCAGAATTGCCGCCAAATCCCCAGACCTCTCTATAGCAGGTCCTGAAGTTATTTTTATGCCTACTCCCATTTCATTGGAAATAACTGTAGCTAAAGTAGTCTTCCCAAGCCCAGGAGGGCCGTAAAGTAGCACATGGTCTAGTGGTTCTCCTCTTTTTTTAGCTGCTTCTATATAGATTTTTAGCTCCTGTTTTATTTTCTCCTGTCCTATGTACTCAGAAAGCCACCTGGGACGGAGACTGTATTCCGTCGCATCCTCTTGAGTAAAATTTTGAGTCAATATCCTTTCTTCCATTTACTTCACCCTATTTCGCCAATTTTTTCAGCGCCTCTTTGACAGCCTGTTCCACACTTTCACAGTTTACATCAGAAAGAGCGTAAATAGCCTCACTTTTAGTATAACCCAATGCTAGCAAAGCCTCTAAAGCCTCATTTAACAGGCTGTCCTCTTTCGGGACTACAACCTCTTTGGGCACTTTATCCTTGAGCTCTAATATGATCCTCTCTGCTGTCTTCTTTCCTATGCCAGGAGCTGCTGTTAAAATTTTGTAATCACCGCTGTTTACTGCCTTTATAAAGCTTTCTATTGGCACAACAGAGAGAATAGAAAGAGCACCTTTAGGTCCTACGCCGCTCACAGAAAGTAATTTCTCAAAAAGTTCTAGCTCTTCTTTTCTCTTAAAGCCAAAAATCTGAAATCCATCTTCCCTGACGTAAAGGTATGTGTAAAGCTTTGTTATATTTCCTTTGGGAGGCAACTCCTTCATAGTAGAAAAGGGCACAAAAATTTTTATACCTATGCCCATAAGGTCGATTATCACATGATCTGGTCCTATGTCTTCAATAATTCCCCTTATGTACTCAATCATCGCCCATACCCCAGTCTTTCCAACATATTATTGCTGTGGCAGTGGCAAATGGCAACGGCCAGCGCATCAGCCACATCATCTGGCTTTGGTATCTCATCAAGATTTAAAAGCACCTTTACCATCTGCTGAACCTGCTGTTTTTCCGCTCTCCCATACCCAACTACTGCCTGTTTCACCTGTAGGGGGGTATACTCATACACTTTTACTCCTGAATTTACAGCAGCCAGTATTGAAATCCCTCTAACTTCTCCAATTGTAATTACCGTCTTAGAATTTTTATTGTAGAAAAGCTCTTCAATCGCTACAATCTCTGGACGATAAAGCTTTATAATATCTTCAAGTCCTTTATATAGAGTGTAAAGACGAAACGCCTTGTCAACTCCCACATCTGTAGTGATGGCTCCATAAGCTATGGGAAAAAATTTGTTGTTCTTATACTCAACGACTCCATATCCCAATGTGGCAATTCCCGGATCTATTCCCAATACCCTCATTCTTCTCCTCTCCTTTTATTTATTTTAACATCAATAGAGTTTATAAACAAGAAAAAGTTCTCCCGAAGGAGAAATCGACCTTTCAAAGACAAAATTAAGTCCCTGTTTCCTACCTTCAAAAACAGGGACTTTTTTATAAATCTAGATAGAGTTTTTTTAAACTTCGCTCTGAAGTCTCCCGAAGGAAAACTCCTTTAAGAGCTTAAATTTGCCAGTATCTGATAAGCTTCATCCTTATCTTTTGTAACTATATTCTCCATAACTCTTTCCCTGTCAAAAGGCGTCAAACTTTCAATAGAAATGTCCGTCTTTTCTACAACTTCTTTATGTCCATTTCCATCGCTTTTGAGCAAAACCACATAACCGTCAAGCACAGAAATTATGTAATAATCTGGCGGCAAACCTTCTTTTTCCCTACATAAGACTATCTCTTCATCGTCAAATTTTATAACCCTCCATCCAGAATATATCTTTTCCAATTCCTCTTTTGACTTGCCGTAAAGGGAAGGAGTAAGCTTTTGCTCTTCTCGTACAACTTCACCATTTTCAAGATACCTGGTCTCAAAAATTAACTTTTTATAAAAATCTGCTCTTTTAGCAAGAGCTTCCTGCTGAATGGGAAATGGTTTTTCATACTTTGCGCTTTTCGCTTCCCTTTCCTTTTCATTCTGTTTAACGCTTATGAAATATCCTGTCATCGCTCCCAAAAATATAGCAAAAATATATATAGCAACCATCTTATAGGAAATTATCTTTTTCATAACATCTCCTCCTGTTTTATGTAATTATAACCAATTTTAAAAAATTTATTCTTCTTGCAGGATTTTGTCAAAAAATATCGAATAATATCTAGGAAGGAGGAGATGGGAAATGCCAAAACAGATTGTAGTATTTAAATTAAACAACGAGGACTTTTGTGTAGACATCAATCAGGTGGTAGAAATCATAAGGCTTCAGACCATCATCAAAGTGCCAGATGCACCTTCTTTTGTAGAAGGCATAACCAATTTAAGGGGCACAGTAATCCCCATAATAGATCTCAAGAAAAGATTTAATCTGCCCACATCAGAAAAAAATGAAAACAACAGAATAATTGTGGTAAATGTCACAGAAAGGCCTGTAGGGTTCATAGTAGACTCAGTGACAGAAGTTTTAAGAGTTGAAGATTCCACAATACAAGAAGCGCCAGACATAATAAAAGGAATTGGAAGAGAGTACATAACTTCTATCATCAACCTAAACGGAAGGTTGATTATCAACCTTGACTTACATAAAATACTTACAGAAAAAGAAAAGAAAGAGATAGAGCATATTTAGCTTTCTATCTCTTTCTTTTTATTCCTCCTCATCTTCTAATTCTACATTGTGGTAAACATTCTGAACATCGTCATTGTCCTCAAGTTTGTCAATCAATTTCTCGAATTTCTCATAGTCTTCAGGACTTAGCTTAATGGTGTTTTTAGGAAGCATTGTAATTTCTGCCTCAGAAATTTTATATCCTGCTTTTTCTATAGCCTCCCTTACTTCTTGGAAATTAGAAGGGTCAGTTATAATCTCAAATTCTCCCTCGTCCGCCGAAAAATCTTCTGCTCCGGCCTCTATCGCCACCATCATCAAGTCCTCTTCATTTACGGAATCAGTTTTTTCCACTACTATAACCCCTACTTTGTCAAACATCCATGTGACAGATCCAGCAGCCCCTAGAGTGCCGCCATTTCTGTCAAAAATATGCCTTATTTCACCTGCTGTGCGGTTCTTGTTGTCGGTTAAAGCCTCAACAATTATAGCTGTACCTGCCGGGCCATATCCTTCGTAAATTACCTCTTCAAGCTTTGCTCCTCCTAATTCACCAGTACCCTTTTTAATAGCCCTTTGAATATTTTCACCGGGCAAATTAAAGGCTTTTGCCCTTTCAATTGCTAATTTCAGTTTACTGTTAGTCTCGGGGTCTCCCCCTCCTTCTTTTGCCGCCTTTATGATATCTTTTGTAAGTTTAGTAAAGATTCTCCCTTTTTTAGCGTCCATTTTTTCTTTTTTGTGCTTTATATTAGCCCATTTGGAATGTCCAGCCATAAACATCCCTCCTTAATATTCTCTGAAAATCTGCGTACTTAAATACCTCTCTCCGCTGTCTGCCGCTATTGCAAGGACTTTCTTCCCTTTTCCTAATTTCTTAGCTACATTAAGCGCTGCCCACAAAAAAGCACCAGTAGAAATCCCTGCCAAAACACCTTCTTTTTTGGCCAAAATTCTAGTCATTTCAAAGGCATCTTCATCTTTCACTGGTATCACTTCATCTAGCACTTCTCTATCCAAGACTTTGGGTATAAAGCCTGCTCCAATTCCCTGAATCTTGTGGGGACCCGGTTCTCTTCCAGATAAAACTGCGGCAGAGTAAGGTTCTACCCCCACAATCTTTATATCTGGAAAAACTTTTTTAAGGGCTCTACCAACTCCTGTAATAGTCCCTCCTGTACCTATACCCGCTACAAAAGCATCTAAACCTTCCTTAAAATCCTCTATTATTTCCTTTGCAGTAGTCTCTTCATGAATTAAAGGATTTGCCAAATTCTCAAACTGCTGGGGCATGAAATAGTTCTTGTTCTGCTTAACTAACTCTTCCGCTTTTCTAATAGCTCCCTCCATGCCCAGTTTTCCAGGAGTCAAAATCACCTCTGCCCCGTAAGCAGCCAAAAGCATCCGCCTTTCCATGCTCATGGTGTCAGGCATGATTATTATAACTTTATATCCTTTTGCAGCCCCCACCATTGCCAGCCCTATTCCTGTATTTCCACTGGTGGGTTCCACAATCACACTGTCTTTTTTTAATATCCCTTCTTTTTCTGCCTTTTCTATCATAGCAAGGGCAATTCTGTCTTTGACGCTGCCGGCAGGGTTAAAAAACTCAAGCTTCAAGTACACTTCAGCGCTATTTTTATCAGGCACCTTATTTAACTTTACCACAGGGGTTTTCCCTATCAAATCAAGAATATTGTTTGCCACCATTTTAAAGACCTCCATACATACATTGCTATACCCATTTTAAACTGACAAAACTTAATCTGTCAAATGGAAATTCGAATAGTTAAAATTTTTAGAGGAAAACTAATAGCAAAAAGATGGCAAGGTGATAGAATGTCAAAAAACAAAAAACTTTTTCTCATAGGAACTGCAACAGGCTTCATAAACGGGCTTTTGGGAGCTGGTGGAGGAACATTGATAGTCCCTGCCCTGGTATTTTTGCTAGGCATAGAGGACCATAAGGCTCATGCCACAGCAATTTCCATAATCCTTCCCTTAACAGTAATAAGTAGCTTCATCTACCTTCAAAGCAAAATAATAGACCTCCCCCTCACACTCAATGTAGCCATAGGAGAAACTTTTGGTGGAATTATAGGAGCATATTTTCTCAACAAAATTTCAATTCCATTTTTAAGGAAAATCTTCGGTGTAATAATGATAACCGCCGCCTTCAGGATGTGGGTACAATGAAGCTATTTTTAATTGGCCTTTTTTCAGGAATTATTGGTGGAATGGGGATAGGAGGAGGCACAATACTTATTCCTGCTCTCACTATAATAATGGGCGTAGAACAGCATACAGCTCAGAGCGTAAATTTACTCTCCTTTATTCCCACAGCTGTAATTGCCCTTATATATCACTTAAAAAAGAGAAACATAAAATACTCCATACTTCCACTCATAATCACAGGTGGAATAATAGGTAGCCTAGTAGGTGCCAATATAGCTATTGTAACTAAAGCAATTCTTCTTAAGAAAATATTTGCAATTTTGCTATTTTTAATAGGCACATATGAAATCCTCTCAAAGCCACGAAAATGAAAATAAGAGGAGAAATCCCCTCTTATTTTCTCTTGTCAGTTTCTAACATCACGCAAGTATTGTGTATAACCTTTAATCCTAGATCTTTAGCCTTTTCAATCAATTCTTCACTTTCAGATCCCGGCTGAAACCATATAAATTCTACTCCTAACTTAGCAGCCTCTTCTACGTATTTTTCTCCTCTTGTAGGTGGAACAACCATATCCACGACCTCTGGAACTACAGGTAAACTAGAAAGAGAATCATAACACTTGTCTCCATCTACTTCTTCAAACTTAGGATTTACAGGATAAGCAGTATATCCATTTAATTTGAGGGTTTTATAAATCTGAAAACCGTACTTTGTCTCGCGAGGAAGCGCACCTACAACTGCCCATACTTTTCTCTTCATAGCGTCCTCTACATAGTCCCAATCCATTTTCAATACCTCCTAACCTTCTCCATCTCCCCTTACAAAATGTATTTTCCATCCTTTTTAAAAAGGTACACATCTTCTTTTACTCTTATATCGCAGCGACTGGCAGTCAAGTCAGTGATAAAATTCTTAAACTCTGAAACTTTCTCTTCTACGACAGGCAATGTAATAATAACCTTATCCGCATAAGAGATATCCTTTATCAAATAATCTCTTCTTAAAAGTTCATTCTGAATTTTCCCAAGCAGATTATAATCAAAAGTGAGTTCAATCTCCTTAGCCGGAATCTTTTCTACTATTCCCGCCGCATCGATCCCCATCTTAGCTGCTTTTGTGTATGCCCTGACTAAACCACCTGCTCCCAACAATATTCCTCCAAAATATCTTGTAACCACAACAACTACATTCTTCAGTTCCTGTTTTTTTATCACGTTTAAGACAGGCATACCAGCTGTTCCCGAAGGCTCACCATCGTCGCTAAACCGCTGTATTTCATCATTTTCCCCTACTACGTAGGCGTACACATTGTGCGTAGCAAGTCTGTGTTCAGCCCTTATTTTCTCTATAAATTTTATAGCCTCCTCCTCAGAGGCTACAGGACTTGCATGCCCTATAAATTTTGACTTTTTTATCTCAACTTCTGCAACTCCGTATCCAAGAAGAGTCTTATAAATTTTGCCCAAATTAACACCCCGTTTGTCATTATACCAAATTATAGCCAAAAAATAAAGCCGTTGCCGGCTTTAAAAATCAAAGTCCTTCCTATTTTACAACCTTAAGCCAGCGCTTTTGTGAGAGTTTTGTATTTAAAGTAAGAAACGTTTACAAGCGATTTATCTTGACTGTAGGTAATCATCTCCAATGCCTTGTCTATGGGGAAAAATCCTCCATCAACAAAGCCGTCCTCCTTGCTTATATTAAATTCCTCTTCACTCGTCGTCATGAGATACCAGGTGATTTTATTAAAGACGGGACGCTGACGGGTTACAGAATAGAACTCATAGCTGGTCTCACCAGCAGTAGAAAGGACTTCAACTGACTTAAGACCTGTTTCAGCACACACTCTCCTTATGGCCACGTCAATGGGGAGTTCATTATTTCTAATGACCCCTTTGGGTAACACCCATTCCCCCTTTTCATTTTTGAGGATAAATACACTGTCTCCTTTGAATACAACTCCTCCAGCGCACTCTCTTATTAACATTTTCAA
This sequence comes from Caldanaerobacter subterraneus, assembly GCF_004345675.1. GTDB lineage: Bacteria > Bacillota > Thermoanaerobacteria > Thermoanaerobacterales > Thermoanaerobacteraceae > Thermoanaerobacter > Thermoanaerobacter subterraneus. Next base: position 23,586 of record NZ_SLWU01000002.1, on the reverse strand, counting down.
GCCCCCTAAAACATTTTCTTTTATTATAATATTCTTTAAAAACTCTCAAATTCCTGCTTAATTTTTAATTTTATTTTTATTTTTCCACCGGTCACCATAATTATACATTTAAAATTACTTTTTTCCAGTATAAAAAAGCAAAAATCACAGACAATAAGTACTGCAAGAGAAAGGAAGGAGAGTTTTATATGCACATAATCTATCACTGTTATGGAGGCACACATACTTCTGTCATAGCAGCTTATATCCACACAGGTCAACTGCCCGAAGACAAGACCCCATCTAGAGAGCAGATAGAAGGCATACCTCTTTTTGATAAATTAAACGGACAAAACGACCCAGGTCATATAGTCTTAATTGGAACTGACGAATACGGCAATAATGTATACTCCATGGGAGTAAAAAATGCAAAAAAGCTCATAGAACCAGCTTTAAAAGACCTATACTACCATCTTTTTAACACCAACGAAGGTCTTTTATTAGTAGACACAACTGCCGCTACAAATTGGTTGATGAAAATTGGAGGATTCCTCTCAATCGCACTAAAATTTCCTGTGCTGGGAAGGCCTCTTGTAACTTACGGAACACAAAAATCTTACAAAAAAATTGTACAAATAGTAAAAAACGTTAAAGCACAGGAAAAAGCAGAATACAACGCCATCAAGAGATAATAAAATTCCTAAGCCTTTCTTTTATCTCACCCGTAACCTCAGCTTTTACTGATATCCCTTTTTCATCAAATTTTTCCTCAATCACCTTCCCTCTCTCTTTTAAATAATTATACTCTCTCGTTTTTTCGTAGGGGAATAAAAAACTCACCACCTCTGTCTCTTTAAAAAGCTCTCTTTCAATAGCCTCTAAAAGCCTGTCAAGCCCTATTTTATTTTTTGCAGATATGTAAATATCTCTGTTATTCCCTGAAGGTACAATTTCTAAAAGGTCTATCTTGTTATAGACATTTATCCTGGGAGTTTCAATTGCTCCCAAATCAGAAAGCACCTTCTCCACAACTTTTATCTTTTCTTCCATGTCAGGAGATGTTACATCAATCACATGCAGCAGCAAATCCGCATACTTCACTTCTTCCAAGGTAGATTTAAAGGCCTCCACCAGATCATGCGGAAGTTTTCTTATAAACCCAACTGTATCGGTCAAAATGGCTTCTCTGCCTGAAGGAAGTACAAGCTTTCTAGCAGTTGGATCTAATGTGGCAAATAATTTATCTTCCACATAAGCATCAGCACCTGTCAAAGCATTTAACAAAGTCGATTTTCCTGCATTGGTGTAACCCACAATTGCCACAACGGGAATTTGATTTTTCTTTCTTCTTTGCCTCTGCAAATTTCTATGTTTCTCTAATTCTTCTAACTTCTCCTCTATAGCCTTTATCCTATTCCTGATATGTCTTCTATCAACTTCTAATTTTGTCTCCCCCGGCCCTCTTGTCCCTATTCCTCCTCCCAGCCTGGAAAGCTGCCCTCCTAAGCCTACAAGTCTTGGCAAACGATATTTTAGCTGAGCCAACTCTACTTGAAGCATTCCCTCTTTTGAGCGAGCTCTTTTGGCAAATATATCCAATATGAGGTTAGTTCTATCTACGATTTTGACGCCTAAAGCATCCTCAAGATTTTTTATCTGGGTCCCTGTGAGTTCGTCATTTACAATCACCAAATCAGCCTGCTGATTCTCCACAAACATCTTCAATTCTTCCAGTTTGCCTTTGCCAATGTAATGAGCCTTGTTTATCCCCTTCTTTTTTTGGGTCAGTATCCCAATCACTTCAGCTCCGGCAGTCACTGCAAGCTCTTTTAATTCATTAAGCGTTTCTTCATCCTCAGGAGAAGAAATAATAGCGACTAAAATAGCTCTTTCCTTATCTCTTGTAAGTTCTTCCATACAATCACCAACCCAAAGTTTTGTAATTATAATATATTCTATCTTTTGCAAAAAAGCAACTTATATAAAAAACCTCCTCTTCGGAGGCTCCTTGACTTAATTCTGAATCACAATATCAAAATACTCTGAAGCAAAAAGCTTCTGCCCTGCTGCATCTTCAATAGCCTTCCTAAAATCATCATTTCCTACCGTGATAATTCCTTTGGTCCCTGTGATTTTAATCTCCACAGGTCTGTCAAACATCTTCTTAGTAATCTCAACATTTAAAACAGCGCCAATTTGAGGATATGCTTTTTCTATTTGACTTCTAGAAATGCTCACATTCCACCAATAAGTAGCGTATTTAGAAGTATCATAAGGGTCAGGTTTGCCCTTCAAATACGGAACATCTTTTTTCCAGGCAAAAAATGAATCTACTGTATAGCCCCCTGCAGAAGCGCTGTAAACAGTATCCGCCAATTTTCCGCCGTATGTAACTACCTCCCCTTTTGTAGACTCAATCAGCTGGTCAATCTTGGGGTCAGCAATAGAAATACCCTTGTAAACTTGCGAAAGAGTTGTGTCGTAAACGTCAAAAATATTCTCATCTTTTATCCTCACTAAGGCATAAGTTCTAGCTGCAAGAATTTGAGCTTTTAACGCCTCTTCAGGCCAAGAAGGCGACATCTCTGCTGGCACTACTCCCCTCAAATACTCCTCAATCGGAAGCACATTTATTAAGTCCAAACCAGAAGGGATAGAGTTTGGATTTGGATATATCCTAAATTCTCCCTCATAAGGCCTTGCCTTGTTAACGTAAAATAGCACCCCATCGTTAGTAGGTACAATTTTGACCATATCTACTGAAGTTCTTATTTCAGGAGATTGTGAATTTGCAATTAAAATATTGCCATCTAGGTAATTTATAGAAGTTACAGAATCAGGCAAAAAAGTCTCCTGTTTTTCAATTATCTGACCTGTGCTATCGTCCTTTACTTTGTATATGACATTGTATGGCTGACTGCTTGTAATCTTTATATCCTGACTTGTAACATCCAAGCTAATTTTTACTTTCACATTGACATTGGAAGTGTCTACCTTATTTATATCCACTCCTGTGTAATAGTATTTTATTATCTCGTCATACTTAAATCCCTGTTCTGCCATCCCCTTTGCGCCAAACTGCGTCATTCCAACACCGTGGCCATATCCGCCTTTCCCTTGAACATAAAATCCCTTGACCGCCTTCACTTGCGCATCCACTTCTAACAGTTTTTTTAACGTGTCGACATCCGCAATTCCCGTAGGATTTAAAGAATAATACTGTTGGAAAGATCTTACTGCATTTGAAGTGACATCGTCATATGTACCAGTTACATCTCCATCATAATATTTAAGTTCTGAAAGCATTCCTTGCAATAGCTTCACATCATCTCCCTGGAGTCCTCCCTTTAATTCCCTTGTAAAAGGAGTAGGAAATTGTATCTGGTCTTCTTTTTGATTTTGGGGATTATCTCTATTTACATCTCCTCTGGAAGGAAGTGTCACATTCAACCTCGAAATAAGTGCCTGCCATGTCATAGGACCTACTATCCCGTCTGCCTCAAGATTTGCTGACTTCTGAAAATTTATAACTGCCTGTCTCGTCTTTCCACCAAATATTCCATCAGGGACACCAGCATCAAATCCCAATTTATTCAGATACTGCTGTAAAAGCTTCACTTCTTCTCCTATCATTCCGTATTTCAATACCTTATTGAAAATAGCATTTCCATCTCCATTAGAAATACCTTTTCCACTTCCATTAGAGCTAGAGGGCAATGTCGTCTGAACCTCTTCCCTTTTTTCATCTCCTCTTGAAGGAGAAGGGGCATTAACTTTTTGCAATAACACTTTTTGAGTTGCGGGCCCTACAATTCCATCTGCCACTAATCCATTCGCCTTCTGAAATTGCACCACAGCATTTTGAGTCTTAAAACCAAATATGCCATCAGGTGTCCCTACATCAAAGCCCAGCTTGTTTAAAATACTCTGCAGAAACTTTACATCCTCTCCCTGCATCCCATATCTCAATGTCCTTGAAAATGTAGCTTGTGCGACTGTTTGAGTAGCTGATGAATTAGATGTATTAGAAGTTTGAGGAGGACTACTTACATTTTTACCAGAAAAAGCATTCAGTTTTTCCAAAAGAACTTTCTCTGTAGAAGGTCCGTATATTCCATCAGGCACCAAATTAGAATCCTTCTGGAATTTTATAAGAGCATTTAAAGTAGCCGGTCCAAAATAGTCTGTAGGAGTAGAAGTTACGAAGTATCCCAGTCTATTCAAATTTTCCTGAAGCTTTCTCACCTCAGGAGATCTCATCCCATACTTCAGTATTGTAGCAGCATAAGCATTATTAGCCATAGATAATACCAAGGAGGAAGAGAGCAAGAAAACTGCTACTTTTTTCTTTTCCATCACAATTTCTCCTCTCTTTAATGAACTCTTCGATTAGAATATTCGACATTTTTCTTCTGTATTTTAATAATTCTACAACAAAAGCCTAAATCCTTCTTTTCTTGTAGAATTTCCAAATATTTTTTAAAAAATTGAGCAATTATCTCAAAATTATGATAAAATAGACTGTGAAGCAAAGGTTAGGGGGTATCTTAATGGCAGAACAGATGACTTTAGATATAGGCTCCGTAAAGGGAAAGGAAAGCACCCTTTTTATAGTGCTCAACGGTGAACAAGCAAATCTATCGATTGAGGAAATTTTTGATTCCCATAGATTTAAAAAGTTTATGGCAATTTCATACGTTTCCTCCCCCAAGTTCTTCGCTAAAGTTGTAAAAGGATTTGAAGAAGTAGAATTTATACTCGGCATTGATTCAGCAGAACAGGCAATAAATTTTAACAGCGTTTATTCCCTTTTAATAGATGTAAATAAAAGAATTGACTTCATCAAAGAATTTGATGCTGAGTTGCAAACCAAAGTCTCGGAAGATAAAGTAAAAATAAGGTATTGCAATACTAATTTGCCAATACATACAAAGCTTTATCTTTTAGAAAATCCTGATACTGGCAATACTCGCGTGATAATAGGATCTGCCAATCTCACTGAAAGAGCCTTTAGTGGAGAAAAACAGTATGAAAACATAGCAATATTTGATAACCAGCCTGAGATTTTTAAAATATATTTAGAGTGGTTTAAGAAGCTTTTTTCAAATAGCTTTGACTTTGTACCAGAGGAGATAAAGAAAAAGATAAAGCAGGAAAAAGCCCAAACAATTGTATTGGATAAAGAAGAAAAAGCAAATATAGTTACCAATGAAATCGCAAGAAACCTTTACCACATCGTTCCTCTTTCTCAAGAAATTTTTGAAGAATGGAAGGCATCCCCTCAGAATATCCAGTATCAAGCTGAACTTCAGGCAAATGAAGTAAGGCAAAAGACCCAAATCATCGCCGCAATCACAAAAAAAGATGGAAAAGTCTATAGACTTAAACCCCCTCAAGAGATAAGAAAAATGAATATAGTAGTAGATACTCTGGTGTCAAACTCACTAAAAGAAGACCAATTGCAAGTTTGCCAAAAGTTAATATATTGGGACAAAAATGACCTAATCTATATTGTATCAGAAGACAATAAAACAGCAGAATTTTCCCAAAAAGCTGAAAAAGACGAAATCAAAACTCACATTTCTTTAATAACAGAATTTGTTGAAGCTTATAGAAAATTCACCGTTACAAAAGAAGATAAACACCTGGGGAAAGTTATGGAAGCTATACTTTACGCCTTTATGTCTGTCTATTTGTGGAAGATTAGAGAAGATTTAGTTATACAATATGGAGGAGAGAGTTACAGAGCCAATGTGCCTATTTTCTTAGTCCTCGGAGGAAGGGCTTATTCTGGAAAAACCACTGCCTTAGAAATAATAGGAATGCTTTTAGGAAACTACCCACCCTATTTCATCTCATACGACACCATAAGAAAAGGAAATGTAGCAGACAGAGAACTTTTAGAAGGATTTTTTGGCAGTGAATATCTGGCCCCAATTTTAGTTGATGAAATGCCAATTTCCTTTTTTACAGGTAGAACTGGTGAAAATATCATAAAAAATGTAAGTAACAATGCGAAAGGCAAGCATCCTGTAATGATCTGCACTACTAATATGAACGAATTCAATGTACCCCAGCAAATCTTAAGAAGAATTTACTATTTGCAGATAGATAGCGAGTTTGACAAAAGATACAATTTAGAATCACAGGAGCATCTCACTAAAATTAGAAGAGGAATAAATAGTACCCTTTTCAAAGATTTTACTTATAGAATGGGAGAACTAATACGAGAGGGAGAACCTCTGTATTTGCGAAATGATTACCTATACGCGGCTAGAAAAATTTTTGAAGAATACTACAGAGAATGCAAAATGGACCTCCCCGAATGGTTCCCCAAAAAGCCTTTTAACGACTACGAAGAGAGAGGAAAAAGATGGTGGCAGGAAAAATATAAACATCACAAAGAACTCTTTCAAATAAGGCCTGATGGCACAATCTACGTAGAAATAAACGAGCTTTTCAAAGATCCTAAAGAAAAAGACTTCGCTCTAAATATGCTGGGCCCCGGCTGCATAAACGAATCCAGCCATATCCTTATACTAAACGAAAAAGAATTTTTTGAATACATCGGAGAAAAGAAAAAGCTAAATCCTGTCATAAGGTTGATAAAAGGATTAGTAAAATCTTGAAAAAAGCGCCCATAATCTCCTTGGGCGCTTTTTGAGTTAATTTTTAGCGCTTTTATTGATTTTTTTAGTCTTTGAACTTTTTTGAGACTTATTATTACAATAATATACTAACACCAGATAGTGTTTTTATTTAGAATAATATTCGTCATTTACTCTATCTTGTAAATACACATTTGTATAATGAGAAGAAGCATTTTTATACAGTTTGTATCCTTCATCAATACAATTAGGGCAGGCATCTCTAGGAATAGTTATAGCAAATATATGATATCCTCTATCACTTTTTGACTCAATTGTATTTACTCCAGAGCACTTGTTACATATTTTAAAATTTTGAACTTGTGTTTCTAATATACCATCTGTATCATAATACACTCGTCTAGGTCTTTTTACATAATTCACATCTTTAAATTCTTTTAATCGCAAGTCATCTTTATTTTTCCAGCGGTTATATACTATTTCTGACAATTTTTTGATATATTCTGTAATATCTTTTGGCTGTTTTAATTTCTCTTCATCATAATCTGGTTCACGCACTCTAGAGTAGTCAATACCTGCCATAGCTAATATTATTCCCAAATTAACATAAGGCAAAGCTCCTTCAATAGAATAGCCTCCTTCAAGAACTGCAACATCAGGATTTAGTCGTTCGTTTAATTTTGCATATCCTTGAGCTGTAAAGTTCATATTGGTAAGCGGGTCTGTATAATGGTTGTCTTGGCCAGCAGAGTTTATTATTATATCAGGTTTATATTCCTCTAAAATAGGTATTACCACATTATCTAATACGTATAGAAAACCTTCTTCTCCTGTTCCAGGAGGTAAGGGGATATTTATATTGTACCCATAAGCAGCTGGGCCTCCAAATTCTTCTATAAATCCTGTTCCAGGATAGAGAGTTCTTCCGTCTTGATGGAGAGAAATAAACAAAGTATCTTTGTCGTTCCAATAGATATCTTGAGTGCCATCACCGTGGTGACAGTCTGTATCTACAATGGCGACTCTTAAATTTCCATATTCTTGCCTTATTCTTTCTAGCATTACTGCTTCCACATTGATTATACAAAAACCTCTGTCTCCATAAACTACTCTCTGAGCATGATGCCCTGGGGGACGAACTAAAGCAAAGGCTTTATCTACTTCTTTTTCCATCACTGCTTGAAGGGCTTTAATAGCTCCACCGGCGGATATGAGGTGAGATTGAGTAACTACAGATTTTACATCTGGCACTACAAAATGTACTCTGTTAATATCTTTTTCTTCAGCAATAATTGGATTATAAAATTTAACTCCTTCAATGTCTTCAATTCCTTCTTCAAAAATTTGATCTTGAGTATAAAGGAGTCTTTCTTCTCTTTCTGGATGAGTAGGACTAATAGCCCAGTCAAAAGCAGGAAAGAATACAATGCCCAATCTATTTTTAGCTTTAATCATTCTCATTCACCTCTCAATTTATTGGATAAGTCCTGGTTTTACCTGAGCTTTAATTCGCATGTTCTTTCCGATAGTATAAAATCCTCTTACCATATTGAAGCTACTTTCTTCTACTATTTCAGCTTCTATTTCCTCAATAGAAGCGCCCAGAGATAGAGCAGATTTTTTGACTAATTCTAAAGCTTTTTCTTTTGCTTTATCAAGAGTATAATTTCCACTTATTTTTTCATATAATCCTAATTCAGGTACAGAAAGTGTTTTTTTAGAAGTATCAACGAACATTGTAATTTCGGTAGTTGGTCGTGCTAAAGCTGCACCTATAGCGTTGGCTACAGAATAGTTTTTAGGGTAATAGCAAGGTAAATTAAACTTTTCTTCAAGTACAGGGGCTAATACTTTAGAAGGACCACCAATTATATTTATCAGCTTAGGTTTAATTTTTTTCCCGTACAATAATTCTTTTACAGTATAAACGGGACGGCTATTTATTTCATGTAAAAGTTCATCTACTTTATTTTTAATAATATCTCCCATAGTGCTGAGAATTAATTTTGCCATATCTTTTGCTGATAAATTTAACTCTCTTCCCAATAAAGTCATTGCTTCATAAGCTTTTTTAACATTATCGTGAGTGAGGCGAAATGCATTTTCATCTATCAACTCTAAGGTTATCATGGCATCTGTAGGAGTAGGTTTGGGACCACCAAAAGCGTAAGGCACTCCTTCTCTTTGGGGGCCTATTTTTATCCTGCCATTTCTAACACAAATACTACTATCTCCACCTAAACCTATGGAAACACTATAAATTGCTCTTATTAAAGTTTTATATTTACCTATTCTTATTCCCCACGGTTCAAATAAAGGAACTCCATCGGCAAGGAAAAATATGTCTGTAGTAGTACCTCCAATATCTAGTAATATTGCATCTTCATTGGTAGGAAGCATAGCATTAATTCCCATAAGGCTGGCAGCAGGACCAGATAGGATAGTTTCTACTGGTTTTTTCTCTGCTGTAGAGATATTCATAGTGCCGCCGTCGGCTTTTAATATAAATACTGGTGCATTTATTCCTTCTTTTTCTAGGGATTTTTTAATATTATTTAAAAATTCATTAAAAATACTGTGCACTGCTGAATTTAAATAAGAAGTATACACTCTGCGAGGGAAATTTAACTTGCCTGATATAGTATGTCCCATGGTAACAAAAGAGTTGGGTATTTCATTTTCCAAAATTTCTTTTATTTTTATTTCAATGCTAGGATTTCTAATAGAAAATTTAGTGACTACAGCATAAGCTTTAATATTTTTTTCTTTGAATAATTTAATGGCATTTTCTATTTCAAACAAATTAAAATCTTTAATTATTTCACCTCTGTGATCAATATATCCAGATATAAATACGTTTTCATCACCGCAGGCTAAAAAATCATAAGGCAAACCTGGACCAGGTTGAATAATCATTCCTACAGGAGAAAGTTTATTTTCAACTATGGCGTTGGTAGATACAGTGGTGCTTAAATTTATCCTTTCTATTTTAGTGTTATCATATCCTGAAAGCAGTTCTTTAAGGGCAGTCCAGATGGAGTTAAATAAATTCTCTCTATTTGTAGGTTTTTTTATGGTTTTTATAATCTTGCCTTTTTCTACGATAACTCCGTCTATATTAGTTCCTCCCATATCAAGGCCGATGATCAATTAAAAACCTCCTTTCTTTGGAATAATAATATCACGCCATTTTATATTTTAATGTTTTTTGTATTTTGTATTCTCCCAGAGAAAATTTTTCCGTCTCTTGCCTTCATTATACTATACATTTACTTATCCATGCAATAAAAGATGTTTTAAAGTCCGTATCAAGATTTTATGAGGTAAAATTTTTATAGCCGACCTCACCGCTAATAACCTTTAAAACGTATTTTATCCATGACTTGCTCGCAAATGGGCCTTCCAGTATCGGTAACGAAACTTTTAACCATTCTTCTATGTCTTCTTCCGTGTACTTTCTTTTTTCCTTCTGCTTTGCTCTAAATCCCACTACTTCCCACACTCTTTTGCCTCGGTCCTCCATCAACTTTTTATCCATCTCCTCTGCTGCCCACTCAAGAAGTTGTCTTGATACTTTTTGTGTAAGTTCATGTATCCTTCTCTCCAATTCATAAACATCTTTACTCTCCCTTATTATTTTCATTAAGCCTTGAACAAAAAGCAGGATTATACCCACTTGTGTCGAACATCTAATAACATATTAGACCTCACCTTTTCTATGTTTTGATTTTTGATTTTTCCCCGGTGAGGTCTTTTTTCAACATCATCTATACCTCATTTTCCTGCTTTGTTACTGCTGAAATTTTACACTATCTTACATTTATTTTGCTTTCCCCATAACAAGGGGTAATATAAACTTGCGGAACAGTAACAAAATTTGCACTATTGTATATGGACGTAAGGGCTGTATTGCCATCCCCATAAAGATCCAGTCAAAATAGCAGTACACGCTGTATTCTCTAAGCCAATTTTTATATTTAAGTATAATCTATAAACCACAGTGCCTTTAAGCATATCTTTCAAAACTCTTAAAATTTCAAAAAAATCCACTTTTCTTACATCAAACAGTGGAAGTCTAGGCTTTTTTGTAGAGACTCTCTCTCTTTTCTATCCTTCACTTCTGGCAAAATTTATCCTTAAAACCTTTATCCAAATCTTTTTAGCTTCTGAATCCACTTACAATTTAAAGTTCAGCAATTTTACAAAAAATATATTAGTTTTTATTTTCAGGGAAATAACTTCTTCATCTTTTTTGGTTTCAAGCTTAATTCTAAGAGGTGAAAAATATATTAAAAAGCTAAAAAATAAAAAATAGGGAAAGGAAACATAAGATATTTCATTATTTCACCTCAATACAGTTTAACTTCCCTTTACCTAAATAGTGAAAAGAGCCAATCCAAAAAACCCTGAATAGCCTTTAAAATCTTTTGTAATATGCCTTTATTTTCTTCAACTGTTTTTTTTATCTTCTCCACATCTGCACCGATTTTTTCTAATTGCTTTTTTACTGTTTCAATATCTAAATTAAGCTGATTTATTTTTTTCATAAGCTGAACAATTTGAGATATTTGGTCTTCTGTTAGGTTAATATTGAGCTTACTGGCAACTTCCTTTATCACATTGGCAATTTCATTTTCATTCGTCAACCTCTTCTCAATTACTTCTTTTTTCACTTTTTCAAGAAGTTCAGCTGCCTTCTCTTCACCCACTTTTTCTGCTAATTTACCCGTAATCACTAACTCCTCATTAGCAGTCTTTTTCGCCTCTTCACTTAACTTTTTACCTGTGGCTTCCTCAAATGCTTTCATTATTCCGGTAAGGGCTGCGGTTCCTGATACCTTAAAAGGAGCAGCTACCACAACCCTTGCATCTTTAATTCCTGCAGTTATCATTGCATTTGCGTACATTTCTTTAGAAACCCATGTTATGTTGTGGGTATCAACTAAAATTCCTTCCCCTTCCGGTAATAGCTGCAAATAAGCAGAAGAAATAGCACGAGTCCCTATTTCCCTACCTGGCACTAAACCTTCTAAATATTTCCTCTCCTCTTCATTTGTGACTTTTATAATTTTTACTTGCTTGCCCTCAACACCAAAATATTTTAACATTTCCTGTTGTTGAGAAGGCGTAAGATCTGAACCTAAAGTTACTATTTCTCTTTCAGTGGCATAGATAGGATTAATTAAAGCAAGTGTAGAAAAAAGTATTATTAAGAACAAGCTTACTACTTTTCTCATACCCTGGTTACCCAAACTGTACAAAACTGTACAGTTTAGATAGCTGGGGTATTTGTAGTCCGCCCTTCAGACTTTCCCAGCCCCAGCAGGCGGTATTTGGGAAAGCCATAGCCCCTGCCTCAAGAAGCAGGAACTTGCGCCCTTACGGGTCTCTCCACTTACCCTGAATTAGTAATCCTTTCAGGGTAGAGAAGTCTCTTTTTACCTTCTCAGGAGAGAGTGGAGTCACCACCGCTACCTTGAGAACTCGCCAGAAATCATAGGCACTAAAACTTGTTCCATCCAGAGGTTCTAGCACCCTTCCTGGCTTGCTCTCAAGGCTTTGTAAAATTTCTATTGCTTTATTTATTTCTTTTAAGTGTTTTTTCTTCAACTGCTTGTTTCTGACTGTTTTCTTTACAGCTCTTTTAATTCTTCTAATTCATCTACAGTCAATGCGTTGAGAAACTTTATATAATTATCTGGTATCTTTTCTTGCAGTCCTAATCCTCTTCTTGCTATTACATAGGCTGCTGCTACATCTTTTGTTATCATGTACTGCGGTGCATATTTTAACATCCCCATTATTGAGGTGTAAGAAGGATTGACTTCTATTACTTCTATCCCTTCTCGTTTTGCTAAAACTTTTATCTTTTTTAAAAGTGATTTATAGCTAAAATTGTGTCTTATTCTTCTTGATTTTCTTCCTGAAAAGTCTCCTCTTTTACCTTTGTCTTTTATTTCTAATTCTTCAATTACAATTGCTTTTCCTTTTTCTTTTGCTATTTTTACTATTTCATGAGCATACTGCCATCTGAAATATTCTCTTTTGTTTTTATTTCCGCTTGCAAGCTCTGGCATTGGCATACTCCCATAGCTTATTAGATTCCCCTTTTCATCTGTTTCTGCCCATGATATGTTGTCTGGATATGCATTGGCGTCTATACCTATAACTCCTTTGTCCTTTGTTATCTTTATTTCTGGATATTTTTCTTCAATAGCAAAATAGGCGTATATGCTGCCATTTTTGAGTTTTAGCTCCACAGAGTATGGTATATTTGATTTGGAGATTTCTTGAAGCATCTCTCCTCTGTTTTTATTCTTCTTCCATCCCGCCTGTATCTTTGTATATACATACTTTCTTTCTCCTACATTTATCCTTAAGAAAGTACCATTTTCATTTACTTCTATTCTTGTGTTGAGATTTCCTTTTTTGCTTTTATCCCCTCTTGAATATAGATTTCCTTTTCTCTTCTCCTGCCACCTAATTTTTAATTTTTCATATGCTTTACCATTTAAATGATGTTTTTGAAGTTTTCTAAACAGTTTTTTTCCGCCAAAAATGACTTTTCTTGGACTTTTACCTAGTTCTTTCGCAGATTCCAGTGTACTCCTTGCTTTCATTATTGCATCATCTACATACCTTGAGTTTAAATTGAATACCTGGGGTAACTTTCTTTTTAAATCTGCTCTTTTTTCTCCTTCTAAAAGTCTGTTATATGCAAATCTCATACAAGAAGACCATCTTCTCATTAAGTCTAATACTGTTTGTTTGTCTTCTTGATTTAGAAAAATGAGTTTAGCCTGGATTACTATCATGTTTTTTGCCACCCTTTTGTCCATAAATTCTTGCCGCAAAAGATGTTACTATTGCTATTAAGTCTTCTGCCAGTTCTTTATTTGCGTCTTCTTCGTTTTCTTTCCCGTTTAAAACTATAAGCTCTACCCCAAAGCTTTCCATGAAAAATTTAAGATATTCAAAGCCAAATCTCGCTAGTCTATCAGGATATTCTATTACAACTTTTTCAACTTCTCCTCTTTTTATCTTGTTCAAAAGCTTTAATAAGCCTCTTCCATTTTCATTTACTCCGCTTGCTATTTCGGATATGACTTCATACTGCCATCCTTGGGAATTAGCATACTCTTCAAGCCTTCTAATTTGATTCTTAAGATATTCTTCTTGTTTCTTTGTGGACACTCTTGCATACAAAACTACTTTAGGTTTTGGTTTTTCTTCCAGCATGCCTAATAACTTCTCTATATCTTCTTTTTTGTACCTTCTTCTTCCTTTTGGTGTTCTAATTGGGGTTATTAATCCTTCCTTTTCCCAGTTTATTAATGTAATTCTGCTTATATCATACAGCTCTTTAACCTTTTTTATAGTTAATAACATTCATCATCACCCAATTAAAATTATATCATTTTTTACTACTAATTTCAACTGTTTTGACCTCCCTATAGCGTCACTTTAATTTCAGGCAATTTTTTAAGGAAGTAATGCCAAAAATACTTTAAAAAGTCTTCTGTTGTAGAATATAGAATGAGTCTCCCTGGAAAAGAAGCCAGTTAAGTTTATATAATTGTGTAAAAAGGGGTTGAGCCATTCCTCACCTTCTGGTTAGAGTAGAAATAGAAACGAACCAAAAACCTAACTAAAAGTTCGTATTCTAACCATAGGGATTCTACGCAAAAATTTGGACTTGATCAAATTTTAAAAATTCAATCTCTATAAATACATGAGTAAAGCCTATAGTGATACCCTCATTTACCTTCAAGTGAAATTAGCGCTGCTCCAAGCGCTCCGATAATCTGAGGTTCAAATGGAATTATAAGTTTTTCGCCCAGCCTGCTTTCGATGGCATAAACTACTCCCTGATTTTTGGCAACGCCCCCTGTCATCATGTATTTTCCTTTTCTCCCTATTCTGTCGACCAGGGAAATAGCTTTTGAAGCAACGGCTTTATTGAGGGCATGTATTATATCCCTTTGATCCTTATTTTGCGCAATAAGAGATATTACTTCTGATTCTGCAAATACAGTACACATACTGGTAATCGTGATATTTTCTTTTACTTCCTTATGCACTTTTGCCATTTCTTCTATTGAAATGCCTAATGTTCTCGCCATTACTTCAAGAAACCGACCTGTCCCTGCTGAACATTTGTCATTCATTACAAAATCAATGACATTGCCGCTGTCATCTAACCTTATCACTTTGCTATCCTGTCCGCCTATATCTATAACAGTTCTAACAGTATTGTCTATAAAAAACGCGCCTTTTCCGTGACAGGTAATTTCAGTTACAATTCTATCTGCAAAGGGAATGCTTACTCTTCCATACCCTGTTGCTACTATTGATGTAATATCCTTTTCTTGAAGTCCTGCATTTTTTAAAGCAATTTCAAAAGCTTTAAAAGCACTTTCTAGAGCTTTAGGACCTGTTGGAATAATAGAATATGATATTATGTTTTTGTTTTCGTCGATTATGACTACATTTGTAGAAGTAGAGCCACTATCCACTCCTACAAAATACCCTTTCTTGGCTTTCTGTTTTTCCATCTTTTTAATACCGGTTGATTCCAAAAAAGCATCTATTCTTGTTAAAATCTGTCCGCTATTTGAATCGTTATAGTCAGTTTCAATTTTTAAAAGTGGGAGGTCTGCTTTGCTTTTGAGCTCAGCATACTCATAGGAATAAAAATCACAGAACTTTATGGTGTTGTATATTATCCCCTTGAATTCTTTATTGATTAACTTGCTTCGATCTTCTGCCATTCTCATACAAGGTGTTAAATTAAGAAGCGATTCCGCGTAGCTTTTTAATAAATTATCTTTTGCTTCGATATTGAATACTCTTTCTTCACCTGTGCAGGTAAAATTTATTACCTTTGCTGTACAAGAATTTCTGATTTTTTCTATAACATCATCTTTAAGCCTCGCACCTAATATAGCAATGCTTTCAGCAGATTGTTTTTCTTTATTAAAAGACTTGCTTTCTAGAATTTTTAGCAAATTCTCTTCAGCAAAATTCTTGTTTTTAAAGGCCTGATACGCTTCTATAAATTCAATTATTTCATTGTAAAAAAGATCTATTGCGAGAGGATCTTTTTTTCTAGGCAGGTCCAGAAGATGGATAAATTTTACTTTATCTTTTAATACATCATAAAGCCTTTTTATACTATCACAACACGCAGTTAATATAACCTCTTCAATATTATTTTCAATTATATTTTCCAAAACCCCTTTTGCAAAACTGCACATATTTGAATGAATCAGTGCTTCAGCACGCTCATGAGACTTATATCCTGACTCAAGTCTTACCGGTTCTTCTCCAAAGGCTTCGATTATTTCTACAGGTGTGTATTTACAAATGTACCCTATCAATTTTTCACCTCCAGAAAGATTGCTAAAGCATTTCAAGAAAGGCTTCGAGCCTTGTCCTATTCTGTCCCTCTTGATTATTTCTTTTGTCTACACAATCCCCATCTAAATAAAGAAATGGAATACCCAATTCTGAAGCAAGATTTTTAATTATAAACGTTCCACCCATCGACTGTTTACAGCCCAAATGACAAAACTGTATAATGCCGTCCGGTTTTATTTTTTCTATCAGTTCTTTGATTCTTGCAACTCTTCTATTTATTTCACCATTAAAAGAGTTTAAGATAAGCTTTTCAGCAATTCCCTTGAAAGGGTCGTTTTCATCAATTTCATCAAGAAAATCATAATTTAAGTCACTACCAGCAATGTGAAATTTATCGCTGAAGTTAAAGTAATCTTTAAAATTTTTCTCAAATATAGGAAGAAGGTGTATAAAAAATATGTTTTTTCCACTTCTTTCAGGAGCTCTTTTTATATCCTCCACTAACATCTCATAAAAATGTAATACTTCCTTGCTTCCAATGAATACATGGGATGCAAAGAGCATATACATTTCAAAGGTCATAGTAGGTATAAATCTTTTTTCTCCCGCATAATTTAAATATTCTCTCATAAGTGCTCTTGTTTTATTTTCCGTTTTTACAACTTCCCTCAATTTATCAATATCAAGCTTTCTATTAAAAATTTCCCCAAGCTTTTCCGCCACTTCCAAAAGCTGTTTTTTTACATACATTACGGCGTTTTTAGAATATTTGTAGGGAATATCAATAATGTACAGTGGAACCCCGTGTTTTTTTGAAAGATACTTGAAAGTAGGTATATTCGCATCACAGATCATAGAAGTAGTCATCATAAATTTAGGTTTTTTGAGAATATTAAGCTCACTGGCTCCTATAAAAGTTTTATGGTAACTGCATAAAGTATTTGACATGCCTCTCGATTCGGCAGTATCAATAAGATAATCTTCAATGAAGAAGCCTGACATGAAAGAAGAATATGCTTCAATAAATAAGGGTTTTATGTCCATGGCAATCAAAAATTCAGAGGGTGCAAAGAGGTTTACCCAAGCAGAATTTTGAGGATTTGCTAGAGAGTCTTTTATGCTTTTTATACAGTATTTATTTAGGTAATGAAGAGATTTGGGAATCCTCCTGTCTTTGAAAAAGCTCACATAATAATAAGCAGTGGTAAGACCAAGGTTTATCAGCTTATTTACTTTTTCCGGACTGTCCATATTCTCTTTTATAATATTGGCATAAATCTTTACTGTATCCATTTTATCACTGCCCCGTAAACTCTTCTTTTTTGATCTTTTAATTAATGTTACCACATTTTTATAAAATTTTGTAGCCGCGTCAAATACAAAAGTGCGTGTCAAGATTTTGTAAGTAAAAATTTTTGTAGCCGACCTCACCGCTAATAACTTTTAAAAACGCATCTTATCCATGGCTTACTCACAAATGGACCTTCCAGTATCGGTAATGAAACTCTTAACCACTCTCCTATGTCTTCTTCTTTGTATTTTCTTTTTTCTCCTGTTGCACTGGCTGTATTATCTTTTTTATTTCATCCCCGACCTCACTTTCCTTTGTTTTGATTTTTAATTTTTCCCCAGTGAGGTCTTTTTTATATCTATACCTCATTTTCCTGCTTCGTTACCTACTGAAATTTTACACTATCAGACTTAAGATAAAAAATAAAGCGCCTACCAAATTTAAAAAATAAGCGCTCATACTACAAAGGCTTTGTCCTTATGACTTTTTCTCTTCGAGAATACTTTGGAGACAGAACATCAACTTTTTTACTACAATCAAATGGACTATGTCAACATCCTTAAAAAAGAGCGTTTTTGAAACGACATTCAAAAAATTGACTTTCTTCTTAGATGCTTCAAGAAGAGAGTAAGTCTAATTTCAGGAAAAACTATTTTTAAAGGAATTCCCGGAAATCCAGCTCCTGTCCCTGTATCTATAACCTTTTCTTGGCGTTTTATCTTATTATATCTTACCAAAGATAAACTGCCTAAAAAATGTTTTATCACTACCTGGTTATCTAAACTGTACAAAAGTGTACAGTTTAGACAGCTGGGGTATTTGTAGTCCGCCCTTCAGGCTTTCCCCATCCCCAGCAGGCGGTATTTGGGAAAGCCATAGCCCCTGCCCCAAGAAGCAGGAACTCACGCCCTTACGGGTCTCCCCACTTGCCCCGAATGTAATACACCCTTCAGGGCAGAGACATCTCTTAATACCCTCTCAGGGGAGAGTGGCGTTACCACCGCTACCTTGAGAACTTGCCAGAAATCATGGGCACTAAAACTTGTTCCATCCAGAGGTTCTAGCACCCTTCCTGGCTCACTCTCAAGGCTTTGTATCATTTTTATTGCTTTTCTTATCTCCTTTAAATGTTTTTTCTTTAAATGCTTATTTTTAACTGTTTTTTCTACATGGTCTTCTAATTCTTCTAATTCTTTTGTAGTTAATTTGTTGAGAAACTTTATGTAATTATCCGGTATCTTTTCTTGCAGTCCCAATCCTTTTCTAGCTATTACATAGGCTGCTGCCACATCTTTTGTTATCATGTACTGCGGTGCATATTTTAACATGCCTATTATTGATGTATAAGCAGGATTAACTTCTATAACTTCTATTCCTTCTCGTTTTGCTAAAACTTTTATCTTTTTTAAAAGTGATTTGTAGCTAAAGTTATGCCTTATCCTTCTTGATTTTCTCCCTGAAAAGTCTCCTCTTTTACCTTTGTCTTTTATTTCTAATTCTTCAATTACAATTGCTTTTCCTTTTTCTTTTGCTATTTTTACTATTTCATGAGCATACTGCCATCTGAAATATTCTCTTTTGTTTTTATTTCCGCTTGCAAGCTCTGGCATTGGTATACTGCCATAGCTTATTAGATTCCCCTTTTCATCTGTCTCTGCCCATGATATGTTGTCTGGATATGCATTGGTGTCTATACCTATAACTCCTTTGTCTTTTTTTATCATTATTTCCGGATACTCTTCTTCAATAGTAAAATAAGCGTATATGCTGCCATTTTTAAGTTTTAGCTCTACGGAGTATGGTATATTCGATTTGGAAATTCCCTGCAGGATCTCTTCCTTGTTTTTATTCTTCTTCCATCCTGCCTGTATTCTTGCATATACATATTTTCTTTCTCCTACATTTATCCTTAAGAAAGTGCCATTCTCATTTATTTCCATCCTTGTATTGAGATTTCCTTTTTTGCTTTTATCCCCTCTTGAATAAAGGTTTCCTTTTCTCTTCTCCTGCCACCTAATTTTTAATTTTTCATATGCTTTTCCATTTATATGGCGTTTTTGGAGTTTTTTAAACAGCTTTTTTCCACCAAAAATGACTTTCTTTGGGCTTCTTCCTAATTCACTGGCAGATTCTAATATGCTTCTTGCTTTCATTATTGCGTCATCTACATATCTCGAGTTTAAATCAAACATTTCTTGAAGGTTTCTTTTTAATGTGTTTCTATCATAACCTTCTAAAAGTCTTTTGTATGCAAATCTCATGCATGAAGACCATCTTCTCATTAAGTCTAATACTATTTGTTTGTCTTCTTGACTTAAAAACACAAGTTCAGCCTGTATTACTACCATGTTTTTTACCGCCTTTTTGTCCGTAAATTCTTGCCGCAAAAGATGTTACTATTGCTATTAAGTCCTCTGCTAGTTCCTTATTTGCATCTTCCTCGTTTTCTTTTCCGTTTAAAACTATAAGTTCCACCCCAAAGCTTTCCATGAAAAATTTGAGATATTCAAAGCCAAATCTCGCTAGTCTATCAGGATATTCTATTACAACTTTTTCAACTTCCCCTCTTTTGATTTTGTTTAGAAGCTTTAATAAACCTCTCCTGTTTTCATTTACCCCACTTGCTATTTCGGATATAACTTCATACTGCCACCCTTGAGAATTAGCATACTCTTCAAGCCTTCTAATTTGATTCTTAAGATATTCTTCCTGTTTCTTTGTGGACACTCTTGCATACAAAACTACTTTAGGTTTCGGTTTTTCTTCCAGCATGCCTAATAACTTCTCTATATCTTCTTTTTTGTACCTTCTTCTTCCTTTTGGTGTTCTAACTGGGGTTATTAATCCTTCCTTTTCCCAGTTTATTAATGTAATTCTGCTTATATCATACAGCTCTTTAACCTTTTTTATAGTTAATAACATTTATCATCACCTAATTAAAATTATATCATTTTTTGCTATTAATTTCAACTGTTTTAACCTCCTCTTCCTCAGTACTCGCCGCCAAGTTCATCTTTTGATTCCATTTCAATAGCATTTCAACTGATTCTGGATTCATTGGACTTCTTTTTTCTCATCTGTTGTAAATATATTAAAAGTACAGAAATATCTGCAGGTGAAACTCCTGAAATACGGGATGCCTGTCCAACAGAAGTAGGTCTTATCTTTGACAGTTTTTCTTTAGCTTCATTGCTGAGTCCACTGATCTGGTAGTAATCTATGTCCTCTGGAATTTTTTTATTCTCCATCGCCTTAAACTGTTCCACTTGTCTCAACTGCTTCAAAATATACCCTTCATATTTTATGTTTATGTCGATTTGCTCTGCAACGCTATCTAAAATGTCATCGGGTCTATCTGGATCTAAAAATTTAGTAGATTTGTAGTCAACTTCGGGTCTCTTCAATAAAGTGTACAGGTCTACACCCGAAACTAAAGGAGTGCTTCCTCTGGAAATTAAAAAGTTGTTGACTTCTTCTGTCGGCCTCACCATGACTGTGGAAAGCCTTCTCATCTCTTTTTCTAACTGTATTTTCTTCCTCAAAAATTTCTCATACCTTTCTTCTGTCACAAGCCCTATTTCTTTTCCTATCTCAGTCAATCTAAAATCTGCATTGTCCTGTCTTAATAACAATCTGTATTCTGCCCTTGAGGTTAGCATTCTGTAGGGTTCATTTGTACCTTTTGTGACTAAGTCATCAATGAGAATGCCTATATAGGCTTGAGAGCGGTCCAAAACTACAGGAGGTTTGTTTAAAATTTTCATGGCAGCGTTTATTCCTGCCATCAACCCTTGAGCCGCCGCCTCTTCATATCCAGATGTCCCATTTACTTGACCAGCAAAATAAAGGCCCTCTATCCACTTAGACTCTAAAGTAGCTTTTAATTGAGTTGGGTCTATGCAGTCATACTCTATGGCATAAGCAGGTCTCATTACCCTCACATTTTCAAGCCCTGGAACTGTCCTCAAAAATTCTAACTGGACATCCTCAGGAAGGCTGGAGGACATTCCCTGCACGTACATTTCATAGGTATCCCTGCCTTCTGGCTCAATAAAAATCTGATGTCTTTCTCTGTGAGGAAACTTCACAACTTTATCTTCAATGGAGGGACAATACCTGACTCCAACTCCCGTTATGGCCCCCGTAAAAAGAGGAGCTCTGTGAATGTTATCTCTTATTATTTTGTGAGTCTTCTCATTGGTATAAGTGAGCCAGCAGGGCATTTGTTCAATTTCTATTTTATCGTGCATGAAAGAAAAGGGAGTTATAACCTCATCTCCCGGCTGTATTTCCATCTTAGAAAAGTCAATACTTCTCTTGTCCACTCTTGGAGGAGTCCCTGTCTTAAATCTCATCAATTTAAATCCCAATCTTTTTAAAGCCTCAGATAACTCGCTTGCCGGGAAAAGACCGCTGGGACCACTTTCAAAGTCCACTTCTCCAATTATCACTCTTCCTTTTAGGAAAGTACCTGTAGTTATAATGCAGGCTTTACATTTGTAAATGGCACCTAATTTTGTAACAACCCCCGTAACTTTATTGTCTTCCACCAATATGTCCACAATCTCTGCCTGCTTAATATCGAGATTTTCCTGCCTTTCAAGGGTGTGTTTCATATTCATCTGATAAAGCTTTTTGTCAACCTGGGCCCTTAAAGAGCGAACAGCCGGCCCTTTACTGGTATTTAATGTCCTCATCTGCAAAAGAGACTTGTCAGTGTTTATGGCCATCTGGCCTCCCAAAGCGTCAATTTCCCTCACTAGCTGAGCCTTTGCAGGACCTCCAATGGAAGGATTACAGGCCATGAGAGCTATCGCATCCAGATTTGTGGCAAACCCCACAGTACTAAGTCCAAGTCTAGCAGAGGCCAAGGCAGCTTCACTGCCAGCATGTCCCAAACCAACTACACAAACATCGTATTCTCCAGCAACAAACCTCATAAACACCACCTACTTTCCTACACAAAATCTCTCAAAGATTTGGTCTATTACATCCTCTGTAGCTGTCTCACCGGTGATTTTTCCAATTTCATTCAATGCGCTGTTTAAATCAATTGTGATGAGGTCCTCACTGTAGCCTTTTTCAATGGCTTCTACCACGCTTTCCATGTATTTTTTGGCATTTATGAGAGCCTCTTTATGCCTTGCATTGGTAATTATTTCTTCATTCCCTATTGTAACATTTCCTTTAAATACTAAATTATAAATGGTTTCTTCTAATTTTTCCAACCCAATTTTTTAACAGTAGAAACCTCTACTATTATACCATCTTTGGTAAGATTTTTTAATTCTTCTTCAGCAATTTTTTTTGGCAGGTCAATCTTATTGAGAACAAAGATAATATTTTTCCGGTCAAAATATCAAAAATCTCATAATCTTCTTTTGAAAGTTCTCTAGAGGCATCAATTACAAATAAAACTAAATCCGCCGCCCCTAGAACTTCCTTACTCCTTTCAACTCCTATTTTTTCCACCAACTCATCAGTGTCTCTAATCCCCGCTGTGTCAATTAGTCTTATAGGGATCCCCTTCACATTTAGATACTCCTCGATGATGTCCCTTGTAGTGCTGGGAATATCTGTCACAATCGCCCTATTTTCTTTTAAAAGGGCATTTAGAAGTGAAGACTTCCCTACATTAGGCTTGCCAATAATAGCTGTTTTAAGCCCTTCTCTTATTATTCTTCCACTTTCGGCAGAAGCAATTAATTTTTCTATCTCTTTCAATATCTCTTTAGCACTTTCTAACATCTGCCACCTTTCCAGCTTATCCACATCATCTTCAGGAAAATCGATTAAAGCTAAAAGATGAGCAAGCAATTCCATCATTCTATCCTTTAATTTTCTCATCTTTTGTCCTAGGTATCCAGACAATTGCTTTTGGGCGTATTTGTTTGCCAGCATTGTCTTTGCAGTAATTATGTCAATTACCGCCTCTGCTTGGGAAAGGTCTATTCTTCCATTTAAAAAAGCCCTCTTAGTAAACTCCCCTGGCTCAGCCAAGCGAGCTCCCTGCTTTAACACCAATTCCAGAATTTTTGAGGTAACCACTATACCTGGTTACCCAAACTGTACAAAAATGCACAGTTTAGATAGCTGGGGTATTTGTAGTCCGCCCTTCAGGCTTTCCCCATCCCCAGCAGGCGGTATTTGGGAAAGCCATAGCCCCTGCCCCAAGAAGCAGGAACTCGCGCCCTTACGGGCCTCCCCACTTGCCCTGAATTAGTAACTCCTTCAGGACAGAGAAGTCTCTTTTTACCTTCTCAGGAGAGAGTGGAGTCACCACCGCTACCTTGAGAACTCGCCAGAAATCATAGGCACTAAAACTTGTTCCATCCAGAGGTTCTAGCA
>NZ_SLWU01000001.1 GCF_004345675.1 Caldanaerobacter subterraneus | reverse complement strand
AACCGTTACCAGAGAAGTGAGCAGGCCCTTTTGTTGGCACTAATGGAGATGGTGGTTAATGGAGTATCTACCCGAAAAATCGAAGAAATCACTTATGAACTTTGTGGAACTGAATTTTCAAAATCCACAATTTCCGAGCTTTGCAAAAATCTCGATCCTATTATTACAGCGTGGAATTCAAGACCTTTAAGAGAAAAAAGCTTTCCCTTTGTTATAGTTGATGCAATGGTGATAAGAGTAAGAGAAGAGGGACGTGTTCGTCAACGCAGCGTATTAATTGCTGTAGGCATAAATGAAGACGGCTATAGAGAAGTATTAGGCCTTATGATAGGAGACAGTGAATCAGAAGATAGCTGGAGTGAATTCTTTTCATGGCTGAAGCAGAGAGGGCTCCATGGAGTTGATTTGGTAGTTTCCGATCATCATAGTGGACTTGTACAAGCTATTTGTCGACACTTCCAGGGAGCTACGTGGCAAAGGTGCCAAACACATTTTATGAGAAATATCCTTGATAAGACTCCAAAAGCTTTACAAAAAGAATTACATGCCAAACTAAGAGCCATATTTGAAGCACCAGATCCCAGAACAGCGAGAATGCTATTAAATCAAGTATTAGATGAATATAGAGATAAAGCTCCTAAAGCAATGGAGATTTTAGAAGAAGGGTTTGAAGATGCAATAGCGGTTTTAGAACTTCCTGAGCCTTATCGAAGGAGACTTCGCACTACTAATATGTTAGAGCGTCTAAATGAAGAAATTCGTCGTCGTGAAAGAGTTATAAGAATATTCCCAAGTCGAGAATCTGGCATTCGCCTAATAGGAGCATTGTTAATGGAACAAGATGAAAAATGGGCTTCAGGGAGGAAGTATTTAGATATGACTGAGTATTTCGAGTGGCAAAAAGAAATTTCAAAAAAATCGAAAGATAAGGTTATTTCAATAAAATGACCTTTATCACCACCGTTAGTTTTTGATAACTGCTGGAGCCCCATGGTGTCAAGGACGGGCAAAAGCCCGGCGTAGCGTATCCTTGACACCATGGGGCGGAAGCAGTACAATGAATTGAACGGTGGTGATAAAGAAGGTTCATGTTCTAACCAGGGGGATTTTACACAAAAATTTGGACTTGACCTCAGAATGAATATAGGTATTTATATCTTTGGTATAGCGTAAAACTCTTACTTTCAAAAAGTATTATTATAGCAAAACCTTTTTAAATACAAAATACTGTTTCCAGGCCTCCCAGCCTAACTTTCTATAAAAATTCTCTAAATCAGTCCAATCTATAACTACATCTTTAATTTTTCTTTGATATAAAAAATATATGCCGGCTTGAACAATTGCAATGCCTAACCCTTTGCCTCTTTCTTTTTGTGCAATACCTAAAGGCTCAATTCCACCTAATTCTTTGTCAAACAATGGTGCCCAATAAACATTTTGTGCTATAAAAGGTGAATGACTATCATTAATTCGACAAAAACCTACAATATCTGAATTTTTCTTAGCTATTACAAATTCTCTGCCTTTTCCCCCTTTCATAAAATAATGGATTGCCTCATATTCCCATCTTCCTGGAAAATTCTCTTTTAAAAATGACAAAAAATCATCTTTTTCCTCTAAATTCAATATACTAAATTTTATATTTTCCAAATAAGGCAAATTAATTTGTTTATTGGACAAATTGCAGTACATATCACTTTCTATGCCATAATTTAAATATCCTTTTTCTTAAACCATTCTTGTGTTTCTTTAAATTCCAGAGAAATCCCTGGAAAGTAATGCCATGGATCCTGACCTAATATAATTGTTTTTATTTCTTTTTTCTTTAATGCATCCTCCGTTTTTAATAAAATCTGTGTTCTAATTCCCTTTTTTCTATATTCAGAATCTATTAATAAAAAATGTATATGTCCAATACTTTTATTTTCTTTTATACAATCCAAATTTTCCTTCCATACTCTTGATACTATACAGCCTACAACTTTACCGGTCTTTTCCTCTAAAGCTATCCATGAACCTTCCAAGAAAACATTAACATTTTCAAATGTATTTTGTAATAAAAGTTGCTTCCTCATCGGGAATTTATTCCCAATCTCCTTGTTCCAAAGCTGCAAAATTTCATCAACATAATCTCTTGACAAATTTTTGTATATAATATTTTATTAATCCCCACCCCTCTCACATTATTGAAACAGGTAATTTACCTTTCGCCTTATAATTACCATCTAAAATCTCAAGTATACTTTGTACTGCAAGGTGTGTATATAAGTACAAATATACGTGGATATTTCTTTAAATTTTATTAAGTCATAAGGGTCTCTTAACGCAACTACAATTATATTTTTATTGACTTCCTGTATGGAATCTACAAGCCTCACCTGACCTTGATTTAGACTAGCATTATAAGTACCAATTACTACTATTTCTTTGTCTTTGGTTTCTTCTTTCAAATTTTATATAAGCTCTTCATCAGGATTTATAGATATTGTCCTTTCTACTCCACCAAATTTTTTCACAAACTCTCTTGAAAAGGATAGTTTTTCTATCATCGCATCATCAACAGCTGAAATAGGCACCGCTTCTGGTGAAATAACTAACACCTTTTTACTTCTTATAAGCAAAAGTTCTTTTTCATCTTTTATAAACTTATATTTTTAGCAATTTCTTGATGGGTCTTGTTACCAACTAAAGTCTTAATTTTATTTTCATCAGGATATGGACTTTCAAAAAGTTTGTACTTTTCTTTTACCTTAATAATTCTTTCAACAGACTCATCAATTCTCTCAATTGGTATTTCTCCACGTATAACAGCATTTTTTATCTCATTAAAAGCATCTATTTGCAATTCTTTTGTGTAAGAAAAACCAAAACTATATCTGCTCCAGCTTTTATAGCCATTGACGCCGCCTTTTGAGTGCCAAAATATTTGGCTATCGCATTCATTTCCATACAGTCAGTTATAATTAACCCATCAAACTTGAATTCTTCCCTTAAGATGCGGGTAAGGATATTATAAGAAAGAGTTGCAGGAACTTTACTATCTTCTAAAGCCGGGAAAAGTATATGAGCTGTCATTATCGCATCTACGCCATTTTCTACAGCTTTCTTAAACGGGTATAATTCCACTTCATAAAGCCTATCCTTGCCATGATTGACTTTCGGTAAATCAAGGTGAGAATCCACAGTTGTGTCCCCATGTCCCGGGAAATGTTTAGCTGTAGCTATCACACCTTCTTTTTGAAGCCCTTTTATGTAGTTTATTCCAAAATTAGCCACATCCTCTGGGTTTTCACCGTAAGACCTGACTCCTATCACTGGATTTAAAGGGTTGTTGTTCACATCCATAACCGGAGCGAAATTTATGTTTATGCCTATAGTTCTCAATTCTCTTCCAGCTATTTCTCCCACTTTATAAGCATTTTCTGGGTCTTTTGTAGCACCAATAGCCATATTGCCGGGAAGATAAGTAGCTCCTCTGTAAATCCTTGTGACCATGCCACCTTCCTGGTCAATAGAGATAAAAGCTGGTATTCCGGTATTTTCTATTGCTTCTTTCTGTATGTCAGTGCATAAATCCATTACTTGCCTTGCATCCTGCACATTTCTTGAAAACAGTATTACATTCCCTATTTTATAACTTGTTACCAATTCTCTTATATGGTCGTCGTAAAAAGCTGACGGAAAACCTATCATCAGCATTTGCCCTATTTTTTCTTCCAATGTCATTTCTTCTATTTTCTTCATTTTTTCAATCCTCTCTATTCATAGAAATGATAACTCTCTTTCAATCTTTTAAACTCTTCACTTTCTCTTTTCCATTTATCCAATAACTGATCCTCGTCATACTTCATCAGCCTTAACTCATCTGTACCTGCTAGCAAATCAATAAAATATACGTTACTTTCCCCATATGGTGGCAACCATTCAAAATTTTCACCACTTTGCCTTATTATCTCGTATAATAGCTTTATCCCCACTTCAACTGAGTCAACAGCTTTTCTATCTTTTACGTGTATTTGAACCCCTTTGCACAACTGTCCTTTGTGTTTAGAAAAACTCGGTATAAAGTAAACTGGCCTAAATACAACCCCTTTTAGCCCTTTTTTGTTCATAGAATCGGCTAATTTGTAAGGGTCAATCCAAGGAGCACCTATAATCTCAAAAGGTCTTGTAGTACCTCGCCCCTCCGAAATATTAGTTCCCTCAAATAAGCAAGTACCGCTATATAGCACTGCTGCATCTAGAGAAGAAATGTTAGGTGAGGGGTTGACCCACAAAAGGCCTGTTTCATCGTAGTACATATCTCTTTTCCAGCCTTCAAGCTTTACGACGTGCAAATCACAATTGATGCCAAATTCTTTGTTAAACAGATGAGACAACTCCCCTATAGTAAGACCATAGCGCTGCGGAATTGGATACCATCCTACAAAAGACCTAAACTTGGTATCTAATATGTTCCCTTCTACTTTCAAACCTCCAATAGGATTAGGTCTATCTAAAACTACAAATTCTTTACCATTTTCTTTACACGCTTCCATTGCATAAGCCATGGTATAAAGGTAAGTATAATACCTGGAACCCACATCCTGCACATCTATCACTAAAACGTCTATTTCTTCTAACATTTCTGGTGTAGGTTTTTTTGTATCTCCGTATAAGCTATAAACTTTCACTCCTGTCCTTTCATCTACGTATCCCTTTACTTTTTCACCTGCTTGAAATTCTCCTCTCACTCCGTGCTCTGGTGAAAACAAAGCAGTTAAGTTAAAATTCTCATGGAAGATTTCTATTGTAGATTTCATATCTTGATTAACACCAGAAGGTGAAGTAATTAGCCCAATTCTTTTGCCTTTAAAAAGCTCTTTATATTTTTCCAAAAGGTCTACTCCACACTTTACCAACTCTAATTCCTCCAATCCAAAGCTGAAAGCACAGCATTGTGGAAAAGCCGCCTAAACCTTATTATCTTCACATTTTCACGAGTAGGATGCACTCTGTTTGTTAGTAGTATCATGAACACTTTATACTCCGGATCTACCCAGATAGAAGTACCTGTAAAACCTGTGTGGCCAAAAGCTTTTTCCGAAAATAAATCTCCGCCAAAAGCAGTGTGCCCTTTTATAACCCATCCCCATCCCCTGTTTTCTTCTGAATTTGGGGTATAATTTGTTATCATTCTGATAAACAGAGGATAGGACAAAAATACTTCTTCTCTAACTCTGCCAAAGTTTATAAGCATTGTAGCAAATTTTACAAGGTCATCTATGGTTGAAAATA
Source organism: Caldanaerobacter subterraneus (assembly GCF_004345675.1). Lineage (GTDB taxonomy): Bacteria > Bacillota > Thermoanaerobacteria > Thermoanaerobacterales > Thermoanaerobacteraceae > Thermoanaerobacter > Thermoanaerobacter subterraneus. The sequence goes on along the minus strand of NZ_SLWU01000001.1, from coordinate 142,638 downwards.
GCCCTGCGTGTCCCGACACTCCTCCAAAAAACCTCGCATTTTCATCATGGCATACCCCTTCTATAACCTTGCCAGTAGTTTTGTCTAATTCTGTAGGAACAACATCCTTTCCTATAGGATTAAACATTGTATCTTTCATTCCCAATGGCTCAAATACCTCTTTATGACATAACGTGTCAAGTCTATTGCCTCCTAAAATTTCTAATATCCTACCTAACAGAATGAAATTTAAGTCGCTGTATTCCACATTTTTATTTGGATTTAACTTTACTTCTTCACATATGTAATTTATAGAATCAAGGTAATCTTTGCATTTTTCATAAAAGGGAAGGTAAGCCGGCAATCCAGAAGTATGAGTGAGAAGTTGAAATATAGTAATTTTATCTTTGCCATCGCCTTTAAAATTCGGGATATACTCTGAAACTCTATCGTATACAGATATAAGTCCGCTCTCTAACATTTTCATTAGCAACATAGTTGTAGCTACAACTTTTGTAAGAGAAGCCAAATCAAACAGAGATTCTCTGTTAAGCTTTTCATCATACGGATATAATCTTTTATTCCCTTTTACTTCAACCCTCACAAAACCCTTGTCATCACCTACTGCTGCAACTCCTGGAAATACTCCTTCTTCTATCCCTTTATCCAATAACATAAAAGCCTTTTCCAACTTCGAAAGATTAAAACTCATAATTTATTCCTCTCCTTGTAAAACTAAATCTTTTAGCTTAATCGCCTCTGCTATATATCCGTCCGCCATCTCCAAAAGCTTTTGAGCTTTTTCTTTCTCCATATCTCCTACTATCATTAAAATTGCCAATTTTACATTATAATTTGTTTCATTAAGAACTCTCTCTATCAAGTCCTCCTTTGCACCAGTAGCCAATTTTACCATCCGCCTTGCTCTTTCTCTCAATTTTTCGTTGCTGGCTTGAAGGTCTACCATTAAATTACTATAAACTTTCCCAAGCTTTATCATTACTCCTGTAGAAATCATGTTCAGCACAAGTTTTTGGGCAGTACCGGCCTTCATTCGAGTAGAACCCATTATAACCTCTGGACCCACTATTGGAGTAATCATCACATCTACTATGTTTTCAACATTTTTATTTTCATTGCAGAATAATCCTATTGTAAGGGCTCCTACCTCTTTAGCATATCTTAAAGCTCCTATGACATAAGGCGTCCTGCCACTAGCAGATATACCTATTACACTATCTCGCTCTGTCAAATTTATACTTACAAGGTCCTGCCTCCCCCCTTCTACATCATCTTCTGCGCTCTCTATTGCATTTCTTATTGCACTATCTCCACCTGCTATTATCCCTACCACCAGTCCAGGGTCTACCCCAAAGGTAGGAGGGCATTCGGAAGCATCCAAAATACCAATACGCCCACTTGTACCGGCTCCAACGTATATAAGGCGCCCTCCTTTTTTCATCCTCGGTACGATTCTGTCAATCGCTTCAGCTATAGAAGGTATAACTTTCTCCACTGCAAGTGGCACTTTCTTGTCCTCTTCGTTGATCTTTTTAAGCATATCAACGGTGCTAAGTCTATCTATATCCATCGTGTTTGGATTTCTTCCTTCGGTTATTAATTCCTCTAGCGTCATTAAACCCAGTCCTTTCTTTGATTTAATTATTTATTTTGCGCATAGATAGCACTTCACTGGTGTTTTCAAGATATCTGACTACGTCGTTATACTTTTTTTGTGCTACTAAAATGAATAATATATCAATAACAGTAAGTTGGGCTATGCGGGAGGCCATAGCCCCCGCTCTAAACATAGCCTCCTCAGAAGAAACAAATAGATTTATATCAGCAGCTTTGGCAAGGGGTGACTGTCCGTATTTCGTCAAGCTTATAGTAGTTGCTCCCGCCTCCTTGGCAGTTTGAATAGCTTCAACTATTTCTTTAGTAGCTCCTGAATAAGAAATTCCAAATGCTACATCTCCCTTTTTTAAATTAACTGCAGACGTTAGCTGTAGGTGAGTGTCTTGATACGCAGTGCATGGTATATTTATTCTAGAAAATTTTAACATTGCGTCATAAGCCACCACTCCAGAAGCCGCAACCCCGTAAAAATCAATCTTATTTGCATTTGCAAGAGCTTCTGCAGCTTTTGTCAATTCCTCTGCGTTTAAAACTGCGATAGTGCTATCGATCGCTTGTTTGTTAAAATTAGCTATTTTCTGTATCACAGCCATAACATCGTCTTCACTAGTAATGCCTCCATCCAGCTTTCTTGTTTGCTTTGCAAGGGAGACTGCAATTTTGATTTTTAACTCTTGAAACCCTTTCAAGCCTATAGTTCTACAAAACCTTATGATACTTGCCTCACTAGTATCACAAGCATTGGCCAATTCATTTATAGATAATTCTGTAACAACAGTCGGATTCTCTAAAATGTACTTTGCAATTTTGGCTTCTGAAGGTGTAAAACTAGAGCTCATTTCTCTGATTACTGCTAAAACGTCCGTCATACTGACCGCCCTTCTCTTTCTTGTTAATATATATATTCGACGTAAGTTGTAAAATTCCTTCTTAAATTTTAAAAAATGTGTAGTTTTACTTCATAAACATTATAATAGGATTCATATTGCTTGCATTTCCCGCCCTTGGAACTTCTCCTCTAGCCTTTCTGGTACTACATCATTTTTTATTACATCCTCATATGTCTCTCTTTTTACAATAATCTCTGCTTTCCCTTTTGAAACCAAAATCACAGCAGGTTTTGGCAATCTATTGTAATTGCTTGCCATAGAATACCCATACGCCCCTGTATTAAGTACAGCAATTATATCTCCTTTTTTCACTTCAGGTAGCAAAATATCCCATATAATTACATCGCCTGATTCACAAAGTTTTCCAGCAATTGTTACTTTTTTCAAACGTCCATTATATACCCTATTTGCAATCACAGCAGAATACCTTGCACCGTAAAGAGCAGTCCTAATATTATCTGACATGCCGCCATCCACAAAAACATATTTCCTCACACCAGGTATTTCCTTTACTCCTCCTACTTTATAAAGAGTAATACCAGCATTTCCTATAATTGCTCTTCCCGGTTCCACAATAATTTTTGGTAGTTTTACTTTAAGAAGACTTACTTGGGCCTCCAATTCCTCTAATATGTCCCTTAGCATTTCTTCAACTGGCTGGTAACTATCATCTTCCACATATGGGATTCCAAAGCCTCCACCTAAATCTAATTCCTCTACTCCTCTTCCTAAAGTGTCTTTTATTTCCTTTAAAAGCTCTAACATGATTTTCACTGCAATTTTATAAGGAGTAGATTCCAATATTTGAGACCCTATATGGCAGTGCAGTCCTTTAAATTTTAAACTTCCTGAGGTTAAAGCTCTCTTTACTGCTTTAAAAGCTTCTCCGTTAGAAATAGTAAAACCGAACTTTGAGTCTATCTGCCCTGTCATTATATATCTGTGTGTATGAGCTTCTATCCCAGGCGTAACTCTTATATAGATTGCCGGTTCTTTGTTTAACTTCTTTGCCAAAATCTCTAAAAGTTCTAATTCATCCCAATTATCAATAATTATCCTGCCGACTCCACTTTGTAGAGCCATAATTAGCTCTTCTTCAGATTTGTTATTCCCGTGGAAATAAATCTTTTCTGTCGGAAAACCAGCTTTTAATGCAGTATACAGCTCTCCTCCTGATACTACATCAAGTCCTAATCCTTCTTGCTGTATTATTTTGCACATAGCTGTAGTTAAAAAAGCTTTTCCTGCATAAACCACTTCATTTTCAGGGTTGTGGCTTTTTAATGCATTGTAAAAGATTCTGGAATTGGCTCTGAGTACATCCTCATCTATTACATAAAGAGGAGTTCCAAATCTCTCAGCAAGTTCTACTGCATCACAACCACCTATAACTAAATGACCCTTGGAATTTACTTTTATAGAGTTGTAAAACATTTTTTATTCCCCCTTAAATCCCTATTTCAGTTCCTCTATAGCGATTCTTAAAACATCTATATGTTTGTCGTTGAGAAATGTTCCAGCGACCTTTATAAAATTTTCCTTTTCACCTGTAACTAAAAATCGAAGTTGTCCTCCTTTTTTGTCCTTAACCAAATTGTTTTCTACCAAATATTTTTTCACTTCATGAGCTAATTTTATTGCTGGATCTACTACAGTCACTTTATTATCTACTACTCTTTCAATAAAGGGAAGCAAAATAGGGAAATGAGTACAACCAAGCACTAGAGTATCTATATCTTTCCCTAAAAATTCTTCAGTACATTTTTTTACAGCTGTGTAAATCGAAGATGCCTCATAAAACCCATTTTCTACAATTAAAACCAGCTCCGGACAAGCCTTTTGGAAAACCATCGCGTTTCTATTTAATCTTTTTATCCCCTTTAGATAAGCTTCACTTTCTACAGTCCTTTTAGTAGCTATTACCCCTATTCGGCCATTTGAAGTAGCTTCCACTGCACTCTTTATTCCTGCTTCTAATATTCCAAACATCAAAATTTCATAGTCATTCTTATTAATACTTGAACATATAGTATTACAAGCAATCACTACAGCTTTGACTTTTTGCTTCTTCAAGTAATTCACAATTTCTCGTGTAAACTTTTCTATTTCTTCTTTTGGTCTATTGCCGTAAGGAACCCTTAAAGTATCTCCGAAATATATGTAATCTTCCTCTGGCAAAATTTCCAAAAGTCTTTTTAAAACTGTAATTCCTCCGACTCCTGAATCAATAATTCCTATAGGTCCATTTTTATCCATTTCCACCACCTTTTGCTTAAAATATTTTTTCTGCACTTTATTCTACTTTTCACCCCCCATCTAAGTATTTAATCCAATTTTATATCATCAGACTTTAATAATCAATACAGAAATTTATCTAAGAAATTTATCTAACACTTGCGGGAATATCTGTAAACATCTTAAAAAGAGCCAAGCTTATAAGCTTGACCCTTTTTAAAGCACTATTTATTTTTACCTTCTATATACGTCCATTTCCACTCATCGTCTATCCCCACAGGAAATCTTATCCAGTCTTTTACATAGGGTCTTTCTAAATACGAGGTAATCCTAAAAAGTAAAGGAGCAATAGGCATATCCTCCATCAATATCTTCTCTGCCTCATGCATAGCCTGCATTCTAACGGAATTATCAATTGTAGAATTAGCCTTTTTTATGAGTTGATCATATTGAGGGTTGCTATAAAAAGCTCTGTTATTACCTCCATCTGTAACCCAAAGGTCTAAAAATGTCATTGGGTCGTTGTAGTCAGCTACCCAATTAGTATACACTATATCGTAATCTCCTTTATTCATCATATCAAGTCTTACTTTGAAAGCTACGTTGTAAATATCAACAGTTACACCTAAATTTTTACTCCAAAACTCTTGTAATACTTGTGAATGTTTCCTCGCTGCATCACTGTCTCCAGCTACAAATTTAATCTTGGGGAGCTTATCAATTCCTAGTTCTCTCATGCCTTGTGCAAGCAATTCTTTCGCTTTTGCTACGTCATTATCTTTAAAGTAATCCCCGCCTTCTTTTCTAAATTCTTCTTTATCTCCAGGTATTCCTGGTGGCACAAAAGCGAGAGCAGGTATCCCCCCGCCAGCGAAAACATAATCTACAAAAGACTGCCTATCAATCGCATAACTGAAAGCTTTTCTTATATTTACATTTGAAAATATCTTGGATTTGTTGTTGAACATGACATAGTAAGTTACACCTATTGGCATTTGGTGAAAATTCGGATCATTTTTATATTTTGCAATATATTGGGCAGGTACACTAATAGAATCATAACGCCCTGTTTCCCAGTTTTGAATAATAGTATTTTCTTCCTTTACCATGTCCATATTTATCTGTTGAAGTTTCACACTATCCTTATCCCAATAGTAGGGATTTTTTACAAGTACTATATTCTGTTCGTGATTCCATTCTTTTATCATATAAGGACCGGAATAGACCATCGTATCAGGAGAGGTTCCATATTTATCTCCAAATTTTTCAATAGCCGCTTTTTGAGCAGGCAAATAAGTACCCCATCCTGTCAAACCCAAAAATTGCGGAGCTGGTCTTTCGAGTATCACTTCTAGTGTTTTGTCATTAAGAGCCCTTACACCTACATCTTCTGCCTTAGCTTCCCCTTTATTAAAAGCTTCTCCATTTTTTAAATAATAGAGCATGTAGGCATAGTTTGACCCAGTTTTCGGGTCAAGAGCCCTCTTCCAAGCGTATTCAAAGTCATGAGCAGTTATAGGGGTTCCATCGCTCCACTTTGCATCTCTCAAGTGAAAAACATACCTCAACCCATCTGGAGAAACTTCCCAATCTAAAGCTAGTCCAGAACCTTTTTCTATTTTCCCGTATTTATTTAGCCTCACTAGCCCTTCTAATGTAGCATTTAACACTTCAAATGATACTAAATCAGTAGCCAACTGCGGATCCAGAGAAGGCGGTTCTTCCCCTAAATTAATGTTTAAAACCTGCTCATCTGCTAGTGATTTTTGGGAAGATGTAGGAGTAGAAGATTTAGAACATCCTGAAAAACTTAAAGATACGATAAATAACACTGCAACAAGTAATGAAATTACGCCCTTTTTCCCCCTCACTAGTCACTTCACTCCCCCTTATAAATTGTAAAAATTCTGGCTCTACGTCACTTCTCAAATGTCATAAATTTTTATTCAAGATTATAAATAATTATATCATTAGATGTTTTCATTTCAATAGTGTCCATTAAAAATTTACACTAAAATTTTGTAGAAATCTTTTAGTAATGTCTTTTTGTCTTTTCTCACCACTAGCTTAGTTCTAACTCTAGAGCTTTAATAATTTTATTGCTAGTATACTCGAAAGAATACTATCCTGGTATTTTGGTAAAATTCAAACATCATTAAATACCCGTAGCTATTCCTATTTTTAACTATACAAAAAGGACGGAAAATCCGTCCCTCACTTCTTTAAACTTCATCTCATCCAAATACCAAATTTTTTTTAAAACTTTCTACTTCTTGCCTGAATGGTAATGCATCTTGCGCACCCATTTTAGTAGTCGTCAATGCTCCTGCAATATTCGCAAAAATAAGAGCAGAATTTATGTCCAATTTTTCTCCTAAAGCTACTGCAATTGCAGCATTAAAAGCATCTCCAGCTGCAGTAGTATCTATCGCTTTTACACGTACCGCTTCTACAAAAATTTCTCTTATTCCATCTGTATAGTAACATCCTCTTTCACCTAATGTAACGATAACTTCCTTAACCCCCTTCTGTATTAATATACTTGCACCTTCTTTTATATCCTCAGTACCTGTTAATTGAGTAAGCTCTACTTCATTTGGTGTAATTATATCTACATATTCGTATATTTCTTCAGGTAATTTTTTAGCAGGAGCAGGATTTAAAATAACTTTCACATTATATTCTTTTGAAATTTTCACTGCAAACTCAACTGTTTCTATTGGAATTTCTAGCTGCAAAATTGCAAAATGTGCGTTTCTAATGATTTCTTTTTGTTTTTCTATCCATAATGGGCTTAATTTATTATTGGCACCTGGATAGACTACTATAGTATTTGCTCCTTTTTCATCAACTGTAATCATGGCATTCCCAGTTACCTCATCATCAACTATTAATATTCCTGAAACATCTATCCCATCATTTTCAAGTTTTTTTACTATATCTTGTCCTCCATCTAATTTACCAACAGCTCCAATCATAGCAACTTCAGCTCCAAGTCTTTTAGCAGCTACTGCTTGATTTGCTCCCTTTCCTCCAAGTGAAATTTTATAGTTCGAAGCAATGACTGTTTCACCTTTTTGTGGTAGTTTGTCAACCTGCGCTGTATAGTCTTTATTTATACTGCCTACCACTGCTATTTTCAAATTGCTCACCTCGTATACCAATATTTTAATAAAAGCTAAAATATAAACTATAACTTTTAATTTTTACTGCTATTCGCTCTCCTCACAGCAGTTACCGTCCATTCAATTAAATCGCTTATTTTTATTTTTTTCATACCTCTCATATAAGTCTCTAAGTTATCCCCTATAGGTTTAGTCCATTTATCTCCAACAGCACGTGTTCCACCTATTATCCCTAATATTGTGGCTATTTGAGCAGCATTGCAGTCAACATCTTGTCCTGCCATGGCTATAATATACATCGTTTCATCAAAATCTTTTTCTCCGAACCATAAAGCTACCACTTCTGCTGCTGCGTTAGGATAAGCATGCACCCAGTTGTATTGTTCGAATTTTTTCTCACAAAGCCCCCATGCCTCTTCCCAATTTTTACTGTTTTTACATGTATCCAATGCATATTTTACTACAGAATAATATTCACTGTCCCGCGGTATTAAAGAGACTGCCTGCTCCACAATTTTTCTCACATCTTCTTCAACAAAAGCAAGAGAAACCATTACAGCATTGAATACTTCACCAAGTACTCCATTGTTTTCATGGCTAATAACTGCATCTATCCATGCAAGTCTAGCAGCTTCTTCAGGATTGCCAGGAACCACCATTCCACATATTGCCCCTCTCATTTGTGCACCTATCCATTCCGAATAAGGATTATTAAAATTACCACTGTTTGGTGGGAAAATCCCTTGTTTTAAGTTTCTGAGTGCTACATCTTCAGCAGACCAACCGAAAGGAATAAGTGCAACCCATTCTAGTGCTATATCTTCAGATGTAATATTATATCCTCTCCCCTCAAAAGCTTTAAGAAAAGCAAGTTCGTACGTAATATCATCGTTAAATGTATTTGGTGTTCTAACATATCCTCTAATCTCCCCAAAAACTTCTTTTAATCTTTTTGTCGTATATCCTTCCAAGGCTGTTCCTAATGCTCCACCGCATATTTGAGCTATCCATCCCCCCGCAACTTTATTTTCATAATCCCTGGAAAACACGTTATATAAATCAGTATGTGTAAATGTCACAGATTTTCTATATTCCTCCCATGAAGTATATTGTTTGAATTTCCAATATTCTGAATAAGGATTCCTGGGAGCAGTATATAATTTATTAAATATCTTCGAAGTAATTTTATTTAATTCCTTCATATCTCCTCTTTTAAAAGCATCAAACCCCATAGGAAGAAGTTCTTCTGCTTCTTTTACGTCCATTCCTTTATTTTCAACACTCTGAATAGCCCCTACAATGAGACTTTCTTCTGCCCCAGAACCCGGAACATAACTCTTCCACAGCATTTTAGTCCTCTCATCCTCATGAAGTTCTAACATTTCTATCATATTCCATGTTTGTTCCTCTTTTGTAAGAATTTTAGGCTTATTATTTTCAAGGATTTCCTTTGCATATTCCCAAGCTTTTTTCATAATTCCCCTCCTTATGATCAAGAACTAGAAAAAGAAACTTGCCTCACCTTTCCCTCTCTTCAAGATATTCTCTGCGTGTCTACGTGCTTCTTTTACAATCTCCTCTACATCAAGTAAAACCTTCTCATCCTTCTTTAAAAAAGTTCCATTAACCATTACATGCACAATATTTCTAGAATCAGCACTATATATTATAGCTGCAAGAGGGTTGTGCACAGGACTGGTGTTAGGTTTGTTTAAGTCCCAAAAAACAAGATCTGCATTATACCCTTCTTCGACGTCTCCAGTGTTAAAACTAAGAGCTTCATGACCTCTCATAAGCACTTGCCATACCTCTTTTAATGTATAGTCTGTAGAACTATATACTAATTTCCCCAGCAGAGCAAACAAACGAGCTTGTTCAAGAGGATTTAAAGAATTAGAGCTTGCTGCACCATCCGTTCCGATACTCACTTTAAGACGCCTATAATATTTCCATATATTACCTATACCCATATTAAGTTTCATATATGTTTTAGGTGACAACGCAAAATAAGTATTATCACTTAAAAACTCAAAATCTTTTTCAGCTATCCAAATTCCATGAGCTATAATAACTGGAAGCTCAAAACCTCCTACTTGATGAAGTATCTCAAAATGCGTTTTCTTATATTCTTTTAAGCTATCTTCCACTTGTTTTTGCGTTTCAGCCATATGAATATGGAGTCCTACTTCATAAAATTTTGCAGCTTCAATAATTTTTTTTAATGTGGAAGGTGGACAAGTATAAGGAGCGTGAGGACCGAATCTTAAATTTAATCTTTTACTTATACCATTCATTTTTTCGATAAGAAAAGATACTTTTTTAAGGTCTTCCTCAAAAGTAGAGGACATTCCAAACAATGTAGGAGCAACATCTCCACGTATTCCAGTTTCTAAAATTGCATCACAAATTTTTTCAGCGTAAAAATAATGATCTGCGAAAGCAGTCACTCCGTTTTCGATCATTTCCACAATTGCTAAAAGTGTTCCATAATATACATCTTCAGGGGTTATTTTACTCTCGTAAGGCCATATTTCTACGTTAAACCAATCGTAAATATCAACATCCTCCGCAATCCCTTTAAAAATATTCATCGGAGAATGAGCATGAAGATTAACCAACCCAGGAGTTACGTACAAATTCGTACAATCTAACACATCCCCTTCTGTTTCATCTCTAAGATTAGTGGAAATTTTAACGATTTTACCTCCTCTGATATATATATCCTGCCCTCTCTTTATACACCCTTTCTTGTTAATTATAGTAACATTCTTTAAAATCAAATCATATTTCATATCTTTTTACCAACTCCTTGAAAAGAGCAATAAATCTTTCTCTATTTATCTTTAGAGCCACATTTACATTAGGCGCTTTGTTGGTAACGCCATAGACATCTACTACAGTTTTTCCCCTAGTAAACTCTCCTTTTGTTTCTACATCAACTCTAAGAAATTTTGTTTCTAAGATATTCTCATCAATTACAGAAGCAACTACAGCAGGATCATGAAGAGGCACACCGGGAAAGTCTATCTTTTCAAAAAATTTAAAAAGAGGCGATAATGACTTAACTACAAAATCTGAAACTTTATTTTTATAAGTTGATATTTCCTCTAAGTCCTCTGTAATAATGTATGCTGTATTTGTTACATTCAATCCTACCATAGTAACTGGAATTCCTGAATTGAATACAATTTTTGCGGCTTCTGGATCTACATAAATATTAAATTCCGCAACAGGCGTACTATTACCTAATTCTGTAGAACCTCCCATCACAGTGATGTGATTTATCTTTTCTTTTATGTCTGGATACTTTAACAATGTAATTGCAATATTTGTCAACGGTCCTAACGCTATAATATGTAACTTTCCTTCACAACTTGTTGCTTCCTCATATATGGTATCATAAGCATTCTTGTGATAAAACGCTCTTACAGGTTCAAGTAAAGTTATACTTCCAAGTCCTGATTCCCCATGAATAAATTCTGCAGTTATCAATTCTCTCATTAGAGGTTTAGAAGCACCCCTCGCAACTTTTACATTGTATCCCGCATATTCACTTATTTTTAAAGCATTTTTCGACGTCTTTTCTAATATCACATTACCCGCTACTGTAGTTATCGCTTTTACATCCAAATTTTCACTAGCAAATGCCAAAAACAATGCTATAGCATCATCAATGCCTGGGTCACAGTCAATTATTACTGGTTTTTTCATGGCTATACACTCTCCTTCTAATTATATTTCTTTAAAGCTTCATATAACATATTTATAAAACGTTCTCTATCAATATCTAACACTACCTCTACATTTTTGGATTTTTGAGTAATATTGTAATAATCAACGACTGTACAACCATCCGTAAATTCCCCTTTTGTCTCTATATCGACATGACACATCTTGCTTTTCACTAACGTAGAGTCAATCACATAGGCTACAGCCACTGGATCGTGTAAAGGAGAACCTTTAAAACCAAACCTTTCATAGAATTTGCTATAAAAATCAAGAAGTTCTGCAACCATAACGCCAACTTTATTACCAATATTCCTAATTTTTTCGATTTCTTCTTTATATATCTGTGCTTTATGCGTTACGTCAAGCCCACACATAGTAATAGGTATTCCTGAGTTAAAAACTATACTTGCAGCCTCAGGATCTACTACTATATTGAACTCTGCTGCGGGTGTCCAATTCCCTCCTATCATTGAACCACCCATTAATACTATTCTTTCTATTTTGTTTTTCACCTCAGGTTCAGAAAGAAGTACTGTAGCAACATTAGTAAGTGGTCCTGTAGGTATGAATGTAATTTTCTCATCACTTTCTTTCAATATTCCTATAATAGTCTCCACAGCAGTTTTATCACTAGGTTTCAAAGTAGGAGGCGGAAGTATAGGACCATCAAGGCCACTTTCTCCATGGACTTCAGGAGCAGTAATCAAATCTCTAACAAGAGGTTTAGCAGCACCTTTGCTTACCACAGTATTTATTCCAGCAAAACTAAGTACCTTGAGAGCATTGTTAAAAGTTTTATCAATTGTTTGATTGCCTGCAACAGTTGTAACAGCTTTAACATCAAGTTTATCGCTCGCAAACGCAAGAAGCAAAGCTATTGCATCATCATGCCCAGGATCACAATCTATAATAACAGGTTTCCTTTTCACCATAATATTACTCTCCTTTCCTACTGTTCTTTAACCTTTTTTATTCTACTCACTTGACTTGAAGAATATATAACCAAACCAATTATAGTAACAATATATGGGATCATTTGTATAAATTCAGACGGTATTCGTAAGGACTGCAAATTATTAGCTAAAGCTCCTGCAAAACCAAATAATAGAGAAGCAAAAAAGGTTCCCAAAGGTGTCCCTTTCCCCATTGCCTCGGCTGCTAGTGCAATAAAACCTCTTCCAGCTGTCATATTAGTAGAAAACCAAGAAACATAGCCCATTGAAAGGTATGCTCCTCCAAAACTCGCAAGTATACCACTTAATAAAAGAGCAATATACCTTATTTTATTAACTCCTATACCTACAGAATCAGCCGCATCAGGGTTCTCTCCCACCGCTCTTATTCTTAATCCTAAGGGCGTTCTATAGAGCAAGACGTATACTAAAATCACAGCAAGCAAAGCTATATATGTCAAAATATTATGGCCCGAGAATATTGGACCAATTACTGGAATTTTGTTTACCAACGGCAAAGTCATCTGTGGTAACACTTCACTTTTTAGCGAAGAGGAAATACCTTTATCATGGGCTACTAGGTAAAGGATAAAAATGGTTCCGCCGCTTGAAAAAAGATTCAAAGCTATACCCGCTAGAATAACGTCTGTCTTTAGATTTAGGGAAAAATATGCTAGAATAAATGACATGAGAACCCCGCTTACAATTGCTGCAACAAGTCCCCACCATGCACTGTGAGTAAAAGCACTTATTATTACCCCCCAGAGTGCAGCCATTAGCATTATACCTTCCAGCGCTATATTAATGACCCCAGCTTTATCAGAGATGACAGCTCCTAGTGCCGCAAACAATATAGGAGTTGTAACTCTTAAAATCGCGTAGCCAAAACTAGTAGAAAATATAATTTCTAAAATTTTCATTGTAAGCTACCTCCATTATTAACATAAAATTCTTCTTTTGCGCGTTTTACTACCATGGTATGTCTCCATTTTGCCATGAAACTCTCTGCAGCAATAAGCATAATTACTAGCGCTTGAATAACTGATACTACTTCGCTAGGAACATCAGTCATTCTTGCCATTAAATCAGCACCAATTCTTATGTAAGAAAGGAAAAAAGCAGCAACCGGTACTAAAAGAGGATTATTTCGTGCAAGAATAGCAACAATTATGCCATCCCATCCATATCCAGGTAGCTTTTGCCATTCAAATCTGGTATACATCCCTAATAATTCTACTGCTCCCCCCATACCTGCAATAATTCCACCTATTATTTGAGCATATAATATAACTTTTTTCACATTTATTCCTACATATTCAGCAAATTTTTCATTTAATCCTGTCATTCTAATAGCATATCCCCATTTTGTCCTATAAAGGAAATAATACATTATAATGATCATAGCTATGGCTATAAATATTCCATAATGTAGTCTTGTACCAACCATCAATTTTGGCAGTAAAACAGAAGAGTTAAGAGGATAAGATACCATGTAGCCTGCATTTACATCTCTAAGATAGTAATTTATTATAAATATCCCAAAGTAGTAAAGAATATAGTTCAACATAAGGGAAGACACTAATTCACTGGCATTCCACTTTGATTTCAAAATAGCAGGTATAAAAAGAAGTATCCCACCTATAAAACTTCCAGCTATTATAGCAAAAGGCAAATGAATTATTCGGGGTAAATTCATAGTAATTCCCACTACGGTAGCAGCTACCGCTCCCATGAAAAAGGCTCCTTCTGCGCCAATATTGAATTGCTTTGCTTGAAACATTATACTTATAGCAAGACCATTAAAAATAAGCGGAATACTCAACTCTAAAACATTACTAAAGTATCTAACTTTGGAAAGTGGACCAATTAAAAATTTCGACAACGCTTCTGTAGGTTGGCTGCTAACTAAGAAAACAATTAAAAATACAACAAAAAGTGAAATAAGTATTGCTACTGCTGTTCTTACGATTTCAAATAATACTTCCCTATGCATATAGAACTCTCCTTATCTCTTCATAAGATTGTTTCTTTAATCCTAACATGTAAGTTCCTAACTCTTCCTCTGTTACCTTAGACAAATCATCAAAATATGCAACTATTTCTCCTCCAAACATTACAATAAGGGTATCACTCAACTCCATTATTTCATTAAGATCCGCAGATATTAGCAATACAGCAGTTCCTCTGTCTCTGAGTTCAATAATTTTTTTGTGAATTAATTCTGTAGCTCCTACATCAATTCCCCTTGTTGGTTGATCTGCTATTAAAAGTTTAGGTCCCGAAGAAAATTCTCGTGCCACCACCACTTTCTGAATATTACCTCCTGACAACATTTTTACTTTCTGGTTAAAAGAGGAACATTGAATTTTGAATTCTTCAATTAAGTATTTTGAAAAACTTGCTATTTTTCGAATATTCGTTAATATACCATGATTAAACTCTCTTTTCTCAAACCTATCTGCTATCAGATTTTCTGCAATTGAAGCTTCCGCTGCTACTCCGTAAACCATTCTATCTTCTGGTATATATGAAATCCCTAATTCTCTCCTTTCTTTTATAGAAAGGTTATTTATTATCTTGCCATCTAACAACAAATCGCCTTTATCAAACTTCCTAAGACCTGTTATAATTTCAACCAATTCTCTTTGACCATTTCCCTCTACACCTGCAACTCCTAATATTTCTCCACTTCTAACACTAAAACTCACATTTTTAAGAGTAGGTTTTCCCCATTCGTTTATCCAAGTCAAATTTTTAACTTCTAAAACGACTTCTCCTGGTTTATGCTGAGTCTTTTCAATTTTTAAAACTACATCACGTCCCACCATTAATTTTGAAATATCTTGCTCTGTAACTTCAGAAGTTTTAAAGACACCTACATTTTTCCCGTGTCGCATAATAGTAACTCTATCTGAAATTTGTTTAACTTCGCGTAATTTGTGGGATATGAATATTATAGTATGACCTTTTTCTTTCAAGCGCAAAAGTTCTTCAAATAATTCTTCTGTTTCTTGAGGAGTTAACACCGCTGTAGGCTCATCAAGGATTAAAATTTTAGCTCCCCTTAATAATGCTTTCAGTATTTCTACTTTCTGTTTCATTCCCACAGGAAGGTCACGTACTACAGCCTTAGCATCTACTTTCAAATTATATTTTTGTGCAAGCTCTTCTGTAATTTCTACAGCTTTTTTAAAATCAATAAATCCTCTTTTCCTCGGTTCAATTCCTAACACTATATTTTCTGCAACAGTGAGAGAAGGAACAAGCATAAAATGTTGATGTACCATCCCTATACCATTCTTGATCGCAATAAAAGGCGAATTAATACTTACTTTTTTCCCATTAAGGTAAATAGCCCCTTCTTCAGGTTGTTCTAGACCAAAAAGTATCTTCATTAATGTAGTCTTTCCCGCACCGTTTTCCCCTACCAAAGCATGTATTTCTCCCTCATTAACTGAAAAATTAACCCTTTTGTTAGCTACTATACCGTTAGGATATACTTTAGTTATATTTTGCATTTTTAATATTTCTTTCATTTTTCTTCCTCCTTATAAGAGGGTATATGCATTAGCAAAAAAGCTAATACATATACCCTTTCAAGGTTCTTTATGGTTTTACAGCATTTCTTATTTCATTGAGCTTATTAGTATCCATTCCAAATGCCGAATCTACTTTTATTTCCCCATTTATTATTTTAGTTTTTAAATCCTCAATAAATTGCCTAATATCTTCTGGTACTAATTTTCTATAATACTCGTTATCTGCTAATCCTACAGCTTCTTCTTTTAATCCAAGCGCTTCTGCTTCGCCAAACTTTAAATTACCTTCTTTATATAGCTTTATTGCTCTGAGAAGTGAATTATCTACACGTTTTAGCATTGAAGTAACAATTAAATTTGCTTTCTCAGGATCTGATTCAGCAAAAAGTAACGCTTGATCCGAATCTACACCTATTGCATATCTTTTCATTTCTTTTGCTGCATCGAGTTGTCCCAAACCTGCTTGCCCTGCTACATTAAAGCCTATAGTAGCACCTTGTTGATATTGAGCAAGTGCTAACTCTTTACCTTTGGCAGAATCAGAAAAATCACCTATATACGAAATAGCAACTTTTATATCTTTATCCACATATTGTGCACCTTGAATATAACCTACTAGGAAATCGTTTATTACAGGTATATCCATTCCACCCAAAAAACCTATAAGTTTTTTCCCCGTAACAAGAGGCATATTTGAATTTGCAATTTTCGCGGCTAAAGCTCCTGCTAAAAAAGAACCCTCATTCTGTTTATAAAGAATAGAATACACATTGGAAAGATTACCTTTAGAGTAGTCAACAGAAGTATCAAAAATTATATATTTCTTCTCTGGATATTGAGGAGCGAGCTTCTGGAGGTATTCCGCCATCTGCCAAGTACCAACAATTATAATATCCCAATCTTGCTCTGAAACATCTTGAAGAGTAGGTTCCCATTTTGAATTATCATAAGACATTTCAATTACCTTTGTTATTACTTTATCTCCATACTCTTTCTTGATTAATTCTATCCCATGATTTGCAGAGTCAAAAAATGATTTGTCTCCTAATGTACCGTTAATAAGTAAAACAATTTTAAGTGGTTTTTCTTTGGAATCAGCAACTGTAGTTTGTTCCTTCGATACTTCACTGTTCTTCCCGCACCCTGTGAGGCCGAAAATAAACATTAAACTTAAAATAACCGCAAAAACAATAATTTTTCTCATTTATTTTCCCCCTTTTATTAGATAGTGATTTATTAGCAATCCCGCATAAAGCGGGATTTTGCCCCCATCACTCTTTTTTAAAAAACCCCCTCGTCGACAGATGCCGTGCTTTGTCTTATTACTAGCTGGGGTTTAAAAATTATGATTTTTTTACTTACTTTTTTCCCTTCTATAAGTTTTATTAACATACGGGCTGCTGTAAGCCCCATATCATACGCAGGTTGCCTTATAGTAGTTAATTGAGGTTCCATTATTTGAGAAAGCAATATATCATCAAACCCTACCACTGAAATATCATCCGGAATTTTATAACCATAGGAACGTATTGTTTTATATGCCCCATATGCCATTAAGTCATTACATGCAAAAATAGCTGTGATATCTTTATTATCATTTAGTAATTTTTCTGTTCCAATTATTCCACTGTTTATTTTATAGTCTCCCTCAAATATAAGCCTTTCGTCTACTTCTATTCCATTATCTAGTAATGCCCTTTTATATCCTTCCAGCCTCTCTCTCGCGTTTTTTACTTTAAGAGGCCCAGTAATACATCCAATTTTTCTATGCCCCAAATCTATTAAATGTTTCGTTGCAAGATATCCTCCTTCATAATTGTCAATAAAAACCCCATATATTTCCTCTGATTCCATTCGTCTGTCCATCATTACAATAGGAACTCCATCTCTAACTAATTCCATAATATGCTGATAATCTGACGGTACACTACTCGTAAATATTATCCCATCCACATATTTTTCTTTTAATGCCCTTATATACTCACTTTCCTTCTCTAAATTGTCATCCGTATTACATAAGAAAACATTGTAGCCATAGATGTGAGCACTATCCTCTACTCCTCGGGCAATATCAGGGAAAAATGGGTTAGAAATATCAGGAATTATAAGACCAATGGTTTTAGTCTTTTTAGTAACTAGCCCCCTTGCAATGGCATTAGGCTGATACCCAAGCTCTTTTACTAATTTAAGAATTTTTTGCCTCGTTTCCTCGCTAACCCCTTCCGGTTTATTGTTTATGACTCTTGATACAGTTGTTACAGATACATTTGCTAATCTAGCAATATCTTTTATTGTAACTGCCATATTCCTATCACCTTGTTAATATAGTTTAACGTTTTAGTAAAACGCTTAACTATATAATAGAATAAAAATTATTCTTTGTCAAGTATAAAAATAAAAATTTTTTACACAAAATTAACACATACTTTTCAAAATTGTGATACAATTTTTATGAAGGGATAAACTCTAAGAGGGGGGTAATCTATTGAAGAAAAAGTATATTCTCGACACAAATGTTCTTTTGCATGACCCCATGTCTTTAATACAATTTTGATGACAATGAAGTAATCATCCCTGCAGTTGTGATAGAAGAAATAGACAGCATGAAAAACCTTCAGAACGAGGTAGGAAGAAATGCAAGGTTAGTAGGGCGGATTCTCGATAGATTAAGAGAAAAGGGAAAACTAAATGAAGGAGTCCCTTTAGAAAATGGTGGGTTGATAAAAATTGAATTAAATCATATCGCAAATGAAACTGTAAAAGAACACTTCCTTGAAATAGCCAATGATAATCGTATTCTCGCAGTAGCTTTAAATTTGTTCCATGAAGAACAAAAAAAGGAAAATCCTATGCCTGTGATTCTTGTACCAAAAGATGTGATAATGCGCGTAAAAGCTGATACTCTAGGAATCTCATCCCAGGATTATCTCTCTGACAAAATCAAAAATTACGATGCCCTCTATACAGGTTTTATAACAGTATTTGTACACCCTTCTACCATAGATTCTTTTTATACAGAAAAACATCTTCCCAAAAGTCAAGTCCCCGAATTAAAAGAAACTATTGACATTTATCCAAATCAGTTCGTGATATTCAAAGATTCTTTTGGAAGCAATAAATCAGCAGTAGCTAGATACAACAAATACACAGATTCTTTCGAACACCTCTATTCACCCGAATCCGTATGGGATGTATCCCCCAGAAATGTTCAGCAGCGAATGGCAATAGATTTGCTGGTAAACGACAGTATTCCCATTGTAACTTTAACAGGAAAAGCCGGAACAGGAAAAAGTCTTTTAGCTCTTGCCTGTGGGCTTTCCAAAGTGCTTGATGATAAAGTGTACAATAAACTTCTCATTGCCCACCCAATTGTACCAATGGGGAATGACATAGGATATCTTCCTGGTGATAAAGAAGAAAAATTAAAACTATGGATGAAGCCAATATATGATAATTTTGAATACATCTTCAGGAATAGAAAAACAGACACAAATATTGAAGATGTAATTGCCGGTATAAAAAATATAGAAATTGAAGCGCTGACTTATATAAGAGGGAGAAGCATACCGAAACAATTCATAATAATAGATGAAGCACAAAATCTTACACGCCACGAGATAAAAACAATCATCTCCCGCGTAGGAGAAAGTAGTAAAATAGTCCTTTTAGGGGATCCCGAACAAATTGATAATCCTTACCTTGACGCAACAAGCAATGGACTTACGCAGGTAGTGGAAAAATTCAAAGAATCGAAATTATCAGGACATGTAACCTTAATCAAGGGTGAACGCTCAAAAGTAGCAGAACTAGCAGCAAAATTGTTATAAAATCAGGGCAGATGCCCTGATTTTATAACGCCTTTTTATATATCTCTTCCACAATTTCATGAGCTTTCAAAGCATAATCTAATTCCTCATTTGCTAATTTTTTATTGTCATCTAATACATTTCTTATAAAACTTTTTACAATATTTACAAAACCTTTTTTGTAAGATGTGCTGTCCCAACTTCCAAAAGTATGAACTTCCACGCGCCCCTTCTCCATTGTTCTTAATAATTCCATATCCTCTACAACAGCGCTTCTATTATTACCATGTATTTCTAGCTTCTCGTAGTCTTTCCCTGTATTTCTGTGCATTAAACCTATTGCCGTAGAATTTTTGGATTTCAGTGTAACCATTATGGATTTTAAAGCATTATTTTCTTTTAAAACATGTATATCTAGTTCTCCGACTTCTTTTACTATGTAGTAAAGCGTATCTGCAATGTGAATAAAATCATCGTACAAGGTATATTTTAAATCATCTCTTATATCATTATCTCGGTGTTTTTCCATTAGACAAAGCTCTGGTTTGACACTTTCAAAGAATTCAAAAGCTTTTTGATACAAAGGCGCATATCGCCTATTAAATCCTATAGTAAAAATAAGTGATTTTTTTCTTGCCAAATCTATAAGCTCTTTTGTTTTATCTATTTCATTTGTAATAGGCTTATCTACATACACATTAACTCCATTTTCTAGAAGCATTCTTACTATCTCGTAATGGCTAACAGTTGCCGTGTGGACAAATGCACAGTCCGGCTTTAACTTAATCGCTTCCTCCAAGTCTGTGTAAACATTACAACCATATTTTTCTTTATATTTTTTAAGTTTCTCTTCATTTCTGCCCACTATTCCTACTATCTCTAGCTCTTCTAAAGTAAATATAAAAGGCAGATAAGCTTTATTAAAAATGTTCCCCGGCCCCACAATAATTGCTTTTAATTTTTTCATGGAAACACCTCGTTAAATCGTAGTCTCGAATACGCAAACAACTCTGAAATAACAAGAGATACTGCTCCAATTGCTCCTGCTTGAAATTGAAGTTCTTCCTATAATTATTGTTCCTTCTTTTAATCCTGTTAAATCAACTACATCTTCTGTAACATATCCAGTTACATCCATAGATTCATAACATTTTGGCACCTACTGATATAATGAAATGTTATATAAATCTCCAATGGCTTTATTTTTCTTGCTTTCTTATAATCTACATTTTTATCTCGAATTTCTTAATATCTATATTTTTGCCGCAAACAGCCAATATATCACCTTCATCAACCACATAATCTGGCCCCGGTGACACAATAATCTCATCATTCATCTTTTTTGCAGCTATGACATTTAATCCGTATCTTTCCCTCATCCTTATCTCCTTTAATGTCTTATGAAACCACTCTTCAATCGGGAGAATTTCTGCTATGCTGTAATCTTTAGAAAACTCAATAAGATCCAATAAATTGCTTGAAAAAATATTCCTGGCAACCCTTATACCCATATCTTTTTCAGGCATCACCACTCTATCTGCTCCCACTTTGTAAAGAACTCTTGCATGTAATTCATTGTGAGCTTTTGCTATTACATATTTTACCCCCATCTCTTTGACCAACATTGTTATCATAATACTTGATTCCATATTCTTTCCTATAGCGACTATGGCCACATCAAAATTTTTCACACCAAGTGACTTAAGTACATTTTCATCAGTAGCATCAGCCCGCACTGCATGAGTTACCAAACCAGCCATAGATTGTACCAACTCTTCATCTTTATCTATAACCAGTACGTCATTGCCCATTTCATATAAAGTTTTGGCCAAACTCATGCCAAAGCTTCCTAACCCAATAACAACAAATTGTTTCATCGTTCCACCTCTATTTTAACCTACCATAATTTTTTCTTCCACATACTTCATAATAGGTTTAGGTTTCTTCTGCCTTTGTGCCAATGCTAACGCCAATGTTAAAGGACCAACTCTGCCAGTATACATTGTAAATATTATAATAATTCTGCCCACTGTAGTCAATTCAGGTGTAAGCCCGAGTGATAATCCTACAGTTCCAAAAGCTGAGGTTGTCTCGTATAACAAGGTCAAAAAGTCGGATGTTTCAGTAATAGATAAAACCATAGTCACAGAGAAAATAATAAAAACGCTTATAAAGGATATAGCTACAGCTTTATAGACTATGTTTCTGCTAATAGTGCGCTTATAAAGTACTGTCTCTTCTTCACCCTTTATAACTGATAATACAGTATATAGTATAACTCCAAAAGTAGTTGTCTTGATACCTCCCCCTGTTCCAGCTGGAGAAGCACCAATAAACATGAGTATTATTGTCAAAAATTTAGACGCTATGGTCATGTCAGAAAGCGATAGCGTATTAAAACCAGCTGTCCTAGGTGTCACAGCTTGAAATAATGATGCAAGTATCTTTGTAGGAAAGTCCAATGGCTTTAATGTTTTTGGATTATTGTATTCAAATAAAAATATAAGCAGTGCTCCACCAGCAATCAAAAACAATGTAATAGTTATAACAACTTTTGAATGCAATGTAAGTTTGCTAAAATGTCTATGTTCACATATGTCAAGCAAAACATAAAATCCTAATCCACCAAATATTATTAAGCCCATTATGACCAGGTTTACCACCCAGTCAGATACATAACCCGTTAGACTCCTAAAATTCCCCATAAGATCAAAGCCAGCATTATTAAATGCAGAAATAGAATGGAAAAAGCCGTAATACATTGCTTTTTTTAATCCCATCTGAGGTAAAAATCTCAAAGTCAATATAATTGCGCCAATGCTTTCAAATAAAAAAGAAACCATTAGTATATACTTGGCAAATCTCACAATGCCTCCAAGACTATTTGTATTGAAAGCTTCTTGCATCACCAATCTCTCTTTAAATGTAATTCTCCTCCCAAGGATCAACGCAAAAAGCGTTGACATGGTCATAATACCCAAACCGCCAACTTGTATCAGCAATATTATCACTATTTGCCCAAAAGTAGACCAATATGTTTTTGTGTCAACAACTACAAGGCCAGTAACACACGTGGCTGATGTGGCTGTAAATAGTGCAGTTATAAAATCTGCACCTTCTCCACTTTTAGTTGCCACAGGTAGCATTAGTAATAAAGTCCCAATCAATATAATAGTCGCAAATCCTAAAGCAAGTACTTGCGTAGGTGTCAGTTTTATTTTTGTCATAAAAAATCATCTTCCTATGGAGAAAAGGCCTATTAAGGCCTTTATCGGTTTTTACTGATAAAATGTTTAAAGCAAAAAGATTCGACGTTTAAATTATAACAAATTACTGTCATAGAGTCAATCATTCTACTTTCCTTGAGATAGTACTCCTTTCAGTTATAAAGCCACGGAGTAACTTCTCCATGGCTTTAAGTTAAACATATTCATAAATTATTACACCTTTAACAACCCTATTTATTCTTCCTTCAGGATTTGGATTGTCAGGTGGTATTCCTAAATTCAAGGATTTATAAAAAGCTAACATTTGTGCATAAATAATATATAAAAGTGTTAAATAGGCTTCTTCTATATTGGTAAAGTCCTGTCTCAATTTGAATATATAATCTACTCCCTCTATTTGCATATCTGTCGGCAAAAAAGCCATTAATTTTCTTTGACCGGGTTCGTTTGCTATTTCTTTTATGAGATCCAAATCATATTTTTGTGTATAAGGATTGTTTGATACAAAAAATCCTAAAAGTGTTTTATCGTTTATCACAGATTTGGGACCATGTCTAAATCCTAAAGGGGTGTTAAAATTAGTATTGACTTCCCCTCGTGATAATTCTAAAGATTTTAATGCAGCTTCTGCAGCACATCCTTTTAAGTTGCCACTGCCCAGATATATCAATCTGTCATAGTCATTTTTTGATATTTCTTCTATTATCCTCGCCTCTTCTTCTATTATTCTTTCTGCTTCTTTTGCTAATTTTTCAAAGAGGTCTTTTTTGTTCTCAATTTGTTCTATGTGTGGCAGCATTAAATCTGTTAAAAGCATACATGTGAAACTACTTGTCATTGCAAAACCTTCATCATTTGCTTCTTCAGGCATAAATATGTTTAAACAATTTTTCTTGTCAATTGTGCTTTTTGCCATTTTGCCATCTTTATTGCAGGTGATGTTTAGGAAGTAAACATCTTTTATAATCTTTTCTGCTAACTCTATTGTAGCTAAACTTTCTGGACTATCGCCAGACCTTGCATGGGAAATTAAAAGAGTTGGTCTGTCTTTAAAGAAAAAGTTCTCTGGTGCTGCAACAATATCTGTAGTATCAATTGCTTCTACGTCTAGTCCAAGCATTCTCCTTAGATAGCCTTCACTGCTATAGCCTACAAAAGCAGATGTTCCTGCACCAGTTAGTATAATTTTTAAATCTTTTAGTTGGAATATTGGATTTAAAAATTCAGTGATTTCTCTTTTTTGATTTAAAAGAATATTATTAAAAAGTTCTCTCCATAATCGCGGCTGCTGATTTATTTCCTTCGCTGTAGCATAGCCTTTCCTTTCTTTTAATTGTTCTTCACTGTAACCTAATAACATGTCCATACCCCCTACTTTATTTTAAAGTTTTTGTACTTTGACATTATTTTTTAGATATTCTATGTCTTCAATCGTCACATATCCTGTCTTGTAATACATGGCATTTGCCGCGCCGCATGCAGTTGCTAATATCGCAGCATCAACAATATCAAATCCTCTTTTTATGCCTACTGCCATACCTGCAACATATGAGTCCCCTGAGCCCACAGGACTTGCTACTTTTATTTGAGGTGGTATAAGTCTAAATACTCCCTCCTCACATGCAACGATAGAACCTTCACTTCCTAAAGATATTGACACAATAGTTATTCCAAACTGTTTGAGCTCTAAAGCCGCTTTTTTGACTTCTTCAATATCTTTTAATTTTCTATTGAGCAGTTTTTCTACTTCTTCTCTGTTAGGTTTGATCATGAATGGTTTTGCCCTAACAGCTTTTGAGAGGTATTCACCGCTTGTATCTAAAATTAGTTTAGCACCGTTTTGTCTTGCAATGTTTATGAGTTCTACATATATATCTTCAGAAACACCCCGAGGTACACTGCCTGAGGCTGTTATGATATTGCAGCTCTTTGATAGTTCATTAAAATTGTCTAAAAATTTTTCTACATGCTCCTGAGACACATAAGGTCCCTTTTCCAAGATTTCCGTCTGAGTTTTTGATACAGGGTCTAAAATTGCTATACATGTGCGGGTTTCTCCATCTATTTTGATAAAGCTACATTTGACACCTATTTTGTTAAGCTCTTCTTCTATGAATTCTCCTGATTTGCCGCCTAAAAATCCTGTTGCTGTTACCTCTTCTCCCAATGTTTTTATAACCTTTGTTACATTGATTCCTTTCCCACCTGCAACGCTGTTTTCTTCCTGTGCTCTGAAAATTTTGCCCACTTGAAAATTGTCCACTCTGTAACTTCTGTCAACTGAGGGATTTAAAGTAACTGTCAGTATCATGCCCTTCCCCCGCAGTCAAAAAGTTTTATTTTTTCTTTTACGACTTCTTCTATCGCTTTTTCTCCAGGTGCAAGGAATTTCCTCGGATCGCTCTCATCTGGGTTATTTTTAAATACTTCTTTTATTGCATTTGCAAAAGGAATTTTTAATTCTGTGGCAATGTTTAATTTGCATATACCCAGTGCTATAGCTTTTTTTACCAACTCATCAGGAACTCCTGATGCACCATGAAGTACCAATGGAATGTCTACTAAGCTCGCTATTTCTTTTAGCCTTTCAAAGTCAAGCTTTACTTCTCCTTTGTACATCCCATGAGCCGTGCCAATTGCTATAGCTAATGAGTCAACTCCTGTCTTCTCTACAAAATCCGCTGCCATTTTGGGATCTGTAAATGCACTTTTATCTTCTTTTACGTACATATCGTCTTCAACGCCTACTATACTCCCAAGTTCTGCTTCCACGGTTACACCTGCTGCATGAGCCACTTCTACAACCTTTTTTGTAAGTTCCACATTTTCTTCATAGGGAAGCATTGACCCATCAATCATTACTGAAGTGTAACCTGCCCTTATGCATTTTACAACGAGGTCAAAGGAATTTCCGTGGTCTAAATGTAGTGCTATTGGTATGTCATATTTTTCTGATGCGACTTTTGCCATTGCCGCTATATAGTCTTCTCCTGCATGCTTTATTGTGCCAGGTGTTGTCTGTAAAATTAAAGGTGATCTCATATCATATGCAGCTTTTACAACCGCTTTCAAGGTTTCAAGGTTGTGCACGTTAAAGGCTCCTACAGCGTATTTGTTTTTCTTAGCATCTTCCAGCATCTTTTTTGTGTTAACTAATGGCATTTTGTTCACCTCTTGTAATATTTTTGAGAGAATATAAATTAGCCAACTACCTTTGAATTGGTCTTTTGTCTTAACAAATTATCAAGGCTTTCTATTCCATTCTTTCCTACAGCAATGAGGTGTCTGACCAATTCTTCCGGGTCTTTAAAATCCTTTCTCTTAAACACCGCCTCTATTAGCATAGGCACATTGGTCCCTGCCACTACATACACATTAGGATATTTTTCACTGAGAAAAGAAGATATCCTGAAAGGCGTACCGCTTATCAAGTCTGTCAGTACTATCACACTTTCCTTTTCCTTAGAAGCAACTTTTATAATTTTCTCCATTTCCTGCGTGTATTTTTCTAAGTCCTGACCGACAAATTCAATAGCAAACAATTCATCTTGTTTTCCCGCTATAACTTCTATTACATTAGCTAACCCGCTCGCAAATTTCCCATGCCCTGTTACAATTAGTTTCATCGCTTTAACCTCCAGAAATAAAGTTCTATTCTTAGAGAACTTTCAAATACTTCAGCACAATCCCAAATAATACAGCAATACCTATAACTTTGTTAGGAGATAATCCTTTTCTAAATAAACAGTATGCAAATAACATAAATATGATTTCCAAAAAATTATCTAAAACAGCATAAATACTTCGGGTTTTCACTAATCCAACTATTACAGGTAAACTGACATTTACATACAGCGCTATTAATGCTCCTACTATCACAAGTCCGACTACAGAACTCACAGATGATATAACCTTGGTATAGTTTCTTAAATTGGGGAGAAGACCTAGGTTCTTTTTATAACCATAATTTATTCCTCCAAACACCAGTGTAAAATGGATAACATTAAACAATGCAAGAAAAAGCACAGGCCCCCATAAACTCCCCTGACTTGCTAGAGAAATTCCCAATCCCGCACATATTGGAAATACCATCATCCATATCACTGAATCTCCAATTCCACCAAATGCACTCATTAAAGTTGCTTTCACCTTTTTAATTGTATCGATATTCTGATGCTTCTCTTCCATGGCAACTATAATTCCGAGAATTAACGGAGTTAAAAACGGATGACTGTTAAAAGTTTCCAAATGAGCTTTCAAACTTTTTTTTAAGTCGTTTTGCCTCTCTTTATAGATTCTTCTCAAAGCAGGTAGTATACTGTAAAGCCATCCAGTAGCCTGCATTTTTTTGTAATTGAAGGAAGCCTGCAAAAAGAGTGAGCGACAGGCAATTTTATATAACTCCTTTTTTGTAACCTTTCTACTGTTTAGATTAAATGTCATTATTCGGTCTGTGTTCTCACTTTTATTGCCCCTTTCTTTAAGAAACTTGTACATCACAAAAGCAGTAACTATTAAAACCACTGCTATTAAGGGAAATCTAAAAAATGCCACAAAAGCAAATCCCAATAATACCAAGAAAATATATTTTCTTTTCAACATAGCCTTTAAAAGTAGTGCAAAACCCACTGCTGGCATTAAACCTCCGGCCATTTCAAGACCTTCTACTAAGAACTGTGGTAGTAATTTTATCCATTTTTCTATTATATTTATACCAAGATAAAAAGAAAAAAACACTACTACTCCATAAAAAATAAACAAAGGGATTATGCCAGAAATATGTAAAAGTTCTACTTTATTTATTTCTCCTCTCTCAGTATATTTATCGATCTTATCAGCAAACCAACTATAACCCTTATAAACTCTCGACATCCCCCATTGAACTATCATGGCAA
This sequence comes from Caldanaerobacter subterraneus, assembly GCF_004345675.1. GTDB lineage: Bacteria > Bacillota > Thermoanaerobacteria > Thermoanaerobacterales > Thermoanaerobacteraceae > Thermoanaerobacter > Thermoanaerobacter subterraneus. Next base: position 114,622 of record NZ_SLWU01000001.1, on the reverse strand, counting down.
AAGGAATAGCCAAACAAACTGCAAGTTTTGCTGAAATTCCTGCTTCTATCGCAAAAGCTGCCCCCAAAATTCCTGCAACAATGATATTGGGAGGAGATACTCCACCAAGACCAACCATACCCAATCCTAACATTTCTAATATAGTACCGACGGTCAAACCCTTCTTTACATCTCCTAAAAGAAATCCCACTATCATGCCAGCTACAAGAGGTCTCCCTATCTTGAACTGAGTATTATTCCCATCAACTCCTGCAAGGCCTGCGTACAAACCTATTATTAAAGATTTTATCAGCATAATTTACACCTCTTGAATAAACTCGGTAATCTCTCTACCCTTTTCTGAAGGTACCCTTCTTATCTCACATTTTATACCTAAACTAACCAGTTTTTTGAAAGCTTCTATATCTTTCTCATCCATCCATACAGTCGGTGTAATTTGTCTTTTCCCTTCTTTAAAATGCATATTGCCAATGTTTATTTCTTTTATTGGTAACCCCTCTTCTACAAGTTTCAGTAAAATACTCACATCCCGAACAATGATCAACACTCTTTTATTAAAAGATATTTGAGATATTTTTTCTAATGTCCCATCCACCGTCAAGTATAGTGTCTCTACATCTTGTGGCGCTGCTAGGTCTAGCAGCATCTGTTGAGTAGGGTCTCCTGCTACTTCATCATCCACCACTATTATCATATCTGCTTTCACATGCGAAGCCCAGACCACTGCTACCTGCCCATGAATTAATCTATCATCTATTCGCGCCAAAACTATGTTCCCCAATAATACTCATCTCCTTTTACTTTAGGTTTTATCATATTCAAGTCCTTTTGTAAACTAATTTTTTTCTGAATATTTAGCGATTTCTTTTAATAGCTTCTCAGTTAAACTTTCTTCCGCTCTCAAATTCTTGTATCTCAAATAAGCGTAATATGCCGCTCCAAAACAGGGCTCCATCCGAGGAGGAATTAATAGAATTTCATCGCCCAATTGCCCCAGAAAAGTCCTCAATGGCTGTAAAATTAATTCCCCTGCTTTAAATACTCCTCCTACATATGAAACCAAAATTGGTTTAGAAAATCTCATCTTTTTTGTCAACCCCTCTACATGCAGAAAAAGTTCATACGCTGCCTTCTCAAAAATCTCTGCAGAATATCTGCATCCTTTCTGCGCCGCCTCAAATGTGTACAAAGATAGCTCTGCTATTTTATCCCTCTTTAATTTGAATCGGTTGTGCATTATATCGATTATCTCAAATTTATCTTTTATCCCGTATTTTTCATCAATTATATCCACAAGCACTGTTTTTGGTAACCTTCCGTCTTTCTGTTTGCTGTACACTTCCAGTGTTTTCTTCGCAATCCAATACGCGCTCCCTTCATCTCCTATAAATTCTCCCCATCCCCCAATCCTTTCCCTGCGACCTTCTTCATCCACTCCAAACGCAATAGAACCCGTACCTGCTACTATATTAATACCTGGCTGACAGGCAAGTGCTCCTGCCCATCCCGCTTCCGCATCGTTTACGATATGATAATTTGTAAATCCAAATACTTCTTTTACAGCCCTCTCAATTTGGGTGTCGTTAGTCTTAACTTCGGTGTAGCCCGGCATTCCCAAAACTGCATATTTTATTTCTTCTTTGCATATCCCTTCTTCAAAAAGTACTGACTTCAATCCCTCTTGAAGAACCCTTACAACCCCTTCTATCCCTACCTGTGCTATGTGGGATGTGGTCGTTTCAAAAGTACTATAAATTTCCAATTGATCATCAATGAGTGCAAATTTTGTTTTCGTTCCTCCTCCATCTACTCCCAAGAAAAACATCCTTTCAACTCCCCTATCTCAAGTTACATTAAAAATCGACATTTCTACTCATTATCTTATAACAAAAAATGTGCCAAACAGTGTAATAAAATTCTTTATCTCCCTTATAACTAGATTATTCCTCCTCTTTACAGCCTATTTAAAGATTGCAGACTATGACACTGATAAAAACAGGATAAGAATTTCTATGTGTCTATGACACTAGGTTAAATGTGTTAAAAGATACTCTAAGCAGCAGGCTCAAATAATAACATCACTCACTTCTTAGGAGTTACACTTGTTATAATATAAAAAGGTCAAGATAAAGCTTATTCACAACCTCAATACTAGTCTGCCTGAAAACCAGGTCTACCACCCTATATAATGTAAAAAACAAAGAGTAATTAAAGCTTCCATATCTGCTTCATAATTTGCAGGTACTCCTTCATTGTTTAGCATGAAAAGAGCTAAACATGGACTTATTGGCAATTTCCTATGCCTGTTCGGTTAAGGCATATCTATGAATTTTTGGTTGCAATAATTTTATTTTCTTATATTTTCCCCTCAAAAATTGCACTAAAAACAACTGAAAAGCAGGCGCTTTGGAAAGTTTAGCACCCGCCTTCTTTGTACATTTTTTAAACAAACAATGACAAAATATACCCTGCCACTATTCCTCCTAAAATCCCTCCCACCAAATGAGGAAGAGCTTTTTTGAATTTCCCACCACGCACTATTGAAGCAGTAAAAAGGCCTGCGCATAGTCCCCATGTCATATCAACCCATGGCCCCATTTGGGGTATCAAGTTCAGACCATGATTCACTATCCATACTGTTCCCACAATGAACCCTGCACCAATCCATCCCCCCATCGGTCCCCACAATCTTACCATCTCATGCCACAATAATTCTATAAGAAAAGGAAAGATAAATCCCGCTACAAATGCAGTGATGATGCATTCATACTTCATACCTTCTCCTCCTCCGTTTCTTTTGCCATCCCTTGTTTTACAAACACCGCGAGATAGCCTCCTACAATTCCTCCTGCGATGACTGCAAGCAAAACTGGCAAGACTTTGAAAGCAAAGCTGAAAGAATGAACCTTAAATAGATCTCTCACCAGCCCCGCCACAGCAATGCCTATTGCCATATCAATCCATGCTCCATCCTTTTCATTTTCAATCAACCCCAGGTAATGATTTAGAAACCACATAGGACTTATTATGATGAAGGCCGCAAACCATCCCCCTATAAGCCCGTAGGCCTCTACCAGCGCTACCCATGCACTTTGAACTATTAACCCTGTCAAAAAACATCCAAGGAATGTTCTCAGTATTTTCATGAGCATTTTTTCTCATCTCCTTCTTCTTATACGTTCCATACTACAGTACAGTTAAGTAATATAATATATTATATATCCTTCACCAACTCTACCTCACTGGAAATTGAGATTTCCAGGCCATACAAAAGGCAATGGAAACACTCTTGAGAAAAATTCTTTTAGGCGAGGTCCTACTCCATCAAGGGCTATTCCAAATCCTTTGTCTCCAAAAACTAATTTTGTAAGTTTCTCTACCCCATCCAATGTCAGAGTTTCTCCATTGAATTCTATAGTATATTTACCCTCATCCTCGACAAATTTCAAATTTTTTATAATTTCTTTTTCTACATACTGAGAAAAGTATGGAACTAGTTTTTCCATTAGTTGTTTGAAATTCAAAACTTTAACTGTTCCTAGAAGATTAATTTCTTCAAAAGGAATATTTTCTTCTTTTATGACTTCTACCATTTTTTCATTAAAAGTACAGGGTACTCGAATATGGGTCAGAGAATGTACTACTGCCATCTTTTTTAAACTCTTAAGCACAGTCCTCTCGTCGCCCCCGTATTCAACTACATATCCTCTTTCAGGGTTTTCGTGAATTATACGAAGAACTACATATCCTTTTAAAACATCTCCTCTCTTTACAAGATAAGTCTTGTAAGTGAAATTTCCCCATGGTGTAGTTGCACCTTTTAGAAGGTTTTTGAATTCAAACAAGCTTCTATAATATCTAGTAGTTTGTTTATTGTACATTTTCGCCATTTCAATCAAATACTTATCTTCAAATTCCACAAGCTCAATATCCTCTCCCAATTCTTCAGGGTATACATCAAATCGGATTGCCCATCCAGCTTTACAATACCCCCTTCTCAAGTACAGGCTTCTATCTCCAGAGACAAGCACAACATCTACTCCCTTTTTCTTCATCTCTTTTTCTGCATCATCCAGTAACAGGGAAGAATATCCCTTTCCTCTGTAGTCCTCATGAGTACAAACTGCTCCTACTGAAGCAGCTTTTATAGGAGTTCCTTCTATTAGAATCGTGGTGATGTAGAAATTTACAATAGATACTATTTTCCCATCCTCTGCAATTACCCTCATGTTTTCCAGATTATCTTCGCTGAGAAGTAGAGGAAACTCCTGCCCCATCGTAGGCTCGTGACCCTGAGTAATGCGAAATACGTGGTTAATAAGATCTAATGCTTCTTTAAATTCCTCTTTTCTACAAGCTCTTGGACCTTCCATTACATTTTTTACCTCCTTATTCAATAACGATAGTTTTATTTATATTTCTATCTTTACAGGCAAAACTCCTTCACATTTTATTTCTCCTTTTAAAACTTTTCTAACACTTTTCACCGATAAAGGAGTATGTTCATAAGCACAAATGCAGGTAGAAACATATTCCTTTATCAGAAGAAAATCATATGGATTTCCAAGTAAAATCGTTATTATATCTTTTCCCAAGCAAGATAACCTGCGCACAAGCTCTACTTGCCCCGGGTTTAAATTCAGCGCGGAAACTCCTATTACTATTTTGTCACTCTCTCTACACTCCTCAACCACTTTTTCTAGCTCATTCTCCTCCGGATTGAAGGAAATCACTATTGATTTTCCTCCAAACTCCTCCTTCAAAACTTCTGATAGAGTATACTTCCTTCTGACAGCCTCCCATATCCCTCCCATAAACATTTTCGGCTCTGGAGAAATGAAGACAATTCTCATATCTTTAGCATCACCAAGAGGTATCAGCCCTTTTTCATCTTTTATGAGGGTAATACTTTTTTCACTGAGTTCTCTAGCAAATTCTATATACTCTTTGCAACTTAACACTTCTTTTGCTCTGATCAGGTCAGGATAAGGATTTTCAAAGAATCCATACTTTTTCTTTATCCTCAATATCCTCTCTACTGATTCATTTATCCTTTCCTCAGGAATTTCTCCGTTTAGAACAGCTTCCTTTATAGCCTCTATGCACCTTATCTGTACATCCAGATGATGGGATATAACTACCATATCAGCACCAGCATTTATCGCCTTGACTGCTCCTTTTTCCGAACCGAATTTCTTTGAAATTGCATTCATCTCTATACAATCAGTTATGGTAATCCCCTCAAAACACATATCCTCTCTCAAAAGCTTTGTGAGGATGTTGTAAGATAAGGTAGCAGGAATTTTTTCAGTATCCATTGCCGGAAAATATATATGAGCTGTCATAATTGCATCCACACCAACTTCCACTGCTTTTCTGAAAGGATAAAACTCCATTCTTTCAAGCCTCTCTCTGTCATAAGGGACAACAGGCATATCAAGATGGCTGTCTACCGACGTATCTCCGTGACCTGGAAAGTGTTTTGCTGTAGCAATTACTCCTTTGCTTTGCATGCCTTTTATAAAATCAATCCCTAGTCTAGCTACTCTCTCAGGGTCATCCCCATATGACCTCACGCCAATTATGGGGTTTTTAGGATTGTTATTCACATCCAGTACAGGTGCTATATTAAGATTTATACCCAAGGCTTTGAGACCTTCTCCTACTATCTCTCCTTCTTTCAATGTGCTTCCTTCTATATTTGCAGCGGATACTGCCATATTCCCTGGAAAAAATACAGCCTCTTCCCTAACTTGGCTGACCATCCCTCCTTCTTGATCTGCTCCTATAATAGCAGGTATACCTGATTGTTCAAGGACCTTTTTTTGAATGGTCTCGGTAAGACTGACAATCTCTTCTACAGAACCTATATTTCTTGTAAACAATACAAAATTTCCTACCTTGTACTTGCTTACAAGTACGTCAATGTGCTCATCATAATAATTAGAAGGGAAACCTGCCATAATCATTTGACCTATTTTCTCATCCAAACTCATCTTATTTATTTCCACTTTTACTCCCTCCCTATGAGTCCATAAAGTAAAACCCCATTAAAAAGCACAAGCCAAGGGAGACCTTTGTGTCTAAAGCCACAAAGGTGCTCCCCATCAATCTCTTAGTATTGGTTGTAGACTCTTACTTCATAGTACTTGTCTGTTACGTAAAATCTAACCTGGGCAGGTTCTACATCCTTGGGTTCTTCCCCTCGAACTGATATGGCAATTTTCAATGTTCCATTCTGTGGTATACAAGGATTACCTGTTATTATAACTACTTTTCCACTCTCAGAAATTTTGGCAGAGATTTCTGAACTTGTTTCCACGATCTCCTTTGCTACATAGTTTCCTTTAAGCTCTATTTCAACCTTCGTAATGTCGACATTCGGTGAATTATCCTGGTTTAAAGGATTTGTCATAATCACGGTCATCACTTTTTCGCCATCTTTCGCCTCTTTCACTGCAGTTTTACTTAAGCCAAAAGTCCCAAACCTGAAGAAAACTATTCCTTCGCTTTCACTTTGTCTTATATAATTTACTGCATCACAAAGGTCATAAGTTTTAACAGGACTGTATGCCTGTAATCCAGCATATACTCTCTTATTATTATCAAACATTTCTACTGCATTGTTATAAAGTACTGCAGTCCATTGGGGTGATTTGCCATAGTCCCCCCAATAAAGCATAGGCACCGCAAAGTCATAAATGGAAGAAGCATCTTTATAATCCTGTCCATAATGCACTAATGCAAAGGTTCTAGAATCATTCTGGGCTGTTAAGAAGTTAGAATCATATGCTCCTTCTGGCATCAATGCAGCAGAAAATTTCACTTTTCGACTGTAGGACTTCACTACTTCCTTTATTTCCTCTGCAAAAGATTTTACGGCGTTTTTCCTCATTTCTATCCATCCAACAACATCTTTATCTCCTCTATCATACGCTTCAAATATAGATTTGCCATCTTTATCCGTATAGAAAGTGCGATCTATCAAAGATTTTATTTTATTCATATCTATTCCTATTTTTACTGCTTCTGTAACCTCATAATTCTCATTAAATCCAAATACCACGTGTGGATATCTTATATAATCCAGGTGAATTCCATCGACCTTATAGTTTTCCAAGACTTCTTTTACAAGATTCTTTACATATTCCCTGTAATTTATAGATAATGGAGATATCCTACTATCATCGGGCCCTTTCTTGATGTGTACCATCCTATCTTCGGGATGAAGCGTTGCCCACTGTTTATCAGAGTTCACAACAAACCAGGCATGAACTCTTATTCCCTTTTTGTGTGCTTCCTCTACTACTTCTTTTAATATATCCCTATCGGGATGAGCTAGTCCCAAAGCTATTCTGCTATTATAATCAACTCTCCCTGCCGTCCCTTTTACAAGAAGAAATATATCGGTAAAACCATATTCTTTCATCTGATCTGTTATTATCTTCGCTCCATCTACTCCCAAATTGTACACTGTGCTTCCCCACAGCCATGCCCCTTTGACTTTCACATCATGGCTTTTCTTTAACTTGAGAGGATACTCTTCGGGAGAAGTTTTTGCACACCACAATACCGCTTGCATAAGCATTTTTCCCAGCCCCGCAGTATATTCGGGATGAAAGCTGAAAAGTACTATTCTTCCTTCACCATATTCTGAAGCAATTAAAGCCAGAGTGTTAGGCGTAATTCCTTCCGGTCCGTTGTCATGAATATCGCTGATGTAGGAAGCCAATTCTACGTAAGATGGCATACCTGGTACATCAATTTTTTTCAAAATAGGTCCGTTTTTATAGTGGACGGTGAGAGTTCCATAATAACCAGAAATCACAGGATGCTCCAGCGATTTTACCTTAATTTGGACGTCACCACATCCCCTGTTCCAGTGTTCAATATCAACGACTTGAGCATTCACAATTCCAAGATAGGAATCATATTTACCCTCGCCCTTGGTAGCGAGATATGTCCCTGCACAAATTCCGATGTATCCTCCTCTTCTTTTAACAAATTCCTTAATAGCTTCCCGACCCTTCTCTCCCAGGGCTTCTGCCTGATTGAGAGACCTTCCTCCAGGTATGACAATTACATCGAATTTCTCTAGTTTGTCCTTTGCAACCTCCTTTGGTGAAATTTTTTCAGCTTTTATTCCATATTCCTTTAACACGTGAATGACTTGTTCTACACTTTTTGGAGTTGTAGCTTCCTTCGCTTCTAATACTGCTACTCTCACTTCTTCTCTCCCCTCTTTTTCTTTGGCAATGGCACTGCTTTCTTTCAGACTGATGAAAGTCATCACCATACATACCGAAATAATTAAGCTTACAACCTTTTTACACCATTTCATAATATACCCCCCCCTCAACGCTTTTAATCTTTCACAAAACCTTTATTCGAAGCCTGTACTTTTCAAGAAGGTGTTGGTTAAACTTTTCACCTTCGTCCGTATTGGCACTTATGAATACTGGAGGTGTTATACCCCAGGACAATAATTTCTCCACTACGTTGGTTATTATAGTGTTTATTATAAGAATTCCAGCAATAGAAGAAGTAGGTCCTACCTTCTGAGAAAAGCCTTCGTATTCCACTATTGCATCTCCAGGAATTCCACAATTATCTATTACATAATCCGTAAGTTCATAGAGGTTTTTGCCACTTCTGTGCCTGGAAGAGAAGGTCTTTGAATGTTTTAGAGATGTAATGGCTACAGTGATAATTCCCTTTTCTTTTGCCTCGATAGCCATTTCTATTACTGCAGAATTTCTACCGGAATTTGAAATCAAAAATAGTACATCTCCTTCACTTGGCCCACTGTTTTCCAGAAGTATCTTCCCTATCCCTTCTACTCTCTCCATCAAGGTGCTTTTATATCCTCCCTCGTGGAGCATAAGAGAAGGTTCCAATATTGGATATACACATGCAAGGCCACCAGCCCTGTAAAAAGGCTCTTCGCACATCATATGTGAATGTCCAGTCCCAAAGAAATAAAGAAGTTTGTCGTTTTTTATTGCCTGTGCACATACTTGGGAAACCTGTTCTATTACCTGCCACTGCGTCTTTTCAATCTCATCTATTAATTTTCTGATACTCTCTATATATCGGGTATTCACCTAGAACCCTCCTTCCGCTATCCTTAGTATAATTCTGGCAGCCAGAGCTACTTTAAATGGGAGGCTATCCACCAAAACAAATTCTGCATCTGTATGAGAATCTTCCCCCTCTGGTCCAAGTCCATCTAGCACCGGTATACCCCATACTGCCGCAAAAGAGGCATCCCCCCCTCCACCAGTTTTTCTTCCAATAATTTCTCTTCCCAATTTTTGAGCTTCTTCTTTAGCAATTTCAAATAACTTCCTACATCCCTCATTGGCAATTAAAGGAGGCCTTTCTGAAAGTATGACAATATTTGTGCTTGTTCCTTCAACAAAAGAAGTAGCAGTTATTTTCTCAATTTTCTCTTTTATCTCCCTTTCATGTTCTCTTTGAAAATACCTTACTTCCACTTGGGCCCTTGCTTCTTCTGCAACTATATTTATTTTGTCTCCTCCCTGCACATATCCCACGTTCACACTTATACCTTTTTCTAAGTCTCTCACTTCATCGTAAAGAGTACATATTTTGCGAGATATTTCTTCTATCGCACTTTTTCCCTTTTCATAGTTTACTCCCGAATGGGCTGGAATTCCTTTTACAAACATTTCAAAGCTAAAAATTCCCTTTCTTTCTACTGTAAGAGTCCCGGGTTTGGCAGGTTCAAATGAGAGACACGCCACGGCCTCCTTTGAAAGGTCCATAATGTAATCTTTGCTGTAAATCGAACCAATTTCTTCGTCGCTGTTTAAAAAGGCCACAAGTTTTACTCCATCTGGAAGGTCATCAATAACTTCTTTAAGGGTATACAGAAGAACCACAATTCCCCCCTTCATATCAAGTACTCCAGGCCCGAAAGCCATGCCATCTTTTACCCTGAAGGGCCTTTTTGAAAAAGTACCTGAAGGAAAGACTGTATCAATATGCCCCAAAAGAAGAATCTTTTTCTTTCCTTCTCCTATAGAACATTCTAAAAAATCCCCAACATCTTGCTGTTTTATTCGCTTTACATTCATTCCCAGATTATAAAATTCTATTTCCAACCGATCTACAAATCTATCAGTATACTTTTTTTCTCTACTTGGACTCTCTATTCTGCTAAATTCTTCTAACAACTTCAATGCTTCTTCCAGCTGAAAGTATTTCATTTTTCACCACCGCTCTAATTTAGTTCTTTTCTTAGCGCTTCAAGCATTTCTTCTTCTGCATCTTCTTCAAAGGGAGATGCGATTACTTCATAGGAAATTCGAGAAAAATTCTCTGAGGGAGGGATATAACCTTCATACCCACCACAGTATCCCAGTACCAGTACTACAGCTTTTTTATATTTTTCCTTCACCATTTTTTCAATTTTAAGCCCCGTATCATAATAAATTTCAAAAGGAACCCCTACAAAAACAATATCTCCCATTTTCCATAGACTTATTTTTATTTTTTTTAGAAAATCTTCCCCTCTTTTAATAACTTCAGGAATTTTTGAAAAGTCCCTATCCGGCCTTTCTAGAACTATCAATGCAGACTCCAAGTCTCTTCTGGCCCTCTTATCATTTATCTGAGCAAGAATTTGCAGTATTTCAGCTTTTTTGCGCTCTTTTTCTTCTTTCGAGAAATTCCTTTTGTATTTCAATAAAAGCTCAATTTCTTTTGCCCATTTTGGCTCGTTAATCTCAATTTTCTTCATCCGCGGTCTTTCACCTAATATTTCTTTCCCCAGTACACGCCCCAATCTTTCCGCTTCTTCAAACGTAGATTCCTTTTTGTAAAATCGGGTACTTATATCCCCAGCAGCTCCATTTATAAATACAAACTTTTTTATCTTATTTTCCTCCAGCTCCAACTTTAATCCCTGGACTAAATCTTTGGAATAGTAAAGATTATTTTCATCTAATACTGTAAGGTGGCAAGGAAAATTAACTATGGCAATCTCATCTTTTTCCCTTCTTACTTCAAAAAATTTGCATTTAATGCCTTCTTCTCTTCTTTCAGCGCTGTACGCATTTCTTTTTGAACCAATTCCATAAATTTCCTTCTTTCCGTACCATAAAGCAGACTCTTTCAGGTCATTAAGTGCTTCTTCAAAACTATTCTTACATTGTGAAACTACAAAATTCCAGTATTCAGGGTTAAAATTATCTTTTCCCCAAAATATTTCTGAAGGACCGCTATGGGTATGAGTAGCACATACAAGAATGTGCTCGCCAGGGATATTCACAAGAGATTTAACCTGCGTTTTTATTTCGTCAACAAGTTTTTTGTCCACCCCTAAAACGTCAAGTGAAAATAAAACAAATATTTCCTCTTCTTTTTTAAAAACCAAGCATTTAACATAAAGGTCATCATGAACTCCTTTTGCCGGGCTTTTTCTTTTATCATATCCTGCCATAATTCCCAGGAAAGGAGGTGTAATCACTCTTTCTCCATATCCTCCTAGAATACGCAATTTTGATCCACCTCATTGTTGTTTTTGAATCGGCATAAGATAGCCTGCTTTATCTTCTCGTAATCTTGATGTTTTACTTGGCTGTAAGAAAGTAACAGCGCTGAAACCTCAGGAGGTATGTGAGGGAAGGTGAGGCAGAACTTTTCCACCCCACGCTCTATAAGTTTACTTTGAAGAAGATCTAGTAATTTACTTCCTCCTCCGTAAAATACTCCTCCCGATACTCCTATTTTGATAAATTGGTTTCTTAAATCCAGCGAAGAATAAACTGCATATATTGAATCGGCAATCTGAGAAACTGCCTTATCTATGAGTTCTATCGCTAAACAATAGTTGGCATCGAATAATTTAAAAACACATGTGGCAGCAGAAGCTACTATCTTCACTCCTTTGTAGGGGTCCTGATACAACATTCCTACAAGGTCTCTCATGGAATCCAAATTAAAAAACTTTGATATCTCCTCTTCAAATCTATTTTTTTCAATTATTCCATCATATGACTTCACTGCTAATTGAAGAGCTTTCCTCCCTAACGAATATCCTGAGCCGTCATCTCCTATAAGATATCCCCATCCTCCTACCTTTTTCCAACTCCCGTCTTCGCGTATTCCGTAAGTCACTGCCCCAGTACCTGCTATTGATATGATTCCTGTACTTCCAAAAGTAGTCCCATACCAAGCTATATAGGCATCGTTGTTTATCCCCAGATGCTCTGCATTAACACAACTCCTGAAAAAGTTATAAATCCTTTCATTTTGAGAAAACAACTCAACAGATGCTGACCCTATATAGGCACTGTAAATTTTTTGATCTTCTTCCAAACCCGCCTTTATTAGAGCCTGTCGGGTGCATTCCTTTATGGATTTTCTTGCAATTTCATAACCGCAAGAAAGAAAATTTGAAGGCCCCTCTTCCGCACTGGCCAAGATTTCTCCATTTTCATCTGCAATAATGCACTTTGTTTTACTGCCTCCGCAGTCGTACCCAGCAAAAATTTTCATGCTATTTCGACCCCACTTTTTAGCCTTTTAAAGAGCCTGCTATCAAACCACTTGTAAAGTATCTCTGGAAAAGCAAGTATACCAAAATAGTAGGCAGTGTTGCCATGGTCATACCTGCTGTAAGAAGTCCCCATTGAGTCACATTAAGACCCCTAAACATTGTAAGCCCTAGCTGCAATACCTTCATCTTGATATCTGTAGTAACGATCAAAGGCCAAAAGAACATGTTCCATGACCACAAAAACTTTAAAATTCCCATTGTTGCAAATGCTGGCTTGGCAAGAGGCACTATCACTCGGGCGTAAATCCAGAAGTCTGAATAACCATCTATTTTTGCAGCTTCCTCCAATTCAATAGGAATTGTCTGGAAATATTGTTTAAACATGTATATCCCAAACCCAGATGATAGGAAGGGAACAATTAAACCCTGATAGGTATTAATCCAGCCCAATCCTTTAACTATAAGAAACATAGGTATTGCTGTAACATAAAAGGGAATCATAAGGGTTATAAGGGCAGCATAGAAAAACAAACTTCTTCCCGGGAAATCCTTTCTAGCAAGAACATATCCCGCCAGCGAGTCAAAAAAAAGTCCTCCTATAACAAGACATACCGTCACTATTATGCTATTCAAAAAGAATGTGCCAAAAGTCACATCTTTATTGAATATACGAGGAAAATTCCATGCTTTTACATAATTTTCTAAAGTAAATTCTTTTGGGATAAGGCTTGTAGATACAATTACAGAGTCCTTAGAAAGCGAAGTAGATACCATCCATAACAGTGGGGAAAGCATCAAAAAGGCAATTAAAGTCAATATTAAATAAAGCAACAGTTTTTTCACTTTGCATCCCTCTCTTCAGGTAAATTTTCGTATTCTCGTCATTTAGTCGTAAGATACTTCTTCTGCTTTAGAAAGTTTGTTCTGCAGTATGGTTAAAACAAGTAACACCACAAATAACAGGTATGCTACTGCACATGCAATTCCCATCTCGTATTCTCTAAAACCTTTATCATATAGGTAATTTACTATAGTAGTACTACTATAGCCCGGTCCTCCTTCTGTCATCACATAAATTGGAGTAAATACCTGGAATGAATCTATCACCTGGGTGATAAGTATAAAGATCGTTGTTGGTTTTAATAAAGGCCATGTAATATACCAAAATTTCTGCCACGAGCTCACGGGATCTAATGCCACCGCTTCATAAATTTCATCGGGAATTGCCATAAGCCCTGCTAAGTAAATTACCATAATATAACCCAAATCTTTCCATATTACTAGCAACATCACTGTAGGCAGCGCAAGTTTAGAATCTGCTATCCAACCTAGCGGCTGAATTCCAAATTTTGAAAGCAAAATATTTACTACTCCATTTGGACCCGGGTTGAAAAGAAGCATCCACACGATGGAAATTGCTACCATAGAGACTACCACAGGAATATAAAAGCAGGTTCTGTAGAAAGCTTTAAATTTCAAATCCTTTCTATTGAGAAGCATTGCAGCCAAAAGGCCTAAAAACATCTTCACAGGAACAGTACCTATCACAAAAAACAAGGTGTTTTTGCAACTTATCCAGAAAACCTCGTCTTTGAGTAAATATAGATAATTCCTCAATCCCACAAATTGTGGAGAAGTAATTGTAACTATGTTATATTTGAAAAAAGAAAGATACAAAGAGTGAACCACAGGCCAAAAAATAAATACTGCAAAAATCAAATAGGCTGGCAACAAGAATAAGTAATATCCAACTTTCTCTTTTCTATTTGTAACGATCATCTTTTCCTCCACCACTTTCCTAATATGAATTCTCTCTTCCGCAAATTTCTTCTGGAAACAAGATCAATTTGTAGGCACCTAAATTTATTACAGGAGAGAGGAACAAATTCTGAATTAAGGCTCCCCTCTCCCTCATTTACTTGAAGTGTTAAGAATTTAGAAGTAAATCTATGGCTTGTTTTGCATCTTCCAAAGCTTTTTGGACTGACTTTTTACCAGTAATAGCATTCTGAATCTCTGCACGCAGTATCGTAGTTATACCATTTGCCTTGTCTGACTTCACATAGAATTTACCATGTTCAAGAGCCTGCAAGAAGCCTTTTTTAACAGGGTCATTTGTAAAGTAAGGATCGCTAGCTGCTGACTTAACTGCAGGTAAGAATCCCACAGTCTTACAATACTCTAGCTGGTTCTCCGTGGATACTAGGAATCTTAAAAGTTCCCAAGCTTCTTTTGGATGCTTAGATTGCTTAGTAATCACAAAAACATCTGCTCCAGCAAAAGCTGTCTGATATTTGTCATGAGGCATCTGTCCAACACCTATTTTATCTTTTAAGTTGGGATCTTTCATGAGCTCTTCTACATAGTCCTGTGTGGTTACAAACATTGCTACTTTTTCCTGTGCAAACAATTTCTGAATCTCTGCCAAGTTAACATTTACCGAACCCGGCATACTAGCTTTGTTGATAAGCTCAATGTAATATTCCCATGCTTCTTTCCATTCTGGAGTAGTAATAGTTGCTTCTGTCATTTCCTGGTTGAGTATTTCTCCACCTTTGTCCCATACAAATGGCAACCATTGGGATGCATATCTTCCAGAAGTGCCAAATCCGTACACGCCATCTTTTGTGAGTTTCAAAGCATTTTGCTTAAATTCTTCTAATGTCCAAGATTCTGTAGGCTCAGGCACTCCTGCTTTCTTGAAGATGTCTTTGTTATATACAATCGTTCTAACATCACCAAACATAGGTATAGAGATTAATTTGCCATCAAGGTCCTTGTTCTTGCCGTGATAAATTCCTTCTCTTGAAAAGACATCCATCAGATCTTTTTTCAATTCTTCATCTATAAACTGGTCTAAAGGAATTATCGCTCCACTGCTTGCGAGAACGTGGTCAAAAGGAGATCCTACTATCAGCAAATCAGCTACTTCACCGCTTACTATAGCTGTCTGGAACTTATTATGAGGTTCCTCTGCCCATGGAATTGCCATATACTCTACCTTAATGTTTGGATGTTTCTCTTCAAACTTTTTGATGAGTTCAGACATTTTTTCAGCTGCACCTGCTGTGTCTCCACCAGCCTGCCAGAATTTTATAGTGACTTGCGGCTGAGTGGGCTGTTGAGCCTCCTGAGAAGGCTGCTGCTCTTTTTGACTGGTTTTAGTAGCACATCCTGCCATAGCACCAATTATCAACGCCATCACTACTAGTAAAGCAATAAATTTTCTCATTATAAATGGCTCCCTCCTCATGTAAAAATCTTAAAATTTGAAAAATCTAAAATGTTTTTCTTCTTCCCGCCCTTCTCCCTCCTTTTTCTTCAAACTGTCAATCGTTTACTGAAAATACTTGCTGTAGTCCCACACTTTCTCCATAAAATAAGCATATCACATTTTCCGCTAAAAAATAATTGCAAAAACCATGCCAACAAGTGTAGTAACCGTTGGCATGGTCTATATCTATTTAACAATCAACAATTTTTTATTACACTGCAAAGAAATTTAAAATCCCGAAGAAAAGTGTCTATGACACTGTTCTGCTTTCTCTCCCTCCCTCAGTATTACCAAAAGCCTAAATCTCGACCATGCTGTATCGAAGGACAAGGGTGTAAATTTTTAGGATTAGCCCCACTTGCCGGATCATTGACTACTACATATTTTACATTCCCATTTTCATCAGCTTCCAACCCACAAACAACTACCCAGTGTCCCCCTGTAAAATTGGTATATACTGGCTTGTCATCCAGATAATACCGTGGATAATCTCCCGCTCTTATCCTGAGATATACAATACAGGGATTTCCTGAAGCTATGGATTTTTTCAATTCCTCCCATCCATATTTTAATTTCGCCTCTTTAAACCCAAAATGCCGAGCAGCCTCTACTATTGTATCCCCTCCTACACCTCCATAATATAGGCTGTTTCCAATTTGCTCCATATAAAGTGCAATTTCTTCTAATGAATGCCATTCATTGTAATACCCCATAAGCATTCTGAGAGAGGTAGGACCACAGGTAAAGGAGTAAAAAATATGCCAGACAGTGTAACACTGCTGGCACTTTCAAATAGCTACATCTTTTACCTTTGAGCGGATTATATCGTATATAAACCCAATTTCTGATAGTGGAATATCCACTTTGTAGGTTTCTTCTATTACACTACAAGAAGATTTTACACCTTCTATGAAGTGTCTATGACACTTTTCAAATTCTTCAATATTTTCGTAACAATTGATAGGGTCTTTCATTATCAATCTTTCTATCATACAACTCACATGAATATAAAGACTTATCTTAAGACTATTTGGAAATTTGAATCCCAGATAAATTTCCAAATCACTGATAGCTTTTTCTACCTGGTCAATTATTTTAGCAGGATTAAGGAACGTAAGATATTGAAGCACATTCTGCAACGAAAAGTGTTTGACTATTGCCTGATTTACCTTTTCTATAACCTCATTATCGACAACCCCTTCTAAAACCCTCTTTAACAATACCTCCCCGTTCCCTGTGATTAAATCCTCTAAAGATAAATAAGGTACATCCTTTATTCCCGGATCCGCAGTACCTATAATTAGTTTCACATTATAGGCTTTGAAAATCTCATCCCCAATACCATTTCCTCTTAATCTGTTAAAGTCGTATGCAATTATTTCTATTTTTTCACCTTTTAAACATTCGTATAGTAAATCCCTTATCTTAACTGCAGTTCCAATTCCTGTAATACAAGTTGTAAGTATAGAGATTTTCTTTCTCTCTGTTTTAATAAACTTATAGGTAATACTGTTCCTCTGTATCGCCTCTGTAACAATCTGCTCCAGAGGCTGATTTTGAAGTATTCTATTCCCAACATCCAAAGCCAGCTGCGTTGTTATGTTGTTTATAATCGCTATATCTCCTTCCACAATGTCAGTTAAAGATTTGTATATCTCCTCTAAAGAACCCATGTCAACAAGAATGATAACTCCTCTTGAGGTATCAATATTTTTTAGATACTCCTGAACCCTTGCCATTACCTCCTGTGTAGACATCTCAATTGGCATGTCAAAAGCTTCAAAGACAAACTGTCCCAAAAGCCTGTTAGCAACGCTGGCAATGCTGCTGGCAGTAGAATACCCGTGAGCGATTATTATGGAATTTATCAAATTTGCTGACTCAGTCTTGTTTAAACTTCTTACATAAAGTGTAAAATATGCCACAGCAATCTTGTTGAGTTTAATATCGAGGTTTACCTCTATCAGATCCGCCATTTTGTTTGCTATTATAAACTCTTTCGGGAAGATATTTTTCAATATCTCCAAAGCTGACTCTATGCTCTCAGAATACTTCTCATAAGTCACATCACTCAAAAGGTAATTGATAAAATGAGACAGGACAAGAACAGAATTGCCATAATATTTAATTCCATACATGTTTTGCATTATATTGAGAACATTTTCTACAACATTTTTGATAGCGTTAAAGACTATTGAATCTATATAGCTGCTGTCATTCTTGAAAATTATAGTATCCGTCAGTTCGTTTAAATAAACCAACACGTTTTTCTTAAACTCTTCAGAAGCAATGCCATTATTTTGATATTCCTTAAAAAGTTCAAACATTTTGTTTAAAGCACTGTATATCTCTCTATTGTCATCCTTTTCCCAGGACAAACCTTCATCCTTTTTATTGTGAGAAATGAGCATTCCATTGAAGTGGAAGTTACTTTTTACTATATCAAGGTCCGTCTGCATTTCCTTAGGAAGGTCATAAAGGTGAATTCTTAAAATATTGGTTTTGCTCTTGATAATATGGCTGTAAGCCTGGGCACAGCTATATTTTATGACATTTATAAGTTTACCGATATTCCCTGAAACCTTTGTCTTTAAAAGCACATTCAAAACCTGTTTACTTATTAAAATATCCATCCCTAAATTTCTTGCTTCATTTCTGTAAAAATTGTAAATTAATTGCAATCTTTCGTGCAAAGGCCTTTCATCAAAAGAAGGTATGTGGACCACCAAAGGAATCCTTCTTAAAAAAGTTTTTGTAAAAGTCTTTTCAGGGTCTTCAGTAGTAGCAAATACAAATCTTACCTTTGCCGTTCTCCAGTTGTTCGTCTCTCCCAGCCTTCGGAATATGCCTTTGTCCATAAAGAGGAAGAGTTTTTCCTGCCCTTCAGGAGGTAACCTGTGCACTTCATCTAAGAACAGATAACCTCCATCAGCCTCTTCTAAAAGGCCTGGTTTGTCCCTGTCAGCCCCTGTAAATGCCCCTTTTACATAACCAAATAAATTAGCAGACAAAAGTTCAGGATTATTTGCATATTCTGCGCAGTTAAATATCACATACGGCGCATTTTCATCTATAACTCCTATATACTTGGCGTACTCATAAATTAGCTGAGCAATATAGCTTTTCCCTACTCCTGTACTACCAGTAAGCAAAATAGGAAGTCCGTTTGGCGGGTATGAAGCAGCAGATTTGCACAGTTTTACCTGTTCTTTTAAACTGCCGTTGTAGCCTACAAGCTTTACAAAAGGATCTTCTGATGAAGATTTCAAGGAAGTGCTTACATCCTTTGTAGTATCCTTAAACTCCTTTGCCCTCTTTTCGTAAATTTCCCTATCTACAAAATACACAGGCCTTGTGTTAATTTTTATTAACTTACCTTCCTTGTGAAGTTCGTTTAGAAGGTGACTTGCTACATTTCTTCTCAGATTTAATTTCCGGGCTACCTCCTGAGCAGTTATGCCCTTTTTCTCCTTTACATTTATATTCTGGGATAGCTCTTTGACCAGATTAAAAACTTTCTCCTTATTTGTCAAGGAGAATCTCCCCTTTTTTCGTGTATGTTTAATAAAAAGTATACCATAGAAAGCGAAAAAATTTTAGAGGAAAATAAAACTGCCCCTGCCTATAAAGCAGGAGCAGCGTAAAACTCCCTAAATCTTGTAAATTTATTTACTTCCTGAGCAGCTCTTTTGCCTCTTTTACTATTCTGTCCACTGTAAACCCGTATTCCTCCATCAGTTTTTCTCCCGGAGCAGAAGCGCCAAATGTATTTACCCCCAATACTTTACCCTCATCTCCTACATAGCGCTCCCATCCAAGAGGTGCTGCCGCTTCAATAGCCAGTCTCTTTTTAACATTTGGAGGCAGTATGTAGTCCTTGTAGGACTTGTCCTGTTCCTCAAATCTATCCCATGAGGGCATGCTCACCACTCTTGCGTCTATCCCTTCTTCTTTTAACTTCTTTTGCACTTCAACTGCTAAAGATACTTCTGATCCAGATGCCAAAAGAAGGATATCAGGAGTTTCCTTTTCGCCGTCTGATACTATATAAGCACCTTTTGCCACGCCTTCTTCAGCTCTTTCTTTTGTTGTGGGAAGAATTGGAAGTTTTTGCCTTGTCAAAATCAAAACCGTGGGTACATTCTTAGACTGCACTGCTAATTTCCATGCAGCTCTTGTCTCATTCCCGTCTGCTGGCCTTATAACTGACACATTTGGCATTGCGCGAAATGCCGCAAGATGCTCTACTGGCTGATGTGTAGGCCCATCTTCTCCTACAGCGATTGAGTCATGTGTAAATACATAAGTTACAGGTACTCCCATTAAAGCTGAAAGCCTTAAAGCGGGGCGGAGATAGTCGCTAAATACTAGGAATGTTCCGCCATAGACTTTAAGTCCTCCGTGGAGTGCCATCCCATTCAAAGCTGTAGCCATTCCAAATTCCCTTACGCCAAACCATATATTTCTTCCAGTGTAATTGCTGGTAGGCCCAAAGGGCTTTTCTCCTTTTATAGCTGTCTTGTTAGAACTTGCAAGATCTGCGCTGCCACCTATGAAGTAGGGGATATTTTTTGCTAAAGCATTTATCATCTCTCCAGATACATCTCTCGTCGCATAAGCCCCTTTATCATAAGAAGGCATGTCTTTGTCCCAGCCTTCTGGAAGGTTTCCATTTATGGCATCTTCTAACTCTTTTGCTAATTCAGGATATTCTTTTTTATAAGCCTCAAACAGTTTATTCCATTCTTCTTCTGCCTTTTTGCCTCTCTCAAGAACTTTAGCTCTGTAATGCTCGTATATTTCTTCTGGAATAAAGAAAGGTTCATACTCCCATTTATAATATTCTTTTGCCAAACGAGCCTCCTCTTCACCTAGTGGAGCCCCGTGTGCATCAGATTTGCCTGCTTTATTGGGAGCCCCGTAACCCAAGACGGTCTTTACTTCAATTAAGGTAGGCTGTTCTGTGTTTTTCTTAGCTTCACTTATAGCATTTCTTATAGCGTCAAGGTCATTGCCATCATCGACTCTTAAAACCTGCCATCCATAGGCTTTGAACCTATCTGCAACACTTTCTGTAAAGGATAAGTGCCTGTCTCCATCCAAGGTTACATCGTTAGAATCGTAAAGCACAATCAGTTTGCCAAGCTTTAAATGGCCTGCCAATGAACCTGCTTCGTGAGATATCCCTTCCATTAGGTCTCCATCGCTTGCAATTACATATGTATAGTGGTCTATTATGTTGTAAGAACCGCGGTTATACTTATTGGCAAGGAAACGTTCAGCCATTGCCATTCCTACTGCCATCCCAAGGCCCTGCCCTAAAGGTCCAGTCGTCGCCTCTACTCCATCAGTAAGGCCGTACTCCGGATGCCCAGGAGTTTTTGACCCCCACTGGCGGAAATTCTTTATGTCTTCCATGGAAACTTTGTAGCCTGAAAGGTGCAAAAGCGCATACAGAAGCATTGAAGC
The DNA here is from genome assembly GCF_004345675.1 of Caldanaerobacter subterraneus. Lineage (GTDB taxonomy): Bacteria > Bacillota > Thermoanaerobacteria > Thermoanaerobacterales > Thermoanaerobacteraceae > Thermoanaerobacter > Thermoanaerobacter subterraneus. The sequence goes on along the minus strand of NZ_SLWU01000001.1, from coordinate 93,353 downwards.
ATGTCCTGCTGACAGGACAAACCTGTCGCGGTTGAACCATTTAGAATTGAGAGGATTGTGATTCATAAACTCTGTCCAAAGCACATACGCCATAGGAGCTGCTCCCATTGGCATCCCGGGATGGCCTGATTTCGCCTTTTCAATGGCATCAATAGACAGCACTCTTATAGCGTTTATGGCCAACTGCTCTATTCTCTCTGCCATGTTTTCTCCTCCTTGAACTATATTTTGCCTTATTTCTTTAATATTATTATACACGAAAACTGCTGAAAAACAATGTAAAATTCCCTTCCCCATTATTATAAGGGAAGGGTAGATTTTAAAAAAATCATTGTTATATATCTTTCCTTCTAATTTTATCAATTTGTTCTTTAACTTCCTCCAGAACCCTGTACGGCTTAGTGACAATCCTTATGGGAAGTGAAAGTAGAAAAGCAGTAAGGTCTTTTTGCAACTCCTCAGTCATACGTTGTGGTTTTGTAAATATTCTATTTATAAAATCTTCTGTATAGTTTTTCTTCGCCTTTTCCTTGTCTATCTCCAATTCTGTTCCACATTCATCGCACTTTATCTTTTTTATCATATCTCCTTCATAGACTATCGTATGTTCAGTCTCCTTTTTGCAGTAAAGGCAGTAAAGCATTCCTTTCATGTAAGTGTACATAAAACTCACATCCTCGCTTTTTTTACAACATAAACTGTAAGGGATCTTCTAAAATTTCTTTTATCCTTCTCAAAAATTTAGCCGCGAGAGCACCGTCTATTACTCTATGATCTGAAGATAAAGTCATTTCCATTATCGGCTCTATTTCGATTTGTCCTTCTTCTACAACGGGAATTTCCCTTACTTTACCTACAGCTAAAATCGCTACTTCTGGAGGATTAATTATGGCTGTAAATCTTACTACATCAAACATACCTAAATTAGAGATTGTGAAACTTCCTCCAGTATACTCATCAGGTGTTAATTTTCCTTCTCTTGCTTTCTGAATAAGTTCTTTTTCTTCCCCTGCTATTTCTTTCAATCCTTTTTTGTCTACTTCCCTTATAACAGGTACAATTAGTCCTTCATCCAAAGCTACCGCCAATCCTATATTTATTTCATTCCTTAAAATTATCTGGCCTTCCTCTACATAAGAATTAAATATCGGATAATCTTTTATTGCTATTCCAGCAGCTTTCATAAGCAGGGTATTAAGGCTAATTTTTGCTTCATCCTCTTTCAATTTACTATTTAATGTCTCTCTCAATTTTAAAATTTCTCTCATCTTTACTTCCATAGTAACATAAAAATGAGGAGCTGTATTTATACTTTTTTGCATTTTTTCTGCTATTATTTTTCTCATTCCTGTGAAAGGAATAACTCTATAAGAGGGTATTTCTTCTTTTTTCTCTACTTTTTGTTCTACTGTTACTTGTGAAGGCACTATTTCAGTACGCTTTCTAATATATTCTTCTACATCTTTCCTATGAATTCTGCCGTGAGCTCCAGAGCCTATTACTTCTGACAGGTCTATCCCATGTTCCCTTGCTATTTTCCTTGCTGCCGGTGTAGCTCTTGGTTTAGATATTTCTTCTCTTTTCACCTCTTCTGGCTTCTCCTCTATTTTTACTTTTATCTTCTCTTCTTTTTTCTCTTCTTCAACTCCCTCAGAGACTTTTAACGTTTTTAGTATCTCTTCTATGTCTTCTCCTTCTCCTCCTATTATAGCTATAGGCTGATTTATAGGAACTTCTTCTCCCTCTCTTACAAGAATTTTTAAAAGAGTCCCTGTGTAACCTGCTTCTTCTTCCATTGTAACTTTGTCAGTTTCTATTTCCAAAAGAGGCTCTCCTGCTTCTACTTTTTCACCTTCTTTTTTCAACCATCTAACTACTTTGCCAGCTGTCATAGTCATACCTAACTTAGGCATAAGTTTTACATTTGCCATCCTTCAATCACTCCTTGCCAAATATAGCTTTTACTGCCTCTATTATGTCTTCTACTTGAGGTACAGCCGCTCTCTCTAACTTGGGATTGTAAGGAATTGGCACATCCTTCCCACCCAATCTCTGTATTGGGTAGTCGAGATAGTCAAAAGCATCACTTTCTACAATTCTCGACAAAACTTCCGCACCCCAACCATAGCTTTTGTTGTCATCCTCTACTATCAGCACTTTACCTGTCTTTATTACTGAGTTTACTATAGTTTCTGTATCAAGTGGTGACAAGCTCCTTACATCTATTACTTCTACATCTATTCCTTCACCTTTTAATTTTTCTGCAGCCTCTAGTGACCTTATTACTGTTATAGACCCAGCTATTATGGTTATATCTTTCCCCTCTCTTTTCACATCGGCTTTTCCTATTGGAACTATATAGTCTCCTTCAGGCACTTCCCCTTTTGTCCAATAGAGGAGTTTATGCTCAAAAAATATTACTGGGTTGTCATCCCTTACAGCCGCTTTAAAAAGCCCCTTTACATCATAAGGAGTTGCAGGCATCACTACTTTAAGACCCGGTATGTGGGCAAACATGGCAGGCAAACTTTGAGAATGCTGTGCTGCTGCACCTGTCCCACTACCCATAGGAGACCTTATTACAAGAGGTACTTTAAGTTGTCCTCCTGTCATATACCTTAGTTTTGCAGCCTGGTTTACTATCCACTCCATCGCATCCATCATAAAGTCAGAAAACATTATTTCTACAATAGGTCGCATACCTACAAGAGCTGCACCTACTCCTGCACCTACTATGCTAGCTTCTGAAATTGGTGTCTCTATTAGTTTGTCTTTGTACTTAGGATACATACCCTTTGTTACTCCAAAAGCTCCTCCATATATTCCTATATCTTCGCCCATCATAAAAACGTTAGGGTCTCTTTCAAACTCTTCTTTTATTGCTTCTGCCAGCGCTTCTATATAGAGCTTTTCTGCCATCTTTACTCTCCCTCCTCTGCATAAACGTATTTTGCCAGGTCTTCTACCATGGGTTCAGGACTTTCTACTGCAAATTGATAGGCCTCTTCTATCTCTTTTGCAACCTCTTCGTCTATTTTCTTTAATTCCTCTTCTGTTGCCACTCCTTCTGAAAGCAGTTTTTCTGCAAATCTCTTTATAGGATCTTTTTTCTTCCATTCCTCTTCTTCTTCTCTAGTCCTATATACTCTAGGATCACTCTTAGAATGTCCAAACCATCTATAAGTCTTTGCTTCTATAAGTGTAGGCCCTTCACCTTTCCTTGCTCTGTCCACTGCTTCTTTTACCGCTTTGTATACCTCTAACACATCATTCCCATCTACTATTACACCAGGCATATTGTAAGATGCTGCTCTGTCAGCAATATTTTTTACAGCAGTAAATTTATTTACTGGTGCAGACATAGCATACTGATTATTCTCGCAGAAATATACAACTGGTAATTGCCATATTGCTGCCATATTTAGAGATTCATTAAATGCTCCTGTATTTGCTGCACCATCACCAAAAAAGCATAACGTAACTCTTTTATCTCCTCTTAATTTAGAAGCTAAAGCCGCGCCTGTAGCTATGGGAATTCCTCCAGCTACGATTCCATTCGCACCCAAATGGCCTGTAGAAATATCTGCTATGTGCATTGAACCTCCTCTTCCTTTGCAATGCCCCGTCTCTTTGCCAAGAAGCTCTGCCATCATCCTCTTCAAATCCGCACCTTTTGCTATTGTATGCCCATGTCCCCTGTGAGTACTCGTTATATAGTCCGTGGGCTCTAATGCGGCACAAGCTCCAACTGCAGCAGCTTCCTCTCCCACGTACAGGTGGTATGTCCCCCATATCATATTTTTCTTATAAAGCTCATCTGTCTTTAGCTCAAACTGTCTTATTTGAACCATTTTTTTGTACATCCACAGCAATTTTTCTTTTGAAAGTTCCATAGTCAATTCTACCTCCTTTTAATTTCACTTTCTCCTTCTTCTGGCACTATACATATAAGCTCAAGTACCTCTTCTCCCATGTTTACAAACTGATGAAGGGCATTAGAGGGTATATAAGCAAAAGACCCTCCTGTTATTTCATACTCTTTCCCATCTACATAAAGCATTCCCTGGCCTTTTATAATGTAATTTATGTGAGGCCAAGGATGACTGTGTTTTAGTGTATAACCTTCCGGACCTATTTCAAAATGTCTCATAACCCAGCCTTCCCATCCATCCTGGGGAGTAATTAAAATTCTTTTTACTACGTTTTTTAATTCCCCTTCCAATTTGGAAGGTGTTTTTTTGTCTTTGTGAGATACAATCATTTCTTAACCTCCTTTTACTTGGAAAATAAATCTTTCTTTGTTTTCATTTAAAAATAGTGCACTTCCTACCACTACAATATCTACCCCCACTTCTCTCAGTAAGTTTATATTGCCTAAATTTACTCCTCCATCCACCCCTATGGGAATAGAAAACCCCATCTCTTTCAGTTGAACTTTCGCTAATTTTATCTTGTCTATGGTAAAAGTTTCAAAATTTTGTCCCCCAAACCCGGGTTCCACACTCATGAACAACAAATAATCCACATCATTTAAACACCATCTTAAGCTTTCAAAAGAAACACATGGGCTTAAAGCAACACCAGCTTTTTTACCTAAAGCCTTGATTTTTCTTAAAATTCGCAAAGGATGGCTACAAGTATCAAATTGGACTATTATAATATCTGCCCCAGCTTCTGAAAATATTTCGACATAGTTTTCTGGATTTAATATTTCCAAATGAACTTCTATTGGTAAGTCAGTTATTCGTCTTAAATCTTTAACAGTTTTAGGGCTAAATCCGAAATTATTTACATAGTGACCGTCTATAACATCCACATGAATAAAATCTATACCTAATTTTTCCAGTTCTAAAACTTCCTTACCTAAAAAAGCTGTATCAGCGGCCAATATAGAAGCTGAAATCTTCATTTTTGCCCTCCATAAATTTAGTAACAAATGTTCCTATTGATATCAATCGTGCTCCTTATTATTTAGTTTAACTTATCTTTTTTAAAAAGTCAAGCAAAAGATAGACAAAATCTTGTAATAATTACTTGACTGTGATAAGATTAAGGAGAGCAAATTAAACAAAATTAGACGGTGATGAAAACAATGAAAATAGACAAAGATTTACATCTTTTTCAAAAAATAAGTTTGGTAGCGGAATTGTATTATACTTATGGTCTAACACAGCAGCAAATAGCTGATAAGCTACAAATTTCTCGGCCATGGGTTTCAAAACTTTTAAAAAAGGCGGAAGAATTAGGCCTTGTTAGAGTAGAGGTCCTAACATCTACATCTGGGGTAAAAGAACTTGAAGAAGAAATCCAGAAAAAATACAGATTAAAAGGCGTAAAAGTGATTAAAAAAGCTGTTATGTCGGATGCTGATATTGTAGAACTTGGAAAAGCAGCTGCTAACTACTTTATTTCCATACTAGAACCTAATGACGTAATAGGCGTGTCCTGGGGTAAAACTCTTTCAGCACTTGCAAACCACTTAATACCTATTTACTACCCTGATACTACAGTAGTACCTTTAATAGGTGGAATGGGACATACTCCATCTCTCCTTAGTAACCACATTGCCATGCAGATATCTTCTGCAATAAGCGGAAAATGTCTGTTACTACACGCTCCTGCTTTTGCAAGCAATAAACATGAAAAAGAAGTCTTTTTAAAAAATCCACTTGTAAGTCAAGTAATTGAGAAAAGTGAAAATATAGATATAGCTTTGGTAGGCTTAGGAAGCCTATGGAATTCTACAATTCTGGAATACAACTACATCACTGTCGATGAAATAAAAGATCTAGAGAAAGTAGGAGCAATAGGAGACATTGCCCTGCACTTTATTGATGCAAGTGGCAGAATAGTATCTCACCCCATCCACGAACGATTAATTGCAGGCAATTTATCTAAAATACGTAAAAGTGCCAGAATCATGATGGGTGTAGCAGGTGGCCTTCATAAAAAAGAAATTGTAAAAGCTGCTTTAGTAGGAAAATGGATAGATATACTTGTCACAGATATAGAAGTAGCTCACTATTTAATTGAAAATTAAATGGGAGGAAGCCCTCCCATTTTTTAAAATAGCCTCATTATCTGCAAAATCACCCATGTCAAAGGATTAGCACCATCGCATATGCTGGATATTTCTGTAGCTCCAGTTGGGAACTTGAAGGCAGCTTCTGCAGCAACCTGAGTAAACAAAGGAGCCACATTTGTTGCAATCCACAATCCCACTCCTATAACTATTGTACCAATCAATATAGACCTAAAGACATTACCCTTAGTTACCGGTACAACCATAACTACCATAAAAGGAATTGTAGCCAAATCACCAAAAGGCAACACATGGTTACCAGGCAATATTATTGCAAGAAGTATAGTTATGGGAACTAATACCAATGCTGTGGCTATTGCAGCAGGGTGTCCAACAGCTATTGCAGAATCAAGTCCAATGTAAAATTCTCTGCCTTGAAATCTCTTTTGCATAAAAGCTTTTGCTGCTTCAGAGATAGGGATTAATCCTTCCATTAAAATTCGTACCATCCTGGGCAGTAAAAGCATTACAGCAGCCATTGAAATACCCAAGTTTAAAATTCCTTTCACATCGTATTTTGCCAATATACCTAGAACAACACCCAAAATTAATCCTATCACAATAGGTTCACCAAAAATGCCGAATCTTTTGTTTATTGTATCTGTGTCCGCTTCAATTTTGTTTATAACTGGGATTTTGTCTATGAGTTTATTAAGAGGAATGGCTATTGGAACATAAGCCGCAGAAAATCCGTGTGGAAGTGATATACCTGGTAAGCCATAGAAATCCTGTACCATTTTTGCTGTCCAGTCGGCTAGCAATAAAACAATCGCGGCATTTATTGCTGCTGCAACCAATCCCCATGTTAGGCTTCCTGTAGCAGCTGTCACTAAAGCTCCAGTGAATGCGAAATGCCAATAATTCCATAAGTCTACGTTTACAGTTTTTGTAAGTCTGGTAGCAAGCATTATTATATTTACTAAAAGACCTATAGGAATAACAAAAGCTCCTACTTTTGAGGCAAAAGCAATTGCTGCAGAAGCAGGCCAACCGACGTCTATTACGTTAAGATGAACTCCCATATGTTCTACCATTGCTTGAGCCGCAGGACCGAGGTTATTAACGAGTAATCCAATTACTAGATTTATCCCCACAAAACCTATTCCTATAGTAAGTGCTGATCTGAAAGCTCTACCTGGTTTTTCTCCTAATATAAGGGCCAGTAAGAAAATTATTATTGGAAGCATTACTGTTGCTCCCAAATCCAAAATATATTTGATAATACTCATAGATTACACCTCACTTCTTTATTTCTTCAATAATTTCTTTCAATACTTGTTCTTCTCCTATACCTGTTATAAGAGGAAGTGCATTTATACTTTTTTTCCCAAAACTATCTTTTAGTATTGTCGTAGTGACTATAAAATCTGCATCCTCTGCGTAGCTTTTTATCTCAGATACTTTACACTGTATGATATTTACATCCAAGTTCTCCTTTTTTGCAGCTTCCAATATTTTTTCTGTTACCACCGTAGAAGTTGCAATTCCCGTTCCGCATGCCACTAATATTGTCTTTTTCCTCATACTAACCATTTTCTCACTCCTTTTCTAATGTCTGATAACTTTCTATTATTTTTACAACTTCATCACCACCTTTCGCTTTTAAAATTTCTTCAAGTAAATTTTCGTTTTGAATCATTTCAACAAGTCGCTGCAATAGCTCTACTTGACTGTGAGCTGCATTTAGAGCTATCATAAATACTATATTTACATTTACATCTTCTTGAGGATTAGCCATATTTTTAAATACCACTGGCTTTGAGAGAGTAGCTACTGCAATTGCAGGTTTTAAAACATGTTCTGGATCTGTATGGGGAATAGCAACATTATTGCCATTTAAAAGAAGCCCTGTGGGAAAATTCTTTTCGCGGGTCATTATCCCTTCTAAAAAACTTTCTTTTACGTACCCATTCTCTAATAATTTATTAAAGAGAACCTCAAAAACTTCTTCTTTGTTATTGGCCTGTAAATTAGTAACAATCAATTCTTTGTGGAAAAACTCTGTAAGCTTCATCAAATACAACCTCCTCGTTATCTCGCAAATTTTATATAGCAAGAATTATGCCATCTTTTTGACATGTATTGTACTAACTCGTAAGAATCTCTCTTACTTCATCAGGATTTCGCGCTCCCTTCAATTTATTTATGCTATTTTGATCTGTTAAAACATGATATAGATACATAAAATACTCTTTCGACTCCTCTTTCAACGCTATCATAAATACTAAATCTGCCATGAGGTCCTTTTCCCAATATATAGGCTCTTTCAATTTTGCAATAGCTATGGCTGGTTTTATGACATGTTCTGGGTAACCATGGGGTATGGCTATTCCATCGTTTAAAATAGTAGCTCCCATAGCTTCCCTTTTATATACGCTTAATAAAAACCTGTCATCCACATATCCTTTTTCATAGAGTTTTTCTGCCAGCAAATCTATCACGTCGCTTTTGACAAAAGCATCTACATCTAAGAAAATTAGCTCCTTGTCAATTACCTCTTTTAGCGGATTTTCCTTTTTAAGCCCTATTATCTTCTTTATCTTTTCTACCCCATCTCCTTTTAAAACTTCTTCTACAGATATGAAGGGTATACTTTCTATGCCGGGATTTATTGTACCTACAAATGCTGCCACATCATTTTCTTTTCTTATTTTTTCTATCTCTTTTGCTATATCCTCTTGTCTTAGCATACCGACAGGAATTACTTTGTAATTTTCTTTAAGTTCTGGAATCAAATCTTCAATGTACTTTTTTATTTTAAGGGCTGTACCTTCTCCAGTTATACATACTGTCACAATAGCTTTGGAAGGCTTTTTGTCAAAAAGTGTTTCTACCTTCCCTACATATGACTTTTCACTGTCTATAGCATCTGCTATTTCATCTAAAGTAGTCTCAGGTATAATAGCTCTTCTCACTGCCTCTAACACCATCACAGTATCCACTCTTGCTACAACTCTCGTAGGTATTCCAGTTCTTTTTGTTATAATTTCACCAAAGGTTACAAGAGAACCCATATCTACTAGTATAATGCAACCCTTACCTTCATCTATTCTTTTTACAACCTCAATTGTCCTCTCAAGAACTTTTTCGGGTTTTTCATCTAAAGCCATGTCTATACCTATAGCATGATTAACTCCCAAAAGCCTATTAGCCACCTCTGCCATACTGCTTGCCACATGTCCGTGAGTCAAGACAATTACCCCCACTCTTCCCCCTTCCACGGGCTTTTCTCCTGAAAAAGTCTTTAAGTACATAGCTATAAACCCTATCTCTTCCTCGGGAAGCTCAATTCCAAGCTCTTTATTTATTTCTTTAGCCATAATCTTAGCTGTGGAATACTCCAAAGGATATTCTCTGATTATGTTCTCCAGTTGAGGATTAAAGATGGGCTTGCCGCCCAATATCCTTTCATACGTCGCGCTCAAGTGAATAGCAAGAGAGTAAAAGAGATTATCCTCCAAATTCTTAAAACTTCTCTTAGCGATTTCATAGGCTTTTTCGACTGCATTCACAATCTTTTCTCCTACTACATTTACAAGCTCTTTCTTTGAAATTGAAATGCTGGTTTTAACACTTGCAGCAAATTTTTTAAGCTCTATCTCCATTTCCTTGCTTAGAATTTTATCTATTTCTTCTTTTGTAAGCCCCTGTCTTTTTAAGTCAATAAACCTTTCTTCTATAAATTGGTATATTTCGTCAGGAAGCATATACCTGTCTTCTTTTGGAAATATTTTTACCTTCTTGTCAGGATAGACGACAAGGTCCTCTCCCAAATACCTTTCTATTTCAGGATCTCTTTTATTCAGTCTAAAGAGGCCCATTTTGACGTGATTTGGAAGGTCAGAAACATCCACAACTAAAGAAGAACTTTTACTACCAAGTGACGCTAGAAAGCTTTTTGCGCAGGCAACCTGAATATCACTCCGCAATTGTCCTAAATTACCTGGGCACTCATATAGCATCAAAGCCTTTAAAGCCTCTTTTTTAATCACAATAGTCTTATTAAGACGCACAGATTCCTTTGTGAAAAAGTTATAGATTATCTCATATCTTTCATGAGGAGGTCTTTCGGAAAGAGATGGAAGTTCAATCAGAACAGGAATTCTTCTTCTAAAAGTCAGAAGAAGTGCTGATTCTGGATTTTCAGTGGTAGCAGCAATGAGCATAATTTGCGCTTCTCTAGTACTCTCTGTTTCCCCTAATCTCCTAAATTTGCCTTTATCTAAAAGATAAAAGAGTATTTCTTGCCCTTCACTAGGAAGCCTGTGAACTTCATCCAGAAAAAGTATGCCTCCATTTGCTTTTTCTACTAACCCTCTTTTTTCTGTATCAGCTCCGGTAAAAGCTCCTTTGACGTACCCAAAGAGCTGTGCCATTAGAAGTTGTGGATTATCTGCATAATCGGCGCAGTTAAACACAACAAAAGGAGCACCTTCTTTAAAGCGGCCTGATTCTACTGCAAAATTGTACATAGCTTCAGCAAGCTGGCTTTTTCCTGCTCCAGGGGGACCTACTATCAAAGTATGAAGACCATGGGGAGGATAAAGTACTGCTGCTTTTGCTAAACTTATCTGTGCTTTAAGACTTCCTTCACTGCCAATTATATCTTTGAAAGACAATATCTCTTCTTTTTGACTTTCTACATCTTCTTCTGGTACAAAGTTTTTAAGATATACCTTCCTTTCCACTTTTATTTCTTTTAAAATTTCTTTTTTCAGCTGTGACACTACAAATCGAGATATGTTGTAGCCTAAAAGATTTAGCTTTTTAGTAAGATTTCTATCTGAAATACTTGGGTCTTCTTCAATTATTTTCTTTAAATCTTCTAACAAATAGGGTTTTCTTCTTTCCCTTGAATCAGGGATATTGTTTTTAAGTCTAAATTGCGTAACGTCTTCTCTTTTGATATTAAGAAGAGCAGCAATTTGCTCATCAGTCAAAGGATTTTTCTTATCTTCTTTTTGTATAATTTCGAAAATCCTATCCAGCATAATGAATGCCTCCCCCTTTACATTTCACTTTGCAAAAAGTATACCACAAATGTGGCATGAATTGTGGCGAATATTTAGTAAACTAGAAAACTCATGAACAAAATTTTTTAGATAAAATAAAAAAGACCTTGAAGTAGGTCTTGTGGAATAAAACGTAAATGGTCATTCCTAAATTTAATCCTCAGAACAAATAGGATAAAAGAAAAACTACTTTAATTCTGCAAAAGCTGCCATACTTCCTGTTATGCCTTTATCTCTCCTGTAAGAATAAAACTCCAGATTGCAGGAAGTGCATATGTGGCTTACAGTGATGTTTTCATCAGGTATCCCATTTTTTACAAGTTCGATATAATTAGCATGTTGCAGATCTAATAGCCATTTCCCATCAGACTTTTTAACAAGAACCTCTTTCCAGTCCTCAATCGCTTCTTTTACTCTTTCTGCCACATCTTCCCCCACTTCATAACAACATTTGTATATGGAGGGGCCTATTCCTACCAGTATGTCTTTTGGATTTGAACCATACTCCTTTCTCATCACTTCTACTGTATTTGGTCCAATATAAGCCACTGTTCCTCTCCACCCTGCATGAGAAAGAGCGACAACTTTTTTAACAGGGTCTAAGAAAAACAAAGGCACACAATCGGCATGAAATGTAACAAGTGGAATTCCTCTCTCGCTAGTTACAAGCCCATCTACTCCTATAATATCATTTTTTCCAAAATTTTTGCCCCTATCTTCATATGTGATTTTTCTCACTACATTACCATGGACCTGGTCAGAAAAAACCATGTTTTCACATGTAAATTCCCCTATTCTGCATATTATCTTGAAATTTTCGTATACCTCTTCTTTCGAGTCATATCTTTTAAGGCTCAAGTTTAAAGAAGCAAATTTGCCCTTGCTCACACCACCTATTCTCGTAGTAAAAAGGTGCTTAACAATTCCTGTCTCTTCAAAGGAAGGTATAGTGTAGAAAACCACTCCATTTTTTTCATTTCTCTTAAAGCCTATCTTCAACGACACCCGCTCCTTCTACTCTTCTTTTTTATCTTCCACACCTTTTTTCTCTTTTTCTTCCTTTATCCCAAAGATTTTATCCGTCCACTTTATAAAAAGCACCTGTATAAAGAAAAGCAGTGCCACTGTTATCATTGAAATTATAGGAATTATTATAAAATACTTTTCCATTAAATTCCTCTCCTTTGTAGATACTCCCTTTCTATTAATATAATACAACAAACGTTATCAAAAATCATTAAAAATTTTAAAAAAATAGCAGGATAAACCTGCTATTTCAGTTCTATGAGCTCATAATCTCTAGTACCTAAGCCAATCTCTTCTCCGTATTTTAGCTGCAGCTCTCCTTTAGTCTCGGGATGAAGCGCTTTAAACTTGTCCTCTCCCGGATCCATTCCATACCCTGCTTCTTCCAAAGCTGTACCTCTATGTCCAAATTGCTGGTTTACAAGGTCATAGCTTGCCTGGTCTATAGCAACAGGGTCAAAAGAAGCCAGTATCCCAACATCAGGAACAATTGGCGCATCGCTCCAGGGAGTACAGTCGCAAAGCGGTGTGACATTCATCACAAAGTTTATAAAAGCGATTTTACCTTTTTTAACAGAATATGCCCCATAGGCGTATTCTGTCATCCTCTCTATAAAAGCGTCCATATCTGTTCCCCATTGAGGCTTAATAACTCCATACTGGCACATTGAAACGCATTCTCCACACCCTATGCATATTGAATGGTCAATATAGGCAGAACCGTTAACCAAAGATATGGCACCTACAGGACAATTCCTTATACACATCTGACAGGCGGTACAGCCTTTGCCCACTACAGGCTTTACAGTGGAGTGCTGCTGCTGTTTCCCTGCCGCAGGAGCGCATCCCATGGCCAAATTCTTTATAGCACCGCCAAATCCCGCAAGTTCATGACCTTTGAAGTGAGACATGACAATCATGGCGTTAGCATAGAATATGTCAGAAGCTATCTTTACTGTATCAAAGTGCTTCTTGTTAATTTTTACCTCAATGGAGTTTTTGCTCAAAAGTCCGTCTGCTATTATTATAGGAGCATTTACAACAGCATAGGCAAAGCCATTTTCAATGGCAGTAACCAAATGGTCTACCGCATTGGAACGACTGCCTTTGTAAAGAGTGTTTGTATCTGTCAAAAAAGGTTTTCCGCCGTAGCTCTTGACCTTGTCCACTATTTTTCTTACGTATATTGGATGTATGTAAGCATTGTTCCCTTTTTCTCCAAAGTGAATTTTTATCGCTACCAGGTCATTTTTGTTTATTATGCTTTTAAAGCCTGCCAGGTCAAAAATTCGCGCCACCTTTGAAGCCAAACTGCTGGATGCCTTATCTGCCCTCATGTTATAGTAGTACACTTTTGCCTTCATTGACTATCCCTCCTATAATCTAACAAATTTAGCATTTATAAACTTAATTCCTTTTTTGAAATAATTAAAGGCATTTTTATCACTTAATAGAACAATTGGAATATAGACCAAAGCCCCAACTATTATGGTCATAAAAAGTGTTAAGGCCTCATAAATCTTTTTATCTGGAACTCTAGCTGTTAGGTGGTTGTAAACAAAATATACAGTAATTCCCATTACTAGAGAAGCCCCCATCGCTTTTAAAAAGCTTATAAGCATTTGTTTTCCATTTATACTGCCAATCTTCTTTTTCAAAGAGTTAAAAAGAAGAAAAGTAGCAAATATTGCAGCGATAGAAGTGGAAAGGGCAAGTCCTCCTAGTTCAAGATACCTCACCAGTATTAAATTAAGGATTATATTTACCAAAACCGCCAAAGCTCCATTTATCATAGGAGTTTTTGTATCTTTCATAGAATAAAAGCTCCTACTTAAGACATCTCTTAAGCCATAGGCCGTCATGCCTATAGCAAAGTAAAAAAGTGCAATGGAAGTAAGATAGGTAGACCTCTCATCAAAAGCTCCTCTTTCGAATAAAACCCTTATTATGGGGACTCTAAGCACCATCGCTCCTATAGACACCGGCAGAAGTATGTATAAAATTCCGCTTACTGCAAAATTAAGGCTTTTTACAAACCCTTCTTTATCTTCCTGAACGGAATGCCGCGACAGGACAGGGTATATTACAGTGGTAATTGCTGTAGAGAAAATCCCCAGTGCAAACATATTTAATCTGTTCGCATAATTTAAAGCGGCAATACTTCCATCCGGCAAAAAAGAAGCAATTACTCTATCTACATAAACATTTATAGTCTGTATCCCTGTGCCAATTAAAACAGGAATCGCTAATACAATAACCTTTTTTACGCCTTCATCTTTAAAGTTTATTTTCAGCCTAAAGCGATAGCCCAATTTATACAAAACAGGCAATTGCATCAATGCCTGAATAAATGTCGCAAATATTATGGAGTAGGCTATTGCAATTATCCCAAACTTATGAGCGTATAAGATAGCCGCTCCGATCACCACAATGTTATAAGGAATGCCTATCATAGCAGGCACAGTAAAATGCTCCATTGCCTGAAGTGCGCCAGTAAAAATGTTGGAACTCGCTATTAAAACCATTGTAGGCAAAAGTATCTCTGTAAGCTTAACAGTAAGTTCAAACTTTTCCCCTGTAAAAGCCGGAGCTACAAACTTTACAAGATAAGGAGCAAATATAATTCCAATAAAAGTTAAAACAATAGTTACAACACCTACTGTACCTAACAAATTGTTTATGAAATCAAAAGCTTTCTCCTTACCCTCTTTTTGATAGTATTCGGTGAAAATAGGTATGACAGTTGTAGCAATAGCAGCTGTGACTGCTGCAAATAATATCATAGGGATCACAGTTGCCATGTTGTAAGCATCCATGAATACAGAGGTGCCAAATTTAGCAGCCAAAGTCACATCTCTAAAAAAACCAAATATTTTGCTTATAAGGGTCAAGACCATTATGAGAGAAGCTGCCTTCACTGTCTTTTTAACAGTAGACATACTGCCACACCTACTCTTCAGTCATCACAAACATGAGTTCAGCAGTAGCTGCGATTTCCTCTCCCACTTTTGCAACGCCTTTAGCTTTGACTAATCCCATCCTAATTGACTCTATTGAAACCTCTAAGATGAGTTGATCGCCTGGCCGCACAACTTTTTTAAAGCGGCATTTATCAATGCCTGCAAAAAGCCCCAGCTTCCCTTTAAACTCTTCTACATTCATTACAGCAATCCCTGCCACCTGTGCTAGCGCTTCCACAATCAAAACTCCCGGCATTATGGGGTTATCTGGAAAATGCCCTTGAAAAAAGGGCTCGTTAGCTGTAACATTCTTTATCCCGACAGCTCTTTTCCCTTCTTTAAGCTCTATTATCCTATCTACTAGCAAAAAAGGGTATCTGTGGGGAAGAATTTTTCTTATGTCTTTGTTTTCCACTCATCCTTCACCCCGCGTATTACTTTCAGTTGATATTCATTATACCACAAGTTGCAGAAAAAACAAAAAAGGGCTTTTCACCCTTTAAACCTTTTTAGAAAGTTGGTTGTAAATCTCTTCTGCCAATCCAAAGCCTCCACTTTGCGCCATCAATTCCGCATATTTATCATAAAGCATTGAAGTAAATATATCATTGGCCAAACTATTTCCCGTTAGGGGGTCTTCTGGAATTGTCTTTTTCATTTCTTTCAGCATAAGGCTTATAAAACTTGCTTCTAATTGCTTACAAGCTTCCATGAGCTTTTCTTTATCTTTTTCCTTCATCGCCTTATCGATTACCTTTTCGAAATCCTCCACCTGCTGATTGCCCCAGAGAGGAAGCATATTTTTTATAGCACCTTCAATAGGGTTTATCTCCATCTATTTTCCCCTACCTTCTCAAATTGTTGGCAATCCCCAACATTTCATCTGCTGCCTGTATAGCCTTTGAGTTTATCTCATAAGCCCTTTGGGCAGCAATCATATCCACCATTTCTTTCACTACCTGTACATTAGAGGTCTCTAAAAAGCCTTGCATTACTTTGCCCATTCTTCCTTCAAAGTCATCTCTAGTACCCGGCTGTCCTGAAGCTTCTGTCGCTTCATACAAGTTGTTACCAACGCTTAAAAGCCCTTGTGGATTAGTAAAGTTGTATATTCCTAGTGTCGCAACTTCTTGAGTAGTGCCATCAGGATTTTTTACCTGTATAACTCCCAAAGGAGACACAGTTATATCATTGACATTTCCGTCAAACACAATCGGGTTATTGCTGTCATCCAGAACAGGATAGCCATCGGCAGTCACAAGCATAAGGGTATTCCCATCAGGGCTTAATTTGAAACTTCCATCTCTTGTATAGTACACCTTGTCATCAGGTCCCAAAACCGCAAAAAAACCGGGCCCGTCCAAAGCCAAATCCAGCAGATTGCCTGTCTGGTAGAGATTGCCTTCAGAAAAGTCCTTTACTACGGCAGAAGGTCTTACACCTACTCCTACCTGCATATTGACAGGACGCCCTTGACCGCCGTAGACATTTTCCCTCTGCAGAGTCTGATATATTAAATCCTTGAACTCTGCCCTATCTCTTTTAAAAGCAGTTGTGTTAACATTTGCCAAGTTATTTGCAATTACGTCAACATTGAGCTGTTGGGCAGTCATTCCAGTCGCTGCAGACCACAAAGCTCTCATCATACACTCATGCCCCCTTTACACTCTCCCAACTTCGTTTACCGCTTTCCCTAGAGTCTCGTCAAAAGCAGTTACCACTTTTTGATTTGACTCATAATTTCTCATCACGCTTATCATGTTCACCATCTCTTTTACAGAGTTCACATTAGACCCTTCTAAAAATCCCTGCTTTATTCTGCCTGTAGCTGGAATAATTTGAGTATTTACAGCATTATCCAGATAAAATAAGTTATCTCCTTGCTTTCTCAAAGCATCATAATTGTCAAAATCCACAATTCTCAGCCTGTCCACCAACTGGCCATTGTTTATAATATTTCCATTCTCATCGACTGAGACATCTCCTTGGGACAGGCGTATTGGTCCATTTTCTCCCAAAACTAGATACCCGTCCTTTGTAACCAGATATCCATCGGCATTCATTGTAAAAGCACCATCTCTGGTATACCTTTCCCCTTGAGGGGTATTGACCACAAAAAAGCCATTTCCGTCTATTGCAAAATCCAGTTTCCCTGTAGTCTCCATGAGAGGTCCTTCTTCAAAAACCGTGTGAAAAGTGTCTATCAAAACTCCGTATTCTATTCTACCCACTTTTCTGTCAGGAGGGACGTTGTCTCCTCCCTCTCTTATCGTCTCAAAATTTGGAAAAGATGACAAAACTACTACGTCTTTTTTGTATCCAACCGTATTTACATTTGCCAGGTTGTTTGCCAAAACGTCCATCACTTTGGTCTGGGCAAGCATACCAGAGGCGGCAGTGTACAAACCTCTTATCATCGAATCACCTTCTCACCTTATCTTATGAATGTCTATCACAGTTTCCGATTTTTCAAGAAGTTCCAAAGATTCTAATGCCTTCCCTGCTCCCAATGCCACGCAACTTATAGGGTCATTTGCAAGGTACACAGGTATCTGCATTCTTTCTCTTAACAGCCTGTCCATCCCTTTTAGCAAAGCCCCTCCTCCTGTCAGCACCATCCCTTTATCGCTTATGTCCGCTGCAAGCTCTGGAGGAGTTCTTTCCAGCACACTGTGAACAGCTTCTACAATCTGCTCGAGGGGCTCTTGCAAAGCTTCACAAATTTCACTGGAAGTGACTTCTACATTCTGTGGAAGGCCTGATAACAAGCTTCTCCCCTTTACTACCATTTTTTCTTCTTTTCCGTCAAAATATGCTGTACCTATGTTTATTTTTATCTCTTCTGCCATCCTCTCCCCTATTATTATGTGATACTTCTTCCTCATGTACCTTATAATAGCCTCGTCAAAGTTATCCCCTGCCACTTTGATATTTTTAGATACCACAGCACTTCCCAAAGAAATTACGGCGATATCAGTGGTACCCCCTCCGATGTCTACTATCATATTACCGCTGGGCTGGGAAATATCAAGCCCCGCTCCAATTGCGGCTGCAATAGGCTCTTCTATGAGATAGGCTTTTCTGGCTCCTGCCTGCAGTGCAGCGTCTATCACGGCTCTTTTTTCAACCTGTGTAACTCCACTAGGTATGCATATCATTATCCTGGGTCTTATCAAAAATCTACTGCCACAAGCTTTGTTTATAAAATACCTGAGCATTTTTTCAGTGATGTCATAATCAGAAATGACTCCTGCTCTCAAAGGCTTAATAGCCAGAATATTTCCTGGAGTCCGGCCTACCATCCTCTGGGCTTCTTCTCCTACTGCCAGGATTTTGTTGGTATTCCTGTCTATTGCGACAACTGATGGTTCGTTTAATACGATCCCCTCTCCCCGCACGTAGACCAGGACAGATGCCGTACCAAGGTCAATCCCTATGTCTCTTGAAATCGCAAACATCAAAACTCACCTTTCTCATGTATTTCGACACAAACGGCATCTACTTTAATTATCGACATCGATGCCGAAATGTTTAATCTATCATAAATTATTTAATTCGATACAAACTCCCAAATTCCTTTTTATTTTACGAAATTTTATTATTGAGCTTTTGGTATTTCATTTTTGTGGCTTTTCCTCCTCTTATATGCCTTTCTGCCTTGTTTTTGCTCAAGACCTCCCTAACTTCCTTGTAAAGCTCAAAATTTATCTCTGGAAGCCTTTCAGTGACATCCTTATGGACTGTGCTTTTGCTCACACCGAAAACTTTTGCCGCTTCCCTCACTGTGGCTTTATGCTCCACTATGTATTTTGATATTTCCAGAGTCCTTTCTTCTATATAATCTTTCAAAACTACAACCCCCTTTAGACTTTTTCAAATCTCATTAATATGTATATGCCCGAAGAAAATCATTAGAATACTATTTCAAAAACAAAAAAGGCCTGAATACAGAGTATCCAAGCCTTTTTTTCACTCGCCAAAATAGGGGGTTGGATCGATGGGAACTTCATTCTCCCTCAGTTCAAAATGAAGATGAGGCCCTTCAGCTATTTCAAATTTAGCCGTATCCCCTACTTCACCTATTTGCTGCCCTTTTGTAATTTTATCTCCTTCTTTCACTTTTATATTATCACCCAAACTCGCGTACACCATTTCCCATATTCCATTTTTTATGACCACTGTGTTACCCAACTTGGGGTCCTTGTACACCTTACTGACTATTCCGCCTGAAGCAGCCACCACTGGCTCTCCTAATTTACCTGCAATGTCTATTCCTTTGTGAGTTGTCCATTCATTTAAAGTCTTAGAATACACTAATTTGTCCTTTGCAAATTCCATTACCACTTTGCCTTCCAAAGGCCTTAGCAATACCAATCTAGTTGATATAGAAGTCTTCTTATCTGTCTTTGCAGGAGAAGGCGTGACAGTCAATTTTTTCGCCTCTGTTGAAAACACTTCTTTGGTTTTTATTTGCTCAGATTTTGCTTCAGGCTCTGCTTCCTTTTTCTCTGGCTCCTTTTGAGCTACATTGAAATCTTGCCCTACTGCCGGCTTTTCTTCTTTTGCTCTCTTCATCTCCTCTTCATAGTCATAGTTTAAGTTGCTCTCCACTGCAGAATTTATTTCTTCCTGCTGCGCCTTTCTAATCTCTTCTAATTTTTTTAAGTTGCTATCAGTAACGTAAACTGCTGTAGCAGCGATTACCACAATTGAGAGGAAAAGCACTATGTAAAACCCTTTTCTGTCAAAGAACCTAAGAAAATTTTCTCTGTTTATCCTCATAAATTCTCACCTCCAAATGGTATTTTAACCACTGTGGAGGCTGTTTATACAAAAAAATGAAAGGTTGTCTAGTGTTTACCTTTCAACAAATCCTCAATTTTCACTATCTCAATTCCCTGATAGTAGTATTTTAATATCTCATCAAACTTTTTCCCCTCTTTTGCTAATGCATTAGCTCCATACTGGCTCATTCCCACTCCGTGACCGTAACCTATCACCGTTATTACAATGTTCTCTCCTTGCTTGCTGAAGGTAAAATTTGTAGAATTAAGCCCAAAAAGCTCTTTTATCTCTTTCCCCTCAAAAGTTACATCCCCAATTTTTAAAGTTTTTACATGACCTGCCTGTGTCCTTTCTATGTCCTTTATTTCTGACAAAATATCCTTGCCGGTCAATTTCAAAGAAGGTTGCCTTTCTTTTAATTTTTTTACAAAGTCAGCCTGAGAAACAACTACAGTAGTTTTGTACTTTGAAGCTACTTCTTCCCCCGGAGATACGACGCTTCTTAAATAGGGTATCTTTTTCTGCCAAACATCTTCAGAGTTTTCAGTCCTGCCACCGCTTATTGCGTGATATACAGGCAAAATCAAAGCATCCTGATACACCATCACAAATCCTCTTGTTGAATCCACTGCCTGGGATATCTTGCTATAGTATTTTTCAAAGTTTTCTCCCCATTTTTCCTTAAGCTCCTCTACGGATTGCCAAGCCTGACAATGTTCGGGGTCTGTACACACATCAGCCCCTTCATGCAAATCACAGCCCTTCCCGCCTAAAACTACCTCTTTTGCCAGGGCATAAGTCCTTGCTGCAACTGCTTGAGCTTTTAAGGCTTCTATTTCAAACTCCGCAGGCATCTCTGCCGCCACAACACCTTTTACATAATCTTCTAGCTGCATTTCTTCAATTTTATTCTGATTTGTAATAAAAACTCTTATAACTTCATAAGGGGGGAGTTTGTCAAGCTTTACTGATTTACCTCCCTCAACCAATACTAAATTTTCTTCTACTGAAACCTCATGAGTTGAAAAGCCAAAAATTACAATGGAGGGCAAGATTATAAGGCTTAAGAAAATGGACAATACCCCGTAAAGTAGATATCTCATCTTCCTCTTGGTTACCCAAACTGTACAAAAATGTACAGTTTAGATAGCTGGGGTATTTCTAGTCCGCCCTTCAGACTTTCCCTGCCCCAGCAGGCGGTTTTTGGGAAAGCCATAGCCCCTGCCCCAAGAAGCAGGAACTTGCGCCCTTAAGGGTCTCTCCACTTACCCTGAATTAGTAATCCTTTCAGGGTAGAGAAGTCTCTTTTTACCTTCTCAGGAGAGAGTGACGTTACCACCGCTACCTTGAGAACTTGCCAGAAATCATAGGCACTAAAACTTGTTCCGTACAGAGATTTTAGTACCCTTTCTAACTCACTCTCAAGGCTTTGTATGAGTTTTATTACTTTGTTTATCTCTTTTAAGTGCTTTTTCTTTAAATGTATGTTTTTGACTGTGTTTTTTATATGGTCTTTTAATTCTTCTAATTCCTTTTCAGTCAATGTGTTGAGAAAGTTTATATAGTTATCCGGTATTTTTTCTTCTCTGCCTAACCCTCTTCTTGCTATTACATAGGCCGCTGCTACATCTTTTGTTATCATATACTGAGGTGCATATTTTAACATCCCTATTATTGAGGTGTAAGAAGGATTGACTTCTATTACTTCTATCCCTTCTCTTTTTGCTAGTGTTTTTATTTTTGAAAGAAGTGATTTATAGCTAAAGCTATGTCTTATTCTTCTTGATTTTCTCCCTGAAAAGTCTCCTCTTTTGCCTTTTTCTTTTATTTCTAAGTCCTCAATTACTATCGCTTTTCCTTTCTCTTTTGCTATTTTTACTATCTTGTGAGCATATTGCCATCTGAAATATTCTTTTTTGTCTTTACTGCCACTTGCAAGCTCTGGCATTGGTATATTCCCATAGCTTATTAGATTCCCTTTTTCATCTACTTCTGTCCATGATATGTTGTCCGGATATGCGTTTATGTCTATTCCTATGACTCCTTTTTCTTTTGTTATTTTTATTTCTGGATATTCTTCTTCAATAGAAAAATAGGCGTATATATTGCCATTTTTAAGTTTTAATTCTACAGAGTATGGTATGTTTGACATGGAGATTTGCTGAAGTATCCCTTCTCTGTTTTTATTCTTCTTCCATCCCGCCTGTATCTTCGCATATACATATTTTCTTTCCCCTACATTTATCCTTAAGAAAGTGCCATTTTTTTCTACTTCTATTCTTGTGTTGAGATTTCCTTTTTTGCTTTTATCTCCTCTTGAATAGAGATTTCCTTTTCTTCTTTCTTGCCACTTTGTTTTTAGCTTTTGATATTCTTTCCCATTTATATGGCGCTTTTGAAGTTTTCCAAATAAGTCTCTTCCTCCAAAAATGACTTTCTTTGGACTCTTACCTAATTCTCTAGCAGATTCTAGTGTGCTTCTTGCTTTCATTATTGCATCATCTACATATCTTGAGTTTAAGTCAAATGTTCCCTGAAGGTCTCTTTTTAATGTTTTTCTATCATAACCTTCTAGAAGCCTTTTGTATGCAAATCTCATGCAGGATGACCATCTTCTCATTAAGTCTAATACTATTTGTTTGTCTTGTTGGTTTAGAAAAATGAGTTTAGCCTGTATTACTATCATGCTTTTTGCCCCTTTGCCCGTAAATTCTTGCTGCGAAAGATGTTACTATTGCTATTAAGTCTTCTGCTAGTTCTTTATTCTATTTACTCCACTTGCTATCTCATGTATAACTTCACACTGCTATCTTTCTTCCTTTTGGTGTTCTAACTGGGGTTATTAATCCTTCTTTTCCCAGTTTATTAATGTAATTCTGCTTATATCATACAGCTCTTTAACCTTTTTTATAGTTAATAACATTTATCATCACCTAATCAAAATTATGTCATTTTTTACTACTAATTTCAACTGTTTTGACTTCCCATCTTTGAGCCTACATAAAAGTATATGTCAGAAAAGATACTCATATTACTTCAAAAAATATATAAAAAGGACCCCATAGTAAAAGAGGTCCTTATCTAAAATTCAATACTCTTTCCACATAATCAAAAGTCAAATCCTTCATCATAAAATCTATCATACGCGAAATCATTGACGCGGCTTCTTCCCTTGTCACATAGCTTTCAGGATTAAACCTCCCAAAGGTATCTCCGCCCACAAGCCCTATTTCACGGGCCACATATACACTTCTTTTTGCCCACAAGGGAATTGAAGAATCATCTAAAAAACCTGTTTTGAAATACCCCTGTGGCGCCAGATTTTCAAGCCCCAAAGCCCTTATAAATATCACGGCTGCCTGAGCCCGGGTAAGAGGCAGGGAGGGCCCAAATTGAGAAGGTCCAATCCCACTTATAAGGCCTACATCATTTGCAGCTTTTATATAACCGTAATTGGGGTCATTTGTCGGTACATCCTTAAAAGGCGAAACTTCGACCGGCATTTTCCTCGCAGAGTAAAGAGCATTTTTGGGAGGCTCATAAGGAGCAATCCCAATAGCTTTTGCTACCGCTACAGCAAAATCTGAACGAAGTATGTAAAGCTTGGGACCAAAGTACAAAGAATCCTTTGGGAAAATTTCTAAGCTTAAAAGCTTGTTTATGTCGTCTTTACCCCATGTCCCGCTTATATCTCTAACCTCCGGGACAACAAGCCTATTCTCTGTATAAATTCCATCCAGCCTTAAGCTATTGCTACCAGTATTTCTGCCTATTTCATTCCCATTCTCGTCAAACTTAGGGAGGTTGTAAGCATAAGTC
The DNA here is from genome assembly GCF_004345675.1 of Caldanaerobacter subterraneus. Classification (GTDB taxonomy): domain Bacteria; phylum Bacillota; class Thermoanaerobacteria; order Thermoanaerobacterales; family Thermoanaerobacteraceae; genus Thermoanaerobacter; species Thermoanaerobacter subterraneus. The sequence goes on along the minus strand of NZ_SLWU01000001.1, from coordinate 69,669 downwards.
ATAACATCTTCGCTGTTTCTCCTTAAGAGATAGCCCCCTCTAAAGCTTATATACTGCGGGTCATTTTCCACATACTCTATAGAAGACTTATCTGTAAAAGAGACATTTACCTGCACCTCTCCAACCCATTTTTTTACGTTATTCCCCGTTCCAATTGTAGCTTCAATTTGATAGTACATCTGGTGAGTCTCTGCACTGCCATATTTGTGGGAAAATCCTACGGTCTTGTCTTCTATACTCACCTTTACAGTACCTTTATTTCCGTTCATCCTGTAGACCTTTGAACCAGAGTAATTCCCTGCGTAATAGGTAACAGCTGGATTTATGCTTTTCACCTCAGATCCCTGGTAAATATAGCCGTTATTTCTGTCGAGGGTATAAGTATCTCCCCCAATTTTTATACTTTCAGTGTAGTTTTTAAGTGTAGTCTCAGCTATAATCTGATTATATTCAGGTTTTTGCTTTTCTTCCGTAACAAATGTAAGAGTCCTTGTAAGCTTGTCCCCAGAAGGAGTAGAAAGGGTATACCTGTAAGTAGTAGTGGTAGTATCTCCTCTTTTAGAGCTTGTCACTTTTAAGAAGCCGCTAAATACAACAGGTTCTCCTGTTATGAAAACTACCTCTTTGTACTCCTGCTCATTTGAAATTCCCGCTTCAAATCCAGAATTATAGGCAAAGATATTAGCAGGAAACATAGAAAAAAGAAAGACAAAGAAAAACGCAAAAGCCAATTTTTTCATTTCCCATTCCCCCGCTTCTTATTTGACAGTTACAATTATTCCCCTGGAGGCGCTTCTTATCATGTATATAAAATCTCCTTTTTTGAGAGAAGAAACATCAACTGTGCCACCATCCTTCACAATAACTGCCTTTGAAAGGTCTACCACCTCTAAGCTGGTGTTAAGATTCCATATGCCCTCTACTTCATTCCAATCCTTTACTTCAGAAACTGTAACTTTAGTCCCTTCTATACCCTCAACTTTTGCAGTAGACACCCTCTCATTATTATCAGAAGGCATTATGTTAATGGCAACAGCATTATCGCCATTAGCAACAACATAAGCAAAGGCGTCCTTAAACTGTGAACTTCCGTATCTTATATTGAGAAGTTCACTGTAAGGAATCACTTTACTTTCTTTATCCCTATTGTCTACTACAAAAGTACTATCTCCTACGTAAAATACCCTAGAACCTGAAACAAAACTCCACTGGTTATTGCTTATTTCATAATAGCCTGTCACAGTAGAGTAGTAAGAACCTCTCCACGGAACATCTCCAACTGTCACAGAATTTGCTGTGGCGTAGAACAAATACCCTTTAGCGTAATAGTAAGATGGAACATCAACAGTATCTATTACTGATACGAAATTGGCATAAAGGTTGTCTTCTTTTGAGAATGAAACATAAACTTGGTTGTTCTTAAGGGTACTTGCCGGCACTCTCCTTCCATCCTTCATCACAATTGTGCCTTCATTGACAATTACTTTTCTCCCATCAGAAAGGTTCAAAGTCATAGAATATGGATCAAAAGTGGCAACCCCCTGATAAGCCATTGTAAAGGGTGAAACTATATTTGCAAAGGTTATATATTCTTTGCCAAAGTGATTCTCTGTAGTTATGTAAATTGTCCTGCCAGTGTAATTTTTAAGACTTGACTCATCAATTTTCAAGCCATTTAGATAAAACTCTGCCTTCTCAAAAGGATATGAAACATAATCATACACTTTCTGCCACGTACCTTGGTAATACTTTTCTATATTGCTCAAATTAATAACTTTACTAAGAGGCATTACACTACCCAAAGTCCCTCTGAATACACCAGTAATATTGTAATAGCCGTTGTCTACCAAAACTTTTATAGGGGTATCGCTATAAGGGTCATCAAAAATGAGATTTACATAATCCCCTACCTTCAAAGAAGATAAAGAGGCAGAAACTCCTCCTTTTACTAAAGGAGTATTTGGAGATATGTAGTAGGTATCCCCACTATCCAGCGTTATATCAATTCCACCTTTTCTTAAATCTCCCTGTGAATTTTGAATAGAAATTATACTACCTGTGACCTGCCTGGAACCTGCCTCTATCTTATCAGAAGCGTATTCTTCATAATTGACATCTATCCTGTAAGCAGTGCCTCCCTCAAGATAGGCAAGGATAGTCTGCCCTACTCTCAAGTCTTTAGTAGAAGCTGGATAATCGTTTATATACACTTCAGTATAAGGGGTGTAGGAAAAAGTATTGCTGTAATTATAGCCTCCCTTCAAAGCTATTGTAGAAGGCGTTATATTAACTATCTCGCCATACACCACCGTCTCATTCTGAGGCAGTTTCTCTGCAAATATCACTTTGCCATCTTTTATATAAAATCTGACTTTATCCCCCACTGTAAAGGCCTGCGAATATACTGGCTTTCCATTAGAAATGGTTAAAAAATCCAAAAGATGCCCCCCACCGTTTGAAGAAGGTCTTACTTTAGTAACTACAAAATTTTCCTGACCAATTTGACTTGAAATTACAAAGGTATTCTTCATAGCTCCTTCTCCAACCAAATTTTCCTGCAAAATATTCTTTATGGTGCCAGTCAAAACGGAGTATCCCATCAAGGAGTAGGAATAATTAAAGACTCTATTGAGGACTGAAGCCATCTGTTCTCTTGTAATATTTGTCTTGGGTCTAAATTTTCCATCGCTGTACCCTGACATTATACCCCTTTTTACAACAGCACCTACATAGGGAAGGTAGGAAGAATTAATATCTTTTACGTCCCGAAAGGTGTAAACCTGCTGCAAATCAGTGCCGGATAAAGGCTGAAAGCCCAGACCTTTTGCAAGCCAGTAAGCAACTTCTTCTCTTGTGGCATTTAAAGTAAAATCAGTATCAAGTTCATCCTTTGTAAGCAAATTGGCCTTTAAGGCTGCATCAATTACTCCCTTTGCCCAATCGTCCACTTTAAATTTGGGGGGAAGAGTGGCAGGCATACTTCCTGCCATTCCTGTAGAGGAGGATGTAGTAGTTTGCACAATCTGATCTTCTAATCCCATAAGCCTTATTATATAAGCCAGAGCCTCTTCTTTTTTTAAGTAGCCCTTCGGATAAAATTTCTGATTTCCGCCGCCTTTTATAACGGCCAAAGCCACCATCTTCATTATGTCATAACTGGCAAAGCTATTTTGTATATCCTTAAATGACATATTGTAATATATGCTCGGAGCATATTCCACTCCGTAGTAAGTTGTCTGAGCATAAACTGAAGAATTTAATGGAAGTGAAAAAATCAACACAAGCAAAAAGGCTATAAATTTTTTCCCCTTCATCCTTTTCACTCCTTAATATGTTACAGCAATCTGCCCTGGCGAAGAAATTTTGGCCGATACAGTATTTTTATCCTTCTCTACTCCATACATAAACACGGAAGGATTAGAACTGTACGGCGAATAATAGGCAATGTAAGAGATTTTTGCACGGTTTATATCTTTCTTCCACAATCTATTATTTTCTACACTTATCAACACGTAAATGTTATTTTTGAAATTGTTGTAATTTTCCGCCTTGCCATTGGTTATTTTTTCATACTTTATGTCGTATATATCTGACAGAATTGTTATATTTTTAGGCAAGTTTTTCACTATATCGTCGTACTCTTTCCCCGTAATTCTGGTTATCGTTACCCTATCATAATCTCCATTAAGGTAAAGGTCAGTTAAGTAAAATTCCATCTCAAATTTTTGAGTATAAATCTTAACCTTTTTTGCTGTATTTTTATACTTGGAAGGTATATTTATTATCCATTTGTTTACATTTTTATAAACATCGTCTTTAAAGTTCAAAACGTACTCGCTTTCAGAAGTATCTCCCAGTGTCACAACTAGTGATCCATTTGATGTAGAAATGGTCGTCTTATTCTCCTTTGCCCCTTCAACATAAGTGTCATACTTGCTGTTTGAGGACCTGTCAGTTGTATTGGAAGCTCTCACAAAATCACTAGGTCCTAATTCATTGACAGCCCGCAGCGCAAACGTGTATTTTGTATTTGGGCTCAAATTTGTTACATAGTATTCCAGTTTGTCAGTAGAAGCTATAAATTTATAGGTACTGTCCGAAACCAGGTATATCTCGTAATACTTTGCCCCCTTTGTCTCCGACCAGTGAAGCCTTAAAGTATGGTCATTTCCCGGTATATATTCCACCCAGAAGCCTACAGGTTCATCAGGGACAGTCTGTACATAGGTAAATCCCTGCGGAAAAACTGCATCGGCATAGTCAGGGTTTCTGACAATGACATCTACTTTCCCTTCTGGATGAGAAGGAGTAGTAGCAATAATCGTGTTATAGCTTTTTACAACTACATTCAAAGCTTCTTTTTCTCCAAAAAATACTCTCGCTCCCTGCCTAAAATCATCGCCTGTAATTGTCACTGTCTCTCCGCCTTTGGTAGAGCCCGTGTTTGGAGTAATAGATGTGATCTTGGGCTTGGTCTCTGTTGCAATATATGTAAATCCGTTTTTCAAAGTAAAGCTTCCTCCATCCTCTTCGTTAAAGACTGTTACATCAACTGACCTATTTATATCTTTCTGAGGGTCTCCAGGCGGTGTAAGTATCACAATTGTGTCTGGAGAGACAGAGATTACTTTCGCCTCATAGGCATCAAAGTACACTTTGACTTTATCTCTAAAGTCTTTTCCCTTTATCACCACATACGTCCCGCCATTTATACTGCCTCTGTCTGGTGTAATAGAATATATCTGAGGATGTGTGCTGGGAGACACATATTCTACCTTAAAAGTAGCCGTGCCACCGTCAGGATTGACAACTTTTAACTCTTTCGTTCCCACTTTATCCACTGGTGGAGCGATAAATTTTATCATTGTGCTGTCGACAACCTGCACGTCTTTTACCTCCACCCCATCTATGTAGACAGAGGAGCCAGGAAGTATCAATTTGTCCTTATCATAAACGGGTACTGAAAAATCGTTTCCTACTATTATTCCGTAGGTTCCACCGGTTTTGTCAAATTTAGGAGGAATTACCTGCTTAATTTGCGGCTTTGATTGAATGTAAGTATATCCTCCCTCAAGGTATCCTAACCCTCCGTCGTAATTTACCACAGTAACTCTCACTTTCCCAGGTGCATTGGGAGGAGTTATGACTTGAAGAGTTCCATAGTCTATATATACGACTTTTTGTGCTTTTACATTCCCAAAATACACATCAGGGCCTATCGGGTTGCCATTTTCATCTTTTAAAATGTTCCCTTGTTCATCTTTAGAAATTCTGAAATCCTGTCCGTATATTGTGACCTCCTGACCTCCATAGGTAGAGCCTTTGTCAGGCTCGACTTTTGTAATTACAGGCTGGCTGTTTGGAATTACATAAGTAAATCCCGTTTCTCCCTCGTGGATTCCATAAGTGTAATTCCCACCGTCATAATTTACAACTGTGACATACGTCTTGCCAGGCTTGCCCGGAGGTGTAATTGCTGTTATCGACTTGCCGTCAGGGCTTACCACCACATTTGTGGCTTTATTTCCTCCTATGAAAACTTCTGCCCCTCTTCTAAAGTCCTGCCCTTCAATCAAAATAGCTGTACCGCCATTTACCGTACCAAAATTAGGGGTAACAGAGGTTATTACGGGATTGCTCTCTGGTACTAAAAAGTGGAATTTTTCAGGAGCCACTGCCGTAGCGGTGTCTGGGTTTACTACTTTTATTTCATAAAGGCCGGTGTACTTCATATCAGGAATAATGCCTATTATAGTGTTTTCATCCAGCACATACACATTTTCAAGGACAGTATTGCCTATATACGCTTTTGCTCCTTCACTGTCCCCTACTTTTTTAGAAAAGTCACTTCCAAAGATGTAAATCAATGTGCCTTTTCCACCATAATTTGGAACTACCTTTGTTATCTGAGGCTTTGTCTCAATAAGCACGTACTCAAATCCATCTACAAGCGAAGCCACTCCTCCATCAGAAGGATTCACAACCTGAACTATTTTTTTGCCCAGAGTGCCCGGAGGTGTGGTAGCTTCTATCTCAGTGTTTCCGCTTGAAACCTTTTTAACGCTCGCCTGCACTCCGTCTATGGTCACAATGCTTCCTTTTTCAAAATTGCTGCCTGTAATCTTAATGAGGGTTCCCCCTTTTGTAGGCCCTTTATTAGGGTCTACAGAAATAATGCTGGGTTTTTTCTGAGTATCTTTTATCTCAAAGGCGTTTGGCAAAGTAACGCTTCCACCTATTGTCCCGTTTATTCCATCGTAGTTTTTAATTGTGACATCGTACCAACCTACAGGATATGGAGTAGATGTCTCCGGTATTAAAGCCTTTATCTTTGTACCTATGTTAAACTTTTTCCCATCTATCAAATTCCCATCCTTATCTTCAACACTTATCACTTTAAGCTGTATATTGCCTATTCTGACATCCGGGTATTTAGGAGAATAAACTCCATCTACCACTGTTTGCCCTACAAAAAAGTCTGACCCGTAGATGGTAATGAGATTACCCCCATATTTCGACCCAAAATTTGTAAATATACTGCTTATAGAAGGAGCAGTGTAGTAATAATAGCCATTTTCGTACACATAAAAGCCTCTCTGTGAATCAGCATCTTTATTTACTACTTTTACATCCACATAACCTAAGGCAGTAGAAGGAGGTGAGATGACTGTCAATACTGATTTATTATCTCCTCCTGTTGTAAGGTCTTTCACAGTTGCCAGTTTATCTCCAAAATATACTTTTACTCCAGGCCTTATGTCAAAGCCCTGTATAATTACTGTATCTCCTCCCGCACGGCTTCCCGTATTTGGAGAAACAGACAGAATTACAGGATTTGACGGCAAAGGCTTATAAGTAAATTTGGAAGGAGGAGAGCTCTGTTCAGAATACTGCATGACTACATTCCCGTTTGTATCCTTGACTGTCGTTTCAACTGTGACGACTACATCTACAGGCATATTTTGTCCAGGAGGATTCAAGGTCACACTGGGAGATAATACATTTAAAGTCTGCTGTCCTGTCTCAGGTTTATACACATTTTCAATTTGCGCCTTATTTCCTCCAAATGTCACATAAAGCTTTCTTTCTCTGGTACCCGTAACATAATTTCCAGTAACAGGATCTTTGTAGGTGTAATTTGTATTAACATAAGTTATCTCTGTCTTATCTTCGTTATAGGTATAGGTAGAAGGGTCATCATTTTTTTGAAAATTAAATCCCCAAAGAGTAACTGGCGTATTTCCGCTTTCATACCCCTCTGTTGGGTTCATATCTATTACTACCATAGTATCTTCAACAGCCAAATAGAAAAAGGCATTTTGCTTAGTAACAGTATAGCCCGTAACAGGGTCTACAACCGTCACATCGACTGGACCTGACTTCGAATAAGGAGGTGTCACGACTTGTATAGCCCTTTGATTTTCTGTAAGGCCAGGTAGTGTAATACTCTGAACACTTTTTGCAGCTACACCGCCAAATTTCACGATTAAATCCTCTCTCAAATTCTGCCCAACAATGACAACCTTTGTCCCGCCAGAGACAGAACCTGCATTAGGAGTAATATTATCTATTGTGAATATGGCAGGTGTAGGTATTATTTTCAATGCTCCTACTAAAGTAGCAGTAGAACCGTTTGATGCGACTATGTCTATATTCTGATACTCCAAAGTGGTATCTTTGGGAGCAGGAACTTTGACTGTCATCTCTGTATCGCTTTTTATATTGATATCAGATGAATTAACGAGGTTATTCCCTATATATACTTTAAAATCGCTTCCTAAAGAATTAAAACCCCTACCATATATTGTAATTTCATCCCCTACAATTGCTACATATTTAGAAAGCCCTGTTATGTCATGATTTACAGCATAAATTTGAGTTTGTTTGGTATCAGACCCTCTGTATATGTTTGTAACAGTCACCGTATATGTAGAAGTAGGGTCTATAAAAATATTTTGAGGAATAGTAGTTATGAGTACAGAACCACTTTGAGAAACTACTGAGGCAGTTTCGCCGTTTATCTGAACAAGCCCTACATCGTTAAAATAACTCCCTTCCATCCTTATGTAAGATTTACTGGTTCTACCCACTATGTTCCCGTTTGAATCTTTCACTAGAGTAATAAAATTGTCAAGCGCAACCTTAGAAATGGAAGGATTATTTACATAAGTAAAACCGTTGAATATAGCAGCACTCTGCCCATCACTTCTGTGAACTATAATCGTGTAAGGAATATTTGCAGAAAGTCCAATAGAGGTAGCAGGAGGAACTTTAGCGTAAATTGTATTTTCATTCACACTCAAAATAGTAAGCTTTTTCGATGTGTCAGGAGAATCTATGTAGACATAATCGACAGAAGCAGTGACATTGCCACTGGCATCGTACGTTACAAATCCGCTTCCCGTAATTTTTATGTCGGTATACTTATCCACTGGGCCTTTAGCAGGTGAAGCCATTGTCCCGTCAAGTCTTAAGGAATAAATTGCAGTTATATTAGGGGGATAAGCACCATAAGCTTTCGACATATTTCCCGGGAAAAGAGAAAAAAGCATTAAAATAGCTACAACCATCGCTAAAATTCTTCTCATGACCTTTCTGCTCCCTTCAATTCTCAAGATAGCTCACTTTATTTTATCGGTATTAAAAGACCTAAACTTTAGCTCAAGATAAAAAAATAGCTGCTCTAGAGCAGCCTACATTGGGTTGGGGGTGCAGAATATTAAATTTTATGGGGAAAAGGGGAATCATTCTTACAGTTTAGATTATATTACACTATTTTGACATTTTAAATAGGACTTATGTCTCATTTTTTTACATAAATCGACTTATTTTTCATTAGATATCACATATCCCACCATTTTCTCACCGTCTAAATAAGCATCAAACCTGCCTTCAAAAATTTTTACCCCTGTGTCGATATAGCTGCCTTTTTTGAACCACTGTTCATTGAAGATGTTATTTTCATATCCATCAAAAACAGGCATGTACAAAATGTTGTCGGCATCCAAATCCGCAAAAAAGTGCGTTCCATAGGAAAGTTCAGGCATAAAATCCCCGTTTTTTATCCCAAGCTCAACAATCATAGCCGCATTTGATATTTCATTGTAAATCACAGGAACACCGAGATACGGGTTGGAAGAACCCCATCTGCCAGGCCCTACTAATATATACCTGTCCCCTAAGCTTTTATTTATGCGCCCTATTATGCGCGCAATCTCATGTTTATCTTTGTAATTACTGTAAACTTCATGGTCTACATATACAATATACTTTATATTTTTCAAAACCCCATTTGTTAGCATTCTATCTCCTTTTAATAAAACACATCTTTTGTCAATGTCCTTAGGTATGTGAACTTTTCTGAAAGTTTCATAAGAACTCAAAGGCCGTGCCTGCACAAGATAGAACTCTCCAGTCTCAAGGTCATAAGTAAATTCTATATCTACAGGTACTTTCATCTCACTTTCCAAACACTTAAATAGAGCCGAAACCGTGTTAAAGAAAGCTTTGTGCCTTCTCGGAAAATTTTCAAAGGTAAAAATGTACTTTTCTAACCCGCTTTTAGAACTTAACATATTAAGGTCAAGAATTGCATTATCTTTTCTCGAGTAGACTTGAGCTATATCGCTTATTCTCGGATGATAGCTTAAAAACTGAGGAACGTCATTTATATCGTAAGTCTCAAGCTCTCCTGTCATCAAATTCAGCACATCAAAGGCTTCCTGTGAATTTTTGGCGATTTCTTGAGGGTTATTGCCTTCGGGCCTTAAGCGAAGATTTGTAAGGGAAAATATTCTTGCATACCCTCTCCCTGTACACTTTGTACCCAAGCCAAATACCAGTCTCACCACTCCGTCTTCTATCTTAATCCTATCTGTCCACCTTCTATAATTTCTGGAAAATCCCACTCCTGACACGTCAGGATAGAAGTATATTCCCTTTTGACTGCCAATCAGCCTCTGCACTATAACTCCCATAAGCTCTCTCTGTCCTGATGCGTGTTTCTTCCTGTAAGTTACAGCATCAGGTCCGTACACGCTTAAATACACTTCTTTAATGGCTTTTTCCAGCTGTTTTAGCCTTTCCCTCTCTGTTCCCCTGTTGGATATAAAAGTTGTGTAGTATTTACCAGCAAAAGAATATTTTATATTGTCCTCCAGCAAGGAAGAAGACCTGACCGCCAGAGGATAATCCATCACCTGTAAAATTTCTTTTAACATTTTTTTGTACTCCGGAGGAAACTCCGCTTCTTTAAACCTTATTTCAGCCTCTTCATAAGGGGTATTTTCATCTATGTCTTCAAGGCGGTTATACTCTAAAAACATTTCGTAGTAATCGGTGGCTATAAAAAAGCTTTCAGGAATTTTTACAGTTCCTTTGAAGTCTTTATAATATTTTTCTAAAACTTCCTCGGCAAAAGAAAGCCCGGAAGCTTTGCCCCCAATAGATCCGTTCCCAAAAATTTTATATTTTTTACCTGAGAAAATTTCTAACATTTTCTCCACCGCCTAACACATTTTAATTTTAAAAAAATTATATCATGAGATTTTTCAATAAACAACAAAAACCTCCCACATTTGTGGGAGGCCAAATAACACTTACGCTTTATTCAAAGCTTCAACGGGATCCACATACTCTAATCCTTGCGCTTCTGCCACAGGTTTGTATGTCACCATGCCTTTGTAGACATTGAGCCCTTTTAGAAGTGCTCTATTTTCAAGCAACGCCCTCTTGTAGCCCTTGTTAGCAATTTCTAATGCGTAAGGAAGTGTGACATTCGTGAGAGCAAAGGTTGAAGTCCTTGGTACAGCTCCTGGTATATTAGGAACTGAGTAGTGAACAACTCCGTGCTTGATGAAATATGGATCTGTGTGGGAAGTAGTTCTGTCACATGTTTCTACGCATCCACCCTGGTCTATTGCTACATCCACAATTACAGCGCCCTTCTTCATTGTCTTGACCATTTCTTCCGTTACAAGCTTAGGCGCTCGAGCACCTGGGATAAGAACAGCACCTATCAATAAGTCTGCCTTTTTTACGCTTTCTGCAATATTAAAGCTATTTGACATTAAAGTTGTCACTCTTCCTCCAAATATATCGTCAAGGTAGGCAAGCCTTGCAGGATTTACATCCAGTATAGTAACTCTTGCTCCCATGCCAACTGCTACCTTTGCCGCATTGGTGCCCACTGTTCCGCCGCCTATTATGACTACTTCTGCTGGCTCTACTCCAGGAACCCCGCCCATCACAATACCTCTGCCTTGATTTATGCTAGTCAAAAGGTAAGCTCCTATGGTGACAGCCATTCTACCAGCAACTTCGCTCATGGGTGTTAACAAAGGCAAAGAACCGTTGTCAAGCTGTACCGTCTCATAGGCGATTCCTACTACTTTCTGTCTTAATAAAGCTTCTGTCTGCTGTTTATCGGGTGCTAAATGTAGATAAGTAAATAAAACTTGTCCCTCTTTTAAGTAGTCGTATTCGCTTGGCTGTGGCTCTTTTACCTTCATTATCATGTCAGCTATGTCGTACACTTCTTTGGCAGTTGGAAGTATTTTTGCCCCTGCCTTTTCATATTCCTCATTTGTGATACCGCTACCTAATCCTGCGTCCTTTTCAATGTACACTTCATGTCCATTCTTGACAAAAGCCTCTACTCCTGCAGGCGTTATGGCTACACGGGACTCTGCAGTTTTTATTTCTTTGGGAACACCAATTCTCATAAATACTCTCCCCTTTATCAATTTTTTATCAAAAGCTTTTCAGTATATAAATTCTACACATGCTGCCAAAAATCCTTCTACAAAAAATAGAAATAGTAAAAATTTTTAATAAGGTCTTATTTAGTATCCCCCTTTTTTGAAAAATATATCCAACCTCTTCTGTTTAAATATCTCATGAATAAAGATAGCCTTTCATATAAAGGTTCAACTCTTTCTCCAAACCGTTCCTTCAACTGCTGCCCTATTTCATAGACATTTTTCTCCCCGTCTATAAGCTCCCACACTGCTGTTCCAATGTCATCCAGTTCTAACGTGGTCACTCTAGGCTTCTTCACAAAAAGCCTGACCATTTTTTCTATTAATTTGTCGTGATAAAACAAAAACATTACCTTATCTCCTCTTTTTTCCCAATTGACTTTTTCGCTTTTTTTAGGAATATAAAGCAAAAAATTGTCTTTCATTTTTACCCCCTCTTAAACTGAGTACTCCCTGTGGGTGGGAGTGCTCCAAGTTTGTTGATAAAGCTTTTCTTAATTAAGTGGCATTTTGTGTTAATGCTCCAGAGTTACAAAGCGACAAAACTAAGGCTCGCTTGAGAGCTACGGCGGAGTACCGGCCAATTCGCCTAACGGCTCAGGTGGCCGCTCGCTTCGCTCGCCCCGCCTCCGCTTCTCAAGCTTGCCAAGTTTTGTTACCGATTTGTAACAAGTCGCATTTACACACAAAATGCCACTTTTCTAATTTTATCAACAGTCTGAGCACTCCCTGTTAGTGGGAGTGCTCCAGTTTTATTTCTTATCATTTTTAACAGTATAGTAATACAGGAAAAGTCCTACTAAGAGGAACATCAAGAGAGAAAACCATGGCGCAAAGGAAGAGGTGTTTGTAGCCCAGTTGGAGGCAAAGTCTATACTTATTTTTGCTCCTGCGAATATGGCTATTACAAGTCCCATAAGCGCATCTCCTGCCACAAGTCCCGACGCTACAAGTATACCCTTTTCGACTTTCTCTTTTCTCAACTGCTCGTCCTTTCTGTACTGCTGGTCTACAATCCACCTTATAATCCCACCAATAGCAATAGCAGCACTTAACTCGAAAGGCAGGTAAAGCCCTATAGCAAATGGAAGAACCGGAACGTGCATCATTTCAGCCATTATGCCCATGAATATTCCAGCAATTATGAAAGTCCATGGGAGGTCTCCTGTCATAATGCCCTTTACTACCATTGACATTATAGTAGCTTGAGGAGCTGGGATATCTTTTGTGCCAAAACCGTAAGCATTATTTAGAAGTATCAAAACTAGCCCTGCAAAAATAGAAGCTACTGCTATTCCTACATATGTGAATATCTCGATATATTTAGGCGTTCCACCTATGATGAAAGTAGTCTTTAAAGACTGAGCATTAGCTCCTGCTATAGCAGCTGCTACGCACACAATACCGCCAATTGTGATGGCAATTATCATACCCTCATTTCCTACTACGCCAGCAAGTTTTAAAACAGAAGTCACTATTAGCAAAGTAGCAATAGTCATACCAGAAATTGGGTTGTTAGATACGCCTACAAGTCCTGTAATCCTGGCAGACACTACAGCAAAGAAAAACGCAAACAATACTGCCATTAAACTACCCAGTGCAGTCACTCCAAGGGAGGGCATAAGCCAGGCTACAAAGAATACAAATGCTGCTCCAAATATAACCCACGTGAGGGAAACATCCACATCTGTCCTTTTTAATTCTTTGCCTTTCATTCCAAGCCCTACTATTGATTCTCTGAAAGCCTTTATGATGGTAGGAAGGGCTTTTATAAGGCTTATAAATCCTCCTGCCAACACGCCACCAGCGCCTATGTATCTTATGTATTTACTCCATATAGCCCCGGCGGACATGTCCCTTATTAGCTCAGTAGCTGGACAGATAGGTGTAGTAAGCCCTGCACCAAAGAACTTTATAAGGGGAATTAGTCCTAGCCATGCCAAAACGCTACCTGCCAACATGTACATAGCTACATCCAATCCCACAATAAATCCAACACCCATTAATGATGCCAAAACATTTACTCCTACTTCTGTGCTCTCAAACCTCTTAATGACCCATGAAGGGTTTTCAGACCACATGCCAAAACCGCCAGAGAGGAGTTTATAAATTCCTCCTACAATCATTCCTGACAGCACTGTCATGAACCCTGTTCCACCCTGGTTGCTTGTAACTAACACTTCCGCGGCTGCCATTCCTTCTGGATAAATGAGCTTCCCGTGCTCTTCCACAGTCAAATACCTTCTTAAAGGTATCACAAAGAGCGCTCCCAAAAGTCCACCTATGAGGATTACAAATACAATTCGAGTTAATGTGAACTCATCCTTTAGCCCCCAAAGCACGATTGCCGGAAGAGTAAATATAATACCTCCTGCCAAACTTTCTCCTGTAGCAGCAATGGCCATCACCAAGTTAGATTCTAGGATGCTGTCCCTCTTAAAAAGGCCTTTTAGCAAAGCAGTTGCCAAAACTGCCGCAGGAATAGCTGCACTTATAGTCATTCCCGCCTTTAACCCAAGGTAAGCATTAGCTGCCGCAAAAAGAATGGCAAATAAGCTTCCTACTATAACTGCTACTGCTGTGAGCTCTGGAAGTACCTTATCAGCTGGAATAAATGGGATGTACTCACTTCCGTGAACTCCGCCGTAGGCTTCGTGAGAAAGCTTCCTCTTGTCAGATTCTTTAGCCTTTGCCATACTTTCCCTCCTTCTGTACTTGATTAAACGTTTTTTTAAGAAGAAAGTCTCTTAATTTGCCACAATAATTATTATTCTTCAAAAGCTAAAAAAATCCTTCTAAGTACTTCTAAAAAATTTTTAATCTATTTTCTGTATATTTTTGCACCCAAAGCTCTTAGCTTCTCTTCCATCTTCACATATCCTCTGTCTACATGGTAGATATCGTTAATCTCTGTTCTCCCCTCTGCTATAAGCCCTGCCAGCACCAAAGCTGCTCCTGCCCTCAAATCAGTAGCTTTCACTTCGGCTCCTGTCAAATGGTCTACACCTGTAATCATTGCACTTCTGCCCTCAATTTTTATATTTGCGCCCATTCTCTTTAATTCGCTCACATGCATAAATCTGTTTTCAAAAACTGTCTCTATTATGACGCTGGTACCCTTTGCCACGGTCATCATGGCCATCATCTGCGCTTGCATGTCCGTTGGAAATCCCGGATATGGGAGGGTCTTTATGTCAACAGCCTTGTAATTTTTTACCCCTTTTACCCTGAGGCCTCCCTTTTCTTCCGTTATCTTAACTCCGCATTCTGTCAATTTTGCAATTACAGACCTCACATGGTCCACTATCACATTTTCAATGAGCACATTCCCGCCTGTCATGGCCGCTGCCACCATAAAAGTTCCTGCTTCAATTCTATCAGGTATGACAGTGTGTTCTGCTCCTTTCAATTCCT
Organism: Caldanaerobacter subterraneus; assembly: GCF_004345675.1. Lineage (GTDB taxonomy): Bacteria > Bacillota > Thermoanaerobacteria > Thermoanaerobacterales > Thermoanaerobacteraceae > Thermoanaerobacter > Thermoanaerobacter subterraneus. Next base: position 54,496 of record NZ_SLWU01000001.1, on the reverse strand, counting down.
TTACTCCTTCAATTCGTATAGTGTCAGTACCTGCTCCTTTGATATTGGCCCCCATCTTGTTCAAAAAATTCGCCAAATCCACAATTTCAGGCTCCTCAGCAGCATTTTCAATTACAGTAACACCGTCGGCAAAAACTGCAGCCATCATTATATTCTCAGTTGCTCCTACACTGGGAAAATCAAGGTATATCTTTTTGCCTGTCAATTTTTTAGCTCTTGCCTCAACATATCCGTGTCCGATAGTTATATCAGCTCCCAGACTTTGAAACCCCTTTAAATGTAGGTCTATAGGTCGAGCCCCTATTGCACAACCTCCAGGCATGGAAATTTTGGCATGTCCCAGCTTTGCCAGTATGGGTCCCATCACCAAAAAGGATGCCCTCATCTTTTTAACAAGTTCATAAGGCGCTTCTACGTCCTTTATATCTACCCTTATCTTCAATTTCCCATTGTCCAACTCACACAGGGCTCCAAAATTCTTTATGAGTTCTATCATTACATTGACGTCTTCCAGAGAGGGTATATCTTCTAATATCACTTCATCAGATGAAAGCAGTGAAGCAGCAATTATAGGCAAAACCGAATTCTTCGCACCGCTTATCTTAACCGTTCCTTTAAGGGGCGGGCTTTTTTCAACAACAAATTTCGTCTTCATCACCCTCTTTTAATATTCTGTAGCTATCAAAGGACTAGCAATCCATATATAAGTTCTATCGTCATAAGAATTGTACCTTAAAGCTACCTGTAAATTTATTTTTTCATCTCCCACTTCAATGTATTCCCCAAAACTTCTTGTATACCCCGAGATGCTGACTACTTGGACATCTTCCAGCCCTTCGACCTTCTTTGCTCTTAATTCTTTAAAGACTTCTTTGACTATACTACTCGCTTCTTCTAATTTCAACTTTCCTTCAAAACTTCCAACAATTGAAGTAGCTACGACAGGCTTTACTTTCACCTTTCTAAAAGCATTCTCCACTGTTTTTCTTTCTTCCAATATATTCTGATTGCCTTTTATCAAATAATTGTCAATAAGAAGATATGTCTCCTTTTTATCCCCATTTTTTATAGACTGAACAACCAGTGTCACACTTCTCTTATCATCCAGATACTCCAATGAAACCTGCCTTAAATTTCCCTCGTCCATCCTAGACAATTTAGCACCTTTTAGTGCCTTCATTTCCTCTGCTACATCTTTCGCATATTTTTCTAAATCCTCCAAAGCACAGAAACATTCTCCTATTTTACCCCAACCGTTTATATTTGAGTACTCATACCTGGCATGAGTTTTTTTAAAGACATCATAAAGCCTATCTGCGTCACTCTTGTTATGGAAAAAAATCTCTCCTTTAAACCCTACAAAGAAGCTCGCAAACAAAATTAACCCTGCAAGGGTTTTCTTCATACACCTTACCTCCTATTTAAAATGGGCGGTAAAAACTTCGCGAATCCACAAGGGGGAGAATGGACTCGCTCATTTTCACCGCCCTTCTATTTTTAATTATTGACAGCCTTAAAAAGTTTTATTCATTTTTCTATAAAAATTTTATCATTGCCATTTGAGGAAAAATGGACAGGTATTAGAAATATTTAGATAAAAAGAGAAAAAGTCAGATAAAGTCAGAAAAAGTCCTGTTTTTGGTCAAAAAAGGTCAAAAATCAGATTTGTTTTAAATTTTATATTGAATATAATTAAAAGTGGAAGGGAAAACCTCTGAAAAGGAGGTGTAGCATATGTTCTGGTTAATGGTACTTATCGTAGGACTCATATCTAGTCTTGTATTCCATCCATTGTTTAATACAAAAGCTGGAGAAGGGTATTGGGACAAATTGAACAAAATATGGGGAACATACTGGGCAGCACTAATCGCTCACCTAGTCGGCGCATGGTTAGGAGGAGCATATCTCGGCAAATGGGGATGGATGCTCTATGATTACAACGTAATAGGCGGCTTCATCGGAGCAATAGTTATTGGATATATCTGGTACTTAATCGCAAAAAGCCAAACGAAGCAAGAAGCAAGCAAATAACAATTTAAGGAGGGGGCTTTATCCCCCTCCTTCGTATTCTTCCGGCTTTTCTTTTGATAGCCCAAAAAAGTATTTTATCGCTCCAACTATTCTCACCGATGCTTTCCCATCGCCATAGGGATTTACCGCATTGGCCATTTTTTTATACTCATTTTCGTCCTCTATGAGAAGCTTTGCCTCTTTAAAAATCCTTTCATAATCCGTCCCAACCAACTTCACAGTTCCTGCCTCTTTTGCCTCAGGCCTTTCTGTCACATCCCTCAAAACCAGAACTGGTTTGCCCAGTGATGGCACTTCCTCCTGAAGCCCTCCTGAATCTGTCATAACCATATAGCATCTGGCTAAAAGGTTATGCATCTCATCCGTCTCAAGAGGGTCTAAAAGAAGCACATTGTCAAGCCCTCCTAAAATTTTATGGGCCGTATTTTTCACCACTGGATTCATATGAACAGGGTATATAAAGTACACTTCTTCTTTGTAGCTTTTTGCTATATCTTTAATAGCGTTGCATATGTTCTCTAGAGGTGCTCCCCAGTTCTCCCTCCTATGGGCTGTGACTACTATGACCTTTTTGTTTTTATAATCAATCCTATTTAATCTTTCCTCCCTGAAAGTGTAATCTTTCTTTACTGTATAGGACATAGCGTCAATTACTGTATTTCCTGTAACAAAAATGCTTTCTTCCTCTACTCCTTCATTTAAAAGATTTAATTTAGCCCTTTTTGTAGGAGCAAAATGCAGGTCTGCCAGCACCCCTGTCAATTTTCTGTTTATCTCCTCAGGATAAGGGAACCATTTGTTAAAAGACCTCAAACCTGCTTCCACGTGCCCCACTTTTATTTTGTGATAAAAAGCCACCAGCGCCGCCGCAAATGTAGTAGTAGTATCCCCGTGAACCAAAACAAGGTCCGGTTTTTCTTTAAGAAACACTCTATCAAGGCCGTCTATAGCAGCAGTAGTAATGTCAGATAAAGTCTGCCTCTCTCTCATTATGTTAAGGTCGTATTGAGGCACAATATTAAAAAGCCTCAGCACCTGGTCAAGCATTTCACGGTGCTGGGCTGTAACAGCTACTAGAGTGTCAAACTCTTTTTCTTTCTCCAGAGCCTTAATAAGTGGAGCCATTTTAATTGCTTCAGGTCTTGTCCCAAATACAGCCATAATTTTTATACCCATCAGTCTTGCACTCCTTAATAAAATCAGCGGGTTTGCGTCCCTTTTTTATTGCTTCTTAGCAATTCTATTTTATTTGCTCCCCAGAGTATAAAGAGGAGGGATACAGCAAGAATAACAAGGCTTTTCAGTTCGCTAGTAAAAGATATCAGTATAGCGCTCACACCCAGTACCAAGCTTACACCGTAAAGTATAAAAACTACTTGCTTCTGGTTTAACCCTTTGTCCAAAAGCCGGTGGTGCAGATGCCCTCTATCCGCCTCCATGATAGGTCTTTTGTTTAAAATCCTTCTTATAATCGCAAAAAGAGTATCAAATATCGGCACGCCAAGCACTAGAACTGGCACCACGATGGCAATTGCAGTAGCTGACTTTATTGCTCCTTGTATGGAAATGGCTGAAAGCAAAAATCCTAAAAACATCGCCCCAGTATCTCCCATAAAAATTTTCGCTGGATTAAAATTATAGGGCAAAAATCCTAAGCTTGCTCCTGCAATTGCAATTGATATGACAGCAGTTGCGTATCTGCCATTTAAGAGTGAAATTATGAAAAGAGAAGTAGAGGAAATAAAGGCAATTCCAGCTGCTAAACCGTCCAACCCATCAATCAAATTTATAGTGTTTGTCACGCCTACAACCCAAAGAAGAGTAAGAGAAATTGCCACCCAGCTCTTTAAATATATCACTCCGCTGCCAAATGGATTAGAAATCCAATCTATTCTGATTCCGCTCAGTATGAGTATCAAGGCAGCTGCAATCTGCCCTACAAGCTTCACCTTTGCACTTAAAGTGTATTTATCATCTAACACCCCTAGAAGCACGATAACTAAAGAGCCCAATATTATTCCTATAGTCTCATGGGACTTTGGCAAAAGAAGCAACAAGCTTGCCATAGTGCCGGCAAAAATGGCCAGTCCCCCTAATCGCGGTATCGGCTTTGTATGTATGCGCCTTTTATCGTCAGGAACGTCAATTGCTCCTATTGCAAAAGCTAATTTTTTCACCAAGGGCGTAGTTACAAATGACATCGCAAAAGCCAGTATAAAAGATAAAAAGTATATCTTCATTTTTGACACTCCTTTGGAGGGTACCCCTCTTTTGCTATTACCAATAATTATTTTACCTTTTAAACTTTACTAATTCAATACCTGCTTCCTTTAAAAGTTGAAAAGCCAATTCATCTGGATATTCTTCTTCGTACACAATTCTCTTTACCCCAGCGTTTATAAGCATTTTAGCGCATATGACGCAGGGGCTTGCGCTCACATAAAGAGTAGCCCCTTTTGTACTCACTCCATGCAAAGCCGCCTGTATTATGGCATTCTGTTCTGCATGAACCCCTCTGCAAAGCTCAGGCCTTTCTCCTGGAGGTATGCCCAGTTGGTCTCTTAGGCAACCTGTCTCCTCACAATGGGGTAATCCGGTCGGAGGCCCGTTGTAGCCGGTAGAAATTATGTGTTTGTCCACCACTAAAATAGCTCCTACCTGTCTTCTTATGCAAGTAGACCTGGTCTTCACCACGTCCACAATCTGCATAAAATATTCATCCCACGAGGGCCTCATTTTTATCCTCTCCTCACTTAGTTCCAAACAATCTATCTCCAGCATCCCCCAACCCTGGAACAATGTAGCCGTGCTCATTAAGCCCCTGGTCTATGCTAGCCACATAAATAGGCACCTCTGGATGGTCTTTGTGAACAGCCTTTATCCCTTCAGGGGCAGCTATTAAATTCACAAGCTTTATGCTTTGAGCTCCTCTTTCTTTTAAGAAATGGATTGCAGCCGATGCAGAACCTCCTGTAGCCAGCATTGGATCTACTACTATGAGGTCTCTTTCTGCAATGTCAGAAGGAAGCTTGCAGTAATATTCAACAGGTTTCAGAGTTTCAGGATCTCTGTATATACCTATATGCCCTACTTTTGCAGTGGGAATTAGTTTAAGCATCCCATCTGCCATCACCAGCCCGGCCCTTAAAATAGGAATGATGCCCAACTTTTTGCCTGCAATGACTTTTGTTTTCGCAACAGCAATGGGAGTTTTTACTTCTATCTCTTCCAGAGGCAGGTCTCTTGTCACCTCATAGGCCATTAGCATGGCTATTTCTCCAACCAGCTCTCTAAATTCCTTGGAACCCGTGTTTTCATCTCTTATGAGACTTATTTTATGCTGTATAAGAGGATGATCTATAACAAAGACATTCTCATACATAAAATAAAAACCCTCCTGTTTATCATTTCATGTACTTTTTTTCGATTTCTGTTATTTTGTCAATCCTCTTCTGATGCCTTCCTCCTTGGAAAGTGGCATTTAGCCACTCCTCTACCATCATGATAGCAAGTCCAGGTCCTGTAACTCTTCCCCCCATGCACAGGATATTGGCATTGTTATGTTCTTTGGCAGCCCTTGCTGAAAACACGTCCTCTACGTGGGCAGCTCTAATTCCTGGCACTTTATTTGCCGTAATTGACATGCCTATGCCAGTCCCGCACACTAAAATTCCTTCTGTGCACTCTCCAGACGCCACAGCTTCAGCTACTTTAAGAGCATAGTCGGGATAGTCCACTGACTCTTCATTAAAAGTGCCAAAGTCCTTGTAGGGTATCCCTTTCTCTTCTAAATATTTTTTTATCACTTCTTTAAGTTCATATCCTGCGTGGTCAGAACCCAAAGCGATCATTCGATCTACCTTCCTTTCCTCAGAGAGTTTTTCGATGAGCTTATCTATCAAACCGGAAAGCTCCTCTGCCGTCTTTTTGTAAACCTCCAAAGGCATCCCGTAAGGGTCTTCTACATCCCCTTCAAGTCCAACAAATTCTTTTATGGTGAAAATTTTGTCGGCATATTCAGGGTATTGAGATACCAAGCTTCTTTTGTGGGAAAAAGCCATGGCAAGGACTAAATCAGCACCTTTTAAATCTTCTTCCCTCAAACTTTTTGCCCTGTGGTCTGAAATATCTATCCTGTACTCTTTCTTTAACACTTCTACTGCCTCGCTTGAGGCTGGAAATCCTTCAGGAGCAAATACTCCCGCAGATTTTGCTTCCCAATCCTTGCCCAAAGCTTTTGACTTAGCATTAAAAATCCCTTCAGCCATAGGGCTTCTACAGGTATTCCCTGTACACACAAATAAAACTCTCATGTCAACTCCCCTTCAGCCTTTATTTCCTTATACCCCGCAGCTTTTTCCAACCTGTTCATTATGGCAAGTCCAATGTCATCATAACTGAAGCTTTCAGCAAATACCACTTCTACTCCTCTTCTGTCGAACTCTCGTAAAGTCTCAAACAAATTTTTCGCAATGGTCTCTGGTTTGTCTCTATCACCGACGACAATTATCTCTCCCTCTTTATATTGTGTCGAAGTTTGCACTGTCGCCATTATACCAACTTTTTTGCCATTTTTCAATTGGTTTTTTGCCAATTGCTGAATCTTTTTTACAACTTTATCAAGAGGTCCTTTTACAATGTAAACTTCAGCCTTGGGAGAATAATGCTTGTACTTCATTCCGGGAGATTTAGGCTTTATATTCTCATCCGGCCTTGTCAAAAGAGAAGGGTCTAATTTTACTTCCCCCAATACCTCTTTTAACATCTCTAAAGTAACTGCCCCAGGCCTTAAAATAACCGGTACTTCCTCAGTAAGGTCTACCACAGTCGATTCCAACCCCACGTCACACTTTCCTCCATCTATTATGACGTCCACTTTGCCGTAAAGGTCCTCAATGACATGAGAAGCATCTGTAGGACTAGGCTTTCCAGACACATTGGCGCTGGGAGCAGATATGGGGACTCCTGCCCTCTTTATGAGAAGATGAGCTATTGGATTTGAAGGCATTCTTATGGCAACAGTATTCATGCCAGCAGTGTTTACATACGGTACTTTATCAGATTTTTTTAAAACGATAGTAAGAGGACCTGGCCAGAATCTATGAGCGAGCTTTTTGGCCTTTTCAGGAAACTCCGCCGCCAGTTCATAAACCTGATCCATCAAAGCTATGTGTAAAATCAAAGGATTGTCCTGGGGCCTTCCCTTTGCAATAAAAATCCTTTTTACAGCTTCCTCGTCAAAAGAATTTGCACCTATCCCGTAGACTGTCTCTGTGGGAAAAGCCACAAGCCCTCCTTTTTTTATAACCTCTGCAGCGTAATCTATAAGCTCAATTTCGGGATTATCTTTGTCAATTTTTATTACCTTTGTCATCAAAGGCACTCCTCGCAAAATAAGGATTTACAAATATCTTGTTATTATTATACCACCTATGACCCCCAATATCATCCCCAAAATAGAAATTTTCCCCCTGTAAATATCCCTGGCCTCCGGTATTATCTCACCGCAGGTCACATAAAGCATCGCTCCTCCTGCCAGAGCAAGATTAAGTCCAATAAAAGTATTGGATATGCCACCGCTCAAAATACCTATAAAAGTGCCAAGGGCAGTCGGCAACCCCGTCAGAAAGGTATACAACAAAACTTTGCAGGGGGAAACCCCTCCTGCAGAAAGGGGCACCGCCACCGCTACCCCTTCTGGGAAATCGTGTAGCGCAATCACCAAAGCAATATCAATGCCCAAAGAAGAAGATACCATAAATCCAGACCCTACGGCAAGCCCTTCCGGAAAATTGTGCAAAGCTATTGCAATCCCTAGAAGCAAGCCTTCTCTAATAAATCCTTTATTAAATTTTGTCTTTTCTATATGGGAATCAAAAAGAGAAATAAGAAAAGCACCGATAATGACTCCAATGACACCTACAGGCATCCCCGATATCTCAAAAGAATGGGGCAACAGGTCAAACATCACTACAGAAAGCATGAGTCCCGCTGTAATCCCCATTATTCCACTAAAAAATTTGGGGCTTGGATTTTTAAAAAAATAAGCAAAAACCCCTCCCAGCCCTGTCCCCGCTACTCCTGCAAAAGCCCCTATCATCAATATCTCAAAATTTGACATAAAAACATCCCCTTGAATTTATCAAACAATCTCAATTTTACTTTATTAAACTTCTCATAAAGTTATGCAAAATAAAAAACTCGCTCGACGGTAGGAGGACCATCGAGCGATTAAAGTGTCCTCTATAGAGGACAGCTGGGGGGCTAATTTTTTGATTTATTGTGATGAAGCATTTTTAATAAATTATACTTTATAAAAGCAATTTAGTCAAGTGGTAACAGAGAAAATCAGTTAAGAGTCATATTCTTAAGTTTTTCCGCCTGGTCATTTAAAATCAACGCATCTATGATTTCGTCCAGCTCCCCATCCAAAACCTCTTGGAGCTTGTAAAGAGTAAGTCCTATCCTGTGGTCTGTAACTCTTCCCTGAGGAAAATTGTAAGTCCTTATCCTCTCACTTCTCTCCCCTGTGCCAACCTGAGACTTTCTAGCTTCGGCTATTTCCCTCTGCTGTTCCTTTAGAGCCATCTCATAAAGCTTTGCCCTTAAAATCTTTAAAGCTCTCTCCCTATTTTGAATCTGAGACCTTTCATCTTGACAGGTTACCACAATCCCTGTAGGAATGTGGGTAACTCTTACTGCTGAATCCGTAGTATTCACGCTCTGCCCGCCATGCCCACTTGACCTGAAAACATCTATTTTTATATCATTTGGATTTATCTCAACATCCACCTCTTCGGCTTCTGGCAGAACTGCTACTGTGGCAGTAGAAGTATGAATTCTTCCTCCTGCCTCAGTAGTAGGAATCCTCTGAACCCTGTGAACGCCGCTTTCATATTTAAGCCTGCTATAGGCTCCTTTTCCAGAAATGCTAAAAATTACTTCCTTAAAACCTCCAATATCTGTCTTGTTGGCGCTCATTATCTCAACTTTCCAGCCTTTTTTCTCCGCATACATCGTGTACATCCTGAAAAGGTCATAGGCAAAAAGGGCAGCTTCCTCTCCTCCTGCTCCGGCTCTTATCTCCATTATGACGTTTTTCTCATCATTAGGGTCTTTTGGGAGCAGCAAAATCTTTATCTCTTCCATCAGTTTTTCTTTTTTTTCTTCCAGTTGAGAGAGCTCTTCTTCCGCCATCTCTTTAAGTTCCTCATCCTGAGAGGACAAAAGCTCTTCTGTCGCTTTTATTTCTTCCAAAACCTTTTTATACTCCCTATACTTTAAAACGATGTCTTCAATAGCTGCGTGTTCTTTTACGTATTTTCTCCATTCTTCTACATTGGAAATGACATTAGGGTCGCTTATCTTTTGACTTAATTCTACATACCTATCCTCTATTGCCTGCAACTTTTCAATCATTATCTCACCTCAGAAAAACATTATATCACATGATAAAAAAAGTGAAAACTACAAGTTATATCTACCGATTATAACTCTATCTATATGAGCTAAATCTTTTATCACTTCAATTTCATCAAAACCATTCTCCAAAAAGATTTTTTCCACCTCTTCTCTTTGGCCGTAGCCTATTTCAAACAAACCCCTTCCTCCCTTTTTCAAATAAAATTTACAATCCGGTATGATTCTTTTGTAGAAAAAAAGCCCATCTTCTCCTCCGTCAAGTGCTAAAATAGGCTCTTTTTTAACTTCTTCTTGTAAATTCTCAAGTTCTGCTTTTTTTATATAAGGGGGGTTGGAGACAATTAAATCAAATTTTACATCTTGAGGTATATTGGAAAAAACATCGCTTTTTATAAATATAATTTTTTCAGCCACGCCAAGTTTTTCTGCATTATACTTGGCAACCTCTAAAGCTTCTTCGCTCACATCTACAGCGTACACCTTACAATCAGGAAAAAGTTTGGCTATGCTTATAGCTATGGCGCCACTTCCTGTACCTATATCAAGTATCAAATCTCCACTTTTCATCCTCTTTAACGCTTCTTCCACAAGAATTTCTGTTTCAGGTCTTGGAATCAATACCCTTTCATCCACATAAAACTCAAATCCCATGAAATGCTGTTTTTTTACAATATACTGATAGGGTATGCGGGATTTTCTTTTTTCTATATACTTTAAAAACCTCTCCAATTCCTCTTCTTTCAAAACCTCATCTCTTTTAATTGCAAGTTTAACTCTGTCAATCCTAAGAGAATGAGAAAGCAAAAGCTCAGATTCAAGTCGAGGATTTGGACAGACGCTTTCAAGCTCTTTAGCCCCCAGAGCTATTGCCTCATATACTTTCAAACTCCCGCCCCCCTTCATCCTGAAGCACGCTTTTTAAAGAGGCAATTGCTACCTCCAGTTGCTTATCATCTGGCTCTTTAGTGGTGATCTTCTGCAAAAGCAATCCCGGATACACAAACAAAGCTAGTATTTTGTTGTTACTCCTGCCAGCTAATTTTATCACTTCATACGAAATGCCTGCAACTACTGGCAATAAAAAAATTCTACTCAATATCCTCACATAAAGAGAAGGCCATTTTAAAAAAGAAAAGACTATTATTGATATAATCATAACTATAAAGAGAAAATTTGTGCCGCATCTGGGATGCAAAGTAGTGTATTTCCTGGCATTTTCAACTGTCAATTCCTCTTCATGTTCCAAACAGTGTATAGCTTTATGTTCTGCTCCGTGGTATTCAAATATCCTCTTTATGTCCTTCATTTGAGCAATGAGAAGAAGATAAAGTATAAAAATTAAGATCCTTAAGGCGCCTTCGACAAAATTTATTACTATAGTATTTTTTGTAAAAAGTCTTGCGTAATCTGCGACATATGTCGGTCCTATGAAAAATATCACAATGGATAAAATCAAAGAAATTATTACAGAAAAATACATTAATATGTCTTCTAGTTTTTCGCCAAAAATTCTTTGTAAAAAAACATCAAATCTTGTTGGTTCTATACTCTCTTCCTCTTCAAAAACCTCTGCCGAATAAGTAAGGCTTTTTATCCCTATGACAAGCGAATCAATTAAGGCAAAAGTACCCCTTATAAAGGGAAGAGAAAAAAATTTGTTTTTTCTGGTGAGAGGGACAGCATACTCTTTTTTTATTATTATTTCTTCCCCTCTTCTCAAAGCTATAGCATAGCTTTTATGTCCCCTCATCATAACTCCTTCAATTACTGCCTGCCCGCCTATATCAGTTTTCTTCATCACTGCACCCCCATCTTTATGTACGCGGAACTTCGTGGCACTTTCTGCACCTTGCTTCGTAAGTCTCATGGGCTCCTACTAAAATAATTGGATCATCATATTTAGCAGGTTTACCATTTATAAGTCTTTGTGTTCTCGTTGCAGGATTGCCACATTTAACACAAATAGCAGTTAATTTATCTACAGACTCAGCAATCGCCATTATATCTGGAGTAACTCCAAAAGGCTCTCCCCTAAAATCCATATCCAGTCCCGCACATATAACCCTTTTCCCCATATCAGCTATTTCTCTTACCACATCAACAAGAGAATGGTCAAAAAATTGAATCTCATCTATTGCCACCACCTGTGTATCTTCTTCTAAAAGGTCCAATATCTCTGATGCCTTTGTGACAGAGATGGCATTTATACTGCTTCCGTTATGAGATACCACTTTGTCAATAGAATACCTGTCATCAATGGCAGGCTTAAAGACCTGTACTTTTTGCTTTGCTATCTGGGCTCTCCTAATTCTTCTTATCAGCTCTTCGCTTTTTCCACTGAACATAGGACCTACTATAACCTCTATAAAACCGTGGTCCAGTGAACCGTATATCATAAAAACCACCTTTCTTTTAATGTCAAATTAAAAACAAAAGGTTAGAGTCTTTTACACTCTAACCCCCAAATTATTTTTCCTCTAAATTAAATCTCTTTCTGAATCTCTCGACTCTTCCACCTGTATCTACAATCTTCTGTTGACCTGTGAAGAAAGGATGGCATTTTGAACATATCTCTACTCTAATTTCTTTCTTTGTAGAACCGGTTATAAAGGTATTTCCACAAGCACATTTCACAACAGCATCGTGATAATAGGTGGGATGTATACCTGGTTTCATCGCTATCTCACCTCACTCAAGCCCAAACTCATACGGTGAAATTATAACACAAGTTGTGGACAATATCAAGATTTATAAAATTGGGACCTTATCATATTTACAAACTCAGCATTTGACTTCGTCCTTATCAATTTCTCAATTATCATTTCTGTAACTTCTTGAGGAGGAAGATTTGACATGGCTTTTCTCAAAATCCACATGGCTTCCATCTCCTCCTGCGTGAGCAGCAGCTCTTCTTTCCTCGTACCGGATTTATATATGTCAATGGCAGGGAATATCCTTCTTTCCTGAAGCTTTCTATCTAAGTGCAGCTCCATATTGCCCGTCCCTTTAAACTCTTCAAATATCACTTCATCCATACGGCTTCCCGTCTCAACTAAGGCAGTCGCCAAAATCGTGAGGCTTCCGCCTTCTTCAATGTTCCTTGCTGCCCCAAAAAATCTCTTCGGCGGATGCAAAGCAGCAGGGTCAATTCCACCTGATAGAGTCCTTCCTGAAGGTGGTGTCACCAAATTGTATGCCCTTGCTAATCTTGTAATGCTGTCCAATAAAATAACCACATCTCTTTTGTATTCTACCAATCTTTTGGCATGCTCTAAGACCATCTCTGCAACTTTGATGTGGTGCTCTGGCAGTTCGTCAAAAGTAGAATACACTACTTCCCCTTTTATAGACCTCTTCATATCAGTTACTTCTTCAGGCCTCTCATCGATCAAAAGGACTATTAAAACTACTTCGGGATGGTTTTGAGAAATGCTATTGGCGATCTGCTTTAACAAAGTCGTCTTACCGGCTTTAGGAGGAGCGACAATCATTCCCCTCTGACCTTTGCCTATAGGCGCTATTAGGTCCACCAGCCTCATAGAAAACTCACGAGGGGATGTCTCAAGCCTTAACTTTTGATTAGGGAAAATAGGGGTAAGTTCATCAAAAGGAATTCTCTTTTTGGCCTTTTCTGGGTCTTCATCATTTATAGCCTCAACGTACAAAATAGCAGAATACTTTTCTCCTTCTCTCGGAATTCGAGTGATTCCTCTGACCTTGTCTCCCACTTTAAGTCCAAATCTTCTTATCTGAGACTGAGAAATATATATGTCCTTTGGCCCCTGTGTAAAATTTTCTACTCTTAAAAATCCAAACCCATCAGGCAGAATATCCAAAATCCCTTCTGCTACTACGTCTCCCTGCGTCTGTATAAGCTCTTTCAAAGGGTCAGAAAGGTCCTTCACCATAGGTAAGTTCTCTTTTAAGAAAGCCTGCTGAGATTGGAGGCCGTTATTGCTAAGAGCCACAGATTGAACCTTTTCCTCTTCGCCCTCTTCTTTATTTTCTTCTTTATTCTCTTTATTCTCCTCTGGAATTTTTTCTTCTTGCTTAAGCTTTTCTTCCTCTTTTTCTTTTACTTTTTCAATAATTTTTTCTCTCAACTGCTGCTTTCTGTATTTCGTAATACTCTTGATGCCCAGCTCTTTCGCAATTTCCCTCAATTCCATTAAACCTAAATTTTCCAGATTATTAATATCAAACTCCAAAAGCGCACCTCCCAAAATATAGATTTTTAAAAAATTTCCATTCTAAACTGGGGATAAATGAGAACGGACAAACCGCACGAAGAAAAACAAAAGCTGAGAAATGAATACGTATAATCTTCTTCTATTTTATTGTTATTTTATCAACATGTCAAGTGCCTTTTTTAACAAGTTCATTGATATTTTTGCCATTTTGCAAAAATTTATACATAAAATTTAAAGCGGGTAAAACCCGCTTTACGCCTTTAAAGATGAGCCAAATAAAATCATTTTCTGCTTTATGACCTCTTTCATCGCTTCTTTGCAGGGGCCTAAAATCTTTCTCGGGTCATAGACTTCTTTATCTTCTTCAAGGAGCCTTCTTAACCTCGCTGTAAAAGCCTGTCTTACATCCGTATCTATGTTTATCTTGTTAATCCCAAGACTTACAGCTTTTTTTATCGCTTCCTCAGGTACCCCTGAAGCTCCATGCAAAACTAAAGGCATGTTTAAAAGCTCTTTTATTCTCTTTAACCTCTCAAAATCAAGTTTAGGCTCTCCTTTGTATGGCCCATGGGCCGTGCCAATTGCTATTGCCAAATAATCAACTCCTGTCTCCTTGGCAAAGCGCAGAGCTTCTTCAGGGTCAGTCATTGAAGCTTCCCTTTCATCAACTGTAATGTGGTCTTCCGTTCCGCCAATTTTACCTATTTCTGCCTCGACTGAAACTCCCATGCTGTGGGCAATCTCAACAATTTTCCTGGTCCTTTGTATGTTTTCCTCTAAAGGAAATTTAGAAGCGTCAATCATAACAGAAGTCCAACCATTCCTTAAGCACTTCATTATGGTGTTAAAATCTGTACCGTGATCCAAGTGAAGAGCAATGGGAACTGTAGCTTTTTCAGCCAGTGTCCTTACAATAGCTGAAATCGCCTCAATGCCAGCGTACTTAAGGCCCCCTTCACTCACCTGAATTATCACAGGAGACCTGGTCTCTTCTGCAGCCTCTACAATAGCCTGTGTAATTTCCAGGTTGCTGGTGTTAAAAGCTCCGACCGCATACCCTTCTTTGTGAGCCTTCTCAAGTATTTCAATCCCTGTAACTAACATCTTCAACAACTCCTTCAGTCTATAAAATTTGTATTTATACCGCCATTTCCTGTTTTAGATTTTCATAAACTAATTTTTTTAGCTCAAGTATGTCAAAAGGCTTAGCAATAAAAGGAAGATTTTTCAAAGGCTCAGCAGGTTCGTCAGCAGACATGACTATTCCCTTCATATTAGGATGAATTCTTTTTACTTTATTTATAATTTTTACCATATCCTTTGCCATGCTGAGGTCAAAAATGCCCACATCAGGGACAAAATCTTCAATCTCCTCCATAAAGTGAGATATGTCAGTATAACTTCTCACTTCATGCCCATCTATTCGAAAAATCTCCTCTATTAAGTTGCAAATTCCTTTATTATCGTCTACCACTAAAATCTTGCTCATTCCTGTCACCTTTTAAGCACTTACCTTTTACAAAACACACACATACAGTAAATAATATTCTACACAAAAATTAATATTCCTCTCTCAATTTAAAAATTTTTTGCTTTGACTTTATAATATCATAAAAATCAACAAATTTCTATAAAAAATTGCAAAAACCTCATCCTCTCATCATAAAAGCTCCATTTATGATATTCAACAACTTTTCCAGTTACGCTACTTCTCTCAGACACAAAATTCTTGACAAGCCTCATCACAAGGGCTGTCTCTTATTTTTTTCACTCAAAAAATCCAACGATAATTTTACACTATGAGGAATAGATGCAATATTTTTATTCGTTCCATTCTAGTAACTGATACCATCTATTTCTATTTCCTTCTCCCCTCCTTTTATTTCAACAACTAATCTATTGGGCAAACATACAATAGCCTCTCCAACTCGTGAAATATAGCCTTGTTTAACACACAATTGATCAGGACAATCCGCCTCAATTACTCTCACTTTATCCTCTCCAATTTCAAGTAAATTATAACCATATTCTGTCTTTATTGGTATTGTTTTTCCCACTAAACTACTATCAAATTTTATTCTCTTTACCTCTTTCCCATCTACTTGTATACTTATATACTTTTCTTCGTAACTAGAAACTGATTTATTTATAAATATTAGTGATATAACACTGATAATCACAATAGTAATTATTAAAAATTTGTCACCTTTTGTCACTTTTTTCACTCCTTGAAACAAGTTTATTTCTACAAACGTCATGCTTAGTTTACCATTTATATCTTTTATTTACAAAATAATTATAAAAGAATAAAAAAGAGCCTAATTAAAGGCTCTAAATTATTGTACATTCTCACCAATCAATTCTAAACTTGAAAATATGGCACCTGTAGGACATTTTTTGACACAAATTCCGCAATTGGTACATTTTTCATAGTCAATCTTTGCTAGATAATTTTCAAAAGTAATTGCATTTTCAGGGCAACTTTTAACACACATTTGACATCCAATACATCCAACGCTACAATTGCTTCTAACTACCTTACCCGGATCATTACTCTTACATTTTATTATCACTTCTTGGTCATAGGGTACAAGCTCAATTATTCCTTTAGGACAAACTTCTATACAAGCTTTGCAAGCCACACATTTTTCTTTATCTATAACAGCAACTCCATTAATAACTTGAATTGCACCATAATTACAAACATCCACACATGTACCACAACCTAAACAGCCATATGAGCAAGATTTGCTTCCTCCAGCTAATATATTTTGAGCCCTACAATCTCTTATACCATAATAGAGATATTTATTTTTTGCTTTATTACGATCCCCTTGGCATAATACAGTTGCTACTTTTCTTTCCACTTCCACTGCGTCGACTCCCATTATCTCCGCAATTTTTTTTGCTACAGAATTTCCCCCAACACTACAAGCATTTACTGGAGCTTCACCCTTTACAATTGCATTAGCATAGGCATCACAACCGGGATATCCACAAGCCCCACAGTTTGCACCTGGTAAAACTTCTCTTATCTTTTTTACTTTTGGATTTATCTCCACAGCAAAAATTTTAGATGCTAAAGAAAGACTTGACCCAAATAAAAATCCTAAACCGCCTAATACTACTATTGGATACAATATTCCACTCATGTTATTACCTCCTAAACAAGCCCATTAAATCCTAAAAATGCTATGGATATAAGACCTGCAATTATTAATGTGATTGGAACGCCTTCTAAAGCCTTTGGAACATCTATTATTTCAAGCTTCTCTCTTATTCCAGCCATAAGCAACAATGCAATAGCAAAACCAATAGATGCTCCTAGGGCATTAAAAATCGTTTCAATTAAAGTATATCCTTCTTGAATATTTAATATGGCAACTCCTAGTACTATACAATTAGTGGTTATCAATGGAAGATATATACCTAATGCACCATAAAGATTGGGACTAGTTTTTTTAAGAAATATCTCAACAAATTGTACTAAAGAAGCTATTACAAGTATAAAAGCTATAGTTTGCAAATATTCTAAATTTAGTGGAGCTAATATAGCATGATGTATTATATAAGTTATCACTGACGATAGTGTAATTACAAAAGTTACAGCCATCCCCATTCCAGTAGCTGTTTCTGTTTTATTAGATACACCTAAGTAGGGACATATCCCCAAAAAACGGGCAAAAACATAATTGTTGACAAATATCGTATTAATCAATATTATAAATATATTCATCTAAAACTTCCTCCCTTACACCAGTCTCAGAAGCTTCTTTTCTCTTTCTAACATAATTAAAAATCCCAATCAATATCCCAAGTACAATGAACGCTCCTGGTGGCATTATAAAAATTAGTGCTGGTTCAAAACTTGCTCCAAACAACTGTATCCCAAACAAACTACCTGAACCTAATATTTCTCTTATGCTTCCTAATATTACTACTGCTAAAGTATATCCTGCTCCCATACCTAAACCATCCACTATGGAGGGCAACAAACTATTTTTGGAAGCAAAAGCTTCTGCTCTACCTAAAATTATACAGTTAACGACTATTAAAGGAATAAAAATTCCCAGTGCGTTATACAGATCACGGGTATAAGCCTTCATAAACATTTCCACAATAGTAACAAAAGTTGCAATAACTACAATAAAAGCTGGAATGCGAATTTTATCTGGTATAACTTTTCTTAATAAGGAAACAACTAAATTTGAACTAACTAATACAGCCGTTACAGCTAATCCCATAGCCAAGCCGTTAATTGCTGAAGTAGTTACAGCTAAAACTGAACACATACCTAGTGCCTGGACAAATATGGGGTTCTCCTTCACTAGACCATTATAAAAAACTTTGGAGAACTTCATTTTTTACACCTCCACGATTTAACTAATTAGCCAATTTTGAATTATATATTTCCCGAACCATATTTACGCCGTTGACTATTGCATTACTCGTTATAGTTGCACCAGTAAGAGCTTGTATTTCATTATCAGCTTTAGGAGGATGCTTAACAACAACTAATTTATCAGCTACAGATTTGCCTTTAAAAGAATCGGTGAAGAAGCTCTTAGTTGCATTTGCTCCAAGTCCTGGAGTTTCTTTATGATTTAAGATTTTGATACCTGTAATATATCCTTTTTTAGATATACCAACCATAAATTGAATTTCTCCACCATAACCATTAGAAGTAATTTTAAATACATATCCCACAAGAGATGAATTTGCGTCATAACCTTCACTAATTTCTAATACATTTTGATTAGAACCAGCAATCTCTTTTAATCGCTTTTCATCTAATGTAACAAAACTTTTTGCTTCTTTTAATACCTCTTGTTTTGCGGTATTATTAGCAATCTCCTCCATTTCCGCTATCTTTTCTGAAGTAACTGCATTTGAAACTCCTAATATTACTCCAGCAACAGCAGTTATCAAAAATAAAATTAAACCTACTTTTACTGTTTCCTTCATCTATTTCACCTTCCCAAATACCTTAGGTTTAGTAAATTTCTCAATTAACGGAGTTGCAACATTCATCAATAGTATTGAATAAGATACTCCTTCTGGATAAGCTCCTTTAACTCTAATTATTGCTGTTAGTATCCCTGCTCCAACTGCAAATATAATTCTACCTAAAGGAGTTACTGGCGAGGAAGAATAATCTGTAGCCATATAAAAAGCACCAAGTATCAATCCACCGCCTAATATATGATATGGCAATAATTTAGGTTCAACTCCTAATAATAGTAACATGATAAAAGTTGTTCCTATGTAAAATACTGGTATCTTCCAATCTATAACTTTCCTTATTATCAAATATGCAGCACCTATTAACAATAACAAGGCAGAAGTTTCTCCAATAACTCCTGGAATATTACCTATAAACATATCCCTCAATGTTGGAAGTTCAGCTCCTGTACCGTACTTCATTATGGATAATGGTGTAGCTGATGTGACTACGTCCGGTCTAGTGCCAGTATAGTTTGTCATGTGAACTGGCCATGAAGCCATCAACATTGCTCTCGCTGCCAATGCTGGATTCATAAAATTCGCACCCAAACCACCAAAAAGTTGTTTTACAACTATGATGGCAAAAGCAGAACCTATTACTGGTAACCACCAAGGAGCACTGGCTGGTAAATTAAACGCGATTAATATACCAGTTATTACAGCAGAAAAATCTGTTATAGTTATAGGTTTTTTAAACAATTTCTGAATTAGTGCTTCGAATAACACAGATGAAGCTACTGAAATTAATATTAATTTTAAAGCATTTAAACCAAAGAAGTATACACTTCCTATCATAGCCGGCGTAAGAGCTATTACTACATCTAACATTATCCTCTGGACAGTTTCATTAGATCTTATATGAGGAGATGAAGAAACTAACAATTTATCTTGTAAAGCAACCTCTTGCACTTTAGACGCCATTTCATATCCTCCTACCTATTTAGATTTTCTTTTTTTAGCGAGTATTTCTCTTTTTGCTAGCCTTATGGATTCTACCAAAGGCCTTTTAGCTGGACATATATAAGAGCATGAGCCACATTCCACACAGTCAAGAGCATTGTATTCTTCTGCCTTATCAAAGTTTTTCTTGAGAGAATAACTACTTATATACAATGGTAGTAAGTTTACAGGACATACTTCAACACATTTACCACATTTAATACATGGTTGTACTTGTGGGGGTCTTGCTTCCTTTTTTGTCAATATCAATATTCCACCAGTTCCCTTTATAATTGGTACATCTAGAGAATGCTGAGCTATTCCCATCATAGGCCCACCACTGATAATCTTGCCTGGTGAGTCTTCAGTAAATCCCCCACACTGTTCTATCAAATCTTTAAGAGGCGTTCCTATTTTAACAAGGAGATTTTTTGGTTGTTTAATTCCATGGCCTGTAATCGTAGTTACTCTTTCATATAAAGGTTTACCTTCTAATATCGCATCAGCTACCGCTTTAGTAGTAGCAGCATTGACTACTATCACTCCTACGTCCATTGGCAATCCGCCAGATGGCACAATTCGTCCTAATATAGCATTAATTAATCTTTTTTCATCCCCCTGAGGATATTTAACTTTCAAAGTTGCTATTTGGATGTTTTTCTCATTTTTGCTCGCTTCTCTTAAAGCCAATATGGCATCAGGTTTGTTTTTTTCTACTCCAATAATTCCTCTTTCTACTCCTACTGCTTTCATGATTGCTTTTAAACCAAATATTATCTTTTCAGGATATTCGACCATTAATCTATGGTCAGTTGTTAAATAAGGTTCACACTCTGCCCCATTTACAAGAATAGTATCGATTTTTTTGTCAGAAGGAGGCGATAATTTGACATGAGTTGGGAATCCAGCTCCTCCCATACCTGTGATGCCAGCCTCTTTAATTATCTCAATAATTTCTTTAGGAGATAAGTCCTCCAGCTTTCCTTTTGGTTTTACAGACTCGTCTAGCTCATTCTTTCCATCCGATTCTATAACTACACATTTAACCCTTTGACCAGTAGGTATAAACATAGGCGTAATGTCTTTAACTATGCCTGATACAGATGAATGTACTGGAGCAGATACAAATGCATCCGATTGCCCAATTTTTTGACCTACTTTTACAGTATCTCCTATTTTCACTAAAGGTTCACAAGGTGCTCCAACATGTTGAAGCAATGGAATATAAACTACTTCCGGTTCCCTTGCCCTTTCTATTGGAAGCCCCTCAGTTAACTCCTTATGATGTGGTACATTTACTCCACCCTTGAAAGTGAGATTTTCTAACTTCACCTTTTTTCACCTCTTTTTTATTCTCCTTTTGTGTAACTGATATATGAATAAATTCGTATTTAAAAATGAAAATGAGTATTATTCGGCTCATATTTTATAACATTTTACTTAATATAGCAAGAAAATAAATTTCACAAAATCAGATACTATAAAATAAAAATGCTGGAGGATAAAAATCCCCTATAAAAAATAGCATACTTATCCTGAATGCTTTCTCATCAATTATATCACAAAATTTCTAAAAGCTAAAGATATAACTTTTGCACGGGTTAGAATAACCCTATGAGTTCCTTTTTCTGTGATGTTTTGTTTCCAAGTTCTATTTTAGCACAGGGGCTGTCTCTTGTTTTTTCACTCAAAAAGTCCCACGATAATTTTACACTATGAAAATTTCCTCTATCATTTTTTTGGAAAAAGCGCTATAATAGGAAAGAGGTGATTTTGTTATGAGAATAGCTGCTACAATTACGGAAAAAGGATATATTGAAAAATTGCCAGATGGACCTCATATAGTCATTTTTGACACAGAAAAAAATCAAACAGAAAAATACGACAATCCAGGATATCGCTTGAAAGAAAACAGGCGAAGTGCTGTAGTAGATTTTCTCTTTGAAAAAATGTAGATGTAGTGGTAACTGTGCCGGAAGCTTTTTGCAGCATCTCCTATGGAAAAGCAAGGCAGAAGAGCTTAAAATTTATAAGGCTCAAAGAAAGCATGCCTTACGAAGAAGTCATCAAAGATTTATCTTCTCATTTAAAAAAATTGACAGATACTATACCTGAAGATGAACTTTACAACAGAAAATGATATTTTAAAAAGAGCCCCCTTATTTTAGAGGCTCTTTTTCATGCCTTAAAGGCCTTACTTTTTCTACAATTTTCTCAGCTAATTCAACATAGATTGCTCCTTCTTCAGTGTCATCAAGAGCAGGTGGAATGCCTTCATCGCTTAACTCCCTTATCTTCACCACTATTGGGATTCTCGCCAGTATTTCTGTCTGCAAAGCTTCTGCCAGCTTTTCAGTCTCTCCTTCTCCGAAGATATTGTACCTCTCGCCACACTTTGGACACACAAAATAAGACATGTTTTCTACAATCCCTATAACCTCTACATTGACCTTTTTCGCCATATGTCCCACTCTTCCTGCAACGTGGGAGGCAGATGCTTGAGGAGTAGTAACAAGAATAAATTTTGCCTCAGGCAGCCTTTGCATTACAGTAAGGGGTATGTCTCCCGTACCTGGCGGCAAATCTAATATCAAGTAATCCAAATCTCCCCATAAAACCTCATTAAAAAACTGGTCTATTACTCCTGTCAAAAGGGGCCCTCTCCATATCAAAGGCGTATCTTCATCGACAAAATTTCCCATAGATATAATTTTCAGGCCAAATCTTTCAATAGGCAAGACAGTGTGTTCGTCCAAAGCGTAAGGCTTTTCTCCTACAATGCCCAAAAGCCTTGGCACACTAGAACCCAAAATATCCGCATCCAAAAGTCCTACTTCAAAGCCTAACCTTGAAAGAGCAACAGCCAAATTTACTGCAACAGTGGATTTGCCTACACCACCCTTGCCGCTTCCTACCACTATAACTCTGGTATTATCGAAAAGGTTTTTCTTCTCCTCCTTGAGCCTTCTTGCTAAATCCTGCCTTTCCTCTTCCGTCATGGCCCCAATGTTTACCACAATTTCTGAAATTCCTTCTATTTTTGATATTTCTTTGATAGCATTGTTTTTTATCTGGTTGCGAAGAGGACAGCCTTTTACAGTCAAATTTATGTCAACTGTAACCTTATCCCCTTCTATCTCAATATTTTTAACCATCCCCAAATCTACTACATTTCTTCTAAGCTCTGGGTCATACACCTTTTTTAGTGCCGATAATATCTGTTCTTTTGTAATCAATTTTATACCCCCTATTGGTACTTTTTTGTTGACAACTATATTATAATATATAATCATTACTAATAGAATACCCCTAAAAATTTTCTTCAATTCGAATAATATAGTGGGGTGGTTGATTTGGACATAAACGAAAGAGTGTACATAGCCAAAAAAGACCCCTCTGAAAGAGAAAAACTGATAGAAGAATATACCCCTTTCATAATAAAACAAGTTTCTCACTTTGCCAATAAATACATTGACGAACAAAACAGCGATGAACTAAGCATAGGTTTAATAGCCTTCAACGAGGCGATAGACAGCTTTGACATCACAAAAGGCTCCTTTTTGAATTTTTCCAGTTTAATTATAAAAAGGCGCATAATAGATTTCTTGCGTCAAAATCAGGACCTAGCTTATCCTCTTGATGTATACCCAGAAAGAGAATCTGACTATGAGATTGAAAATAGAAGGCTTGAGATGCTCTCCTTTGTGAATCTGCTAAGCCTTTACGGCATTGAAATAGAAGACCTTGTAAGACAATCTCCTAAACACAGGGAAACCAGAAAATTGGCCTTAAAAATAGCTCGCACAATATGTGAAAATGAACACTTGCTTTCTTACCTTAAAAAGACAAAAACCCTACCTGTAAAAGAATTAATTGAACTTTTAAGAATAAGTCGAAAATCCATTGAAAAATACAGAAAATACATAATCGCCCTCGTGATAATACTCTCCGAAGACCTTCCTATTCTCAAAGAGTACATAAACTTTGAAAGTGAGGTGGCAAAAACATGAAAGCCGTAGTAATTAAAAAAGAAAAAGACAAAGCATACCTTTTAACAGCAGACGGGCAGTTTATAGCCTCAAAAAAATTTAAAGATGCAGAAATAGGTGAAACTGTCGAAATCTTGCACAAAAATTTCTTTTCACATCCCGCAGCAAAAATTTTAATAGCCGCCTCCGTAATAATTGCTCTTTTAGTTTCTGTATTAACTTTCAGAGCTCCTGAAGTATACGCTTATGTCTACATAGAGATAAATCCCAGTATAAAAGCGGCTGTCGACAAAAATGGAAAAGTTGTTTCTGCCATTTCCATGAATGAAGAGGCTAAGAAAATTTTAGAAAAAATACCTTACAAAGGCTTGGACATTTCGACTTTTATAGTTAAAACTGTTGAAGAATCTGAAAAAATGGGGTTTTTAAGAAAAGATGGCGAAGTCATAATAACCACTATACCTTTGAAAAAATCGAAAATAGTCGAAGAAAAAGTACAAGAAGCAGTTGAAAATATAAAAAAATCCAAATCAGCCTTAAAATTTGAAGTTAACGCAAAAGAAGAAAAAATACAAAAAACAGAGAAAAAAAATTTAAAAGAACCGACGGACGACAAAGAAAATGACAAAAAACAGGATAAAAAGTTAAAAACAGCACCTCCTGTCAAAATAACTAATACAGAGCCTAAAAATGAAGTTACAAAAGATAAACAAGAAAAACAAAAGATAAAAGTAGAGGTACCTGTAAAAATAACAAAGCCTGATAAAGAAGTACAAAAAGAAACTACCGAAAAACCTAAAGAAGAAAATAGTGAAAAACAGGAAAAAAGTGAAATGAAGGATAATGACAGTAAAAATGGCAAAAATGAGAAAGGTGAAAGGGATAATAAAAATTAAGAAAGAGGTGAAAAAGTGATGTATAAATACCTAAAATCATTCATTTTTACAATTATAATCTTTTCTCTCCTTTCTTTTACAGTAACTTTTGCAAAAGCACAAACCTATTACTCTTTTGATGATATAAAAGAGTACAAATGGGCGATAAAAGCTGTTGAAAAAATGCATGCAAAAGGGATAATAAAAGGGGTAGGTGATAAAAAATTTGCTCCATCAAAACCTGTCACCCATTTAGAAGCACTTGCCCTAATTTTGCGCACTTTGGGATACGAAGAAACTTCCGAACTTCCCAAAGAATACAGGGGAGAAGTCCCTGCATGGGGGAAAGAATTCATAGGCTTAGCGTATGAAAAAGGGCTTGTAACTTCGGAAGAACTAAAAACATTCAACCCTAATAAAGATGCAAAAAGATACGAAATAGCAAAATACTTAGTGAGAGCTTTGGGACTGGAAAAAGAAGCAAAGCTCAATATGAATCAGGAACTATCCTACAAGGACTGGAAAGCCGTCCCCAAAGATTCGAAAGGATACATGTATGTGGCAGTTAAAGAAGGGCTCATAGTAGGTGACGGTAAAAATTTGAAACCGAACGAACCTGTCAAAAGAATTGAAATGGCTGTAATACTAGAAAGGCTAGATGAAAAAATAGGAAATGCCATATCATCTGGAAAAGAAGTAATAGGAACAGTATATCAAGCAGATGAAAGCTCTATTACAGTAAAGGTCGGCAACTTATTGAAAACTTTCCCAGTGATTAAAAATGTCCCTGTATTTGATGGAAATGATTATCTTAAAATAGACTCTTTAAAGAAAGGCTATACAGTGAGATTGATATTAGATGGCAAAAACAATATAATATTTGTAGAAGTTTTAAATAAAAACAGTGAGGAAGTGATTCCTATTCAATTAGAAAAGGCCATAAGCCTTCCCCAAAATGTCTTAAATCTTGTTGAAAGCTTAAAAGAGACACAAAACGTAAAGCTAGTTGAAGAAAATGGAACTTACTACATTATTGCCACACGCGGAATGATGCGGACAGGAGGATACAGTGTAAGCATAGAGAAAGCCCAAATAATAAAAAGTGCAAATAAGACCACCCTCGAAGTGGAAATAAAATATCAAAACCCATCAGAAAATGCTATAGTAACTCAGGCAATAACCTACCCTTATGATGTAAAAATGTTTAAATATGACGGAAAAATTGACGACATAAAAATCCTTTACAAGTACAGTGTAGCCCCTTAGAAAGGGGCTAAATTTTTGCCAAAAATTTTGTGAAAACGGTCAATTGATTAAATCGTTTAATTGATGTACTATAGTTACTAGATTGCAAGGGGAGGAAAATACATATGAAAGAAATAAAAGTAAAATTAAGCACCATTGAAAGTGTAAAGCGCTTTGTAGAAAAAACTTCAAAATACCCATTTGAGATTGACGTAGTATCTGGAAGATACGTGATTGACGCAAAGTCTATAATGGGACTTTTCAGCTTAAATTTAGAAAATGTGCTTACAGTTGTGGCTCACACTGACAATGAAGAAGAGATGAAAAAACTAGAAGAAGATTTAAAAGAATTTGCAGCACAAAATTAAAGGGGCTTTATTGCCCCTTTCAGTTTGTTGACAAAACCCATATTAATTTAAGTGGCATTTTGTGTTAATGCTCCGGAGTTGCAAAGCGACTAAACTAAGGCTCACTTTTCGGGCTCCGGCGGGGTCCCGACCAATTCGCCCTTCGGGCTCAGGTGGTCGCTCGCTTCGCTCGCCCCGCCTTCGCCCCTCAAGTTCGCCAAGTTTAGTTACCGCTTTGACAACAAGTCGCATTTACACACAAAATGCCACTTTTAAACTTTGTCAACAGTCTGAAAGGGGCTTTATTGCCCCTTTTTAATTTTGTATTATAGGCGGAGGAGTGGGCTCTATAGGCACCGCAATCTGCCCTGTTTTTGCATCTATGTGCATAAGCCAATACCCCTCATCTCTCGGCCCCCTGAAACCTTCTCTTACAGGTTTCCAAACCACAAAGCCCGTCATACCTGCAAAAGGCTGATCTGAAAGGGTGAAAAATCCTGGCATCCCATAGACGATATACTTTAAATCCCCTTTCTCGTCCTTCACAAAACCCACAAGGTAATGGTCAAAACTTCCCTCTCTGTATCCAGTCTTTACTTTCCACCACCTGTAGCCTTCCAAGTTCTTTTCAAAAGGCTGCACTTCCTCCAAAAAGTTTACTATGTTGTTGACATATTCTTTCAAATACTTTATATAGTCTGCTTCTTCTTTATTGTTACTGTCTTCTTTTTCTAAATTTTCTTTTAGTGCATCTTCCTCAGGTTCAATCTTCTCATAGACAGTTTCCGGAGCTGGTGAAACCTCAACTTTCTTCTCTTCAACTGTTTCTTCTTTATGGGTTTCACTTTCTTCGCTCTCCCTTTTAATTAAATATTTTCTGTAAGCGCTCTTCCAATTTGAGCTTTTTTTGTTCATTTGAGAAACAAGAGGCACCAAAAACTTCTCTCCGTCATGCGCTTCTACTAAAATAACAGCAAATTCCTCCCATTTAAGACCTGAACCCTTTACATCCTCCAAATCAAAAGTCCACTCTCCTCCACCTCTTCCCTTGTCATCCACTTTCAAGGCTCCAAAATCCACCACAACTATATCCCCGTTCGATTTCAAAAGCTTCAAGTTATAGGAATAATCAGGATTAAGGTTTTGAAGGGCAGCAGTTATTCTGCCTCTATTCCCTCTAAATTCTAATTTTAGATATCCTGAGACTTCCTTCCCTTCAAAAGAACATCCTTTGTCCTCTGGATTTAATACTATATAAGAACGCTTGTATATATTCACTGGCATTTGCTTAATCCCCCTCATTTCACTAAAAATCCATTGCCGCACTACATATTATGAAATGAGGGGAAATATTATTACTTTTTTATGAGAAGATAAAGTGCATTTGCCAAATTCGCAAACTGATCTATTGAAAGGGTTTCCCCCCTTGCCTGAGGGGAAATTCCAACTTTTAAAAGAGTTTCATGTAAAACTTCTTTTGAAAAGCCGAGAACTTTTAAGGAGTTTAATAAAACTTTTCTCCTTTGTCCAAAGGCTGCTCTTACAACTTCAGAAAAGAGCTTTTCGTCTTTAACTTCTACTAAAGGCTTATCGTAAACTTTCAATTTCAAAAGAGAAGACTCCACTTTCGGAGGAGGCACAAACACCTTCGAAGGAAGGTTAAAGAGTATTTCCGGTTTTGCTTTGAAATTTACAAAAACAGTAAGCATACCGTAGTCCTTTGTGCCTGGTAAAGCGCATATTCTCTCAGCAACTTCTTTTTGAACAAGCACTGTCATCTCTTTTACCAATTTGCAGTTAAGCATTTTCATTATTATAGGTGAAGTTATGTAATAGGGAAGATTGGCTACGACTTTAAAGGAATTTCCGTCAAAATGCTCCTGAGCAATTTCTAAAAGGTCAACTTCTAGTATGTCTTCATTTATGATGACCACATTTTTATAGATTTTTAATTTTTCTCTACTCATCTCAAAAAGCTCTTTATCTATTTCAAAGGATACAACTTTTTTAACCTTTTTGGCAAGTTCTTCTGTTAAGCCTCCATGCCCTGTACCCACTTCTAATACGAAATCTTCTTCTCCTACTCCTGAAGCTCTCACAATTTTTGAAAGGAGATTTTTGTCAAATATGAAATTTTGACCCCATTTCTTTTTCGCCTTCATATCTTCACCTCAAAAAATCAGGCAGGGAAGCCCCTGCCCTACTGAAGAATGTACACTTTGACGTATCTTCTCCCCCAGTTTCTGGCCTCTTCTCTGGTAGGAAAATACACGTCAATTCGATTGCCCTTTATAGCCCCTCCAGTATCAGCTGCAATGCAAAAGCCGTATCCTTCTACATACAGCCTCGTTCCTAGCGGTATAACTCTGGGGTCCACAGCAACTACTCCCCTTCTTACCACCATTCCACTCGCAGTAATACCGTAGTCGGGGTCTCCAGGCTTTTTACCTGTGCTCTCTTCACTGCTGTCATAAGCTGTAGCTAGCATTGTCTTCACTTCTCTGTATCTTACGATTTCTCCTCTAGAAGTAGTAAAAACCCCTAAAGTCCCAACTCGTACGATCTGGGGAACGGGGTTTTTAATCACTTTTTCTTCAATTACGTTTCGCGCTACTTCTTTCCCATTCTCATAAGTGACTTTTATAACTTTTACTTTTTTCCCCATTTCCCCTTGTCGGGCTATTCTAGTCTGACCCCTTTCCATCGTATAGTCCTTTACTGTCTCTGTCTGATACGGTATATCTATTTCTTCAGTTATAATCTTCTCCGTCACCTTTGTGATGTCGATGTACATGTAAGCAAATATAGGCGTATCCAAAGTCATGTTGATTTTGTCCTGTGGCCCCAAAGCTATCCCTCTTTCAGAAAGCAGGTCTTTTATAGTAGAAGCTGCTGAGTATATATTTTCTACTTTCCCTCCTACATTTAGTGTAACAGGCACTGCTCTTTTGATGGTTATCGTCATGCCATTTTTAAGTCGCGCATTAAGAGAGGGTTTGACCACATCTTCCTGCCTTAGTTCAATGCCTCTTTCCTTTAGCAAATCTCCTACTGTGGATGCAAAGGTAGTTATCACTATTTTTTTATTTCCATCCTGAAGGGTTATTTCCTTTCTCAAATTCACATAAGCCAAAAGGCCAATGGCCCCACAAGCGACTGCTACCAGTGTTACAAGGACAACCGGTTTTAGTCGCCTTCTAAGGTCATCTGTATCCATCCCATACCCTCCTGTTAAAAATTTGGTTTAGGGGAGTCGTAAGTAATTTTAATGCAATTAAATTAATTTGTCAAATTTTTATACACAATTTTTCAGTTATGTAAGTATTATACGCAATTTTCACACTTTTGATACCTATCAAAAACAGGAGGGCAAATTGAAAAGCTTTATGGCATTTTGCGAGGTTGTTTCACAAACTTCTTCAAAACTTATGCCTTTTATTTCAGCAATTTTTTGTGCTACAAATTTAACATATGTGGGCTTGTTTCTCTTACCTCTGTAGGGCTCAGGAGTCAAATAGGGACTATCTGTCTCAATTAAAAGCCACTCAAGAGGAACTTCTTTTGCAACCTCCTTAACTTTTTTAGCGTTTTTGAAAGTGACAGTTCCTGAAAGAGAGATGTAAAAATTCATACCTATCACTTCTTTTATCATCTCGAGATCACCAGAATAACTGTGAAATACCCCTTTTAAATCCTGTGTCCATTCTTTTTTCAGTATTTTTAAGATATCCTCATGGGCGACTCTGTCGTGAATTACAATGGGAAGTTTAAGCTTTTTTGCGAACCTTATCTGCTTCACAAAAGCCTCAATTTGAAATTCTTTAGGAGGGTCACCGTAATAATAATCCAAGCCAATTTCTCCTATAGCCACCACTTTATCCTCAAGAGCCAACTTCTCTATTTCCTCTATCTTGTCTTTTTCTCTTTCTGCATCATGAGGGTGAATGCCTACAGTTGCGTATATAAAATCGTATTTGTGGGCAAGTTCAATGGTCTTTTTAGAAGTCAATATATTGGACCCCACATTTATTAAAAATGTGAGGTCCTTTTTGCACTCCTCAATCACTTTTTCCCTGTCTTCATTGTATTTCTCATCCTCAAGATGAGCGTGAGAGTCTATAAGCAATTTTATCACCTCAGCTTATTTTAGAACCGCTTTCTATGTCTTTGTCTACCGTGAGAAGCGCCATTTTCCCTTCATTAGTGGCCGCCAATAGCATCCCCTGGGATTCAATCCCCATGAGTTTTCTCGGCTGTAAATTATATACAATTATTATCTTCTTGCCTATTAACTCTTCTGGACTGTAATATTTGCCAATTCCTCCTACAATCTGCCTTATCTCTTCCCCGACTTTAAGCTTCATTTTAATGAGCTTGTCTGAACCTTCTACTTTCTCAGCTTCTAAAATTTCAGCAACTCTCAGTTGAACTTTTGAAAAATCTTCTATCGTGATATAATCTATCTTCTCTTCTTTTGTTTCTTTTGTCTTTTCTTCAGTTTTCTTTTCAAGAGATGCCAGTTCTTTCTCAACATCTATTCTGGGGAACAGGATTTCTCCTCTCTTCACCCTTGTGCCTTCCTTCAAAAGCCCAAATTTTAAGCTTTCCCATGTAGTCAAATCTTCCGTAATCCCTAATTGTTCAAACATCTTTTTAGGAGTATTGGGCATAAAAGGAGATATCAAAATTCCTATGAACCTTAAAGATTCTGCCAAATTGTATAAAACTGTACCCAGTCTGCCTCTTTTAGATTCATCTTTTGCTAGCACCCACGGCATAGTCTCATCAATGTACTTATTAGCTCTTGACACTAATTTCCATATCTCTATTAAGGCGTTGGAGAATTGCAACTTGTCCATGTATTCTTCTACTTTCTGTGGTAAATTTTGCGCTACATTTATGAGGTCTTCATCTATTTCTTCTTGAGAAGAAGGTTTAGGCAACACTCCATCAAAGTATTTCTCAATCATTGTGACAGTTCTACTTAAAAGATTGCCCAAATCATTTGCCAAATCGGAATTTATCCTGTTTATTAAAGCTTCGTTTGAAAATACGCCGTCAGCACCAAAGGGAACTTCTCTTAAGAGGAAATACCTTACAGCATCTACTCCGTACCTGTCCACTAGTTCCTTGGGGTCCACTACATTCCCTTTGGATTTTGACATTTTACCTCCTTCTAAAATCAACCATCCATGCCCAAACACCTTTTTAGGAAGAGGAAGTCCTAAAGCCATGAGCATAGCAGGCCATATTATCGTGTGGAACCTCACAATTTCCTTACCAACGAGATGCACATCTGCAGGCCAATACTTTTTAAATTTCTCATCATTTTCTGTCATATATCCTAATGCAGTGATATAGTTAGAAAGAGCATCTATCCAAACGTATATGACGTGCTTAGGGTCAAAAGGCACTTTTATTCCCCAGTCAAAAGTGCTCCTTGAGACAAATAAGTCCTCCAATCCAGCCTTTATAAAGTTTATCATTTCATTTCGCCTGGACTCTGGCTGTATAAAATCTGGATGCTCCTCATAGTACTTCAAAAGCTTATCTCCATAAGCTGAAAGTCTGAAGAAATACCCTTCCTCTGTAACCCTTTCAACGGGCCTTCCGCAGTCAGGACATTTTCCATCCACAAGCTGGCTTTCTGTCCAGAAAGACTCGCAAGGAGTGCAATACCATCCCTCGTATTCTCCCTTATATATATCCCCCTGCTCGTACAACTTCGTGAATATTTTTTGCACTATTTCTTCGTGATAGGCATCAGTTGTCCTAATAAAATGGTCATAACTTATATCCATTGTTTTCCATAAATCTTTTATCCATTCCACAATGCCGTCCACATATTCTTTTGGAGACATGCCTTTTTCTCTGGCTATCCTCTGAATTTTCTGCCCGTGCTCGTCCGTGCCTGTCAAAAACATCACGTCATACCCTGTCAATCTTTTGAACCTTGCCATTGCGTCAGCAGCCACAGTAGTGTAAGAATGGCCAATATGTAGCTTGTCACTGGGGTAATATATAGGGGTGGTGATGTAAAAAGTCTTTTTCATTTTGACCTCCTCCTCAAGTTTTTTATAGTAATTAAATAAAAAACTCGCCTCCGGCAAGGGGCGAGATTTTCGCGGTACCACCCTTCTTCGCATGAACCTCGCGGCTCATGCCTCACAGAGTGCAAACACACTCCTACTCTGTAACGGGAGTCCCCGGTAAAGCCTACTAGCCTTCGACAGTACGGCTCCGGAGCCATCTTCAAAAGCTAGAACTTTATCGGCTCTCACCTTGCCCGACTCTCTGTAAAAGTTCTAGTCTTCCTACTCTTTCCTTCATCGCCTTTTCCAATATTCTATTTATCCTTAAATATACCCTTTATAATGAGTATTGTCAACTCCCTTTTTTATTATTCAACTCCTCATATTTTCTCCACTCTCATTCTCTCTTTTATAAACTCAACGGCATCTTCTTTTGTCTTTATTTCGCCGTAAAACCTGTTTTTCCTTATCTCATACAGTATCTGCCCGAGCTTTTTGCCATCTTTCACATCAAAATTTAATATTATGTCTAGAGGAGAAAGCAGCGGTTTTTCCGTCTCTTTAAACTCTACATATCGTCTTAAAAGTCTGATTATAAAATTCTCATAACGGGGTATGTCCTCTTCTTTCCCAAAGCTTAACCGGCTGGCAGTGTAATCTGCCAAAGAGGCTAGCAGAATACCTATAGCGTTATCTTTTAGATGATAGAAAAACCTGAAAAGTGTCTTGTTATTTACCCCTTCAATGTAGTAATCGAGGGGCTTTTTATGGTAAAGCACAAGTTTTTTCAGGAGGTTTGTCTCTTTTTTGGGAATTCTCATGCGGGAGGCCATTTTCTTTATTATCTCAGCACCTTTTATCTCGTGATTGTAAAAGTGGAGGCGGTTTTCTACGTCGATGTATATGGAATCAGCTTTGCCTATGTCGTGAAACAAAATTCCCAGTTTTATTATATCTTTAACTTTATTTCCCGAAGACATGGGTTTTTCTAGGTATTCACTCACAAGGTCTTCTACATCCTTGGGAAATCTCATAGCGCTTATGATGTTTTCATACTCCTCCACTGCCCTTATAGAATGTATCCACGCGTTTATAAGCTGATAGTAGCATTTACCCACCTCTTTGAGTTTAGCTACCTCTTCAAAAATATTTTCCATCAAACTTAGCTCTTCCATCAACCTCAAATACTTATGCGAATCTTTTTCTCTTATTATCATAAAAATTTCATTCATTATCCTCTCAGGGGCAACATTTTTTAATAAATGGGCTTCTTCCTTTATTTTGGCTTTTGTCGCCTCATCTATATCAAATTTATAAGTGGCAGCAAATCTCACAGCCCTCAAAGCCCTCAAAGGGTCTTCCCGAAAGGTATAGTCTGCCACATGTCTTATTTTTCTGTTTTTTATATCCTTTAATCCTCCAAAAGGGTCTATTATGTATTCAAATTCAAAGTGGTCAGTGAGTCTAATAGCCATGGCATTTATTGTAAAGTCCCTGTGGACCAGATCTTCGTATATGTCTTTCCCTCTTAAATTAGTGAAATCCAGTATTTCACCTCCAACCACTATTCTATATGTTCCTTTTTCTGCCATAAAAGGTACAAAACTGCCTCCCATTTTCTCAGCTGCCAATTTTGCGATTTCTTCTGCATTGCCTTTAACTACAAAATCGTAGTCCTTTGCTTCTTTGTTCAATACCCTGTCCCTTATGTAGCCGCCGACAATGTAAACGTTATAGGCTTCTCTTCCTAATTTCCTTATGAGCCTGGGTACTGTAGCCACGAAGATCCTTCCTTTCAAAAAGGTAAATTGCCTACCAATAATAAGTATAACAAAAGGGAAAAAGTATACAAGGCCTAAAAAAATATGCGGCTGTAAAAAACGCAAGAGATAATAGCCACTATATCAGCAAAAATTCCAGAAACGATTGAATGCCTTATATTCTTTATTCCTACGGCTCCAAAGTAAACTGCAAGCACATAAAAAGTAGTCTCTGTAGAACCGTACATAGCAGAAGCCATCTTGCCAATGAAAGAATCAGCACCATAAGTTTTCATAAGTTCTGTGGCAATCCCTAAAGCTCCGCTCCCTGAAAGAGGCCTTATCAAAGCAAGGGGAACAAGCTCTTCAGGCATACCTATCTTTTGAGTGAAAGGCATCAAAATCTGGGCAAGCAAATTCAAAGCCCCAGAAGCCCTCAAAACTCCTATAGCCACCAGCATAGCTAAAAGAGAAGGAAAAATCCTTACAACCACATCTAGTCCCTCTTTTGCGCCCTCTATAAAAATCTCATAAACTTTGGCCTTTTTTACAAGACCGTAAAAAGGTATAATTATAAGAAGAACAGGGACAAGCCATTCAGAAAAAATTTCTACCACACACATCACTCCCTAAATATTGACATTTTTTCAATAAAGTTGTTGAAAATTAACCCTGCCGTAAGAGCTGTGGCCGTAGAAAAAATGCTCACAATTACAAAATCCGCCGGGTTTTGCGCTCCAAGGGATGCTCTAAGGCCTATCATAACAGCTGGAATAAGTTGAATTGAAGCAGTATTTATAACTAAAAATCGGCACATGGCATTTGAGGGATTCTCTTTTCTGTTGAGCTCTTGAAGGTACTCCATAGCCTTAATTCCAAAAGGAGTAGCGGCATTGCCAAGCCCCAGCATATTAGCTGAGATATTCATAATCATTGCAGAAACAGCTGGATGGTCCTTAGGAATCTCAGGAAAAATTTTTGTTATCACAGGTTTTAGCACTTTTGCTACAATATCCATAAGCCCTGATTTTTCAGCAATTTTCATTATTCCGAGCCAGAGAGCCATAACTCCTAGAAGGCCTATTGAAATCGTCACTGCACTTTGAGCGGAATCAATTATCGCCTTTGATACCTCCGACATTTTTCCATTTGCCATTCCAACAAATATTCCCACAGCGATCATAAAAAACCATATGTAGTTCATCATAAAAAAACCTCCTGCATTGCCAAAAATCCTACTATTTTTCGCTTTTTCTTCTTATGTAATAAAATTTATGTTATTATCCTAAAAAAATTCCAAAAAAGGTGTTGACTTATTTTTCAAAACTTGGTATTATTATAAGTGAAGTACAACTGTCGAAATTTGTAACTCAGGAGGGGAGAAATATGTTGAAATCCACGGGTATTGTGAGAAAAGTAGATGAGCTGGGAAGGGTAGTAATACCAATTGAGCTCAGGAGGACATTAAACATCGCAGAAAGAGACGCATTAGAAATCTATGTAGATGGAGAGCAGATAGTCCTCAAAAAGTACGAACCAGCATGCATTTTCTGCGGCAACGCTGAAAATGTCATAAACTACAAAGGGAAAAACATCTGCAAAAACTGCTTGGAAGAGCTTAAGAAAACTCCATTAGAATAATCGCAGGAAAAATAATGGGAGGAAAATCCTCCCATTATTTTTCCTCCTTTTTTCTTCTGACTCTATGTGAACTGTGACATTGGCTCCTGGGAATCTATCAATAATTTGCTTTGAAACCCTATGGGAAAGTTCATGGGTAATTTCCTAGTCCTCAATTTGTGAAAACTTGTAATTTCAGGATTTGACTTGATTATCTCCTCTATTTCTTTCAATTTTTCCTCCGGAAGAGTTGTATCCGTCAGGTTTTTTAAAGCTTCTTTTGTAAGGTCAACAGACCAGACACATTTTCTCCCGTGGCCAAAGAGATGGTCCTCATCAGCAGGCTTTGCCGCTTTTCTTATGGAAAAAAGGCAATTATACTTGCAATTAAATCAATTGAGGAATGAATTGCCTCAGAAATTACACCTATAGAATGCATCAAAATTCCTGCCACCAATTTTGCTGTGATCAAAAAGCTGTTAGAAACAAGAGACAAAAGAGCCGCTTTTTCTCTATTCATGGCAACCTCCACACATTATCAATTGAAATTGTCACTTGTATATATTACAGTTCATGGGCCAAAAATATGCAAATATTTTACACAAAAGGTATTGAAAATCAACTTCAATTGATATCCTCTTCCATGGCAAGCTTATAAACTTCTCTTTTTGAAACCTTCAGTTCTTCTGCAACCTTTTTCACAGCTTCTTTTTTATCCATCCCTAGTTTTAAGTATTTATATAGCAATTCTTTAGGGTCTTTTTGTAAAGGACTAATTTTAGCTCCTTCTATTACTATTACAATCTCTCCTTTTACTTCCTCTCCTAACTTTTCTAAAACTTCTTCTACCGTCCCTCTTATAAACTCTTCGTGAATTTTTGTAAGCTCCCTTGCCACCACAACTTTTCTTTCCCCTATGTATTCTTTTAGTTCCTTTAAAGTTTCCTTCAATCGGTAAGGAGATTCATAAAGTATTGTAGTCCTCTCTTCTCTTGAAATCCTCTCTAGTTTTTCCCTTCTCTCTTTGCTTTTCTTTGGCAGAAAACCTTCAAATACAAAAGAAGAAGTATCAAGTCCTGAGGCAATAAGCGCTGTGATGGCTGCTGTTGGCCCTGGAAGAGGCACTATCTTTATGCCTTCCTGTATGCAGAGCCTAACTAATTCTTCCCCGGGATCTGAAATCGAAGGGGTACCCGCATCAGTCACCAGTGCAATAGATTTTCCACTTTTCAATTTTTCTATTAGCTTGGGTCCCATCGTTACTTTATTATGTTCATGGTAACTTACAAGGGATTTTTTTATTTCGTAGTGATTTAACAACTTCAGTGTCTGTCTGGTATCTTCTGCTGCAATAAGGTCCACCTCACTTAAAACCCTCAAAACCCTAAGAGTTATATCTTCCAAATTGCCAATAGGTGTGGGGCACAAATACAATGTCCCATACTCTTCCATTTTTATTCCTCCTCCAAACTTTCCTTTGAATATATGGATTTCACCTCTTCTGTATACTCACCAGTCCTTTCATACACATAAAGGGGCGGAAGTACAGTCAAAGAGGGCTGCGCTCCCTTTTTTGCTTCCAAAAGCAATAAATTGGGCTTGCTGTTAACGTAGGGATGAACAAACCTAAGCTTTTTAGGCTCCAAATTGTACTTCCTCAAAAAGTACATGACATCTACTAACCTGTCCGGACGGTGAACCATAAAAAATTTTCCGCCAAATTTTAAAAGCTTAAAAGCTGCTTTTACAAAATCCTCAAGTCCTCCGTAAACTTCATATCGCGCGATATTCTCTGCCTCCTCCTTTTTTTCAAAACCTGTATAAAGGGGCATGTAAGGAGGATTAGAAGTTACCACGTCAAATTTTTCGTAACCCAATAATTTCTCTACTTCTCTTACATCCCCGTGTATTATCTTTATTCTGTTTTCCAGACTGTTAATTGCCACGCTCCTTATCGCCATGTCAACCATCTCTTCCTGAATTTCGACCCCATAAATAAAAGTATCTTTTGTTTTTGCTGCAATCAAAATAGGAATTATCCCATTGCCGCATCCCAAATCCACAATCCTATCTCCTCTTCTTGCAGTGACGAAATTTGCAAGCAAAACTGCATCTATCCCAAATCTGAATTTGTCCTTGTGTTGAATTATGGCCATATTTTTTATGTTTAACTCATCCAATCTTTCTCCCTCTTTCAACACTTTTCTCACCTCTTCTATATTCTACCTTTCAACCTGCCTTTTTTCAACAAAAACCTCATCCAGCGTATTGAAAATCACCTCATTGAACAGTATACTATATAAGGAATTTATACGCGGGAGGATGAAAAATTTGATAAAAACAGGTATCGTCCCTAGAATAACCTCTGAAATAAATCCGTTAAAAGCTGTGATACTACATAGACCAGGAAGAGAACTGGAGCGCTTAACTCCTCAAAACCTTTCTGAACTTCTCTTTGATGACATACCCTGGGTGCGAAAAATTCAAGAAGAGCACGATGAATTTGCAAAGGTACTGAAAGAAAACGGAGTAGAAGTGCTGTATATAGAAAGATTGCTGTCTGAAATACTACAAGATGAAGAGGTAAAAGAGGAATTTATCGAAGACCTCCTCCAATTAAATGGTATCACCTCTCCCAAAATATTAAACTTTTTGTTTGGACTTTTAAGAGAAAAACCCGTAGATGAACTGGTAGAAATATCTATATCTGGACTTTCATTGTATGAAGCAAAAGTAAAAAGGTCCTTGATGGGCCTGGCAGAACACATATACGAAGAAGACTATTACTACATCAAGCCATTGCCAAACCTCTATTTCACAAGGGATCCATCCGCTGTAATCGACAGAGGACTCATGATAAGCTCAATGAAAGCTGCTGCGAGAAAGCCAGAAACCCTGATATTTAAGTACCTGTATAATTATCATCCTCTCTTCAAAGACAACGAAGTCCCCCTTTTTTATGACAACACTTATCCTCATTCTATAGAAGGCGGAGACATTTTAGTCTTAAATGAAAAAGTAATAGCGGTCGGCTGTAGCGAAAGAACATCCCCACAGGCAATAGAACAGCTTGCTCACAATCTATTTGAAAAAGGGTCCTCTGTTGAAAAAATACTGGTAGTACAAATCCCTCCAAAAAGGTCTTACATGCACTTAGACACTGTATTTACCATGGTGGATACCAACAGATTTGTCTTCTACCCGGGCATAAAAAATGAGCTAAAAATTTTTAGCCTCATAAAAGAAGAAAAAGGTTTTTCAATACACAGGGAAAAAGACTTACAAACAGCCCTAAAAAATGCCCTAAACCTCTATACAATAGACATAATTCCAACTGGAGGATTAAACGCCATAACTTCTGCAAGAGAACAATGGAATGACAGCACTAACACTCTTGCCATAGCTCCGGGCGTAATTGTAACTTATTCGAGAAATGAAATATCAAATAAAATTTTGGAAAAAGAAGGGATAAAAGTGATCCCGATTGAAGGGTCTGAGCTGTCAAGAGGAAGAGGAGGCCCTCGTTGCATGACAATGCCTCTTTTAAGAGAATAAGTTAAATAAAAAGTCCTCTTTTTTAAAAAGGGGACTTTTATTTTTTCTATTAATAATTCTTTAACAATTTTATGGTATAATAAGAAGTCGTGCACAGAACATAACTAAAAAATTAAGGAAGGAATGTCATATGAAAAAATTTGCAACTGTTTTTTTATGTCTCATACTTGTTTTTCTGGCAGTTTCTCCTGCCAGCGCCTTTGCTTCATCAAAACAAAATAAAACTGCAGTCCTTTTTATCTTAAACAGAATGAGTATTAAAGACCTTAATAAGTATGAACTGCCCAACATAAAAAAATTGTTAGACATCGGTTCTTTAGCACTTATGAATACAAAAACAGCAGGAAGTTATTCTGAAGCCGCTGCTTACCTAACAATAGGAACTGGAACAAGAGCAGCTGCAGGAGAAATAGGAGGACTATGCCTTAATAAAACCGAAGTGTATGGCTACATTTCTGCAGAAAAGCTTTATCATTTGTACACAGGAAAGGAAGTAGGAAAAAGCGATATAGTAAACATAGGAATACAAGATTTAATAAATCAAGCTTCAACTTTAAATTATACCGTCACCCCTGGACTATTAGGCCAGCTTCTAAAAGAAAATGGAATAAATGTATATGTCTTTGGTAATGCTGATGTAAAAACCCCTTCTGGTACCTTTTATAATAGATATGCCCCTCTAATTGGAATGGATAAAAACGGATTAGTTCAAGGGGATGTAAGTGAGGACTTACTTGTAAGGGATGAAAACAGCCCTTACATGGTGAGAGCTGATTATGAAAAACTTTACGAAAAATTTTTAGAAGCAAGTAAGGATGGCGGGCTTATCATCATAGATCCAGGAGATATCTTGAGGGCAGATGTGTTTTCTAAATATGCTTCCCCTTCTTTAGCTCATTTATATAGAGAAAAAGCCTTACAGGAATCAGATAGATTGATAGGAAAAATCCTTGCAAATTTAGACTTATCTAAAGACCTGTTTATAGCAGTTACTCCTTATCCTTCTAATCAAGATATACAAAATAAGAATTTAATAACGCCTGTAATAGTAGCGGGTCCATCTTTTTCCAAGGGATTTGCTACTTCTAATACAACAAAGAGAGAAGGAATTATTGCAAACTTAGACATAGCGCCTACAATTTTGACGTATTTTAATATAAAGCCTCCAGTAGAAATGTTAGGTCATCCCATTGAAACTATTCCCAACAGCAATGTTTTGCATAAACTTTTAAAAGCCAACACTATGATAGTATCTGTGCACAATGCAAGACCTCCTATACTAAAAGGGTATGTTTTAGTTTTTATTACTCTCCTTGTACTCTATATAGGCCTATTATTTTTGAAAAAAGACTATTTAAAATATTTGACTCCTCTCTTATTAGGAGTAATGACTGTTCCTCTCACCTTTTTAGTACTGCCTTTATTTGGCCCTTTGTCTCTTTATTGGAATGTATTTGCAATTATATTAATAACCTTTGTTATTGATGCGATAATAATGCTTATCACAAAAAATGCCCTTGACAGATTAATGGCAATAAGTTTAATAACGTCGCTGACTATAATAATAGATTT
This sequence comes from Caldanaerobacter subterraneus, assembly GCF_004345675.1. GTDB lineage: Bacteria > Bacillota > Thermoanaerobacteria > Thermoanaerobacterales > Thermoanaerobacteraceae > Thermoanaerobacter > Thermoanaerobacter subterraneus. The sequence continues at coordinate 13,915 of NZ_SLWU01000001.1, read as the reverse complement.
GCTGCTTAATTCTCCTCTAATGAAAAATTCTATCTTAGGATATGATGTGATAAGCGGTGCAAGATATTATGGAATAGGAAACGAATACATGGGGGTACTAATAGGTTCCTCAATAATGGGAATAAGTCTATTGATAGAAAAATACCAGAGAAAAACCACAAAAATAGTCGCTTTCATCTTCTTTACTGTCGCCTTCGTACTAATGGTGTTGCCTCAATTTGGGGCAAAAGTAGGAGGATTTATAACAGGGTTTATGGCTTTTGGCACTACAATTTTGATGTTCTCGGGAATAAAAATGAATAAAAAAAATTTCTTAATCATGTTTTTTTCGATGGTAGCATTGTTATTCTTAATGTTTGTAGCTTCAATGTTTTGGGGAACAACAACTCATATGGCTCAAACAGCTATCATTGTAAAAACTGAAGGCATCAATTCTCTACTGCAAATTTTTACAAGAAAACTTCAAATGGAACTTAAACTCATGAGATACACGATATGGTCGTGGGTTCTCGTAATCTCTATCGTAGTGCTATTTATAATTTCTTATAAGCCAACAGGAGTTTTACAAGACATCTTTAAAAACCACAAATATGTTTACTTTGGATTTTTTGGTAGCATTATTGGGATGCTCTTTGCATTGGGATTCAATGATGCAGGCATTGTAGCAGCCGCTACAATATGTATATATACCATCCCCCCCATTTTGCTACTCCTTCAAAAAAAGGTAGCTGATATAAACTTATGACCTCTTGCACAATTGCATCAAAAGCACTCTAAAATATATAGCAAGAATTTTTGGCACTCTTTTAAAACTAGGAGAAGGAGTAATTGTAATTCTTGCCCTGACTTTGTTATTAGGAATAAAAAGAGGCATTTTTAAGGTCATGGCTATTGCAGGACCAGTAGCATTGGGAGTGCTATTAAGAGCAACATTGGGCACAAAAATAATGCAGCACCTTAAGAATACTACTATAAAGTAGAATAAAAAAATAGAGGAATTACTCCTCTATTTTTTCTAAATCTTCTTTAAACATCTCTTCTTCACACATTTTTTCTATCTCTTCTCTTTCTTCTATTACTTCTACCTCTTCAGGGTCATATTCTTTTATTATCTCTATGCCTTCCAGATTTTTCATTTTTACTTTGAGTTTGCGCCTTATTACATCTACTTCTGTTATCTTCATCTCCTTATCTCCCACTCTTATGATGCTGCCCACTTTGGGAAGTTCAGCCCTCAATTTTTCATACATTTCCTGCTCATATTTCAAGCAGCACATCAAGCGCCCGCAAAGCCCCGATATTTTAGCAGGGTTTAAAGAGAGATTTTGGTCCTTTGCCATCTTTATTGAAACAGGTTCAAATTCTCCCAAAAAAGTGGTGCAGCAAAGTGGTCTTCCACAGGGCCCTAACCCTCCAATTATTTTGGCCTCATCCCTTACACCTATCTGCCTTAACTCTATCCTTATTCTAAAAACAGATGCCAAGTCTTTTACCAACTCTCTAAAGTCTACTCTGCCTTCTGCAGTGAAGTAAAATATAACTTTGGTGTTGTCAAAAGTGTATTCCACATCTACGAGGTTCATCTCAAGCCCGTGTTCTTCTATTTTCTTAAGGCATATCTCAAAGGCTTGCGCCTCTTTTTTCTTGTTTTCATAATAATGTTCAATGTCTTCTTCTGTAGCAATACGTATAACTTTCTTTAAAGGCGCTACAATCTCTTCTTCAGGGACTTCCTTAATTCCAACTACAACTTCTCCAACCTCTATCCCTCTTATAGTCTCTACAATCACCTTATCGCCAACTTTTATAGGCAAATCTCCCGGGTCAAAATAGTATATCTTGCCTGCCTTCTTAAATCTAACTCCTACGACTGTAACCAACGTTATTGACCCCCTAAAATATCTAAAAGTAAATTCTCTACAGCCAACTGATAGTTTACATTGCTTTTAAGCTGGGAATTAAACTGCTCTATTCTATTGATTATATTATTTAATCTCTTAAAGGTCAACTTAGATTCCAATTTTTCTATAGAATCTATATAATCCACATTCTTTATAAATTTCAAATTTTTGGTTGTTTTAAAGACCAACACATCTCTTAAATAAGAGAGGAATATTTTTAAAACCTCCTCAATCTGTTCCTTATTTTCCTCAAAAAAGCTGTACTCATTAAGCACTTCAAAACCTTTTTTCTCAAAAATTTTCTCAATCTCAGAAAGCACATTGCTGCGAAGCTTTTTATAATTTTCGTCCACCAATTTGTCCGCCTCACCAAAATTGCCATCCGCGAGATGTGCCAGAACTTCTGCCTCTTCTTCGCTGACGCCTTTTTCACCAATCAGGTATTCTTTAATCACTTCTTTTCTTTCTCTTTTAAATCTTACCACATTGCAGCGAGATACTACTGTAGGCAAAAGAGCTTCTATTTGAGGTGAGATTAGTATGAAAAGGCCGTATAAAGGCGGTTCTTCTAAGGTTTTAAGAAAAGCGTTCTGAGCTGCAGGAGTCATTTTATCAGCCCTGTCAATTATAAATACCTTTTTAAAAGACTCATAAGGCTTTATATTTATTTCAGCGTTTATATACCTTACAGTTTCTACTTTTATAGAATCTCCCTCTGGTTCTATTATAAACACATCTGGATGACTTTTCTTAAGCATTTTTACACAAGAGCTACACTTAAAACAAGGCTTATCAGTACCTTTGCAGTTTACCATCATTGCAAAATATTCAGCCAAAAATCTCTTTCCTAAACCTTCTTCCCCAACAAATAAGTAGGCATTAGAAATTTTATTCTGATTTATTATATTGCGAAATACTTTTAGAATCTCTTCGTGGCCATACACCCTAAGCAACTTCATCACCTTACGAGTAAATGTCTATTAACAAACCTCTTATATCATCAATCATTTTTAGCAGTTCTAACTTTTTAGACTCTTTTAGAAACTCCTCTGTAAGCTTTTCCAGCTCTTTGTCCACCTTTTCCACTAGAGAATATATTCTCCTTCTTCCTCTTAAATCTACATGTTCTTTTTTAGTGTATTTGAGCATGTTTTCTGTGGCTTCTTGCAAAAACTTCTTTACAAGCTTCTTATACTTGAGAAGGTCTTGTAAATTCAAACTTTCTTTTAATTTGTCAGCCGCTTCATCTATTTCTGACAAAATTTCTGACAATTTATCTTTATAAACTCTGTCTAACTCTTTTTCAAAAGTTTCTCCAAATTTTTTCTCCACTTTATACGTTCTTGAAATCTCGCTTTTCATTTCACTAACCACTTTTGAAAGCCTGACTTCATTAACCCTCATAGCAAACACCCTTTTTATATCCTAAAGAATTTTTCTACATCGAGCACAAACACTGTAGCACCGCCAATTGTCACTTCAACAGCCTGCGGAAGGAAGATATCTGTAGCCCCTCCCATTGGAGTAGGTGAAGTTATTATTCTATCACGGGTTTTGCACTTCTTTTCTATTATGCTTATGACATCGTCCAATTTATCATCTTCCACTCCTATTATCAAGGTGGTATTGCCAGACCTCAAAAAACCACCTGTAGAAGCAATCCTTGTAAAGCTGAATCCTCCCTCCGTAAGCCCATCCATCAACCTTCTGACATCTTCATCCTGTACGATCGCAAGAACTAACTTCATACTTTCGCCCCCTTCAAATATTCTTCTACTGCCTTTACCACCATTTTATGAACCGCCAGTACCTCCTGCATACCGTCTATCAAAACAAACCTCTCCGGAAAATCCTTCACCAGTCTAAGATAACCTTCCCTCACTTTTTTGTGAAATTCATAGTCCTCCCCTTCGAGCCTGTCGGCTTTTTTACCCTGTCGCCTTTTTATGGCTTCCTCCGGTGTAATGTCTATATATACTGTAATATCCGGAAACAAACCTTTAGTTGCTATTTCATTTACAATTTTAACTTTTTCCAGTCCCAATCCCCTAGCATATCCCTGATATACATAAGAACTATCTACAAACCTGTCAACTATTACCATTTGACCTTTAGAAAGAGCGGGTAAAATCTTCTCTTCCACCAGTTGCGCCCTAGAGGAAGCGTAAAGGAGCATTTCTGTCACCGGGAAGATGAGATTTTCTCTGTCAAGCAAAATTTCGCGGACTTTCTCTCCTACTCTCGTCCCACCCGGCTCCCTTAAGACAAGTAGGTCATAACCCTCTTTTTTAAGATGTTCTTCCAAAAGCTTAACCTGTGTGGTCTTCCCACATCCGTCTATGCCTTCGAAACTTATAAATTTCCCTCTCATATCTCACACACCGACAGTAAATTATCCTGTATACCCAAAACCTTAATACCTTTATTATACAATACTTCTATATATTTTACCATATCTTTTTCAATCCTCTCTCCTGGACATATGAGAGGAACTCCTGGCGGATAAGGTGTCACAAAATCTGCAGAAATCGCCCCTTCTGCCTTTTCAAAGGGTACCCTCACCTTCTTTTTCCTCACAGCTTCCGAAGGAGTCAACACCATTTCAGGCAAAGAAGGAAAAAGAATTCTATCCCCAAATTTAACCCTCTTCCTGTTTTTTGAAAGCTTTTTTAAACCTTCTAAAAGCATTTTTACCCTTTTTTCATCATCCCCTACAGTAACCATCGCTAATATATTGTAAACATCAGACATTTCAACTTGTATATTGCATTCTCTCCTCAAAAAATCCTCTGCTTCAGGCCCTTCAATTCCCAAATTCTTTACACTTATAGTGAGCTTTGTAACATCAAAATCCACAATGCCGTACCGTCCAACGACATCTTCTCCCAGACATTTCATTTCTTCTATTTTACCAATTTCTCTTCTAGCATATAGGGATAATTGAATAATTTCCTCTAATCTTTTTTTGCCCTCTTTCTCCATGTATTCTCTCGCCATGTCAATTGAAGACATGAGAATATAAGAAGGGGATGTAGATTGAAAAAGGCTTAAAGAATATTTTAACCGATCCACATCTACCCTATCAGAATTTAAATGGAGTATAGAAGTTTGAGTAAAAGAAGTAAGAGTCTTGTGCAGGCTCTGTACTACAATATCTGCTCCTGCTTTTATGGAGGACTTAGGCAAATTGTTTGAAAAAGGAAAGTGAGCCCCATGAGCTTCATCTACAATTAAAATTTTACCGTACTTATGCACAATATCCACAATTTTTTCAATATCACTGCAAAAACCGTAATAATTAGGGTATGTCACTACTACAGCTTTTACATCTCTTTCTTTTTGCAAAACCTCCTCTAGCTTTTCTACATCAATTCCCATCGCAATTCCATTTTCATAGTCTATCTCGGGCAGCAAATACACGGGAATCGATTGAGTAAGCACAACTCCGTTGTAAACAGATTTATGAGAATTCCTCATCACAAGCACTTTATCCGTAGGGTTTAGCACTGCATACATGGCCGCATATATTCCAGCAGTACTGCCATTTACCAAAAAGAAAGCTTGTTTTGACCCAAAGGCCTTTGCTGCAAGCTTCTCAGCTTCAAGGATTGGACCATCGGGATTGTGAAGGTTGTCAAGTCCTGGCACCTCTGTCAAATCAATTTTTGCTAAATTTTCAATGTACTCTTTTGGCAATACTCTTCCTTGTTTATGGCCGGGCATGTGAAAAGGTACAGTTTCCTTTTTCACGTATTCCATGAGAGCGTCGTACAAAGGGGTTGACATAAAATACCTCCACAAAACATTTTTCATTTTCATTATACCACAAAAAAAGAAAACTGGATTTACACCCAGTTTTCATACCCGACGTCTTTCATATAATCCTCCCATATATCAATCATCTTTTGCCTGTAGAAGTCATAGTTCTTATCGAAGGGAGACAAATTTATCAATCTCTTCTGACACTCTTCGCATATAAATTTTCCTAATACATCTATGCCATCTTGTACCTTTTTATCGCATATAAAACATTTTCTTTTTATCGTGACACTCTCCATCTGGCACACCACTTTCAATATTATCCTAATAGAATTATTCCCTATTTCTTGAAAAATATTCTACTTTATGATAATTCTTTATATCTAAAACAGCTAATCAGATGGTCATTAACAAGCCCTACAGCCTGCATATAAGAGTACACTATGGTAGAGCCTATAAAGACAAAACCTCTCCTTTTAAGGTCTTCACTTATCATATCAGATAATTCCGTGCGGGATGGAATATCCTCCACTTTCTCCCAACTATTTATTATAGGTTTGTAATTCACAAATCTCCATATGTATTCATCAAAACTACCAAATTCTTTTTGAATTTCTATAAACTTCTTCGCATTGTGAATGGAAGCCTCTATCTTCTTTCTATTGCGCACAATGCCCTTGTTCTCCAATAATTCTCTTATTTTTTCTTCATCGTATTGAGAAACCATATGAGGGTCAAAACCACTATAAGCTCGTCTAAAATTTTCCCTCTTTTTTAGTATGGTAAGCCAGCTGAGACCAGCTTGGAAAGATTCCAAAATCAAAAACTCAAAATGCTTCCTATCGTCGTGGACAGGCACTCCCCATTCCTCATCGTGATACTTTATATAAATCGGATCCACGAGGCACCAAGGGCATCTTTGCATATTCATCCCCTCACAAGAGCAATGCAGCAGCCCCCAAAACTCCTATATTTTCTCCCAGCTGAGCCTTTACCACTTCACATACTTCTGCATTGGGTTTTAATGCCTTTTTTCTTACAGTTTCCATCATTTTCCCATACAACATATCCCACTGAGCAGAAACTCCTCCCCCTATGGCGATCTTTCTGGGATTGTAAAAAGCCATTATGTTGGCAATTCCCACTCCCAAGTAAAAAGCCTCCTTTTCTACCAATTCTTTTGCGAATTCATCTCCCAGTTTTGCAGCTTCGAACACGTGCTCTGCTCTTACTTCTCCTTCTCCCGCCAGTTCCTTTATTTTCGTCTTTATCCCTTTTTCAATCCCTTCCCTTGCAAATCTGGCAATCGCCGTTCCAGAAGCGTAAGCTTCAAAGCATCCGTAATTTCCGCAGTTGCACCTCGGCCCATCAAAGTTTATGGTGTGATGTCCAATCTCTGCAGCATTCGAATTCTCTCCACTATATAATTTCCCTTCAATTATGACTCCTCCGCCAATTCCAGTGCTGACTGTTATGTACACAAAATTATCTACTCCTCTACCTGATCCAAAAAGGTGTTCTCCTATTGCAGCCGCATTTGCGTCATTTTCCAGTCTAACCTCTATGCCAAGCCTTTTCGACAAAATTTCCACTATAGGGACGTTACTCCAGTGAGGCAAATTTGGAGGGCTTATCACAATCCCCTTTTTGGCATTCAAAGGCCCAGGAGACCCTATCCCGATACCTTTTAAATTGCTCATTTCAAGCCCTGTATCTTTTAAAACCTGATATATGCTCTCTTCAATCCTTTCAATCACCACGTCTGGTCCTTTCTCAGCCATTGTTGGAATTTTTATGCTCTTTATTATGTTGCCATTTTCATCAACAATGCCTGTGCTTATCTTTGTGCCTCCCAAATCAACTCCACAGAGAAACTTCTTCAACTATACCGCCTCCTTCACTAAAAGCCTTTTAAGCTAATTATACCACTACTGAAAATTTCAATAAACTAAAAAAGGCCCCGTAAAGGGCCCTTTATTACTCTTCCAAAAATTTTTTGTACTCTTCTGCCTTCATAAGCTTTTCAACTTGAGCTTTATCTTTCAACCTTACAGCAACAAGCCAGCTTCCATAGGGATCGCTATTTACCAAAGAAGGGTCTTCAGCTACAGCATTGTTCACTTCAATTACTTCTCCGTCTACAGGTATATAAACGTCAGAAGCCGCTTTTGCAGATTCTATAACTCCAAGCACATCTCCAGCTGTAAACTCTGTTCCAACTTCAGGAAGTTCAATGTACTCCGCATCCCCTAAAGAGTCCTGGGCATAATCAGTTATGCCAATATAAGCTTTATTCCCTTCTACTTTTACCCATACATGGTCCTTTGAGTAATACAAATCTTCCAAAACTTTCATTTTTGTCCCTCCAATTTTTAATAATTTAAATTTTGTGGATTGCCTCTTTGAAAATATCTTTAAAAGCCTCCATAATAGTTTCGCTCTTTGTAGGATGGGCATAGACCACATCTTTCAATTCTTCCGCTTTTGCTCCGCTCTGACAAGCCGTTGAAATTATGTGCACAAGCTCTGATGCACCACTACCTACTACCCATGCCCCAACTACTTCTCCATCTTCAGTTGAAATTATCTTGGCAAATCCTTCTGTCTCACCATAAGTTTTGGCTCTCCCGTTATTTTTAAAGTCAAATCTTCCTACTTTAATTTCTCCAAATTTTTCTTTGGCCTCCTCTTCTGTATACCCGAAATATCCAATTTCTGGTTCTGTAAAAACAGCTGCAGGTATCTTGTAGTAATCCAAAGTTCTCGACTTTCCAAAAATATTGTCAACTGCCACTTCTCCCTGTGAAGAAGCTACATGGGCCAGCATCATTTTACCTGTCACATCTCCTACAGCCCAAACACCCTCTATGTTTGTCCTCATGTGCTCATCGACTTTAATCGCTTTCTTATCAAATTCAAGCAAATCTACAATTGGCCCTATACTTGTATTTAACTTTCTTCCAATAGAAACAAACACTTTATCAACAGATATTTTCTTAATATCATCACCTCTTCTAATCGTAACTACAGAGTTTTCTCCCTCCTCCTCTACTTTTTCCACAGTAGAAGAAGTATAAATCTTAATGCCTCTCTTCTGAGCAGCAAATTTAACAGCAGAACTTACTTTTTTATCAAGGGAAGGGAGGATATTAGGCATCATTTCAACCACATACACTTCTACTCCAAATTGGTTCATTATAAAAGCAAATTCCATCCCTATTACTCCGCCACCTATAATGCATAAACTTTTGGGTAAAGACGTTATCTCCAAAATTGTATCGCTATTTAGAACATTTTTCGAATCAATGCCTTCAATTGGAAGCTCTGCAGGAGATGAACCAGTAGCAATTATAATGTTTTTCGCTTTGATTTTTTCTCCCTCAAAAATTACATTCTTCTCTTTGTCTACCTTCGCTTCTTTATTGAAGACCTCTATTTTATTGGCTTTAAGCAAAGCCTTAATGCCTTCAACAAGTTCCCCTACAATGGTATCCTTTCTCTTCACTACTTGCGCATAATCAAAATAATTTATTTGAATATCAAAGCCAAACTCTTTTGCCTTTTTTAAAATTCCATAGACCTCAGCAGCTCTTGCATAAGCCTTTGTAGGTATACAACCTCTATTAAGACATGTGCCCCCTAATTTATCCTTTTCAAACAGAGCTACTTTTGCCCCTTTTTTAGCAGCTTTGATAGCCGCCACATACCCTCCAGGCCCTCCGCCTATGACAGCCAAGTCATATTCTCCGGTATGAAGGTTTTCCATTTACTCTACCTCCAATATAAATTTTGTAAATTAAGAAATCACTTTTTCCTCCTTCTCGATAAGTTCCGCCCATCCATCATAATCCACCAAAGTCACTTCGCTATCCTTTTCATCAAATCCCCTTGCAATAAAATCTTCTTTTAGAGCAAAAAGTTCAACTCCCTCTTTCACAAGATTCTTCACATTTTTACAAGCAGCAAAAATTACGCCGTCCTGCACAAATAAAACCTTATCCTGAGGCAGAGCAAGGTTTAATAAAAATTCGGAAATTTTTTCAGAAGGACTTTTCTTTACTATTATCAAGGCCATACTTTCACCTCCTAGAAAATCACTACTTTATCAAAAGAATGGACAAATTCCGGCAGCTCATCTTTTGACACAATTTTTAAATTCCACTGAGGAGCAATTTCATCTTCTTTTATATTGAACTTATCTAAATCTTCCTTTACCGCATAAACAGGCGTCTGATACTTCTCAATATACTTAAAAGTCATCGCCAAAGGCAGACACCCAATCAGCTCTGGCTTACAGGAAGACCTAACAGCCAAAACAGCCTCCTCAACAAAGAGCACCGCAGGTTCAAGGTCTTCTCCGTACATTCCAAACGCACTTCTGAAAGCCTCATTTATCCAAATACTTCCTACAGGAGAAGTATACACTGCAAATAAAACTTTTTTCACTTTTTACACCCCCTAAGGCAGTAAATTGATGTACCTATCGGAATTGTATATAAGCGCTGCCATCTCTGGCACTCCAGAAAAATCTGAGCCTTCAATTTTCATATCCTCGCCAATCCCTCTGTACTGAGCACAAAGGCCGCAAATGTGAACTTCCACACCTTTTTCAGAAAGCTCACGAAGTTTTGAAGGAATATTTCTATCAACCTTCATAGGTTTAACAAGTTTGTTTGCGGCAAGTACAGAATCAGCAAATAAAAATATTGAAACCTTATGTCCCCTTTTCAAAAGAGCTTCTGCGAGATGGATTGCAGTATCCATATCCTCATTTGTATAAGGGGGTACATTTACCTGTATTGTTACATGCATACATCTATCCCTCCTCTTAAAATTTTGTGGGAAGGGCAAAGCCGCCCTCCCACTTATTTTCTCTCAAAAAGGTACCAAACCATAAACCAGTTTCCCAACACTGCAAAGATTGTAAACACTATTGAACTTATAGCTAAATGGGGAAGTCCCGAAAGAATGTGCCCTATATTGCATCCTCCAGCACTTCCTGCACCAAATCCCATTAAAATACCGCCTACTGCTACCTGGACAAAAGTCTTAGGGTCCTTTGGAACTCTTAATCTGAATTCTTTTGCAAAAAGTGCTGCTAAATACGCACCAATTATGATCCCTACTATTTCCATTCCTTCCCAGTTGTACGGAATAGGCTGAGTGAGGTCTAAATTTGCAGTAGTAGTTCTGAAAAGATTCACCCAACCTCCTGTGATGCCAAGGGGATAAGTCTTTTGAGAAAGATATGCTATAACTCCTACAAGTCCTAAAGCAATACCGCCTGTTATCCAGTTAAGCCCTGAAACTTTTCTTTCAGTAGTCTTCCAAAATACCAGTACTATGAGAAGTAACAAAGCAAAAATAATTGCTACAATCCATGGATTAATATTTAAAAGATTTGCCAGAGTTAAATTGACAGCTCCATCTTTTGCAGCGTAAAATCCTCCCGGGTTATTAGTAGTAGTTATGGGCTTACCCATCCACCTATTTACAAAAGATAAAGGACCACCTTTTACAGCTGCTGCAGTGATTCCATAGAAGACTGCTGCAATAAATGCTGTTATATAACCTTCACCTATCCTATAAGTAACACCGCTGGCACAACCACCTGCTAGAACCATACCCATACCAAATAAGAAACCGCCTATGATCTGAGCAAGAGGAATCAAAGGTTTTGGATTTAATTTAATCCAACCCAGTTGCGCCGCCAGATGAAAGCCAATCGTCTCCACCAGTATTGCAAGCAAAGCTAACTTCATCAGGTAATTGTCTTTTGTCATCTTCACATCTCTGATCGCTGAGTTAAAACAAATCCTTCCTCTTTGTAAAACTATGCCAAAAAGTATACCTACCAAAAGCCCCTGTAATCTCGGATCCATAAAATCTCCCCCTTGACTCATCAAAGCTTTTTAATGAGAATTCGCCACTCGCTTGGCCCTATTTCTTCAATGGATATTACCTCTCCTCCTACTTCCTTTACTCCTGCTGGAATCCTTTCTTTAGAAAGAGCGTAATCAATAAGTACTTCCAGTATTTCACCTGATTTCATCTCTTTGAGTTTTCTTCTGGTGTCCACATCTGGAACAGGGCATACCTCTCCTCTTTCATCTAAAGTATAGGTAGGCTTTACTTCATTACTCATTTTACATTCCTCCTTATTTTGTTATCATTTTAACATTCTAGTTTCATTTTACTATAAAATTTTCTCCATTTATCATTTGAAATTCTTATGCAATATTAGTTTTACTTATAACAAACTTTGTAGTATAATAAAACTAAACGTTATATTGCGATAGCTTTTTAACAAACAGGGGGAGTTTTTATGAATATTGAAAACTTAAGGGCATTTTATAAAACTGTATATTACAAAAGCATTTCTTCAGCGGCAAGAGAGTTGTACCTCTCTCAGCCAACCATAAGTCAACAAATAAAAGCATTAGAAAAAGACTTGAAAGCAACTCTTTTAAAGCGCACCAATAGAGGAGTCTTTCCTACACCAGCCGGAGAATTAGTTTATCAATATGCAGAAAGGATATTGAATTTGTACGACAACATGGTAAAAGACTTAGAGTGCTGTGAAAACAACTGCATAAACAGATTAACAATTTCTGCCTGCCCTACTATTGGGCAATATGCCCTCCCTTGTACCCTGCACGAATTCAAAAGAAGGTATAAAAACATCACAGTGCATGTAGAGCACAATTTTACACCTGAAGTGATATACAACGTAAAAGAAGGAGGAATAGACATAGGCTTTATAGAAGGTTGTTATGTAGATGAAAACATTTCTTGCATTCCTTTAGGAGATTTCAAAATGCATTTTGTAGCGAGCGGCAACTGGGAAGAAAAAAGTTTGTCAAAAAACAAATTATTGCGTTATAATTTTTTTATAATACATAGAAAGTGCGCTTTGCGCAAAATAATTGAAGAGACTTTACTTGCCCACGAAATTGATATAAAAAAGTTAAAGATTGAAATGGAATCTCCTTCTATTGAATCAATTAAGTCCTCCGTGGCTGCAGGACATGGTCTTTCTATTTTGCCTTATATAGCCATAAAAAAGGAATTATATACTAAAACCTTGTCCATAGTTGAAGTAGAAGGCATAGAATTTAACTACAGTTATTCTTTAATATACAACAAAAAAATTTACAAAAAGTCCAAAATGGACTTCATCGATTTCATAAAAAATAACGGTAAAGATTTTTTCTGCTAAGGGTGCTGAAAATGGTTCATGAGATTATGTGCATGGGAGAAATATGCCCTCTTCCACTTCTAAAGGCCAAAAAGAAATACGAAGAAATGAAAGAAGGGGAGATTTTAAAAGTTGTGGTGGATCACAGGTGTACGTTAGACAATTTGGAAACATATTTTTCTAAATTAAATTGCTCTATGGAAGTAAAAGAGGTGCTAAAAGGTGTGTGGGAAGTATATATAAAAAAATAAAGCTCCCATAAAGGGAGCTTGTTAAAGGGGGCTTTTTAAAAATTTCCCCGGCAGCGACCTACTCTCCCGCTTATGCAGTACCATCGGCGCTGGAGGGCTTAACTAGCACCCCAGCCGGTCTTGCGACCGTCCGGGGGCCCCTTGTGGACCGTGTTCGGAATGGGAACGGGTGTTTCCCCTCCGCTATCGCCACCGGATACTTAGACCTTCAAAACTACACAAAGCCTTCAGGGTCAAGTCCTCGGCTTATTAGTACCGGTCAGCTAAAAGCGTTTCCGCTCTTACACCCCCGGCCTATCTACCTCGTCTTCTACAAGGTGCCTTACCCCTTTCGGGTGGGAGACCTTATCTTGGGGTGGGCTTCACGCTTAGATGCTTTCAGCGTTTATCCCTTCCAAGCTTGGCTACCCAGCTGTGCACCTGGCGGTGCAACTGGTACACCATCGGCTCGTCCATCCCGGTCCTCTCGTACTAGGGATGGCTCCCCTCAAGTCTCCTACGCCCGCGACGGATAGGGACCGAACTGTCTCACGACGTTCTGAACCCAGCTCACGTACCGCTTTAATGGGCGAACAGCCCAACCCTTGGGACCTACTTCAGCCCCAGGATGCGATGAGCCGACATCGAGGTGCCAAACCTCCCCGTCGATGTGGACTCTTGGGGGAGATCAGCCTGTTATCCCCGGGGTAGCTTTTATCCGTTGAGCGACGGCGTTCCCACTCACTGCCGCCGGATCACTAAGCCCGACTTTCGTCCCTGCTCGAGATGTCTCTCTCACAGTCAAGCCCCCTTCTGCCTTTGCACTC